>CAZAOA010000001.1:0-11915 GCA_964486765.1 uncultured Candidatus Saccharibacteria bacterium
GGATTAGACAAACATGCTGACCAGGCTTATGCATTTATCGCCGCGATAGCGATTGAGAAAAAACAGTATCAAGATGGGGAAGAAGCCTTGAAGATCGCGCTGAAATGTAATAAAGACAACGGCTTAGCCCACGCAAGTTTTGGAGGGCTTTGTTATGCACAGGAAAAATATAATGATGCAATAATTCATTTTCAAAAAGCAGTTAATCTGGATAGAAATGAAGCAAGTTGGCAAGCAGGACTTGGAAAGTCTTACCTGATGGTTCGACAGTTCGCAAAAGCCGCAAAAGCTCTGAAACGAGCTGCCACGCTAAACATTGACAATAAAGAGTATAAACAGCTTGCGATGGAAGCGGAGGGAAAGCTTCGAGACCATAAGACTGTAATGGGGACGAAATAGAAGTTGCTAAATGTTGAATAATCGCGTATAATAACACACGTGATAATTTATGTTTTGTGGCGTTTACGCCGACATAGCTCAGTCGGTAGAGCGCATCCATGGTAAGGATGAGGTCCCCGGTCCGATTCCGGGTGTCGGCTCCAAGACGTGCTGGGATTGCGGAGTGGTCAAACGCATTAGACTGTAAATCTAACGGCCTTGTGCCTTCGCAGGTTCGAATCCTGCTCCCAGCACCACGTAAAGTCGTGGTAAGCCACTCCCACGTGGCGCTGCCTCGCATTATATTAGCAGACCACTCCCACGTGGCGCTGCCACAGATTTACGTGTGACGTGATCAGTAATCTGATTTTACGTTACTATATGTCATGATGTCATGGAAACTTTTTATTATGTGTATATATTGGAAGAACAGAGTGATAAGTCATGGTATATTGGCTATACATCTAATCTCGATAGAAGAATATACGAACATAATACGAAGTCGGGTGGCAAATATACTCGCAAAAAGAATGGAAATTGGCGGCTAATATATTCTGAGCAATACTTGAATAAACTGGATGCGATTGGCAGAGAGAAGTTTTTAAAAAGTGGTTCCGGAAGAAAATTCGTTAAACGACAAATATCGAATTATCTTAATGGCATTTCGCCACCTTAGCTTCAGCCATAGGCTGATCCGCCTTTGGCGGACAATGGCTAAATAGGTGTGAATTTATAAAGATTAATATTACAAAAAGCATTACGCCACCTTAGCTCAATGGTAGAGCAACTGTTTTGTAAACAGTAGGTTGTCGGTTCAAGTCCGACAGGTGGCTCCATTCAAATATTTAATCAAACACTTCATAGTTTAGATTAGACAAGTTGTCGGTTCCCGCCTACGGCGGACAGGCAATCCCGACAGGTGGCTCCTTAAATTAATACTAGTTAGGATAGTTATGGCAAAAGATGCAAGAGTGACAATAGATCTTGAATGCACAGAGTGCAACAGTCACAGAATACAATCTGAGAAAAGAACAAAAGGTGAAAATGTTGCGAAAAGACTAGAACTTAAGAAATTCTGTAAAATTTGCAAAAAGAGAACCATTTTTAAAGAGACAAAATAATTACGGATATAATCCGTATTTTAGGGAAGTAGCTCAATTGGCTAGAGTACTGGTCTCCAAAACCAGCGGTTGCGGGTTCGAGTCCCGCCTTCCCTGCCAAGAACCACACTAAAATATTTTTTAGTGTGGTTCTTGGTATATGAGATAGGGGCTCGAACCCGAAGGGGGTCGGGGAAACAGATGTTTCTCCGTGGGAGGAAGATACTAGAAACCGTGGGTTTTTAGAAGCGAATGGAATGAGCGCGTGAGCGTCCCGCCTTCCCTGCCAGACTTATAACAACTAGTACCAGACTAGTTGTTTTAGTTTGTGTAAAATATTTGTTTATCGAATCCAGTAGGTGTGAGTTGGCACCTTAGAGTCAGTGATCGCTGTATCTCTAAACCCCAAACTCGCATATAAACGTTTAGCTGATTCGGCTTTAATATCGGTATGTAATACAACTCTTACGTCATTGTCGGGTGATACTCGTTCAATCATCCCTCCTAAGAGCTTTTTTCCAAGTCCTTGTCCTCTTTGAGTATTACCAACGCCAATCTCCGCGATGGAGAATATTTCATTCGGGTTCAGTGTATCGGCGAGAGATTTTTTTGTTCGCTCGTCCAGCTCTTCGGTAGTTGTTGGTTTGCCACCGACAAAGCCACAAACCTCATCATTAATCATTGCAAATATTAGCAGACTTCCTTCGCGTGACAAAATTTTAGTAAGCTTATCAGATGCTCTTTCAATAGTCCACTCTTCATTCCAGGGTTCTTCCTGCCATATTTCACAGTAAAGCTTTGCTGCTGAAAGCAGTTGATTTTTGGGAGGATTGCTATTGAATTCAAAGGTGACTAGTTTGACAGAGTTCATAGTAATTATATAGTAATCAATTCTGCCTGATTTATCAAACAAGTTCTAACAACGTCCGCGATGGGCTGCCAAAAACAGTTCAACAGAAGTTGGACTTTTTTTGTTGTAATATAGTACCTTGTTAAGTGGCGTAGTGCTACGAGGCTAATAATAGAAAATGCGACATAAACTAACGGCTCACAATCGTCGTGAGCCGTTAGAAACTTTCCATTTTGTTCATATTGGCGCATAATGATATAGAGATAAATATTAATCAAAATATCATGAATGTAAAACTTGGAAAGTACAAACATTTTAAGGGGATGGAGGTCGAAGTTATCGGTGTTGCTTTGCACAGTGAGACTATGGAGGAGATGGTAATCTACAATCACCCCGATCCCGTAAAAGGCAAAGGTGCAAATACTATGTGGGCAAGACCAAAAGAGATGTTTTTGGAAACTATAAACAAGGACGGGAAAGAAATCCCGAGATTTGAATACATTGGATAAATATGAGAATTGAGAAAAAGACTTGGCCGGACATGTTTCAACTTATTAAGGATGGTAAAAAAACCTATGAACTTCGTCTTGCTGATTGGGAGTGCAACGAAGGCGACATATTGGTACTGAAAGAATACGACCCAAGAACTAAAAAGTACACCGGCAGAGTGCTCGAAAAAGAAGTAACTTATGTCGGAAAGACTAAAGAGATAAAGTATTGGCCAGAAGAAGAAGTAGAAAAACACGGCTATCAGATAATTTCCTTCAAATAAGTAACTCTTGGACTAGACAGATAATAAAAAACGGCTAAATATGATGTTGAGCCGTTTGGAACTGCCACCTACGAGGTGGAAGTTTTGGGTTAATCGGGTTTAGTGTAGGGAGTATGGAAAAGAATTTTGGAAATTCCGTCCAGCCTTGTAAAATCAGCTACAAAGTACTAGCGTATATATAAATGGATAAAAAACATCAAAACAAAAGAAATGTTTGGGATTTTGAGAAAAATCTTGCGATCACGAATCCAAGAGTTTGGACCAATGAGGCTATTAACTTGAAATATTCATCAAAAGTACTGCTCTCTTATGATGATGAAGTAAGAGAATGTGTATTTGATAAAAAAACCAAACCAAGATTTCCGGTCTTCTGGACTGCACGAATTATAAGAATGCTTTTCTGTTATTCGTTAGAAAATTTAGTAAAATGTATTTTAGTGCAAAATGATCCTGACAAATATTTCAAAAAAGATGGTAGTATTACTTTTGGTAAAATTGGACATGATTTGGTAAAGCTGTTTTCCGAAGCGGGCATAGAAACCAATGAAGAAGAAAAAAGATATTTAGAAATTTGGAGCAAGTGTGCTGTATATGCTGGCAAATATCCTATTGCTAAAAATGAAAATCAGTTTCCAGATCAGAGAATTCCATTGCCACTTGAAGAACTGGTTAAAAGAGAAATTATTGAATTTCAGAAACAAATAGCAGAGGACAAGCAACTATTGCCAAACGTGCACGACACACTGCATCGAGATGTTGGATCTCTTGAAGAGAAAACATTCGATATTGTTTTTGATCAATTAGTGAAAATAATAAACAAAAAATGAAAAAGTTACTCCTTCTGAAATTTAAATTCATTAAATAATATTAATAACTGGTTTGGGCAAATGAATAATAACGGCGAATATTTCGAAAATTTGGCTGAGATAGAAAAATTGTGGCACGAACTGAAAAAGAATGATTTCCCCCAAAAGCTCAGGGATGATTTTTGGGCAATTTGTGTAAAGGGAAGGATTTTATTTTGGCAATTGGCCATCGATATCAAAGATGAAGGAATTCCGATGGTAAAAACTGTACCTGCTTTTCAACGTGCAATTATGTTACTTGAACACGAGAAGAAGCTTAAGAATGCCATCAGGCTTTGTGAAGAAGCAAACAAGTGGGAAATTGATACGGACTGGTATGCAAAAAGAATTAAGAAACTTAAAAATAAATTATGAATTACCAGTGGGTTAACATTATCGGATTAGGTTTAGATATCATTGGCGCGATATTTCTTTCTTACAGTCTTGTAATTAGTAAGGAAAAGGCTATCGAACTTGGAGTTTCAAGATGGTCAGGCAAAACAGAAAGGGAGAAACTTAAACTTCCAAAAGTTAAAGATCGATTGGGTCAATCGAGGAAAGCCATGCTCGGATTAATTTTTCTTGTTGTGGGTTTTATATTGCAGATAATTGCAAATTGGCCAAGCAAATAATTTATGAAAAAGTTACCCACTGATTTGAAGTGTATGAAAAAGAATTCGAATCATGTCATGGGGTGAGGTTGTAGAAGCAAGAATATAATGATAGTCTAGGACTGTATAATTTAAGTCTATCGGCTCACATAAATTTAACTGAGCCGTTGGAATAACTATCAGTAGATTCCCGCCTACGCGGGAATGACAGAGGAGAAATATGAAAAAGTTTAAACTCGGGATTTTGTCATCACACGGAGGGTCAAATATGCAAGCAATAGTGGATGCTTGTAATTCGGGCTACTTAGAATCGACACCGGTTTTGGTGATCAGCAACAATGCTGACTCTGAAACATTGAAAAGAGCCAACAAAGAAGGTATTGATTCAATCTGCATTAACTCAAAAACAAATCCAGATAATGAAGATGAGGCAATACTGGCTGCACTTAAAGAGCACGAAGTTGATCTGGTGATTTTGGCTGGTTATATGAAAAAAATTGGCGATAAAACATTGAGACATTATAAAGATAAAATTCTAAACATCCATCCTGCTCTTTTGCCAAAATACGGAGGTGAAGGAATGTATGGGGCAAATGTGCATAAGGCGGTTATAGAAAGTGGGGACACACAGAGCGGGGCGACAATTCATCTGGTTGATGAGATCTATGACAATGGTCGAGTATTGAACCAGAAAAAAGTAGATATTGATCCTGATGAAACACCGGAAAGTCTTCAGAAAAAAGTACTAAAAATCGAACACACACTATATAAAGATACGATAAAGATGATTGAAGAATCGAGCAACCCGCGGGGTTGAATCCCGGGGGTTAGGAAGGTGGCTTGGATATATTGTAGAAAAAAATTGCATTTGATATAATATGAACATCATATATTGATGTTGATGAATAAGTATTAATGTGTCGTGAGGGGAAGATGAAGCGATTATCGCTAGTTTCTAGAATTAGGCTTAGGCAAGCTATAACTTATTTGATGTTGCCTCTTTTGGCTGTGCTTATAACTTTAGGAGTAACTACCGATCTATTTAATACTCAAAAAACAGCACAAGCCATAACGCTTTCGGGTGGAGGTTCTATTCCTGAGACTATAGGGAAAACAGATGACCTAATACTCAATGGAGGGATATACTACATGGATGATGTACGAGTTTTTCAAAGTGGAGACAAAGTTGGGCAATTTTGTAGTCAAAGCCAAACTCTCAACTGTGACTCAAAAAGGCATTTTAAAAATTTAACTTTAACAAATGGTGCAGTTCTAACCCACCATCCTGCGCCTGCACAAGACACGAGTGTTGTAGATGAAACCACAGGGGCTCATAGATGGCGTAAAGTTGATATTGAGCTATCTGGAGATTTGAAGATCAATTCAGGCTCTAGAATTGATGTTGATGGAAAAGGATATCCTGGCGGAGTCAGAACTCATCCAAAGGGATACGGGCCAAAAGGGGGGAATGGAGTAATCGAGACCAATCAAGCCCGGGTCGGGGCAAATGGGGGAGGTAATAAAGGTCGTGGTGGTCAAGGTTACTGTATTGGAAGTGATGGTGGATGTGTAAATCCTGAAGGAGGCACCGAGTTCGAAGGAATAATTCCTCAAACATATAACGATACAAATTATGATTTTGATTTTGGTTCAGGTGGTGGTCATGCAAATCAATTCCACGGCGTTGTTTTAAAAATTGCCGGTGCAAATGGAGGAGCCGGTGGTGGCAGGATCAAGATCTTTGCCTCCGGTCAAATTATAATTTCTAATTGGGGTAGTAACTTGAATAGTCAAATAACCGCTGATGGAAAAACCGGTTATTTACACTCTGAGGGTGGTAATGAGAAAGAACTTTCAGGTGCAGGTGCAGGTGGTTCAGTATTTCTCTCTGCAAACGGTTTTACCACCCCAGTATCTAGTCCAAAAGATGCAGTTTATGGCATAAGCGCAATAGGTGGAGAAGTTAGAAATTATAACACTAAAGAGTTCTATAAAGAAGATTCACCCATTCCTGGACTTTTAGACTGGGTTGCTTTGAGTCACAGTGTTGGCGCTGATGGGGTGTTGACCAACGGAACATCTTTACTTTTAACTAGTATTTCTGCAAAGGGAGGCTATTCTAATTACTTAAATGGTTATAAGCTTCTTGGTGCTGGTGGAGGTGGAGGAGAAGTTCGGATTGTTGATTTGAGTTCAAAGTTCAATATGTACAAAAAATTAGAGAATCATAGCAGAAATGATGATCCCAATATAACTTTTAACCCATACGCGTTGCAGGTCGGTGATGTAATCAAAGTTACTATTGAAGTTACCAATTTAACGGTAGGGCAAACCGTTACTATTTCAGATGACATTTTGGTGTCAAAACCAAATGGTTCAGTTAAGTGCATACCATTGCAAGGAACTTATGGCAATGGAGCATATCCTTCTAACGGGACAACTATCAGCTGGAGCATAACCGCAACAAGTGATGTTGAAAGCGTCTCATACTATTGTAAAGTTCAATGAAAATAATTAGATTACTAAAAGTATCTCTAATCGGGGTTTTGATTTTGTGGCCATCTATCTCTTTGGCTGAATTTTATCATTTACCAGAGATGATGGTAGGGCAGACTAAGGTTTTTGATGAAACTTCGGGCAATACTTACTATGGAGGGATGACAGGAAATGAAGTTGTTTTGAATTATGACCCAAACTTTTCTGAACTAACTGGGTTTAACCAAAGCTATCTAGCTCCGTCGTCAACTGGTTTAAGTTGTTACTTAATGCAGCTCAATCAAGTTCCAGAGTGCTATAAGATAACGCCAAGTAGCAACATTATCGATATAATGACTTCCAGGACTTCAGTTAACGGTTCAGTTGGTTTGGAAACTGCAGTATTGCTCTATCCTCCAAAAATTGTTATAGGAGATGTTTATAGCGAAAGTTACAATTTCAGCGATTTTTATTTTTTTGGTAGGAATTTATACAAATCTGGTGATAGGGATTCTTTAGATTCAAATGCAACATGGAAAGAAAAAGACTATACATTTAATCCAAAAGCTCAATCATCTTTTTCGGGTGAGCAACAAGATTACTATCTAGAAAGAATAGAGTTACTTGAAGGTGAAGCTGATCATAGTCCATCAGCAAGCTTGTTAAGAAATACTCAAACTGGCTGGAATCTGCAAAATAGCACAATTACTTCAGGATTATCAAAAGCAACATTGTATCCAGAGGGTAAAGTTTGGTATGTAGATGGAGATCTTAGTTTAAAGGAAGGCGAATATGAATACAGCGGCATAGGGACGATAATCGTCGATGGCAGACTGACAATGGAGAGAGAGGCGAAGTTGTTGCCGAAAAATAGTCAAAGCTCATTGGGGATTATTGTCAGAGGTCCAGTGCACCTTAATGGTAACAACAGATTAAGAGCTGCCGTATTTGCAGAAAACATGGTATATGTTAATTCGGATAACATCGAAGTGATGGGATCAGTCGTTGCTAAAAATTTTACTATCAGTGGCATAAAAAATGGAATACGATTCTTTTATGATTATAATTTAGAGAACAATTGGCCACCAGGATTCAGATACTTCAACATGCCTCATCCAGAAGAAGGAATGTAAATAAGTTTGTTATATTTTTATTATGTTATATAATGTAATAAGCTAGCAATTGCAGTTGGTTTTGGTATAATATTTGTGTGGCAGTTTTAGTGAGGGAAGCGCTATGGAGGCGGAAAACAACACCGTAGTAGAATTTGAAGATAATAAGAAGTTTAACACTCCTGTATTTTTGGTGTGGATAGCTTTTGCAATCTCTTTGGCCTTTGCAGGCTTTTTGTGGATATCTAAAGCAGGTTTAAATTCGGTGATTGTTGAAAAAACTGAAGAAAAAGAGAGTCTAACAAATCAAGTTGGATCAGAACAATACGCAGACATTGAAGATGAAGCAAAAGCAGTTAAAGATGCTATAGACACACTGACTTTGATTTCACAGGAGAAAGTCAAGACTACAGAAACCTTAAAAGAGATATACGACAATCTTACTACAGATGTGAAGATAACAAGCTTTTCTATGGGCGCAGACAACTCCATAGTTTTAGACGGAGCTACTGCAAGTTATAGACAAGCAGCGGACTTTATGGTCGCATTAAAATCTAGTGAAAGGTTATCTGAAGTTAGTTTGAGTACCATTTCGTTGTCGCCAGACAGTGAGGCAACAGCTAATCAAAAAGTAATATTTTCAGTTAGTGGAAAGATCGACAGAACAAATGTTTCAAAATAATTAGAGTAAAGTTATTGTATGAAAGATAAAGCTTCGACATCTACAACTCTGGCAGTGGTTTTAACAGTTTTTGCTGTGCTTTTGTCATGGTACATTATAGCTCCAGGATACAGAATTGCAAGGAATGAAAAAACAGAGCTAGAGGACGAGATTGTAGTTCTTCAGGAAAAACTAAATTGGCTTGAAAATGCTGAAGCTGCTTTAAGTTCTGGTGAGGCCACTTTCAACAAGATGTTGGTTTCAGTCCCAACTGATGGAAGGGATGAACCAAACGCTATAGCTGAACTTGAAGCGATTGGTCTGAAACACAATTTAACAATACCAACTATCAGTTTTGCAGATGTTTCAGTAGTTGGGGGTGAGTTTGATGAGGCCGAAGTCAGTATTCCGGGTTCAAAAGTCTCCATCTCTCTTGTAGTTGATGGAAGCTTCGATGATGTCTCTGGGTTTATCGCTAGTGTGGAAAATAGTGTTAAATTCATGAATATTCGAAGTCTTACATTTGCAATCGGAGAAACTACTGAATCAAGTCTCTCTTTGGAGATAGAAGCGTATGCTCAAGGATTACTAGAAGAGGAATTTTAACAGAATAAGGGAATAGAATGAAAAAAAGTACATTAAACTCACTTCTAGGACTAGGCTTCTTTGTTGCTGTTATAGTTGTGTTAGCGATAATATTTTCTAATTCTATCTCAAATACCGATAACGGGATTTCTTTGTACTCAACTCCAGTTGTCGATTTAAGTAGTCTCGAAGCTGAGGCAAAAAGTTTAATTTCTGGTAGAGAAAATACAGCTGGAATCCCTATCCCAGTCCCTAAAGATAAGATGGGTAAAACTAATCCGTTTTCAGATCCACAATAAAAATAAATGAGTTAGATGGCAAATACTGTTTATAAAAACTCCTATTTTGTAAATGGAGCAGAAAGTGTTGAGACCCAGTCTATTCTGGATATTTTTGTCGTTCAGGGTCAGGTTACTCAAGCTGATGCTGAAAAAATAAAATCACAGTTTAAGACAAATAGAGAGATTGAAAACTTTTTGCTTAAAAATCGTGTTGTTTCTCCAGATACTATAAATAAAGCTTATAGTATCCTTTTGAAACTTCCTTTTGTTTCTCTCAAGAATTTAAAGATTCCGAAAGAAGCTCTTTTGGCTATTCCTATAAATGTAGCTAAAAAATACAATGTGATCGCTTTTGGCACCAAAGAAAAAAATCTAATGCTTGCCGTATCTAGACCGGGAGACTTGAATGTCAACTTTTCAAAGGGACTTGAAAAGATACTTGGGGATAGGTACCTAAATGTAGAGATGTATATTACCGGAAAAGATGATTTTTCAGAAGCTATAAAACAATATTCTGGTTCTGGAGGCGAAAACCTCATTCAAAAAACCAGCTTCCCGACTGTTTATTTGAGAAATCAAAACATTTCAAAATCTTTGCTAAACAAATTTCCACATGATTTTGTTGAGAAATTTAAAGCAGTGGTATTTTTGCGACAAAAAGATGGATCTTATGCACTAGCAGCTCAAAATCCCGATGACCCGATGCTTGTAAAAGCCTTAAGGGAGGTTGAAGATAAAAACAGTATTAAGTTTCAAGTATTTTCAACTTCGAAAGACGACATAGATTATGTATTAGATAAGATCCCAAATATAAACGAAGATCCACAGAAAAACTCTCAACCAAAAACAATAAAAATTGAACCACAAATCGGTAGTGAATCGTCTGACAAAAAAGTCGAAAATGATAAGCCGAAAGATAAATCTAATGATGATGAGATGATAGATTTTGGAGGCCTATTCTCTTCTTTTCTCGGTGGTGAAGACAAAAAAGAAAAAACTTTAGTAATTGATGATCACAAAAAGATAGATGACAAACAAGAAAAAGAAGAACCCGCAAAAAGTGAACAAAAAAAACCTGAAGGCAAAGATGGTGATGAATCCACGGACGATAAAGAAAACAATGATAAACAATCAGATAAAGAAGGTGAACAAAACTCTGATGGCTCCAACAATCTTGGTGACCTCCTTGATCATGATATTAAATCCAAAGAGGATCTTGAGAATCTAGTGATAGAGAATTTTGTGCCAAAATTGGTGGCAGGAATTATCAATTATGCTCTAAATCAAAGAGCATCCGACATTCATTTCGAAGCGATAGGAAAAGATTTGAGAATTAGATATAGGATTGATGGAATTTTAACTGACATCTTACATCTGTCTCTAAAGCTTCAACCGCCAATAATTAGTCGAATTAAGATCCTATCCAGCATGAAGATAGATGAGACCCGGATTCCTCAAGATGGTCGGTTCGATGTTGTATTCAAAGATCAGGAAGTTGATGTTCGTGTTTCTTCAATGCCGACTGTTCACGGAGAAAAAATTGTTTTACGAATATTGGATAAGAATCAGGGAATACTTTCTTTGGAGGATCTTGGGATGAAAGGGAGAGCATTTGATCTGACAGTTGAAGCCATGAAAAAGCCGTACGGGGTTATACTATCAACTGGGCCAACTGGTTCGGGAAAATCTACAACGTTGTACGCAATTATAAATAGAGTTAGCGTTCCTGCTGTAAATATTGTGACTCTTGAAGATCCGGTTGAATACGAAATACCAGGAGTGAACCAGTGTCAGGTAAAACCGTCCATTGGATTCACTTTTGCAGAAGGATTAAGAAGTGTTTTAAGACAAGACCCAAATGTTATTATGGTGGGTGAGATTCGTGATGGCGAAACAGCTGGAATGGTAACTCATGCAGCCCTAACTGGGCATTTGGTTCTTTCAACTCTTCACACCAACAATGCTGCCGGAGCACTTCCAAGGTTGATAAATATGGGAGTTGAGCCTTTTTTAATCACTTCAGCAATTAATCTGGTAATCGCGCAAAGGTTGGTAAGAAGGATCTGTCCAAAGTGTAAAGAGGAGGCAAAGATTCCGCAAAAATTGATGGAGATTATTCAGTTAGAAATATCGAAGATTCCTGAAAAAAACGTGAAAGATAGAGAAAGGGCCAAGAAGGAGCTGAAGTTTTATCATGGTGTGGGATGCAGTGAGTGTTCGCACGGTTTTCGAGGCAGAATAGGCT
>CAZAOA010000001.1:11925-37104 GCA_964486765.1 uncultured Candidatus Saccharibacteria bacterium
GGTGATAGCAATGATAACTTACATTATGGATTGATTACAGAAGAAGTTGAGGAACTTGCGATCGGGAGAAAACCCGCAAACGACAGTCGAAATGCATTGGTTGCAGATGGAATGATAATGATGAGACAAGATGGAATCTTGAAGGCCATGGAGGGGCTAACTACGATTGATGAAGTACTCCAAGCCACTTCAACTTAGGAAATTATATATTTGTTGACGTAAATACGCATTAGGGATATAATTTAGATAGTGAAAAAGGCATTTTTTGATATTCTTTAGGAGGGATTATGACTGAAGCTAGTTTTGGTGCAGAAGTAAAAAAGTTCTTAGACTATGCGATAGAGCATAAAGCGTCTGACATTCATATAAATGTCGGAGTTCCTGTGACATTGCGTGTCGATGGAAAACTATTTGCTATCCCAGATTCACCTACTGTGACTGCTGAAAGCGCAAAAAGTCTGATTAAGGAGATAAGTTCGGAAGAAACCCTGACTTTACTGAAACAGAAAAAAGAAATTGACTTTTCTTTCAGCTATAAAGAGATGCGCTTCAGGGTAAATATTTTCTTTCAGATGGGTCATGAGTGTGCATCTTTAAGGTTGATTCCAAAGCAGATTCGTGGAATGAAGGATCTGGGATTGCCACCAATACTTGAAAAATTCACCGAACAAAGTCAGGGATTTGTAATTATCTCTGGTCCGACTGGATCAGGAAAATCTACAACTCTAGCAGCACTTATTGACAAGATAAATTCTGAGAAAAGAAGTCATATAATCTCGATTGAAGATCCGATTGAGTACGTATTTGAACATAAAAAAGGAATTGTATCTCAGAGAGAGGTTGGACAAGACACGAACAGTTTTGCAAGAGCTCTTAGATCATCACTTCGAGAAGATCCAGACGTGGTTTTAGTTGGTGAGATGCGAGATCTTGAGACCATAGATGCCGCTCTTACATTGGCAGAAACTGGTCACTTGGTATTTACTACTTTGCATACCAATTCGTCTGCACAAACCGCTGACAGAATAGTTAGTGTATTTCCTCCCCACCAGCAGCAGCAGGTAAGAAGTCAGCTTGCATCAGTTTTATTGGGGGTTGTGTCCCAGAGACTAATCCCGAGAGTTAATGGAGGAAGAGTGTTGGCGGCAGAGATTATGATCGCAAATGCCGCAATTAGAAGTTTGATCAGAGACAACAAAATTCATCAGATTCCGAATATTATTCAAACTGCAGCATCCGAAGGTATGATAAGCCTTGACAAGGTTTTAGCAGAGTTAGTTTCTCGCGGAGAAATTTCGCTTGAAGACGCTCTTACCTGGTCACTTGATCCAAAGAGCTTAAAAATGATGGTTTATTGATGACAAAGTTTGTTTATAAAGCAAAAGATGAAACGGGCAAAATTGTTACTGGCACAGTTCAGGCTAGTAGTGATTTTGATGCGAAAACAATTTTGCAAAAAAATAAACTTACTCCCTTAGAGATAGTTCCAGAGAATCAGATGACCACACCAACTATCTTTCAACCAAAAATCACCGTAAAAGATAGGGCAGTATTTGCTCGCCAGCTTGCAACCACTGTTGGTGCCGGAGTAACACTTATAAAGTCTATGAGCATTCTCGCCAAACAGGCAAGGAACGATAGGCTCAAGACTATCTTTTTTGCCGTGTACAAAGATCTACAAGAAGGATACTCTTTTTCGAATGCTCTAGCCAAACATCCCGAGGCATTCGATAAAGTATTTATCTCGGTTGTAAAGTCGGGAGAGTCTAGTGGAAATTTGGATATAGTATTGGGTCAACTTGCAGAGAATTTAGAAGCAAGCCAAAGTTTTAACTTAAAGCTAAAAGGTGCACTTTATTATCCAGTTTTTATTATAATTGCCCTTATCGGGGTTGGAACATACATGCTAATTACAGTAATTCCACGACTTGAAGAGTTGTTCTTGCAAGCTGGAACTGAATTACCATTTGCGACAAGAGTCTTAATTGCACTATCAAATTTTTTAACCAATCAATGGTGGGCAGTAATCATAATTTTATTAGTTATAATTTTCGGGGGCAGGTATTGGCTGTTGTCTGATTCAGGCTCACGAACAATCGATATTTGGAAACTTAAAATCCCTGTTGTAAAAGAGTTGTCCACAGGCTTGTATATGAGTAGCTTTACCCGTATAATGGAGATGTTGATAAGATCGGGCGTCCCTATCTTGGATTCCCTTAGAATCTCATCAAATACAATAAATAACATCATATACGAAGACAGCATCAATCGTGTGGCGATAGAGGTTGAACGTGGCGTGCCGCTATCAATTCCTTTAGAAAAGGATCCAATCTTCCCAAAACTTATAAGCCAGATGGTAGCTGTTGGTGAACAGACTGGGAAACTTGACGTAATACTCGATAAAGTTGCAATTTATTACGAACAAGAAACTTCAGAGAAGATTAAATCAATTTCAACACTACTTGAACCCATAATATTGCTGATAGTCGGTATAGGTGTAGCATTTCTGATATTTGCAGTTTTAATGCCTATTTACAATATTGCACAATTTCAATAGAATTATAATATAAAGATAATTGGCTGTAGTTTGTCGATGCATAACAAAGTACGGCCGTTTATATAAAGCGTTTCGAAAAGTTTGATTGAGGGGTCGATCGAGACGTGTAATTACTAGGAGGGTAAAGATGAAAAAACACGGTTTTACTTTAATAGAGTTTCCAGTGGTGAGGAAGCGTGGTTTCACGCTTATCGAACTATTGGTGGTTATCGCCATCATTGGTATCTTAGCCTTACTGATCATACTCAATCTTGCTGGAGCAGCTGAAAGGTCGAGATATGCAAAAGCAAAATCAGAGCTAAAGACGATCGATGATGCAGTTACGATTGCATTCGTCGAAGCTAGCACGAAACCAGCCATTTCAGGTAATTTCTGGCAAAATCTTGGTGGGACTACTTATCCGTTAACTAATATTCAAGATTCAACGGGAAACAATCTTATTCAAAATCTTCCCACAAAACCTGCAGATGACTGGGGAGTGTATAGAGTATATGTTAAAGGAGCTTCGAATCATTATGCCGGTATTCAAACTCCATCCAACGGTGCCGATTATTGTGTGTTTAAGGGAGGAAGTGTCTATACTGGAACTGTAGCAACTACTACTGCAAATCCTGATGCCTGCGATCCGGAATAATTTATTAATAGTATATTTTAATTGGAGGGAAAGATGAAAAAGAAAGGTTTTACACTTATAGAGCTGTTGGTGGTTATCGCCATCATCGGTATCTTAGCAGCAATGGTATTGGTTGCTGTTAATGGTGCAAGAGCTAAGGCTCGTGACGCTAGGAGAAAGAGCGATCTGAGGTCTCTGAAGAGTGCTTTGGCACAGTATCAAGTAGATAAAGACCAATATCCTCTTGGTGCAGGTGGTGACAATACGTTCGGTAATATGCCAGGGGTGGCGGAATTGTCGACTGTATACATCAAGAACATACCGGCGGAAGAAGTTGCCGGGGCTCCTTCGTACCAATATGCATCTCATAATAGTACTGCCATTACAACTCCACAAGAGTTTGGACTTGCATGTGCACTAGAGAATACTGCGGATACTGATTCTGGTGATGCGACCGGTGGTCCGAATTGGATAGTATCGTTTACGACTCCTACTGCTGCCACTGCGGCTCTTGGTGCACTTCGCAACTACGCTATTACGTCTGACTAACAGATTGTGTAATCTACCTGGTCCCTATGGGATCAGGAGATTGTACAAAATATACAATTTATATGACAAATAGTATGTATCTTTATGCGATAATCGTTTTTTTGGTTGGTTTGAGTGTGGGCAGTTTTTTGAATGTCGTAATTTTCAGGTTAGACGATTTAAAAAGTCTTGTTAAAGAACGATCACTCTGCAGAAAATGCAGGAAAACAATACTTTGGTATGATCTGATTCCACTTTTAAGCTTTGTATTGTTAAAGGGGAAGTGTCGAAATTGTAGTAATGAAATTTCTTGGCAATACCCGATTGTTGAACTCTTCATTGGATTGTTAGCCCTTCTCGTATTTGCGTATTTCGGTTTAAGTTTTGCAGCGCTGTATTATTTCATCATCTTTGTACTCTTGGCGGTGGTATTTGTAGTTGACTTTAAAACTCAAATGGTGCCAGAAGAATTTGTTTGGGCTGCTTTAGCTATCACTGCATTGGGGTCATGGTATTTTGGAGGGTTCGGAGTTTTAAACATGGTCTATGGCGGGCTTGTGGGAGTTTTGGTCCCAGCATTGTTAGTCATAGTTTCAAAGGAAAAATGGATGGGAGTCGGAGACATCAAAATCGGTTTGCTTTTGGGTCTACTTGTTGGGTTCCCTGCTGCGATACTGATGATATTTTTATCGTTTGTACTTGGGTCTATCGTTGGGCTTACTGCCATTGTATTAAAAAGCAAGAAGTTAAAAGACAGCTTACCTTTTGCACCATTTTTGATATCAGGAGGGTTGATCACACTATTTTGGGGCCGCTTGGTGATAAATTGGTATCTGGGTAATTTCTTCTATTAAGATGTTAATTGGGAGGGTATATGAAAAAAAGTGTGCTTTTTTTGGTAAGGAAACGTGGCTTTACGCTTATTGAGCTTTTAATAGTGATCTCTATAATTGGGATTTTGAGCACCATTGTGTATATAAACTGGTCAAATGCTCAGTTAAAGGCAAGGGATAACAAGCGCAAGGCCGACTTGCAAGCTGTATCAAGTGCTTTAGTTTTGTATTATGCAGATAACAAGAACTATATTGCCAGACCATATTCTGGAGGAACCTCAATATCTGGCCAAAGAATCGGTTTCAATGTTAGCGAACTTGCTCCATTAGAGACTCAAAACTATATTTCTGATCTGCCAGAAGATCCATTAAACCAAATCGGAATTGATAAATCGTGTAAATACCTCTACCTTCAAAATACTGATGGTGGAGGGGAACCTCAAGAATATAAATTGTTATCTACATCAGCTGAATCTCTCGGAACTAATTCAAATACGTGCAAATCTACTGCTGCTGAATTCGCGAATAATCAATATCCATGCAAAACCCTGCAAGTCTCATCATCTTCTGAATCAAAAAAATGGAAATACTCTAACGCGAAGGACGAATCAGATGTTAAAGGATGTGCAAATTATCCTGGTATAAAATGAAAAAAGCTTTCACTTTAATAAGGCTTCCAGTGGTCAAAAAGCGTGGCTTCACGCTTATCGAACTATTGATCGTAATCGTTCTTATAACTATGATGGTAATTGTGGCCGTGCCACAATTTTCGAAGTTCGGAAAGCGTTCAGAGTTGTCCAATAAAGCAGAAGAATTTAAGTTACTATTTGAAAATTCAAAAAAATTTGCCACTAACCCTGAGTTAAATTCTAACGGTATAGCGATAACTTTGAACTATATTACAGGTATAAATAGTGTTGCTAATAAAGCTAATTTCATTGATATAGACAAACCATGGTCGGGGATGAGTACATCGTTGTGGCAAGAAGTATATATCCCACCAGACGATATCTATATTAAGAACACCACGGGCACAACGCAAAAATCAGAAATTTATTTTGTGGCACCAGGTCATTACACAAAAGTAAACAGTACTTTGGGCGTAGGTTTTAGAATTTGTTATGAGCAATCCGTTTGTAATAACGGTAATGGCGATTTTGTTGATGTCAATCTTACTCCGTCAGATACATCGAAAACATCTGATCAAAATTTTAAAGTTATAATAAATGAATCTTGGAGATAATAAAAAAGGTTTTGGGATAATAGAAGTGCTTCTAGCGGGGGTTATAATTATCACTATGCTAGTAGCACTTGTTTATGTTGCAAGAGGAGCGATAAATGGAGCAGTTTATTCGAAGCAAAGAGTTCAAGCCGTTTTTTTAGCTCAAGAAGGAATTGAAACAATAAGACAGATCAGAGACTCCAACTATATAGACGGAAAATCTGACACCAAATGGAATACTCTTGCTGGAGAAGCATCTTCAAATAAAGTCGAAACAATTGGTTCAAATGGCAGAACCGTAAACGATCCTTATTGCATAAGAAAAAATATTAACAATTCTACTCTGCGTTACCATATGGTGGATTGTAAAGATGATAAAGTTGACCCCGAAAGGAGTGGCAATTTTGAGATTGATGGGGTGGATTACACTCGAAATATACATTTTTATCCTACTGGCACAAAATTGTTTGCAGATCCGTCAGGGATAGAGAGCCCAGAGGAAAATTCTTATAGAATTGTAGTTTTTGTAAGATGGAATCATCTTGGAGATGAAAAAGAGATTAAGCTAGATGAGGTAATAGCCAATTCGAGACAGGCATGGTAGAAGATAGAATAGAGCCCGCCAAAGTGGCGAGGTCCTCGCCTCGACGGCGAAGCCAGGCGGGTCGCCCAAAGGGCGGAAATAGAGAATAAAGAATAGAGAGTATGAAAATTCATAAAAAAAATAGAGGATTTACACTTATAGAGATACTGATCGCTACGGCGATATTTGCTATGATTATGGTTATTACAGTGTCAACTTTTTCATGGGCCGCAGCATACAATGGAAAGCTGAAAGAGATGAGATTGACTTCAAGAAATGGGATGAAAATCGCTGAAGATATTTCATCTGAAATACGACTCGCCAATGGATCACCATTGGGGGCAAAATACGGCTCAAATTTGGGTTCAAATTGGTACAAGAACTATACCGGGCGTGACATACGTTCAGGAGAAATAGTTCTTATGAACTGCACTAAATTATCAAGGCTAAATTGCGAGTTGCATTCAAATTTAGATGCTGACAAATTGTCCGATTCTATGAAGGCTCCTGTTAATGTTTCTGATGCAAATGCAAATACCCTTCTTATCTTCCAGAGGAGTAAAAAGCGGATGGTTCTATACCAGAGTGTAAAAACTGATCAAGTGCCCTATAAGACAGGTGCAACCAGTGCCGATAATTTGTATAACTATGCTTTATATAAAACAGTATATAATGCAAGTGAATGGCCAGATGAATTTGATTTTTCTGCGTCAGATAGTAATTGGGGTAAAGTAGAGATGCTAAATGATGATGATGTTAGTATTGATGTTGATTTCGGAGGATTTGGTCCGGTGTCAAAGAATCGACTTCAACAGCCGTTTGTAGAGTTTTTGCTCTCGGCAAAATCGATTGATTATGAAAATATTCAGCCAGGATTTAGAGACAATTTCGATATCCAGAGCAGAGTTGAGACGCGAGAATATAACAAACCGTAGGAAAATCGAATAACTAATTGGTACGAATAGCAAATTACGAATATGAACACGTCTTGAATAGTATATGTTGTTAATGTAATATAAAAGTTATGGAAAACAAGAAAAAAATCTCATTTTCAGGAATAAAGCCTAGTGGTGATTTGCACATTGGAAACTACTTAGGTGCGATCAAGCAGTGGGTTAAGATGCAGGATGATTTTGATGAATCTATTTATTGTATAGTCGATCTTCATGCGATAACTGTGCCACAAGATCCAAAAAAGCTCAAAGAAAATATCCTTTCAACTACGGCTCTCTACATCGCTTGCGGAATTGATCCCAATAAAGCAGATATATTCGTTCAATCAACCAGACCGGAACATGCTGAATTGATGTGGATATTAAATACTTTCCCAACAATAGGTATGTTGGCCAGAATGACACAGTTTAAAGAGAAATCTGAACAGATTGATAAAAAAGAATACCAGAAAATCGGGATTAAACTCAATAAGATAAACCAGGATGAAAAATACGGTTGGATATCAGCACCAAGATTTACGCCACTAGGAATATTTAATTATCCAATTCTAATGGCGGCGGACATACTATTATATCAAACGACTCACGTTCCAGTTGGAGAAGACCAAAAACAACACATAGAAATTACTCAAAGCTTAGCTAAAAGGATAAACAATATTTATAGTAGTGAGATTTTTACGGTGCCCAAACCAGTTTTGAACCCAGCTTCATCAAGGATAATGAGCTTAGATGATCCAAAGAAGAAGATGAGTAAATCAGATGAGTCGGATGCCGGCTATATCTCTATGACCGACACACCAGATGATATCAAACGGAAAATTAAGCGTGCAGTAACCGATTCGGGATCAGAAATTAAGTCAGGTGATGACAAGCCAGCGCTGACTAATCTTCTAAATATTTACTCCGAATTTTCTGGAAAAAGTGTTGAAGATATTGAAAGCGATTTTAAGGATAAAGGTTACGGAGAATTTAAAGAGTCGTTGGCCGATGTAATTGTTGAAGGCTTAAAAACGATTCAAGAAAAATACAAAGAGTTAATGGCTGATAGAGAGTCATTGATATCAATATTGAACAAAGGTTCCGAAAAGATAGCACCGGTAGCACAAAAAACATTGAAAGACCTTAAAGATAAAATCGGATTGGGAATATAATATAAATTATGTCAACAATTTTCATTAACACTGATGGTGGGTCGCGTGGTAACCCTGGTCCAGCTGGGATCGGGGTGGCTTTTTATAATGAAGAAGGAGATGAGATTCACAGATACGGAGAATTTATCGGAGAGGCAACAAATAATCAAGCAGAGTACCAAGCGATCATAAAAGGGCTTGAGATATTGAAAAAGAGCAAGTGGTACAAAGCGAAAAATGGTAGTAGTGCTAAAATAATTTGCAGATTAGATAGCCAACTGGTTGTCGAACAGATAAACGGCAACTATAAAGTTAAGAATGATGAAATAAAAATATTGAAAGAAAAAATAGATGAGATAGTTATGGATATGCATATCGATAAAGAATTTATCCACGTCCCCAGAGAAGAAAATAAGTTAGCGGATAAGATGGTTAACGATGCACTTGATAAGGAACTAAAAAAGAAGAAATGAGAATCTTCGTAAAAGTCAGAACTTTTGCAAAAACTAATAGAGTTGAGAAACTCTCCGAAGACGCCTATAGGGTTTATACTTCGGCAAAACCAGTTGATGGAGAAGCAAACAAAGCAGTGACCTCACTGCTTTCCAAGTATTTTAAAACTGCAAAATCAAACATAGAAGTTATTGCTGGACAAAAATCTGGAGATAAAATTGTAATAATTAACTAGCTTAGAACTATTGTGATCTAAAAAGAATGAGCCCGGTCCCACATTTGTGGGCCGGGCTCTGGGTTCGACGATGTCGTTTGCTCACTTACTCATCGGAACAAATACGATGGACCATGAGATACCAGTTGTCTCTCGGCCCTCGATATCAGTGACGAAGAAGCTTGGTGTCATCATGGGCAGAATACCTCTCTGCCTAAGACGTTCGCGTAGTCTGGCAACGGCTTTAGTGAGTTGATTGTTAGCTCCAGCCCCGATAAGCCTGACCCTGAAGGCTGTTTTGCCTTCTTTCCGTTGATGGTTCATTGCGCTAGCAAGCTTTTCAGGGTTGGTTGTTGAGCTGACCCTGATTTCATCTGGATGTGGCTTTTGCTGTGGTAGCTTCGGCGTCGTCCTCGCCCTACGTTGCTGTGGTGGCTTCGGCTTCATCTTTCGCCGTTGTGGTGGCTTCGGCTTCGGATTCATTCTACGTTGCTGTGATGGATTCGACGTCGGCTTCGCCATACGTTGCTGTGGTGACTTCGGCATCTGTTGTCCTTTCGTTGCTGTAGTGACGTCAACATCAGCTGTGGTGAATGGCCTCGAGTGTTGCTTTAACTGTTGCCGCATCTCCTTTCGTGAGTATCTGAACGAACCTGCAAGCAAGACAAGTATAACATTATGGTCAAATATGTCAATACTAGATTTGACGAATTATATGTAATTTGATACTATAGATACACAAATACATTTGACTCCGCAATCAACGGGGGAATCCATCGAAAGTTGGAATGTTAAAGAAAGAACCCTTCGATGAACTCAGGGCAGGCACCTGGTATCAAGGTAGTAGAATCTTCCGGTTGATAACCGTAATTATCAAAATTAAGTATTAGAATGGCTGGTACCTCATATTAAATGGCCTCAAGAGAGCCATTTTTTAATTTCCAAATATCTATTTCCAATATCTAAATAAACTCAATAAACTTAAATCACAAATACCAAAAACATATCAAAAATGATAAAATAGAATTGGTTATATAAAAAGTATTATTCCTTATCGGTGAATATCAGTGAATTAAATCTGTGGTAGTTATGTTTAAAAAAATAGATCCTAAATTAGACATTGTCAAAGAGGAAGAAAAAGTCCTTAAGTTTTGGGATGAAAATAAAATCTTTAAAAAAACACTAGAGAAAAATAAGGACAAAGAAAAATTCATCTTCTTTGAAGGACCTCCAACTGCCAACGGAAAGCTCGGCATTCATCATGTTTTAGCCAGAGTGTTTAAAGATGCAATCCCGCGCTACAAGACAATGAAGGGTTACAATGTGCCTAGAAAAGCTGGTTGGGACACTCAAGGTCTTCCGGTTGAGTTAGAAGTTGAAAAACATCTTGGGATCTCTGGAAAAGATCAGATAGAGAATTTGGTTGAAGGGGATAGGGTTGCATCAATCAAGAAGTTCAACGATCAATGTCGCGAAAGTGTCTGGAAATACACTAAAGAGTGGGAAGATGTTACAAAAAGAATATTTTATTGGCTAGATATGGAGAAACCATATGCTACTCATGATAAAAAATACATCGAGTCTTTGTGGTGGATAGTCAATGAAGCTTACAAACAAGATTTACTTTACAAGGGTCATAAGGTTGTGCCACACTGCTCTCGTTGTGGGACAGCGCTAAGTTCTCACGAGGTTGCACAAGGTTACAAGGATGTGACTGAAAAATCAGTCTATATAAAATTCAATACAATCGGATCCAACAATGAAAAGCTGTTGGCTTGGACGACAACTCCCTGGACGCTACCTGGCAATGTTGGGTTGGCTGTTGGTGAAGACGTTGATTATGTAAAAGTGAAACAGGGTGAAGAGATTTTGATTTTAGCTAAGTCGCGTCTAGAAATATTGAATGACAAATACGAAGTTATTGAAAAAATGAAAGGAAAAGATTTGGAAGGGATAGAATATGAACCGTTGTTTGATGTTGAAGGTGGGGAAAACGAAATATCTCATAAGGTGATCTTAGCTGATTTTGTAACTACAGAAGATGGAACAGGGATCGTCCACACTGCAGTTATGTATGGAGAAGATGACTATCTGTTGGGCGATAAAGTTGGACTTCCAAAAAATCATACGGTTGGCGAAGATGGAAAGTTCCTTTCGAATGTCGAAAAATGGGCTGGAGTGTTTGTTAAAAAAGCCGAACCAGAAATCATTGCCGATCTTAAAGAGCGAAATTTACTGTACAAGGACGAATATTATACTCATTCTTATCCGCACTGTTGGCGCTGTGGCTCTCCGCTTCTTTATTATGCGAGAGACTCTTGGTATTTTGCCATGAGTAAACTTAAAGATAAGCTTCTTAAGAATAATGAAAAGATAAATTGGATACCATCTCATCTTAAAAAAGGACGATTCGGAGACTGGCTAGAAAATGTAAACGATTGGGCGATCTCACGAAGTCGGTATTGGGGTACCCCACTTCCTATTTGGGAATGTTCAGAAAAGAAACAAGATATAAAAAACCCCACTTTACCAAGGCTACGAGGGGCAGGCAAGATACAAACATCATGTGATAATTTTATTGTAATACAATCATACGAAGAATTAGCTAAGCTATCTGGAAAAGAGATAAATATTGAGAGTTTTGATCCACATCGACCATATATTGATGATATTGAAATCAAATGCGACAAATGTGGTGGCAAGATGAATCGTGTAGAAGAAGTTATGGATTGTTGGTTTGATTCAGGGTCAATGCCGTATGCTCAAAATCATTATCCATTTGAAAATAAGGATCTGATAAAAGCAGATTTTCCAGCAGATTATATATCTGAAGCGATTGATCAAACTCGTGGATGGTTTTATTCGCTTTTGGCTGTATCAACAATAGTTCAAGATGACACCAGTTATAAAAATGTTATCTCTTTGGGACATATAATGGATGACAAGGGTCATAAGATGAGTAAATCTGTAGGAAATATTATCGATCCCATGGACGTAATAAACAAATTTGGTGCTGATCCGCTCCGATACTTTTTCTACACGATTAATCAACCAGGGGATACAAAAAACTACAGTGAAAAAGGAATGCTGACAGTTACAAGAAATGTATTTTTGACTCTTTGGAATGTGTATAGCTTTTTCTCAACCTATGCATCACTAGATAAATTTGAGCCATCGGATGATATAAAATATTCAAATCCACTAGACAGATGGGTGATCTCGAAGAAGAATTCATTGATAAAAACGGTTGTTGAAGGATTGGACAGTTATGACATTTACAATCCTACAATTGCAATTGAGAAATTTATCAATGAACTTTCGACTTGGTATGTCAGGCGATCGCGAAGTCGATTTTGGAAATCCGAAAATGATTCAGACAAAAATGATGCATTTAACGCTTTATACGAAGTTCTGGTTGACTTATCAAAATTGATGGCTCCATTCACTCCAGCATTTTCCGAGATGATTTATACTGGGTTAAAATCTGACAACGATCCAGAATCAGTACACTTATGTGATTACCCTGAGGCGGGAAGCATTGATAAAGAAATAATGCAAAGCATGGATCGATTAAAAGAGATAGTAGAACAAGGTCACGCCGAGCGTTCAACATTGCAGATAAAACTTCGACAACCTCTTAAAAAAGCAGAGTATGTTGGTGAGAGTTTGGGTGATGAGTTAGAAGCGATACTTCTTGAAGAGCTAAATGTAAAAGAAGTCGAAGCTGTAAAGAAGTTAAATTTTGAGACAAAAGTAGAGAATTCTTTTGTTGCATTTGATCCAGATATCTCGGATGAACTTAAAGCAGAAGGCACAGCAAGAGAGTTGATTCGTATGATTCAGGGCATGAGAAAAAAGGCTGAATTTCAGGTGGAGGATCGGATAACTCTAAATTACGAAACTTCGGACAATATCAAAAAAGTATTTGAAGATAAATCAGAGATGATCAAAAAAGAGATCTTGGCAACCAACATTAATGCAATAAAATCAGATTGTGAATTTGAAAAAGAACTTGAAATAGGGGAAGATAAAGTCTGGATAGGAATCAGTCGAATTAAATGAAGAAACCACACCTGCCCGAAATGCTATATATAACGTGGCAGGCGGGCGGTCAAACACGGATCGGGTTAAGATAGATATTTCCTTATCTGTGTTTCCGCCACAAGGCGGACAGTGTGAAAATCAGTGTGCGTTATGTTCAAACACCTAAAGGCTTTAGATTTTTCGCTACTTATAGCTCCATTTATTCTCTCTGCGATTTCGATCGCTCTAATTTTCAGTTTAGTTTTTTCAAGCGCAGATGCATCACTTGCTTTTAGACAAGGAATCTTTGTCAGTCTTGGGGTGATCGCTATGTTTATCTTTGCTTTGGTGGATTATAGAAGTTTTCAAGGAACGTGGTGGATTTTTTATCTTATCTCAGTTCTACTTCTATTATATGTTGAGATATTTGGTTTTGTATCAGGCGGAGCTGCTCGTTGGATAGACTTAGGTTTTTTTAAACTTCAGCCTTCTGAAATTGCTAAAGTTGGTGTGATAGTAACACTGGCTAGCTACTTTTCGGGTAAGATTGGACGCTCAAGCATCGTCAATTACATTGTATCTGGAATTTTAACTCTGGTTCCTTTAGTTTTAGTTTTAAGAGAACCAGATCTTGGCTCTGGTTTGGTTTTGGTCTTTATCTATATATTGACTGTGATACTTTCAAAACCGAGTTTGAAAAAATCGTTAGCATTTGGCAGTATCATTGCAACTTTTCTTTTGATATTTGTTTTAGCAGTTGCAAATGTTTCACCTTTTGGGGGTCTTCTAAAAGATTATCAGCGTAATCGTGTAATGACCTTTGTCGATCCTGATCTGGATCCATATGGGCAGGGTTACAATGTTCGTCAAGCCCAGATCACTTTGGGTAGTGGAGGAATGTTTGGACAAGGTTTGGGTAGAGGTTCGCAGAGTCAACTTAAATTTTTACCGAAACCTCATACAGACTTTATCTTTGCGGGAGCAGGGGAAGCGCTAGGGTTCTTGGGGAGTATGGTTATTGTTTTAATCTATTTGTATATGATAATGCGAATATTTATAATTGCTGGAAAGGCTAGAGATGATTTTGGGATGTTTATAGCGCTAGGAGTTGGGGCGATGTTTTTATTTCAAGTCTGCATAAACATCGGGATGAACCTTGGTCTGACTCCCGTAACCGGTATCCCGTTGCCGTTTATGTCATATGGCGGATCTTCTATATTGGTCTCATTTATCTCGCTTGGAATCATCCAAAGTATCTACATAAGACATAAAAGACTTAAGTTTTAATCAAAAGCTTGACAATGTTTTCTATATAAAGTAAACTTGAGTTAACAATTTAAGGACCGCAGGTTCTTTTTAAATTACAGAAGATTGTAATTTTACTACGAATTACGAATCAGACTAAATTACGAATACTATAGAGAGTAGAAATGAATTTTGCAGTAATTGAACACAATAAAAATCAATATAAAGTTGAAGAAGGAAAAACCGTTGACCTTCCAAATTTTGAGTACGATGAGAAAAAGAAAAAAATTGAATTTGATAAAGTTTTACTTATAGAGATTGATGAGAAAGCTGAAGTTGGAACCCCTTACATTGATAAAGCAAAAGTAAGTGGTGAGATTGTTGAGTCCTTTAGATCAAAAAAACTCAGAGTTTTTAAATTTAAACCGAAGAAACGGTATCAGAGAACTCACGGACAACGTCAAACTTATGTAACTGTGAAGATTAATAAAATATCTAAATAGAGTATTTTATGAAAAAGGTTAAAAAGTATTTTCAAGGCGTATGGGGAGAGTTAAAGAAAGTGACTTGGCCAACCAAGAAGGAAGTTTTCAATCACACCATAATCGTGATTATTTCATCAGTTGTAGTGATGTTAGTGGTTGCTGTGTTAGACTTTGGTCTATCTGCAGCAGTAGAGTATGTAATATCTCTAAATTAATTAGGGGATCCTATGGGAAAAGATAAACCATCCGTCTCAATGAAAAGCCGAGATAAAAAAGTCGATCAGTTAAAAACTGATGACAAACAACATAATATAATCAAAGACTCGATGGATGAAAAAGATGGCGAAAAAGAGCGACGCTTTTTGACATTCAAACAGTCTGGTGAGAGAAACTGGTATGTGATTCATACTTATTCAGGCTATGAAGAACAGGTTGCGGACTCGCTAAAACAACGAATCGAATCACTTGGAATGCAGGACAGGATTTTTGACGTAGTTGTGCCAAAAGAAAAACAGATTGAGATAAAAAATGGAAAAAGAAAAGTTGTTGGAAAAAGAATTTTCCCAGGCTATGTTATGGTTGATATGATCGTTACTGATGACTCATGGTATGTTGTTCGAAATACTCCAAACGTTACCGGATTTATCGGTTTTGGGGTAAGACCAACTCCAATGTCTGAACCAGAGATTAAACGCATCAAGAAAAGAATGGGAGTTGAGGAGCCAAAATATAAAGTTGACTTTAAAGTTGACGAACTTGTTAAAATCACGGACGGAGCGCTTAAAGGATTTGAAGGAAAAGTACAAGAGATTGATGAAGATAAAGGAGCAGTTAAAGTTCTGGTGAATATGTTCGGAAGAGAAACACCAGTGAATTTGGATTTCCTTCAGGTTAAGAAAGTATAGAAGATAAATTGAAATTATAACACAGATCATTTACACAGATACACACAGATTTTATGAGAAGAAAGAAACTATGAAAGAGATTAAAACTAAAATTAAATTGCAGTGTCCAGCCGGAAAAGCTAATCCAGCTCCACCGGTAGGTCCTGCTTTGGGTCAACATGGTGTGAACATCATGGATTTTTGTAAGATGTTCAATGACCAAACTAAAGACAAGGGAGGTCTTACCATCCCTGTTGAGATAACAGTTTACGAAGATAGGTCCTTTACTTTCATTACGAAAGAGCCACCTGCAGCAGTCCTTATCAAGCAAGCTGCAGGAATAGAGAAAGGTGCCGGAAACTCAAAGAAAGATAAAGTAGCAAAATTAAGTAAAGCTCAAGTTAAAGAGATAGCAGAGAAAAAAATGCCGGATCTAAATGCTGCGACAGTGGAATCAGCAATGAGAGTTATAGCGGGTACTGCACGAAGTATGGGTGTTGAGGTAGAAAAATAATTAATATTTTCAGTTAGCATTTGTATTTATTATTTTTCTTGCTACCCTCCCTAGCCAACCTCTCGAAGACTCGCCGGGTACGAAAATTAACAAATACAAATAACTGTTCCATCAATAAAATAAAAAACCTCCTATCTAAAGATGGAGGTTTTTGTCTGATAAGTGCTACCTGTCTCCACGATCACCCGTAGGGTAAAAGTAGAGCGCCTAAGGAGGGGCAAAGGCTTTCAGATAGCACACATCAGGCAATGATGATAAGTTGTAATTCTAACACAGAAACTTTTCACAGAATTACACAGATAAGGAAGTAACTATCTAATCTTTCGGTGTAATATCAGTAAACGTGATTTCTGTTTGTCTTAACAGTGTCTCCAAACAGTGTGCATTTCAGTGTGGTTAGTGTTCATATTATATCATATATAAAGTATATTTCAAATGTCAAATTCGATAGTGTTAAAAGTTGGAAAAAGAATTACAATCAATGAGTTGATTGCATTTTTGGTTGACAACGGTTATGAACGAATCCAAAATCCAGATCTCAAATACGCCGGTGAGTTTAATGTAATTGGTGACGTTGTTCGGATCTATCCGGTAAATAAAACAGAACCGATTATCATATACTTCTTCGATATAAATGTTGAAAAGATTTCAGAGATCGGTTCTAAAATCTCGCATTCAACATTTGAGATTTTACCAAATGTCTTAAGAATAGATGGCAAAAAGATTTATCCAGGAGACTTCGTAGTTCATGAAGATCATGGCATCGGGATGTTTTCTCGGATCGGACTTAAAAAAGTAAATAATCTGGATAAAGTATATATTTATTTGGAGTATCTAAATAATGATTCGCTGTTTGTGCCAATAAAAATGATAGATAAGATAAGCTCATACATTGGAGTTGGTAAAAGAAGACCGAAATTAAATAAACTTGGGACTCAAACATGGAAAAGAAATAAAAAGAAAATACATGAAAACATGGTTGTACTAGCGCGAGAACTTCTTAGCATTTATGCGACCCGTGAAATCAACAAAAAGAATTCTTATAAATTAGATAACAGATGGAAGAATAAGATAATAAAAACATTTGAATTTATAGAAACTGATGACCAAAAAGAAGCACTGAAAGAAATTTATGATGACTTAACTCGATCAAGACCAATGGATAGGCTGATTTGTGGTGATGTCGGATTTGGAAAAACTGAAGTTGCTATAAGAACTGCTACCCAAGCAATGGCAAATGGTTTTCAAGTTGCCCTGCTCTGTCCAACCACTATTTTAGCAGAGCAACATTTTGCTACTATGAAAAAACGATTTTTGGACCTTCCGATAAAAATTGGGCTGATGTCTCGATTTCGATCTAAAGAGCAACAACTTCAAACCGCAAAAGATATTGAAAGTGGAAATGTGGATTTTATAATTGGAACCCATAGACTTCTTTCAAACGATTTAAATTTTAAAAATCTAGACCTACTTATTTTAGATGAAGAACAAAAATTTGGAGTTAAACAAAAAGAAAAACTTAAAGGAATAAGAGAAAGTATTCATGTTTTAACTTTGACTGCAACTCCCATACCAAGAACTTTATTTATGTCATTATCTGGAATCAGAGACATCTCACAAATAAATACTGCACCATTAGGTAGAAGAAACATCGATACAAAGGTTGATCTGTTCTCTGATGAGATCGTAAAAGATTATACTAGAAGAGAGATTGCAAGAAGTGGCCAAATTTATTTTTTACACAACAAAGTAGCAAATATAGAAGGAAGAGTTAAAAAGCTTAGAAAACTTTTTCCTAAATTGAGCATCTTTTCAGCTCATGGACAGATGCCGGAGCGACAACTCTCTGATAGAATGCGAGACTTTGTAGCAAGAGAGATTGATGTTTTGGTTTGTTCAACAATAATTGAAAACGGATTGGACTTAGCCAATGTAAATACTCTAATTGTAGAGGAGTCAGACAGATTTGGGCTTTCTCAGCTATATCAAATTCGCGGTCGAATAGGACGTAGCAACAAACAAGCCTATTGCCTGTTTACTCACAGAGATAAAGAACTAACACAAACTGCATATGCAAGATTGAGATCATTAGTTGATCATACAGACCTTGGTTCTGGAATGAATATCGCAATCTCGGACTTGGAGATCCGTGGTGGTGGCAACATACTTGGACGAGAACAACACGGCGCCATGGAACAAGTTGGTTTGGTTTTGTATTCTAAAATGCTGAAATTAGCAGTAGATAAAATGACAAGTTAGAAGATAGAAGATGGAATGTAGAATAAAGAATGTAGAATACAGAATACAGGAAATAGCTAAAGAGTTGTGTAAAATACTTGATGCTTTTTGGGCGGCCGCACAACATAAATCAGGTATTGATATGAATGGCTAATTTTATGTGCTTCAGAATAGGTAATTTGAATTATTAGATCTAAATATTCTCAATAAAACGAAAGCGACGACCTTTTGGGTCGCCGCGAGTGTGCGTGGGTTCTTGATGGACTACTCGGGTTCGGTGTCATCGGGTAGCTTCCATGGGAATACAAGCCGGGGATTGGGGGGTTCAGGACTTCTTTGAAGCTTTTCCCACATTTCGAGCTGGCCCACCCACTGCCGGAACAGAGACGTTGCCATCTCTCCAACAGAAATGCGGTCTAGGGGCGAAAAACCGTGCTCCCTAGCTCGTAACATAGCCATGCAACGCAAATCGATGGCGGTATGAGCGAGTTCATTTTGGTCATATGCCCAATCATCTAGCGTTGCGATTCCATCGGCGAATTCCTTTACCACCTCCATTGCTACTTGTACTAATTGAAGTGGGGTTGGTACCGAAACATCGGACGGGGTATCTGGCATTGTCGTCAGTCCTTTCTAGGGTTAGCGATGTCGATAGTATATTACTATCATTTTATCGCTACAAAGTCAACCCATTCGTTGTATTGTATAATGTATATATGAATTCAAAATACATTCATGCCTTGAATTGTCATTACAAAATTGGGTCGCAGACTATAAAAAAGATTGGAATCAAATTTGACAACAAATTTGATAGTATTTGGAATATTGAATATGGAATGTTGAAAAGAGAGTTAGGTGAAAAGATCGCCGACCTAATTATTGAGGCCAGAGAGCAAGTAGATATTGATGAAGAGATACTTAAATTAGATAAGCACAACGTTGGTTATACAACAATATTCGATAAATCCTACCCAAAGCTTTTAAAAGAGATCCCAGATGCTCCGGCAATTTTATATATTAAAGGTAACATTGAAACCTTAAAACTGCCATCACTAGCGATTGTCGGAAGTAGAAAATTCACAAATTATGGAGCTAGAGTTACCAGAAAGATTACAAAAGAGTTGTCGAGAGCTGGACTTTGCATAGTTTCTGGTTTGGCACTTGGTATAGATGGCATTGCTCATAAAGCAGTTGTTGAAGAAAATGGGAAGACTGTTGCAGTTTTAGCCTGTGGACTGGACATGGTTTATCCGGCAGCGCACATGGGGATTGCACGTGACATAATTGATAGAGGTGGAGCGATCATATCTGAACATCCTCCAGCAATTTTGGCACTTAAACATCATTTTCCAGCAAGAAACCGTATTATTGCGGGGCTTAGTCTGGGGACATTGGTTACGGAAGCGGCAGAAAAATCTGGCGCACTGATCACCGCCTACACAGCACTTGATTACAACAGAGAAGTTTTTGCAGTTCCAGGAAACATTGATTCAGAAGCGTCGAAAGGAACCAACGAGATTATCAAAAAAGGTGCGAGAGTTGTAACTGAAGCTGAAGATATTTTAAAAGAGCTAAACATTGAGAGTAAACAAGCGGTAGAGCGGGCAAAAGAGATCTTGCCTGAAAATAAAGAGGAAGCAAAGATCTTAAAGATATTTGGAGAAAAAGAGATGTTAGTAGATAATGTAATAGCTGAGAGTGGGATGAATGTGGTTTTGTTAAGCTCACTCTTGACGACCCTGGAGATGAAAGGTATGTTAGAGAATGTTGGTGGAGGGCGTTACAGGCGAAAGCTGTAACTCCTTAAGCGGAAATTCTAACACAGATCCTTTACACAGATGGGCACAGATCTTAAGATTATTAAGAAAATAAAAATAAATACCAGAGGAGAAAAGATGAATCTTGTGATCGTTGAGTCGCCAGCAAAGGCAAAAACTATAGAGAAATACTTAGGTAAAGACTTTAAAGTTTTGGCCTCTTTTGGTCATGTTCGAGATCTTCCAAAAAAGGTGCTTGGAGTAGATATCAAAAACAACTATGAACCAGAGTACGAAATTCCTCCTGCATCTAAAAAAACCATAGCAGCGATAAAAAAAGCAGGAAAAGATGCAAAAGATATATACCTTGCGACTGACTTGGACCGAGAAGGAGAAGCCATCTCTTGGCATGTCGCACAGGCTCTTAGCATGGGAAATGACAAATCCCAAATCCCAAATGACAAACAAATATCAAATTCAAAATTCAAAAGGATTACTTTTTCGGAGATTACCAAAAGTGCTCTTTCAAAAGCGGTTAAAAATCCACGCGAAATTGATATGAATTTGGTTGACGCTCAACAGGCAAGGAGAGTTCTGGATAGACTTGTCGGTTACAAACTTTCTCCTTTTTTGTGGAAAAAAGTCAAAAGTGGACTTAGTGCTGGAAGAGTACAGTCAGTAACGGTTAGACTTGTGGTTGAGAGAGAACAGGAGATAAAGGCATTTAAGCCCGAAGAATTTTGGGCAATCTCAGTAATTTTAAGTAAAATTGGCGATGACATAAAGTTCGAAGCAAAGCTTATAGAGGAAGACGGCAAGCCGATAAAAAAGATGGATATTAAAAACAAGAAGTCGGCAGAAAGTTTTAAAAAGCAACTTACGGGCGCCAAATACAAAGTGATAGATGTCGAAGTGAAAGACTCAAAGAGGTATCCTTCAGCTCCTTTCACTACTTCGACCTTGCAGATGGAAGCTTCTAGAAAGATGGGTTACGGCGCAAAACAAACCATGATAGGCGCTCAAAAGCTATACGAAGCTGGGCACATTACATATATGAGAACTGACTCGATTAATATTTCATCTGATGCCAAAGCGGCTGCAAAAAAGATAATCGTAAGTGAGTATGGCAAAGAGTATCTGCCAGAAAGTGATAGAGTCTATGCAACCAAAACAAAACGAGCACAAGAGGCTCACGAAGCGATTCGACCAACTCATATGGATAGAAAGACAGTCTCAGACGAAAGAAATCAGAAACTTTATGAATTGATTTGGAAGAGAACGATAGCATCACAGATGCGTGAAGCTATATTTGAAGTAGTGAAAGCAAGAGTTTTGGCCGATGTGAAAGAGAAACTGGTTTTCTTGGCACAGGGTGAAACATTAAAATTTGACGGCTTTATTAAGGTATATACCGAAGGAAGAGATGAAGAAGAAGAGAAGATCTCAACTATTCCAGAATTAGAAAAAGATGAAAAACTTGACTATCATGATCTAAATACAATTCAAAAATTCACAGAACCCCCTGCTCGTTATACTGAAGCGACATTAGTTAAGAAGTTGGAGAGCCTGGGAATCGGTCGTCCGTCAACTTATGCTCCAACTATGTCAACAATCCAGGACAGAGGATACGTTCGGATCGAAGATAAAAGGTTTCATCCGGAGGAGATAGGCGAGATCGTAACAGAGCTACTTGTAAAACATTTTAATCAAGAGGTTGATTATAAATTCACTGCACATATAGAGGATGATTTTGATGATATAGCCGATGGCAAGAAAGAGTGGCAAAAAGTAATAGACGAATTCTATGTCCCATTTGCTAAAAATCTTACTGAGAAAAATAAAGAAGTAGATAAAGATGATTATGCAAAAGATGAGAAGACAAACGAGAAGTGTCCAGATTGTAAGAAACCGTTAGTTATCCGATTTGGTCGCTTTGGAAAGTTTAAAGCTTGTTCGGGCTATCCAGATTGCAAATACTCTCATCCGATTGAGGATAAAAAAGCTGACAAAGACCTAGAAGTTGTTGGAAATGATGGTGAGATGGAGAGCATAAAGGAGGCAGAGGGCGAGAAGTGTGACAAGTGTGGACATAAAATGCTTCTTAAGGAAGGACGTTTTGGTAAGTTCATGGCATGTGAGAATTACCCAAAGTGTAAAAATACCCAATCAATAGTAAATACTACTGGGATGAAATGTCCAGATTGTGGTGAGGGCGAAGTGATAGAACGTCATTCCAAGAAGGGCAAGAAGTTTTGGGGATGTTCGCGTTATCCAGGATGCAAATATGCAAGCTGGGAAAATCCAGAGAAGAAAACTGATAAACTAAAGAACTGATAAACTAAAGAACAAAAATATTAGATCTGTCATTCCTGCGGAGGCAGGAATCTAGAAGAGAAGTAAACCTTTGTGGGTATAAAAGAGCAACCCCACCCGGTTGGGGTGTGAAATATCAGCGTTCGTATGATTCCAAAATCCATTCAAAACCTTATAGACGAATTTTCTAAACTTCCCGGGATTGGGCCAAAAAGTGCAGCCCGGCTCACTTTTTATTTACTTACAAAATCAAAAGAAGATGTACGGATGTTTGGCGATGCTGTAACGAACCTGATGGAAAACATTATGTACTGCACTAAGTGCTTCAACATCGCTGATACGGAAGTTTGCCGAGTTTGTAGTGACATAAAACGAAACAAAAATTTGATAGCTGTTGTGGAGGAGCCGTTAGACGTAATTGTATTGGAAAAATCTGCTGCTTTTGACGGAGTTTATCATGTTTTAGGAGGTCATATCTCGCCACTCGACGGAATAGGGCCAGAACAACTTCGGATTCATCAGCTTATTAAAAGATTGAAAAATAATAAAATACTGGAAGTAATCTTAGCGACAAATCCGGATCTGGAAGGCGAGGCAACAGCATCATTTATAAAAGAGGAGATCTCAAAAAACAATATAAATGTAAATATTACACGAATTGCTCGGGGATTACCGGTTGGTGGAGATATAGAATACGCTGATGAGGTAACCCTAAGGCGTTCTTTAGAGGGTAGAAGGAAATACAGCTAGCCTACGACTAGAAGCACTGGAGATTTGATATTGTATATTATTTCGATATTCGAAATTTGGATTTCTATGTAAGCTGTGTATAACTAATATATATCTACTCCAGGAGAAGATATATTTTTTAGTTGACATAGAAAAAATGGCGATATAAAATCTCAATTAGCCCTAACAAAGATTTTAGGGTTAACAAATAAAAATTAAATAAGTGAGGGTGTTATGCCAGACGAATGGGTATGTGATGACTGTGGACATACAACATCAATTGATCCTGTAGGTTCAGGTTGTCCACAGTGTGAAAGCGAGATGATAAAAATGGATGCCAGTGACGGAACCAAAAAAGACAAAAAAGGGAAATACTCTGAAGACGAAGAAGATACACCAATAGAAGACTTATCAGATCTGGATTTCGATGATGAGGAGGTCCTGAATACAGCCCAATAACATCACAAGCCGGCCCAAAGCCGGCTTTTGTTGTGTTTTGAGAGTAAATACTGTAACCTAAAAGGTGGAAACTTCACTAATAAGCTATGAAACTATACAATACAAAAACTCGAAAACTTGAAGAATTGGAACCGATCGAAGTTGGAAAAGTTCGGCTCTACACTTGTGGACCAACTGTCTATGATTTTGCTCACATAGGCAATCTTCGAACATACGTTTTTGAAGATATTCTTCGACGTGGTATGGAGTTTGATAAGTTGAAAATAAATCATGTGATGAATATCACTGATGTTGATGATAAAACAATAAAATCAAGTCAAGGCAAAAAAGCAGATTTTGAGACATTGACCAAAAAATACGAAGATGCGTTTTTTTCAGATCTTAAAAAGCTAAATATTAAAAAAGCTGAAACTATAACTAAAGCTACCGATTATGTTCCAAAGATGGTTTTGTTTGTGAAAGATCTTTTGGATAAGGGTTTTGCCTATAAAGGAGATGATGGCAGTATATACTATTCGATTAAGAAATTTAAAGATTACGGAAAGTTATCACATCTAAAAATAGAAGACTTGAAAAGTGGTGCAAGAGTTAGTCAGGATGAATACACCAAAGAAAACCCAGCTGATTTTGCACTTTGGAAAGCCTGGGATGAGGAGGATGGTGAGATTTATTGGGACCCTTCGACATGGCTCAGGGCAGGTACAGAACTTGGAAAAGGAAGACCTGGTTGGCACATAGAGTGTAGTACTATGTCTCAAGACAAGCTTGGTGAGACTTTGGACATCCATACTGGTGGAGTTGACAACATCTTCCCTCATCATGAAAACGAGATAGCACAAAGTGAGGCAAGAACTGGAAAAGAATTTGCAAAAATGTGGGTTCATGGAGAGCATTTGTTGGTAGATGGTAAAAAAATGTCAAAGAGCTTGGGGAATTTCTATAAACTATCAGATTTACTAAAAAAAGGTTTTTCTCCACTTGATTTCAGATACTTGGCTCTTCAATCTCACTATCGATCAAAATTGAATTTTACTTGGGAAGCGATTGAAGCGGCTAGAAATTCTAGAAAACGACTAATTCAAGTTGTGAAGATTATGAAGAGTGCTAGTCACCCTGAACTTGATAAAGGATCCAGTGCTGATAGTTATCTTACGAAGTTTTCTGAAAAAATAAATAATGATCTAAATACTCCTGAAGCGTTGGCAGTTTTATGGGAGATGGTCCGAGATCAAAAAATATCGGATAGAGAAAAAATATCAGCTATCGAAAAGATGGAGGATGTTCTTGCACTTGATATTACAAAAGAATTATTCCTGCCCGTAGAGATTGAAACACTTGTAGACAAGAATGTTGATCTGAGAAAAAATAAGGCATACAATGAAGCTGATAAGATTCGAGACTTACTATTATCAAGGGGCTATGAAGTGATGTCAACCGGAGAAGGTG
>CAZAOA010000001.1:37114-47962 GCA_964486765.1 uncultured Candidatus Saccharibacteria bacterium
TATTAGTTTTATCCCCCATGGCCGGATACACCGACTCGGCTTATCGTGAGCTTTGCCGTGGATTTGGTGCGGACATTACAATTTCAGAATTGATCTCAGCTGATTCAATATATCATTCTGCAAAAAAGTGGGAAGTTGAAAACGGCAAAATTGTCGATGATAAAACAAAGAATCAAATCAGCTCTAAAATACTGAACTTTGAAAAAAGTGAGCGTCCTTTTGTTATTCAGCTTTTTGGAAAGTATCCGGAGAAGTTCGCTTACGCTGCAAAGTGGGTAGAGGAGAATCTAAAACCAGACGGGATAGATATAAATATGGGATGCCCGGCAAGAAAAGTGGTCGGATCTGATCATGGAGCAGCACTTTTAAAGGACCATAAATTGGCAATCGAAATAGTCAGTGCAGTAAAAGACAATGTCTCAATTCCATTATCGGTAAAAACTAGACTTGGTTGGGACGATGACGATGAGATACTAGATTTTGCTCCCAAATTAGTAAAAACAGGTGTCGATGCGCTCATAATCCATGGCCGCACCTACAAGGACGGTTTCAAAAATAAAGCGAGATGGAAAAATATTTACAAAATTAAGATGCTTATGAAGCTAAAAGGTAAAAGCTGTTCCATTATTAGAAACGGCGACATCGAATCGTATGATGATGCAATCAAAAAAGCAAAAAATCTTGATGGAGTTGCGATAGGAAGAAAGTCTTTTGGAAATCCAATGATTTTTTCTAAGAAACAAGATATTGGAAGCAAGTTACCAATATTGAAGAAAGTAATTATAAAACACGCAGAGCTAGTTTATGAACGAAAAGGCGATCATGGTATAATTGAGTTTAGAAAACACCTAGCTGTTTATCTGCGAGGACTAGATAATGCAAAGGTATTGCGAAAAGAAGCTGTAAAAATTGAAACTGTGGAGGATGTAGAGAATATTTTAAAGCAGATTAACGAAATTTCTAATTATTCTAATTTCTAATCAAATCCCAAAATCATCGAAATACTGTATACTGTATACTAATTGCTTAATACTAAATTAATGATAAATCTTGAAGATAAAATCGGTTTGTTGGTATTATTGCACGATGATAATCGTTTAGAATTTGGCGAAGGTGTTGAGCATGACGGGATGAGTGTGCGTAAATTTTCCGATCTAGCCCCCGTGGTTGCTAAAGATGGTATTGATTTGAGCGATGAGCCTGCATACTATATGTATCGAAATGTTAGAAAGAAAGTTGATAAAGAGAAGATTGAATCGAAAAATCTGCGGTTTGACCTCACGGTTATCCCTCCGGCGATGCTGGGTGAAGAATATATAAAAACTTCAGGGCATTATCATCCAAAGAAGGAAGGTACCCAGATCGAATACCCCGAATTCTACTTTGTTGTTGAGGGTGAAGCTACTTATTTGATGCAAAAATCAGATGGAAGTGGGAACATAGAGGACGTAATAATCAGCAGAGTGAAGGGTCCTGCACCGATTATGATGCCGGTTAATTATGGGCACATAACCATAAATGAAACCAAGAAACCCATCGTGATGGCAAACTGGGTTGGAAGTGAGTTTTCTTCAGAATACGGAGAGTACGAAGAAAATCGTGGTGGAGCATACTATATTAAAAATGGTGAGATAGTCAAAAACGATAAATACCAAAATATACCAGATTTTAGAGAATTAAAATCTGATCCTAAGCTAATTTCCGATGCTAACAATCTTCCAATATATAGCTATCTAGATAGTATTGATTTAACTTTTCTAGACAAACCGGAAGATTTCCAGAATGATTTGAGTGTGGAGTCCTTGTTCATCCAATAATTTATGTTTCAGATTACAACAACTTGACAGAATAAATTATATGTGCTAAGGTATTATTATGATAAACGGAGGCTGGAGGGCTGCCGTTTTTTATGTTTGTTTTTATGAATCTGGCTGGGATTCAGGGACCCTATGGGCGACATGCTCTTTTGCTGACATTGAGGACCTGTTAAATTTAGTGGGTCTGGTCTGGTAAAATCTTGATTGCTTCTCTCCTCCTTCCTGGCTAGGTTCATAAAAACACTACGAAAATACCAATACGGATGAAAGTACGAATATTTAGATTATTTGCACGAGACAATTAGGGAGTTTCTGGCTAAGAAGCTAAAACCTAAGAAGCTAACCAATGTCTCTTGCAAAGGCGCTTATGCGCAGTTGCGAGTGTGTACGTTGATAATCTGCGGGCCAAAGGCCCCGTCTCGAAATTTCGAGACAACGGGCCAACGCGCCCGAAGGAGGAGTCTCGATGAAACGCGCAAGCTTCGTCGTTCTGATGGCTCTGGTGTTTGTCGTGATCGTTGTCGCACCGGCTCAGGCCGGGTCGGCCATGGCTCTTTCATTCCCGCAGCTCATTGAGCAGCGGAGCGAGGAAGTGACAGCCGGGATCTCCCATCTGGTGAGTATCACAGATGAGTTCGAGTGGCCAGATCGATTTGGTACGCCAGTGGCGTATTATCGGTCTGGGTACCTCGAGATTCCCCAGGACAATTACGGCGTTTTCGACGACTTGAAGTATCTGGTCGTCGATCCGCTGGTACTTGGCATCAACCCCAAGTTCATCCGTAAGGATGACAAAGGGGTTGTGACCAAGATCGATTCCTATACCGCCGACCAGGAATGGTCAGGCGGTGCGGTTGTGATCTATGTGGACGCTCTGCGTCTCGGCACTCATGTACTAGAGACAGAAGTGCGTCATCGGGCTTCGAAGACGACGACGAGGATTCTCTTCGTCTTCAAGCATCACAACCATTACCAGCGGAAAGACAGCGAAGCGATGGTCTTTTCAACAGTCGACGCAAGTCGATACGTTGAGGAGTATTGTCGCTATCAGCTAGGTATAGAGCCGGCTGAAATGAACCCAGATGACATCGAGGCTGTCCGTAGTGCATACTACGACAGCCGGATGAAGGGAGTCTTGGAGTTTACGGAACCGATGCTTGATTACAGCCTTAGGGCTGACGGCTTGGCTCGTGAGCGTCAAGGTTTCCCCGCAGGTCTTTCTGAGGGTCAGGATCAACCTGATCCGGAAGTTTCGGCGCTTCGTGAGGAGATTGCCGGACTTCGTTCTTCACTCACTGGCTGGCAGGTGTCGATTAGGGAGTGGAAGGCGGCTTACGAGAAGGAAGTAGCGGCTCGAAAACAGCTCGAACAGCTACTTTCGGAGAAGCCCATCATTGCTGACTTCCCGTCCCCGACTGTCGAAGTTGGAGAACTGGATGTCGAGCCAGCAGACGCGAAAAGCTGGCAGGACGAGCTTCGGGCTTGCTACGCCGGAAAAACCGGTTGGATCTTCCAGCTGGTTGGACCAGATGGCGAGCCCACCAATGTCGAGAAATCCGTCCACCTCTGGTTAATGGTCGAGCAGGCCAACGGCCAGATGAGCTGGGAGCCGAACGTCAAGAATCCCGTAGAAATTACGGGGCACGACGTTTGGCTCAACGCCCCGAGGCAGGAGTGGAAATACTTCGGGGTCAGCAACATGAATGGCGTGAAACCGACTAAGGTTTTCTCGCCAGCGAGTTATGATCTTCATATTCTCGCCATTCCAATCGATGGAGGTGCACCCCATGAAGTGCATTAGCGTACTGCTGATGTTGATCCTTGGGTCGTCTGTTGTTATGGGCGATCTGTCCGAGAAGATCAGCGCTACTCGTCCGGGTACACCGGATGGGAGTTGTGCGGATTTGAACGGAGAGATGATCGTGGTTCTGCCGCGGGATACGCCTGCACAGATCCACTTTCTTTCCTCCGGATGGCACTCTGGTACGCTTCTTGTCGGTGACGTTGTCTTCGTCGAAACCCCTGGCCGAAAGGTCGAGGGTGGCGCCATCTACACTATGACCCGCGCGGTCAGGTGTGGAAACGATGCTCGGGGTGAGGTCTTCATTGCGGAGAAAGAAGCCCGCGTGGAGGTCATAACCCTCGAAGTACCTGTTGTAGAGGAGATCGAGAGAGTGGTCATGGAGTACGTCGAAGTACCTGTGATCACTACCAAAGTGATCGAGATCACTTCTCCCTGTCCTCCGCCCTGTCCAACTCCTCTAGTGCCGAGGCAGTTTCTGCCCCCAGTTGGGGTGAGTGGGCAGTGGATTCCGGTTCGGTCGCTCAATCAAGGCAACGTTATACGCTCTGAATGGCGATCTGTCGTCGGACTGGCATATGTTCGCTGGTCTGACACAAAACAGTCAGAACCAGGTCCGCCTGGTCCACCAGGACCACCAGGACCACCAGGACCGCCTGGACCACCAGGTCCACCATGTCCGCCGGTGGATCCGGATTGCCCACCCCCTACCCCCGGCACGCAGCCCGGTGGAGAGTTGGGTGGACCTGTGCCAAGCGATCCTGGAGTCATCCCCGTACCACCGACGCCGGATGGGGGATGGCAACCTGAATAGGGGCGGAAAATACCGCCCCGAACTACCACCATGGTAAAATCATGGTAAGTCCACGAATCGAGTGGCCGACGATTTTCGTCGGCCCTCACACCTAGTCATCAATTCTTTGACGGCTGAGTAGTGAGAGTAAAAGAAAGAATGAAATTCCAACACAGAAGCTTCACACAGAAACACACTGAAAAAGAGTTGATATTTATTGATATATACTGTATGATTTTGAAATGAGAAGGTCAGCCAACGGCTGATCACCAGAAGGGTGAAAAACAATTTGCCAAAAGGCATTTATATATAGTCAGATAATAATTAGCTAGGAATAAAATGAAAAACTTATTCAAAAGAATAAGTGAGGGTGCAAAAAAATACACTAAGTATATACTTGGTGTTGTTGGTGTTGGTGCACTATTATCTCAAGTCATCTTACCTGCGGCTGGACTAGATGCCAATACGCCACAGTTCAACTTTCTTAAAGGTGACCATGAGTTGGTAAGAGGTGCTAACATTACGAAGGGCGAAAAAGTTTGGAAAGATCCAGTTTCTGGTGAAGCTGGAGATGTATTTGAAGCTGTTGTTTATTACCACAATGGTAAAGAAGACACCGTAGCTAAAAATACAAAGGTTTACGTAGATTTCAAGACGGAGACTTCAGATAGCAAAGCATTTATTGAAGTCGCAGTTGTAGCTGACAATGCAGTAGCTGTTCACGATACAATCGTGGATGGTAAAGTTGTTGGTTATTCTGGATTAAATATAGCTCTTGATCAAGATGCAGAGCTAGCGGTAGTTCCAAATTCTGTAATGTGGTACCCGAACAGTTATCCAGAGATGGGCAGCAAAGTAGCTTTGCCATACGGGCAAACTGGACAAGAGATGCTTGGCAGCAATGGATTGAATCTAGGCGACATCAATGGATGTTGGGAATTTAGTGGTTTTGTAACTTTTCAGATAGCCACTTATAAAAAGTCAACTCCACCTCCTACGCCTGATCCAGGAATTCTTTCGATAGACAAAGTTATTAGAGAGCACATAGTAAATGTTAAAAATCCTTACTCAAAAGTGGTTTCAGCTGAAGCCAAAGATAAGGTTGAGTTTGACGTACGATTCCGTAACGAAGGTGATAGCGACCTAATTAATGTAATCGCTTCTGACAAGATGCCAGCTGAGCTTTCTTATGATACAGGCACATTGGTATTGGTTAAAGATGGTATGTCTACGCCAATATCCGCCGATCAATTTTTCTCTACCGGAGTAAATATCGGTACTATGAAAGTTGGCGAATATGCTCGAATTCACTACAGAGCTACATCTCCAAATGAGATTACTGTGGCTAAAAAAGTTGTTAACCGAGCTTGGGCTGAAAGTGCTGACCAAAAAGTTTGGTCACGTGCTTGGGTGGACCTTGCTCCTACTTCAGTTGATCCAGGTGAGCCTAAGATAGTTAAGTCAAAGAGTGCCTTCAATATTTCGAAAAATGTTGATGCAGAGAGCATTAAAGCGCAAGCAGGTGATGAGATCGTATATACTCTAGTTACTGAGAATATTGGTGATGCAGAAGCTAGCTTAATTGTACGAGATGACATTTCAGATGTACTTGAATACGCCGATGTCATAGAAATATCTGATGGTGGGGTATTGGTTGGTGGTGAGGTTATCTGGCCAGAAGACGCTCTTTTGCCAGGATACCAGTTCGAAGATACTTTTAAAATTAGAGTAAAAAACCCAATTCCAGAAAATCCTCAAAATGGTTATAGTTTCGACATGGTTATGTACAATTTCTATGGAAATCAAGTTGTAGTTGAGATTGAAAAACCTTTAGTTACGCCACTGTTTCCTAATCTTGAGATTGAAAAGAGAGTTAGAAATATTACTTCAAATGAGCTTACATATGTAAATGCAAACACAGCTTATGGTAAAGATACTCTAGAGTACATAATCGACTTTAGAAATACTGGCCAAGCTGCTGCAACAGAGGTGAAGCTTACAGATGTATTGCCAGCAAATGTTACAGTTGACACAAGTTTTGCTCCAATTCTTAGTATGTCAGATGCGGCATACGTTGGTACAGTTGATGTAGCTAATGGCGTATCATTCGCAAGTTTAATGCCAGGCGTGCACGGATCGCTTAAATTCAGAGTTGTTATTGCGTCAGGCGTTTTAGCTGGTGAAAGACTTGTTAACAAAGCATGTCTTACTGATAATGGTGTAACAATATGTGACACTGCTGAAACTATAGTGAAGGATAAAATTGTTCCTATAAAGGACAAACCTACTCCTACTATAGAATATAAGCCTTTGCCAAAGACTGGTAGCAACGTAGCTCTTGCTTTGATAGCAGCCTTAGTTGGTACAGGAATCTTTGCAGCTATACGAGAATTCAGATTTGCAAAAGCAAATAGATAATAACTGACTTAATTCAGTGCAAAAGCACCCAAAGCCGAAAGGCCGAGGGTGCTTTTGTTTGTGTTTAAACAAAACACAATATTGAGATGCAAGGCACTATCGACCTTGAGTTCAATATTTGATACTATCTAGGTAATGGACTTATTGGCTAAACTCGAAAAACTAAACTCTGCTCTTAAGATTAACGAGAAGAAATTGAGGATCAAGGAGCTTGAAAGCGAGATGAACTCGCCAGATTTTTGGATTGGAGAGAACGACACAACTTCTGTTGCATTGGAACTAAAATCTTTAAAAGAAGAAGTTAAAAAATACGATGATCTTTTTGAACTGGCGACCATTGCTGACGATGAGGGTGAAGAGGTTGAGGGTTTGAAATCTGACATAGAGGAGTTGGAAAAATTGACCAAATTCACTGGCAAATATGATGAGAAGGGTGCAATTTTGAACTTCTTTGCCGGTGCCGGTGGCGACGATGCACAAGATTGGACCGCGATGTTACTTCGGATGTATATAAAGTGGGCAGAGAATAGTGGGTTTAGCGCAAAAGTAATTGATCAATCGAAAGGTGGCGTCGCCGGGATAAAAAACGCGATACTAGAAATCGATGGTCGCTACACATATGGAAAATTGAAAGGTGAAAACGGAGTCCACAGGTTGGTTCGACAATCTCCATTTAACAGTAAGAACCTTAGACAAACTTCTTTTTCATTGGTTGAGGTTCTCCCAAAAATAGATGAAAAAGATAAAAATATTGAACTGCCTGAAAATGATTTGAGAGTCGATACTTTTCGTGCATCTGGTCATGGTGGTCAGAGTGTAAATACAACCGACTCTGCAGTTCGAATCACCCATATTCCCACAAACACTATTGTAACTTGTCAAAATGAAAAGAGTCAGCTTCAAAACAAATTATCTGCGATGAGCGTTTTAAAATCTCGTCTGGCAAAGCTACTCGAAGATCAACATAAAGAAAAAATATCGGAGATTCGAGGTGAGGTAAGTGAACCTGAATGGGGAAGTCAAATTCGATCATATGTGCTTCATCCGTATAAACAAGTTAAGGATCACAGGACAGATGTAGTTTCAAAAAATCCTGATGATGTGCTAGATGGAAACATAGATGATTTTTTACAGTAATCGAATAACCTGCAGGCAGGTGAATTTAACGAATGGTGAAAATTTGTAATTTGTAATTCGCCTTGATTCGTAATTAGATTTGTCTTATGGATCCAGAACTTATAAAATTTCTTATACTGCTTATCTCTATTCTGGTTCTTTCATATGGGATCAATGCTTTTTTATTGACATCAATCGGAGGAATCTACAGATTGTTCGTTGCCCCTGGTGTGATCTTACATGAACTTTCTCACGCTTTCGCTTGCTTCTTTACCGGAACGAAAGTTACTTCAATCAATATGTTTAAAAAAGATGGGGGAGAAGTTCGACATGCAAGATCGAAGATTCCGATTTTGGGTCCAATCTTTATCTCACTTGCGCCATTTTTGGTTGGAGGAATTGCTATATACTTTTTTTCTCGCTGGATGGGACTTCAAGCGCTCGACATTAACGAGTTCACACTTAATCCTGCAGAGTTTCTAGAAACCGTTAAACAATCTTTTATTGGAATAGAGCTAAATGATGTTACAAACTGGGCACTACTTTACCTTGCGCTCTCAATCGCTGTTACCATGATTCCCAGTTTCAGGGATCTAGGTAACATAATTATCTCAATCATTCTTGCAGGGATAGTTGTATTTCTAATTTACAGGTATACTCCTTTTCGTTTCGACCCAGCTTGGGTGCTTCGACCTGAACTTTTCATAGTTATGGGCGCGGTGGTCGCACTCTTGATAGTTTCTTTAATTTTGAGTATAATCATATACATAATCAAACTGTTTGTAACAGTTTGAAAATGACAAATCCCAAATCTCAAATAATAAATAAAATCTCAATATCCAAACTTCAAGTTTAGAATTTGTAAGTTGGAGCTTATTTGTTACTTGTATCTTGCAATTTGTTATTTACAACGTAAGGAGTATTGTGGTTGATTTTTCAAAAGCTAAAGAACTTTATGACCTTCAGAAAAAAGCAAGAAAGATTCAAAAAGAGCTTAAAAATACAGAGATAGAAGCAAAGAGCAACAACGGATGGGTAACTGTAGTTTTAAATGGTGAACAACATGTAGTAAGCATCGACATTGATGACGAAGCTTTGAGCGTAGACAATAAGTCGGAGCTTCAAAAAGATTTGAAAAATACATTTTCACAAGCAGTTTCTCGTGCTCAAATGCACGCCGCAGAGAAGATGAAAGAGGTGGCTGGCGGGCTAGGATTGCCGGGAATGTAGTGCTAGGTAGTAGCTTTTTAGCTTGTTAAGAAGATATTGAAAATTTAAGAAGCTACAACCTAAGAAACTAATAAGCTAGATCATGAAAATCTTTATTGGACTTGGAAATCCGGGGAAAGAGTATGAAAATACCCGACACAATGTGGGTTTTTTAGTATTGGATAAACTTCTAAGTCATAAAGAGATCGCACCGGTTGGCGAAAAAATACAATTGAAAAATGATAAAAGGTTTAAGTCACAGGTTGCCGAACGGTCAGTTAATGGTGAGAAGCTAATTTTTGTAAAACCTCAAACTTTTATGAACAATTCTGGCGATGCGGTATTTAGTATAGTCGAATATTTTAAAACCGATATATCTAAAATATTTGTTTTGTCTGACGATGTTGACTTACCGATCGGTACTGCGCGAATTAAGCTGAACGGAGGTAGCGCAGGCCAACTTGGTCTTCAAAGTATTATCGACTCTATAGGTTCAGACAATTTCAAACGAGTTAGAATTGGTATATCTGGAAAGATAAAAGAAGAAACCCCGATTGAAACCAAAGATTATGTTCTCTCAAAGATTGAAGACAAGGAGAAAATTGTGATCGATAAAGTAATTTCAGAAGTTGTGGGGTACTTGATTCAACACATTGGAAGTAAAGAAGATATCAAAGCTAACTCATTTAGGGTGGACAATTTGGGGATAATTTAAGCACAACCGTCACAAATCTAATTCACTAATAATCACAAATGCGCGGATAGTTGAATAAAATTTGGATTTGTGTTATACAATATACTACATACTAATTAATTTGTGGGAGCCCATGACGCATGAAGCTATGTGGGGCGTTTGTACCACGAAAGGAAAAAAATGGCTCAGAAAGTTGAAGAGATTGTATCAGAAGAAATTATTGATGAAAAAAAGATCTTAAAGGATGCGAAAGAAAAAGAAAAAAAGATTAAAAAAGAGATAAAAGAAGCAAAGGACGAGGAAAAATCCGTCTCGAAAAAAGCGAACCGCGATAAAAAAATCGATGAAGAAAAAAGACGAAAACCAAAGCACGGAAAGAAATACAGAACCGCTCTAAAAACGATTGATAAAAATAAGGCTCATCCTGTTTTGGATGCAATCAAATTGGTGAAAAAGAGTTCAGTTGTTAAGTTTGATGCAACTGTAGATATTCACATAAAGATTGATCCGAATATGGAAAATATCCGAGGCTCGATCACTTTGTCTGGTGGTGTTGCAAAAGTTAAAAAAATCTTAAAAGTTACTGATAATAATGTGGATAAGGTCAAAGAAGATGTTAAAGCTGGAAAAACTGATTTCGATATAATGATTGCTGATGCAAAAATAATGCCAAAACTTGCCCCACTTGCAAAAATTCTTGGACCAAAAGGACTTATGCCAAATCCAAAGTCAGGTACGGTCGTAGAAGATGTTGAAAAGGCAGCCAAAGAATTTGAAAGTGGAAAAGTTGAATACAAAGCCGACAAAGGCAATGTGGTTCATCAAGCAGTTGGCAAAGTCTCATATGATGACAAAAAGATTGAAGACAATATTGAAAGTTTGCTTGCCGCAATGCCCGCAAATAAAGTTGAGTCAATCTACCTTGTGGCCTCGATGAGTCCGAGTGTAAGGATAGCTACTTAGGTTGTAGGTAATAGATTGTTAGAAAATTCCTAAAAAG
>CAZAOA010000001.1:47972-56618 GCA_964486765.1 uncultured Candidatus Saccharibacteria bacterium
ATGATAGAGATATTGTATAACGTAAAAATATTTATATAAATAAGTAATCCGCAGACCACAAGCATTTGTCCGCTTCGAAGTATTGAGTCGAGACAAGTAAGTCTTGTGTAGGAGACATTTGATTTTTTGAATATGTCTGCGGAAACGCAGATATTTTTATTTTTCAATAGTTGAAAAATAACCCTCCATAGCGATATTTCGTTTGCGAACCTGCCTGTCTCGCCATTATCGAGCCACGGCGGATAAGTTTCGAGACGAAAATGAGCGGAGGATGGGTCACTCATTAATTGTAGATGGGATAAAATGGCGAAAACAAGAAAAGAAAAAGAAGAGTTAGTCAAAAGTTTAGAAGAAAAACTTGATAAGGCAAAATCAGCTGTTTTCGTTGATTATAAAGGTCTTAAGGTCGCAGAATCTGAAGAACTTCGAGGAAAGATAAGAGCAAACGACTCTGAAATCATGGTTATTAAAAACCGATTGGCAAAGATTGCCCTTAAAAACAAAGGAATCGAAGTTGACGAAGATATCTTTTCCCGTCCAGTTGCGATCACACTTTCTTATCAGGACGAAGTAGCAGGCGCAAAAGAGATAGACACATTCGCAAAATCCCATGAGAATCTTGAGATTTTAGGTGGAATTTTGGAGAACGGGTTTATATCTGCAGACAAAGTAAAACAACTTGCAGCGTTGCCTTCAAGAGAGCAGTTACATGCTAAAGTTGTTGGCACAATAGCAGCACCACTTTCAGGTATGGTAAATGTGCTTCAAGGGAACATTCGAGGATTGGTCAATGTGCTTTCGCAAATTAAAAAGTAATAAGTTGAGCACAACCGTCACAAATATTTTCCACAAATAAACACAAATTCACAAATATTTATAATCAATTATCAAATTGGAAAGGATAATTATGGCAGATGAAAAAGTAGACGACGTAAAAGAAGATCCTTCGACAAAGCTCCCGCCAGAGGCGGACAGGCAGGATGACTCAGGGGCTGAGTCAGAAGTTTCAGGAAAGTTTAAGGACATTATCAAACAGATTGAAGAGCTTTCAGTTTTAGAATTGAGTGAACTTGTGAAAGAGCTTGAAGACAGATTCGGTGTTTCTGCGGCAGCCCCAATGGCTATGGTGGGTGCTCCAGCAGTAGCTGGCGAGGCAGAAGCAGTTGAAGAGAAAACATCTTTTGATGTAATTTTGACTGCAGCTGGTGACAAAAAAATCCAAGTGATTAAGGCCGTGAGAGAAGTTAAGCCAGAGCTTGGGCTTAAAGAAGCAAAAGACCTTGTTGACGGTGCTCCAAAAGAGCTTTTGAAGGGTGCAAAGAAAGATGAGGCCGATGAAGCTAAAGCAAAACTTGAAGCAGCAGGTGCAACAGTAGAACTTAAGTAATTTTCATTTATTTGATAAAATAGCCCAATGTGCTAGACACAGAGGGCTATTTTTGGTATAATCTTGGCAACCTAGTCATAAGGGGTGGCAAATGGTCTTCGATCCGGAGTCTGTACCTCTAGGTATGGAAATCATCAAAGGGCTAGCTGTGGGTCTGGGTGTTGCGCTACCGTTATTGATAGCTGCCGAGTACATCCCGACCTGGCCACCAATCGGATGGCTCGAGAATTTGAGAAAAAGAATGAACCGTTAGGGCTCACTTAAGTGAGCCCGCCACACTAAATGAAATTTAAATTAAATAAAAAAAATCCTCGAAAGGGGATGATAGATACACCACATGGAAGCGTTACGACTCCATTTTTTATGCCTGTAGGGACTGTTGGTAGTGTAAAAGGAATCTCGCCCGATGAGATAAAAGATATGAACTACGAGTGTGTTCTTTCAAACACTTATCATCTTTTCCTCCGTCCTGGCGAGAAAAATATAAAAAAGCTTGGGGGATTGCACAAATTTATGGGTTGGGACAAAGCAATCCTCACTGACTCGGGTGGATACCAGGTATTTTCTCTAGGAGAGCGAAAATACAATGACAAATTTCTAATTTCTAATGACAAATCAAATCCCAAATTTCAAAATCAAAATCACAAAAAATCACTAGTAAAAATCACTCCAGATGGAGTTGAATTTACATCGCATCTAGACGGATCAAAACATTTCTTTACACCCGAGAAAGTGGTGCAAATCCAGCTTGATTTAGGGGTTGATATGATTATGCCACTTGACGTTTGTCCTCACGGCAAAGCCACAAAGAAGGAAGTAGAAAAAGCGGTTGAATTAACTTTGAAATGGGCACAAAGATCTAAGAAGTATTTTACTAATAAGCTAAAAAGCTACCAGCTACAATCTAATAAAAGACCTGGTTTATTTGCAATCGTTCAAGGTGGACTCGATCTAAAGCTTAGAGAGTATTGTGCTAAAAAATTGATAGAGACGGATTTCGATGGCTACGCAATAGGTGGATTGGCGGTTGATATCGAAACAAGGAATATGTGGGATGTGGTCAAGTTGATGGGTAAAATACTACCAGAAAATAAACCACGCTATCTAATGGGAGTTGGAACCCCAGACGATATTGAAAAAGCAATATCTTTTGGGATAGATATGTTTGATTGTGTTTTACCAACTAGGCTCGCTAGACATGGCTCTGTCTATGTAAAGAAACAAGATACAAGAAACAATAACCCTGCCCGCAATGCTACGCATAGCGTTGTAGGCGGGCAAACAAATTCAAAAAATAAAATTCAAAAAATAAAATATTGCAGACTAAATCTTTTGCAATCCAAATATCGGCTTGATAAAAGTACTATTGAAAAAGGTTGTGGTTGCTATACATGCAAAAACGGATTTTCTAAAGCATACATCTCTCATCTAATCCGAGAAAAAGAAATGCTTGGGATGAGACTGGCCACGCTCCACAATCTATACAAATACAAAAAAGTTGTGGAAAAAAATTTGACAAAGTAGTAAATACTATTAGACAATATATATGTTGATTATTAATATCGGAGGTAATATGGATGACACAACACCGCCAGCTGATGATGTAGCTGAGACTAAAGAGGGCGACACCAGCAACACCGCCAGTGACTCCTGAAGAGGTACCAGCGGTGGTCACCCGCAGAAGAGACACCAGCAGCGCCACCAGTGACACCAGGAGAGACAACTGATCCTATGGCTCCAGCTTCTGAAGCTCCATCGACAGAAGGTGAAGAAATTCCTCCTGTAACTGAGTAATTATTCTTTGCAAAGAATGTGAATAACCACGGTTCTACAAGATCACCGTGGTTTTTCATTTGAAAAAAAGATGAATAAAACTATTGACTTTGAGAGTAGAATTTGATAATATAGTGAGTCGTTACATAAGGTGAGATAAAACAAAGGGGTACATAAAAAGGTACTTGACAAACGCTGTTAGTTATGATACAATAATCAGTTCAGAGGGTGACAAGTACGCGGATCTTTTACGCGGATAAACACGGATTGAAGATATCGAGTATAAGCCCCATGAAAGACAGATAGATTACGAAAAGCTAATAAGAGATTTGAAGCTAATCGTTAACAATCTAAAGTGCGGTAACGTGCTGTATAACAACTCATTTGACTTCGGTCATTTGAACGTAGGTTCCCCCTCCGCCTGCGTGTTATACAGCACAATGTCGCACTTTTTGTTATCTAATATTAGATAACAACCCTCCGTAGCCTCGCGCGAAGGAGGGTAAAAGTCGAACAAGAACTTTAACAATCTATATGTCTCCACTGAGCAGCCTCGGCGTCAGGATTTGTGCCTAGACTGCTCAGTGGATAACAACTTTCGCCCTGGGCAAATCTGCCCTATAAGGGCGAAATAGGAGGTGCGCTCATGAAGCGTACCCTAGTCATAATGCTGTCCCTGATCGTAGCTTCGATTGCGATCGCTGCCGATCTCGACCTGCAAGTCGCCCCCGGGGCGACACCGGGAGAATTGGTATTGGAAGACATTGTTTCAGTAGCAACCTCCACACAGCCTCAGGCTGCAGTGGGGGCAAGAGGTGATACCGGTTCAACGGGATCGCCTGGTAGTACTGGTGCGAGAGGGCGACAAGGTCCTCGAGGTCCTGCGGGTGAAGACGTCGAGCTTCCAAGCGGTCCAGCTTCTGATTGGTCCTATGAGGAAGTGCAGCAGACATTGGATAATGGCCTACTTGTTGGCCGAACGTCCGATGCAAATGTAAGCTCCGATGAGTGGGGGACCCTCACCACGCGTCAGGAGCAGGCGACAGTCGCCAATCGCATAATGCGATTGGCGACGACAATGTTCGTACAAAAGCCGATTGAATCGGCTAACTCAATCGAACCGACTGGATCGGTTCAGAAGGATAGTGGGATGACCAATCTCGAGACCGCGCTGTTGACGTTAGTCGGAGTTGCAGTTCTCTGGGCACTGGCGACTCGCAGGGGAGGGGTCTGCGACTTTGTCACTGCCGCATTCGATGGGTGCAGTCGTCAAGATGGTGAGCCAGTAACGGTCAGAGGTAGGGTTGGTGGAAACACTGTCAACATCACTGTCGGGCAGCCTGCGAATTCAGCACCGCAGAATCCGTCACAACAGTCGACACCACAACCGACGCCGGCACCGCTCGTGTTGCAGATGGGAAGAGATGTCGTACATTTCCCGCCTGGAACCCCTCAGCCGCAGATAATATCATTGTCTACGACACAGGCGACGCCGGCACAACCGGCACCGCAGCCTGCTCAGGCTCAGCCAACGGTTCAACGCGTGGTGGTTCCTGACGATGGAGGAGATGCCACATCGGCAGTGATTCCGGTATCTATGGATCAGACCAGCGACGCTACGCCAGCCGTAGCTCCGCCTCCGGCGACTACAGCGGATGACTCCGCGACTCCGCCTCCGCCCGCACAGGGTGACGATGGAGGTCAAGCCGAGTCCTAGATCGACTAGATCGATAGGACGAAGATCAAGAAGCGCTTCCCGTTAATTCGGGGAGTGCTTCTTTTATTTCATAAGTTTAATTGGTAGAATATGAGTGTATTGCGGGCAGTAGAAAATCCGTATATAATATTATCAAATGGAAGAAAGTTCCTTATTATTTTAATTGCACTCTTGGAGGGGAGATGAATACAACAAAACCTAGTCAAAATGAGATAGACGATTTTGTAAAAAAAGACGTTCTCGACATTTTGGGTTTGTCTGATTTGCCTGAAGAAAAAAAGAACGAGCTTAGAGAAAAGATAGTTGCAACAATACAAAATAGAGTCTTTAGAAGAATCACGACCGAATTGGAAGCGAAGGGAAAGCTTAAAGATTTTGAATCGGCGAGTGATGATACGATTGAAGATTTCTTCAAATCGAATGGAATTGATACAGACAAGATATTTGTAGAAGAGGCGTTGGCATTTAAAGCACAGTTAAAAGCTTCAGCAAATATGGTTGATCTAGGATTGAAACCTAATAAAACTAATAAATAAATATGCCAGAGCCAGAGCTTCAACCAAATGTAGAAGATATTTATCAGCACGAAGGGGTTGATGATCTTGAAAGTGAAAAAGTAGAAGATCGAAATGAGCAACTTTTCTGGCTTATCAATGACTATGCAGATGCGGAAGAGGATAGAATTGCTTCAGAAGCAGAAGCGGGTAATGAGGGAGAAAGTGGTCAAGAGAGTGAGTCTTACAAAGAAAAACTCGGCAATTTTATAAAAGACAACTGGAAAAAAGGTGCTGCCAGGTTTTTAATTGGAGGTGTTATTGGCGGTGCTACAGTAGCAGCCTTTGGAGTGCCTGCAACTGCTGCTGCGGCATCTGTTGGTGCAGGACTTTTAGTTTCTTCAGCTGCTAGAGGACTTACGGAACTTGTGAGAAGAAAAACTGAAGGTGGTAAACAGGATGAGATCGATGAAACATTGGTTGAAACAACTTTGAAAGAGAGGGAATCCAAATTGATGCGGTTGTCAATGGATGTAAGGAGGATCGAGAGTAGAGAAACAGTCGAAGGCATAGGTACTGAAGAGGAAGCAAAAATTAGATTATTGAACTACATAACTGAAATATCTAATCCAGAAGATGAAAATAATGCCCAGTTCAGAGAAGCAGAAGAGCGGATGAAGAAACATTCAAAGAAGTGGAAATGGATAAAGGCGGGTACTTCTGTAGCAGCAGGAATCATTGCTGGAGGAACTGTTGCGGAGTACATGGAAAATGTCATAACTAGTATTGCTGAAAAAACTGGTGTACATATGGTTGGAGAAGGATTATTTACTAGTTCTGTAGAGGATGACTATGAAATAATAGATACTGCAGCTGGTCACAATGTCAGAGAGGATGACCTCGGCAAGTTAGTATTTGATTATAACGATGGTGATATAGGGAAAATTCGATCAATATTGGAAGATAATCCTGATCTTGCGGCAATGGCGCCATTTGATAGTGGCGTTAATGCGACATCACACGTTGCTGGTGAAGATATGCGAGAACAGTTTAACGAAATAATATCGAGTGCAATAAATTCTCAGAAGGAAGGTATGATAGCAGGTGCTGCTAGCACAGCACTGGCTAGTGAGATAGCAAGTAATTCGTTATTTAACAAACAGATTAAAAGTGATTTGTATGGAGAAGTTGAATCAGTAGGGCAAGAAACCGAATCTCATATTTCAGATATTTCCAAAAACCTGTCTGAAAGGCTCTATAGACAGATGTCCTATGGAGCAGAGAACTTTCCACGTCCAGGTTCTGTTGTATCAAACAATATACCAGTCCAAATTCCTGGACCAGATGGAAATATTGTTGCCACCATTCCATTAGGTCAAAACTTTACGTATCAGTTTTCTTCCAATGGAAATGTACATATCCAGCAGAGTAATGAAAATGGAGAAAAGGTTGAAGGCACTCTACCTTATCAAATGACAATTCCTGACTTCAGAGCACATTTCGTTTTGCCCAATACAGAAGTTGAGGATTATACTGAACCACAAACTAAACCTAATGCGAAAGTATATGAAAGTCCTGCTGAAGATAATTCTGAAGAAGTAACTCCAGAGCCAGAGCAAGTTGATTCTGATACAAATGTAGCAGCAACAGCAGAGGTTCCTCCATCTGAAGAAACAGCTGAAGGTGAAACTAGAGCCGAACAATCACCCGATCAAGAGATTCAAGCGAAAATAAAGCAGGCATTTGAGCCGGGTGCTGTTTGGGTGGCAGCTCATAAACCTCTTGGTGTTGGAAAATTAAAAAATGAAATTCCAGCCAAATATGTTGATACAGCCACTGGTGAAATATCTGGTGGAAGATACTTAGTCGCTGCAAGAGGTTTTAGATATGAAATAATAAATTCAGATTTTAAATTAGGCATTGTTGACATTGAGAGCCCCCAGGTTAGAGTTAAGTTGAGAATCGATATTGAAAATATTACTAAAATTCTAAAGCCAAAGTTTGAGGAAGATGTTGAGCCGGAGCAAGCAGAATCTATTAGAGAAAAAACGGAAGCTTATATTGCAGAAATGATTGAGCAAAAAAGTGACAATGATAATCAAAGCGATGAAGCTGTAACTGAAGCCCCATCCTCCGAAGCACGAGAAACTGTCAATGAAAATCCAGAAGCCCCTGAACCACAATCTGAAGTTAAAAAAGCTTTTGAGCCCGGTGCTGTTTGGGTGGCAAAGAAGTTCCTGCGTGGCGATGGGGCAGTAAAAGACCAAATAGATGCACAATATGTAAGCGCTGATGGAGAAGCATTTGGAGAAGGCAAACATCTAATTGCAACAAAACGTCCTGAATATACTATCACCGCCATAGACTTAAGAAATGAAACCGTTGATGTTGAGATATCAACGTCAAAAGTGAATATGAGGGCTGATCTTCGAGAAATCACCAGAATTCTCAAGCCAAAAGAGTTAAGCGCACATGCCGCGCCAGAGCAAGAGGAATCGATTAAAACTAAAATTGATAATTATATTGCACAGATGATTGAGCAAAAAAGTGACAATGATAATCAAAGCGATGAAGCTGTAACTGAAGCCCCAGCCCCTCCAACACAAGAAGCTACCAAACCAGCTCAAGAAGCTGAGGATACTGAAGCATTGCAAGAGTGGTTTTCTATTGGAGAACTGGTATTGCCTCAAGAAGATGGTGAAGGGATTGTTATTAAGCCAGGTCAAGAACTTAAATATAATCAGAACGAAAAAGAAGATGGAGCAAAAGATTGGGTAAATATAAAAATCGATAGCATTAAAAGAGGCCCTGAAGATAAGTACGAGATAATATTTGATGAAGGTAGGTCCAACAAATTCAGTATTGATGAATGGGCCAAATTTTTTGCAAGTGAAGATTTTTCTTTTAATTAATAAACTATGGCAGCAAGCAATGACAAATTTACAGAAGCATTGGCGAGAATAGAGAGTCATCAGATTGATGAGCCTGTTGATAAGCCTGTCGCTAATAAAGAAGTCGATCTAGACCCAAGTCCGGCTAGTTCTAGAGTTGATGAAAGAAAAAACAGAGCTGCCGCCGCCGAATATACTACACCTAGGTCAGCCAAACGAGAACTAAATTCAATTGTTCATAACGAGGTTCCTACTCGGGTTGAACCAGCTCCAGTTAAGATTGAACCAGAAAAAGTTGAACCAGTTGCAGCTGTTGAAACTACACCAAAGCCAAAACCAGTTAAAGTTGAACCAGAAATAGCTGTTGAAACTACACCAAAGCCA
>CAZAOA010000001.1:56718-62228 GCA_964486765.1 uncultured Candidatus Saccharibacteria bacterium
GCCAAAACCAGTTAAAGTTGAACCAGAAATAGCTGTTGAAACTACACCAAAGCCAGAACCAGTAAAGATTGAACCAACTTCAGTAGTTGAAGATCCTTCGACAAAGCTTCCACCAGAGGCGGACAGGCAGGATGACTCAGCAACTGAGTCAAAAGAAAAGCCAGTTGATGTTGTTGAGCCAGAACCAACAAAAGTTAATAATACTGTTATAGAAGAAGTTCATTTTGGGCTAGATGGGGAACCGATCGGCAAGCCAAAAGTTAAGGAAGGAACGCTTGATTTTGAAGTTGCAGCTGATGAGCTTCTGAATACTGAAGATAATGGTACGGCTGTGAAGGCGAATGGGCTGTCAAATGCTGAACGAGCGAGAGCAGCATTGGAGAAACCGCCTGTAGCTGAAAAAATTGTGCCAGATACTGTTTCAGAAACTTCCGATGGAATTATTCCGATAAAACAAAAACTAACTAAAGTCGAAGAAATTCAAAAAAGAATTGCAAATGGTGACGCTGAACCTGAAATTATCGGAACAATCGAGAAGGCAGAAAAACAGCCAAAAGCTGTCGAACCAGAAGTTGTTAAGTCGGAAACTGCCAAACCAGAACCTGTAAAGCCGGAAAAAAGAAGAAATTGGTGGCCATTTGGCAGAAATAATAACGGGTCTGAAGTTGTAGAACCTGTAAAGCCAACATCTACGTCGCTTCCCGTTAAACAACCGGTTCCCGGTTTTTATGATAGAGATAGAACTGGAGAAGGTCCTGATCCACATGAGATATTGAAGAATGCAAAGGGAGTAAGACAAGAAGGTGGACAAGATCATGTGGATACAAAAATGCTTAATGAGTCGTTGCCACCGAAAAAAGTTGAAGATGAAAAGAAAGGTTATGTGGAGACACAGATACGAGAAGAAGAAGTTGCAGAGCAAAAAAAAGCTGCATAGAGAACGCTTAAGATATTATAAATAATATATTTGGAGGGGTAGCCGAGCAATGAATAACAACTACAGTGAAAGTTCTGGATTGGATCTATCCATTGTTTTTTGGGTTGTTTTGGCGATCGCAATTTTCACTGCTGCCTATTTTTTATACCATAAAATCAAACGAGATCTTTTGCTAAAAAGGCAGGTTAAACTTACAAAAGATTGGGTGATGCTTAAAGTCATAGTACCGAAAGAGACACATACAAATGAGGACGATCAGCGGAAAAATTTTCAAGAGATGCTTTCGGTTATCGAGCCATTTTATGCCAGTATTAACTCACTTTTTTCTCACAGTGTTACAGACAAAATTGTTGGTAGTCAGCATCACATCTCTTTGGAGATGGTAGCTAAAGAGAACAAGATCTATTTCTATATCGGTTGTCCCAGAAAAATCTTGCAGATAGTAGAGAAAAATTTGCATGCACAATACCCTCATGCAAATGTTGAGGTTTCGACCGATTACTCGATCTTTGAGGGAGAGAATCGGCATCTTGCAATTTACAACTTGGGACTGACAAAAAAACATTTTTTCCCGATTAGAACATATAAGAATTCTGAAGAGGATTCGTTAAATGCCATAACAAATTCACTTTCGAAATTAGCCGAAGATGAAACAGCCGGAATTCAAGTTTTAATGAGTCCATCAGATGGTGGTTGGCGAATTGCCTCTGAAAAAATTGCCAACGATATCAAAATCGGAAAACTCGGATCTTACTATACAGGCTCTAAGGGAGCTAGGTATTCACAGACATTTTTCAAATTTTTAGGTGATGCGGCAAAGACAGCTCAAGGTAAACAGGAAGAAGAAGAGAAAACTTATGATCCCAAAAAGCATCAACTAAATCCGATGCAAGAGAGCCAGATGAAACTTCTGGGTGAAAAAGCCTCAAAGCTTGGTTTCAATGTTCAGATTCGAATTGTTGCTACTTCAAAAGATCAGATGCAAGCTGATGCAACAGCTAAAAATATTGCTGCTTCTTTCCAGCAGTTCAATATGCCAGACGGAAACGGTTTCTTTCTAAGACGTGCTAAAAGAAAAGCTGAAGAATCTGTAAACTATGCACTGCGTTTATTTGGCCGTGGGTTCAAGTATATATTAAATACTGAAGAGTTAGCATCTATCTATCATATGCCAAATCGTTTTGTTGATACGCCAAACATTGATTGGCTTCTTGCAAAACGAGCAGCGCCTCCGTCAAATTTACCGAAAGAGGGTACCGAGATCGGTAAAAGCGTTTATCGTGGAGAAGAGAATCCTGTTAAAATAAAAGAAGAAGATCGGATGCGCCACATCTATATGATAGGAAAGACAGGTGTTGGTAAAACTGTTTTATTTGAAAATATGATATTGCAAGACATTAAAGCTGGAAAAGGAGTTTGCTATCTTGACCCGAACGGTGATGCCGCAGAGTATATACTAAATAGAATTCCCAAAGAGCGAGCAGAAGATGTTGTCTATTTCGATCCATCTGACATAGAGAGACCGATGGGGTTAAATATGCTTGAGTGGAAAAACCCCGACCAGAAAGACTTTCTGGTACAAGAAGCGATACAAATGTTCTACAAACTTTTTGATCCAGGCCAAACTGGTATAGTCGGGCCTCAGTTTGAGCATTGGCTAAGAAATGCTGCCTTAACTTTGATGGAGCAACCAGGAGGCGGAACAATAATTGATATCCCGAGACTTTTTACTGATAAAGAATTTGAAAAACAAGCAGTGAAAAATCTGACCGATCCGGTCGTAAAAGCTTTCTGGGAGAAGCAGATGGCTAAGACTTCTGATTTTCACAAGTCAGAGATGCTAAACTACTTTACTTCCAAGTTTGGGCGTTTCATGACAAACGATATGATGCGAAATATAATTGGGCAAAATAAATCAGCTTTCGATTTTCGCGATATTATGGACAACAACAAGATCCTAATCTGCAATCTATCTAAAGGAAAGATAGGGGAGATAAATGCCTTTTTGTTGGGTATGATAATTGTCTCGAAAATCGCTATGGGAGCATTTTCCCGCCAAGACATTGAAGAAAATAAGAGAACCCCATTCTTTTTGTATGTGGATGAATTTCAAAACTTTATAACAGATGTATTCGCCACAATCCTATCAGAATCCAGAAAGTATAAACTCTCTCTAAATATTACAAACCAATACATATCCCAACTTGACGAGAAAACACGAGACGCGGTTATTGGAAACGTTGGAACGCTTATATCATTTCGAATCGGTGCTGCCGATGCCGAGTTTCTAGTCAAAGAATTTGAACCCCTAAAACTTGATGATATGACAACGATAGACAAATACAATTTCTATACAAAGATGTTAATTGATGGCGCTCCCACTAGGCCCTTTAATGCAAAGTCAAATGCTCCAGATGAGAATCCAAACGAAAAAGTGGGAGAAACCATAAGGAAACTTAGCAGACTAAAATACGGCAAAGATAGAAATGTAGTCAGTAAAGAGATCCTAGATCGATCTCAGGTTGATAAGATAGACCTTCCGGGAATTGGTGATGGCAACGCAAAAGGACCAAAAAGCTAATTAAGATAGTATTTAGTATACAGTATTAAGTATTAAGTATACGGTATGTAGCGTTGAACGGAATTCAGAATCTAGCAACTTGATTTCAGGTCAAATATTCTATAATAAATTTAATATCAAAATATCTCTTTATCGGCTCTCACCCAAAGCCCTATGGGCATTGATGGCGGGCAGGCACACTCATTGAATAGCCGATGGGTTTTTTTATGCCAAAATTTAGTATATAGCAACATTTCTATTAAATTTAGTAAAGCTAAATAGTTTGACTTATATAATTTAATGTGGTAGTATTGGGTACGTTGGGGAGTAAAAACAGAGATAAAGTGAAAGAACATGGAAAACGAAAAAGATCTTTTGGAAGTAAAAAAATTGCTTGACGTTGCCGAAAGTAAAATCCGTCAAGCCAAGCAAAAACTGTTTTCATCTGAGATCGGATCTATTGCCGAAAATGTTGATGTTCCAGACGATGCCGAATCAGTTCAAGGAATTTTTGACGGTGAGAAGATGATTGCAAAAGATAAGAAAGAGTATCAGGTTCCTCCAAACTATGCTTCGAAGTCAAAACTAATTCCTGGAGATGTTTTAAAGCTAACTGTTTCAGAAGACGGACGGTATTTATATAAACAGATTAGTCCAATAGCCAGAAAAAATGCAGTTGGTGTGCTAGAAGAGAGTTCTGAAGGGAAGTATCAAGTTGATGTTGATGGCAAAAAATACAGTGTTCTTTTAGCATCCGTAACTTATTTTAAGGCAAAAGTAGGTGATAAGTTAAGTATAATGCTTCCAGAGGTGGGTGATAGTCAGTGGGCAGCTGTGGATAACATCGTTTAAAAAATCGAATTTCGAATTTAAACGAATTACGAATAAATAACATACAAAGATTCAGAATTCAACGCCAGCGTTTAGTCAGCGCTTTGCAGTCAGCGTTGTAATATCAAATTAAGGAAAATACAATGAATGATTTTTCTCCAAACAAATTGATAGAAGGGGAGCTAAAGAAACTTAAAACGAATGAAGAAAAAGTTATTCGAGAACGTTTCGGTCTTTTAGGTAAGAAAATGACACTTGCTGCGATCGGAAGAGATCTAAAACTTTCACGTGAGCGAGTAAGACAAATTGAAAGAGACGCAAAGAGAAAATTAAGTATGCAAATTCTTGAAGACCACAAAGTTTCAGTCGAAAAGATACTGGACTCTATGAAAAAGCATGGTGGGATTGTTCATAAACAAGATGCAGCAAAGAAATTACTTTCTGAAAAAATTAAAGATAGTGGAAAAGAGGCGAGTGCACTAGGGCTTTTTATAGCGCTTCTTCCTGACATTGAAGAGATTGAAAGAGACGATATATTGCATGATTCTTGGAAACTAATAACACTACCCAAGTCTGAAGTGGTTGGAATACTTAAGGAATGGGCGAAGTATCTTGAGAGTTCAAAATCTCCAAAACAGTTGGATGTGATTTTAGAAAATCACCCAGCTCATAATAAACACAACGTAACATTTCTAAACGCAGTTTCAAAGGTTGGTCGAAACATAATGGAAGCTCACGATGGCTCGATTGGACTTACCAAATGGCCTAGAGTAAACCCAAGAACGGTACGAGACAAGATCTTTTATATTCTAATTAAAAGCCAAAAACCTTTGCATTTTTCTGAGATTACCGAAGAGATTAAAAGACAGGAGTTTGATCAGAAAAAAGTTGTTACTGCTACAGTCCATAATGAGCTGATCGCTGACGAAAGATTTGTACTTATTGGAAGAGGTATCTACGCTCTTAAAGAGTGGGGTTATACTGAAGGAACCGTAAAAGATGTTATTTATTCAGTTTTGAAAAAATCAAAAAAAGCGATGGATTTAAAAGATATTTGCAGTGAAGTTCAGAAGCAAAGAGTTGTTAGAAAAAATACAATTCTTATAAATTTGCAAACTCAAAAAGACTTTAAAAAAGTTGGTACTTCAAGTTTTACACTCAAATAAATTTGGTGCTATAGAG
>CAZAOA010000001.1:62238-87939 GCA_964486765.1 uncultured Candidatus Saccharibacteria bacterium
TTGCGGGGGCTATTTTAATATAAAATAGAAGCTAACATGGAGGTTTTGTTAATCATCATTGTATTGGTAGTTCTAGGCGGAGGAGTTTTTGTAATTTCTCAGTATTTTAAGATGTGGAGAAATCGACGATACGATGAGTGGCTAAGTTCTCAAAAGTCCACGATGATTCGGATCGATGTACCAAGAAACAACGACAAAGCGCCACTTGCAGCTGAACAGATGTTTGCCTCAATGCACGGAATCTATTCTGATTCAGCAATGTACCAAAACCATATCAGTTTTGAGATTGTGTCCCGCGACAAATACATTCAGTTCTATGTCCATATGCCAGTACATTTAAGAGATTTTATAGAGGGGCAGATATATGCTCAATACCCGACAGTAGAGATTCATGATGTTGATGACTACACAACTTCTGTAGATTTAGGATCTATGCAGTTTGCTGGAACTGAACTTTTGACTACTAAGGAAGATGTTTACCCAATAAAGCTATTTAACGATTTTGAGGTTGACCCGATCTCGGGGATAACTTCAGTAATGGCAAAATTGAAATCTGATGAACAGGTATGGTTGCAGTTCAATATCCGTCCTGTTGGTGACGAATGGCAAGATAAGGGTAACAATTTAATTAATTCAATTAAAACCGGAAAAAGTTCTGGAGCAAAAGGAACCCTAAAATCTATATGGTCAGTAATTTTTAAGGGGATAAAGATGGTCTTTTTGCAAGCCGTTAGCCCTGGTGCTGAAGTTGCAGAATCAAGTTCTGAACCACCAAACTTGGCGGGAACGGTTGAAGAAGCACTAAAAGGTATCGAATTTAAAATTATGAAGTTGGGGTACGAGACGAAGATCAGAATTCTTGCGGTTTCTAAAGATGGTGAAAGTGCAAAAAATAAAGCCCAAGGAATAGCTGCAGCATTTAAGCAGTACAACACTACCAATGCGAATGGCTTCAAATCAAGCAACATTTCAATCAATGATAAGAGTTTCTTCAATGACTACAAGGAGAGAGAATTTTCTGTTGGCGGTAATATATTTAACATCTCAGAGCTAGCATCGTTATACCACTTTCCTCATGAGACCGTTTCAACTCCAAACATAGTTTGGTCCGGGGCGAAAAAAGGTGAGCCACCTGCAAATCTGCCACTTCAAGATAATACCCCTAAAGATGACTTTACGACGATAGGGGAGACTACTTTTAGAAATGTCTTTAAGCTTTTTGGGATAAAAAGAGATGACAGAAGAAGGCACGTATACATCATCGGAAAGTCTGGTGTTGGAAAATCTGTTTTGATGGAGAATATGGCTATTCACGACATACATCAAGGAGAAGGAGTTATAATAGTTGATCCTCATGGTGAGTTTGCCGAAAAAGTTTTGGCATGTATACCCAAGGAGCGAGAAAATGATGTTATAGTCTTTGATCCTGCAGATCGGTCTTATCCAATAGCTTTCAATCTTTTGGAAAACGTTGATGATGATTTTAAGGGTATGGTAGCATCTGGATTTGTTGGTATCTTTAAGAAAATATTTGGACATTCTTGGGGTCCACGATTAGAACATATATTGAGAAATACTGTTTTAGCGCTACTCGATTATGAAAACTCAACTATGCTAGACATCCCAAGGATGCTGACAGAGGAACATTTTCGGGAGAAAGTCGTAAAGCAAGTTAAAGATACAGTTATTCGAGAATTCTGGATGGGTGAATTTGCTCAATACGATGCAAAGTTTAGGACAGAAGCAGTTTCTCCGATTTTGAATAAAGTTGGACAGTTCTTGGCGACTGCGACGATCAGAAACATAGTTGGTCAACCTCAGTCAAAGTTAGATATTCGTGAGATTATGGACAACAAAAAAATAATGATTGTAAACCTTTCTCGCGGAAAGATAGGGGAGGATAATTCAGCTCTCTTGGGTGCGATGATGATTACTAAAATTCAACTAGCAGCTATGAGTAGAGCAGATGTTACTGTAAGTAAAAGGGCAGACAGTTATGTCTATGTTGATGAGTTTCAAAACTTCGCCACAGAGTCATTTGCAGTCATTTTGTCTGAGGCCAGAAAGTATAATCTAAATTTAACTATTGCCAATCAGTATATAAGTCAGATGCCAGAAGAGGTGAGAGATGCAGTTTTTGGAAACGCTGGTACGATAATCTCATTTAGAGTAGGGGGTACGGACGCGGATCATTTGGTTAAAGAATATGAGCCAGTATTTGAAGCGAACGACCTAGTGAATCTCGACAAGTACAATATCTATATCAAGCTTCTGATAGACGGAATATCTTCTCCAGCATTTTCTGCACGCACCCTGCCTCCAGTTGATAAGATAACCGGTCTTGCCGAAACCGTGATCAATTTGTCTCGAAAGAAATACGCCAAAGAGAGAGCATTGGTTGAAGCTGCGATAGAGGGCACTACGACCCAAGAGCTCGAAGATGCTGTTGCAGAAGCTAAGGCTTTTAAAGAGGGAGGCTTAGAAGCAGTCCTTACAATGAAGAAGAAAAAAGGACATGATGTAAGTCGTGTAGAAGAAGCATCAAATAAATTGAAAAATCCGAAAGAGAGTGACAAAAAGAAAAATAATCCAGAAAACGAAAAACAAAGAGAGAGGAGATCTTTAAAACCTATAAAGAATGAGGAGGAGAAGGATAACAAACCTAAGGTCAAGGAGAAAGACGAAGAAAGGCGCGAAAAGACGCCAGAGGAACACGGAAGTAAAACGAATCCTTCGACCAAACCTCAGGACGACACCGAAACGGCGTCGGATGGAAAACCAAAAAAGAAGAAAGTTTTTAAACATGAAAATATAATAGGAGATAAGATATACAAAGAGCAGACTGCTAGGGGTGGAGTGAAGTGGTACATCGGAGAAAAGATAGAGGTAAAAGAACTTGAAGAGAGTGGTGTTGAGATAGATGATGAAGGTAAAAAGATGATCGAAATTGCAAAGAAGGTAGGGGACAGTATTAAGAAAAAAAATAAAACCAGCTCCTCACGCAGTAAAAACGATGAAAAGAAAAAGAGTTCAACAATAAAGCCGAAGCCTACAGATAAATCGAAGGAAGAAGATAAATCCATCTCGAAGGATTCAAGTGGCGGCAAGAAAGACGACAGCAACTTAAAAGAAGGCGAAGTAGTAAGTCTATAGTTGAAGTGACTGCACCTGCCCGAAATACTACGCATAGCGTGGCGGGCGGGCAAACACGGATTATATTTAGGGTGAAGAAATATTGAATATAATATAAAGCGTCAGAAATCTGGCGTTTTGTATAATTTAGCAGGGAAGTCGGGGGAGACCCCTTTATCTTCATTTATAATTGCACCCACATATTGGTCAAAATATTGGTTAGCTTAAACCAAATATAAAACGGATTATAAACAGGGGGAATAAAGCACAAGAGTCTAACCAATTATATTCAATATTTAAGTAACCTAATTCTAGTTGTACTGGTGCTTAAGTTTATACTAATATATCTATGAACTATGTATAGACGCATAACGTACAAAATGCGACAGTATATATACAAACGAGTCTATACAGATAGGACTATAACACAAAACAGGCACAAGCTAGGTTCGAAAGGCTCTATAATGCGTTCTAAGGCATTTATATTGTATAGATGGCTGGAAAGTACCTCTATCTTCAAAATATGCATACCAATTATATTGAAAGACCTTAAAACTTCAATCAGTAGTTAATCATTATTTGGTTTTCGGTTACCTGCCCGAAGTTGTTACATAGTAACAGGCGGGCGAAGCCAGTATCGTAGATCGTCACTCGTAACCAGCCAGATTGTGACGCACATTGTGAGACTAAGTATTATTGACTACACAATGTGTCGCAATTTGTAAGATAAATTTCCAATAATTATTTTATTGGTACTTGATTACCTTTATATGCACCATTTATTTTTAAGTTTATTTTTCCCTCTTGGCTGTGACAATCCGTGGGTATTACAGTGTGCGTAAAAAAGTGCAAATTAATTTTTTGCACTCCCCTGCTAACCGCATTGCGGTAAATTTCAAATAACAAATTCCAAATGACAAATTATGGAGTTCTCTGTCTTAAAATCTGTGTTTATCTGCCCCTAAGGGGCCCCGTCCCAAAGGGAAGCCTTTGTCTTTGGGGTGTGAAGGATCAGTGTAAGAATTTCCACTTATCTCTTCTTGTGCCAACTTACTATTAGCGGTGCTGCCACAAAAATTGATGAGTATGTTCCGATTGCAATTCCAAAGATCATTATCAGAACGAAGTGTCGTATAGATTCTCCTCCAAGCAAAAATAGTGCCAGCAGTACGAAGATCGTCGTCAATGAAGTATTGATTGATCTAATCAGAGTTTGGTTTACACTTTCTTCTGCGGAATGCACGATTTGTTCACCTGTATGCTTAACAAAGTTTTCACGAAGTCTGTCGTAAATAACGATAGTGTCGTGGACTGAAAATCCCATAATAGTCAAAAGTGCGGTAATAAAGAGCACATCCACCTCCATCCAAGGTAGTATAGCTCCCATAAGCGCTACAAAGCCCGTAGTGATGATCAAATCATGTATCAGCGTAACTACAGCCATAACCCCAAATTTCCATGAACTAAGCGGTTTTGGGACCTTTCTAAATGAATATGCAACAAACAAGATTATTGCTATCGAAGCGATGATCACAGCATAGATAGATTTGTTCGTAAGGTCCTTTCCAATGGTTGGACCAATGTTATCGAACTTGATCTCTTTTAGATCCGTTACTTGTTCAATTATCTCTGTGTTGATCTTTTGGTGAGTTGCGACCTCAAGACTTTCAAGGCGAACCGTAAGTTGGCTTATTCCGCTTTCTTTAATCTTATAACTTGAGATATCATTATTTTCTAAAACATCTTCAATCACCGAGACTGCGTTTTTATCAACGGTTTCATATGTAATAATCGATCCACCGGTATAGTCGATTCCCACTCTAAGCCCAAAAACTGCGATTGCAACCACAGAAAGAACTATTAAAAGCCCAGAGATTATATACCAGTATTTTGAGTTTTTGATTACTTTGAACATATTTATATAATTAATTCTAATTATTTTCGTTGAACGGTTGCCTGCCCGAAGTTGCTACATAGTTGCCCGCCCGCATCGCATATGCTCAAGCATTTCGGGCGTGGCAGGCGGGCAAGGTTCGTATCGGTTCTCGGTATCGTTAGACGAACAATGTTAACGTAACGGGCTTCGCAAACTATAAACGTATTTACCTAAACCCTTAACCACTTTGACTTTTTTGTATGCGCGATAAGTAGCATAAATGTTCTAGTGATAGTGATTGCAGAAAACATACTTACCAAAACACCAATCCCAAGCGTAAGAGCGAAGCCTCTTATTGGACCTGTTCCAAAATAATATAGGATAATGGCAGTTATAATTGATGATAGGTTTGAATCGCGGATTGATGGCCAAGCACGAGCAAAACCGTCTTTCACAGCTTGAAGAGTCTCCTTGCCTGCTCGCATCTCCTCTTTCATCCTTTCAAATATCAGCACGTTGGCATCGATCGCCATTCCAACCGAAAGAACGAATCCAGCGATAGAGGCTAAAGATAGTGTTACTGGAATCAACTTAAATAAAGCTAAGGCTAAAATCCCGTAGATAACAAGTGCAATTACAGCTAAAAAACCAGAGAATCTGTAGTATATTAACATAAAAAGTGCTAAGGCGACCAAGCCGACAATTGCTGCGATCATGCTTTTCTTCAAACTGTCTGCTCCAAGTGTTGCTCCCACATTTTGTTGGCCAACTAATTTAGCAGGAACTGGAAGCATTCCTTCGTTTAGTCTTTTTGCTAGTTTTTGAGCTTCAGATATATCTTTTTGACCAGTTATGATTGCTTGGCCGTCGGTGATCTCGCTTTGTACAGTTGGAGCAGAAACTATTTTATTGTCTAATACTATTGCGATTCTACTTTCAAGATTGTTTTTAGTAAGTTCTGCAAATTTCTCTTTACCAGCACCATCAAATGAAATAGAGACGATCGGTTCTGATTGAAGTTTGTTTTGGGAATTATTGAAAGTTGCGGTTGCTGACTTCAAGTTTCTTCCAGATAAGTCTGACTTTATCCAAAGACCCGGATATGTGAATCCAGGATCATAATAATCTTCAAGTGTAATTCCGTTAACATCATCTTCTGGAGCCACTGTCATAAAAACAAGTTCGTAGGTTTCCCCTATTCTAGAGATTGCCTCATCGATATTTTTAATGCCGGGGAGTTCAATAATTATTCGATTAGATCCTTGAGTTTGAATAGTAGGCTCTGCAACACCAAGTTCGTCTATCCTATTTCGAAAAACGCTTTTTAGATTGTCTAGGTCATTGATCTTATTTGAACTTTCAGAAAGATCTGCTTCGTATATAAGCTCAGTTCCACCCTGAAGATCCAAACCTAAAACAGTCTTGATTCTCTCATTCTTCCAAGGACTTCTAGGGATATCAATCAATACTCCAAGCACGACTAGGACTATTGTTAGAGCCAATAGTAAATACAAGTTTCTTTTCATGTAGTTATTATAACAAATGGTTAGAAAATATTGAAGAGGCAGCAATTTTGCTAGAATATCGGATAAATGTTTAGCTTACTTTCTTTGTGAAGCTTTGGAAATATATCCTCCTCGAGCATTGAAAATCCTTCTGGCAAGTATTTTGTAACTTCAGGTTCGAGTATATAAACTCCCTTGAAAGATTTGATATCGTTTGTAGCCACAGTACAAAGAGCTACTGTATTTTTGTGAAAGTCGATTACCATTTTGTAATCCAAATCTAACTTGCCGTCTAGATTAATTACAATAAAACTCTTTTTCAAGGCTTTTTGAAGAAGTTTTAGAGCTCCACCAGTTCCTTCGCCCTTTTCAAGATACTCTATTTTAAGCCCGAACTCTTTTCCATCGCCAAGACCTTTTTTGATCTTGTCACCCAAAAAACCTAGAGCTACTATTACTTCTTTGATGCCGATCCTTTTCAATCTCATAAGCGAATCTTTGATTGCTGCAATCGACTTTATAGCGTCATCGCCTCCCGCCATAACTATCGCATCTTTTATCGCATACAATCCTAAAGATTCAGAGAGAAGTGATTCGACTGCATGAGAACGGTTTCTGACTTTAACACCATCAATTTTTTTGTCCAATGCTTTTAGAATATCTTCTTTAATTGTTATCGTGACTCTTTCTCTGCTCATAAAGATCCTACTTAATATTAAAAAATAAAAGGGTCATCCCTCGTATGTATGAGAACATCATATTCTGTTTATAATAACGATGTCAAATTTTATTTAACAATAATTAGAGAATCTATTGTGCTTTGAAAATCTTTTGGTAATTTTACCTTAAAAGTTCTTGATTTTGAGTCAGATGGAATTTGTATTGTAAGTTCTTTTGCATGAAGAAATTGTCTTTTTGCTTTAAGTTTATCTGATGCAAGTTTGCTAAATTTAGTGTAATACTTTTTATCTCCAAGAACTGGAATCCCAAGACTCTTTGCATGAACTCGAATCTGGTGAGTACGTCCAGTTTTGATATCAAATTCAATCAGAGAATATTTGTCGCCACTGTTGTCTTTATAGGTTTCAATAACTTTGTATTTAGATATTGCTGCCTTTCCTCTATCCTCATCTACTTCACTCATCCGTTTTCGGTCAGAGTTGTGGCGAGCTAAAAAATTGCTTATCTCTCCCCTATCTTCTTTTGGCCAACCAAAACAAAGTGCCATATATATTTTTGTGACTTTTCTTTCTTTGAACTTCTTTGACAAAAAATCGTAAGAATCTTTTGTTTTGGCAATTATAATTGTTCCAGTTGTATCTTTATCAAGCCTATGAACTATACCCGGTCGCTGAACTTTTATAGAATCGTCCCCTCTTTTAGGAACTGCAAGGGAGATCTTCGGGTATTTTTCAATCAAAGCGTTAACTAGTGTCCCCGCTTCATTATTTTCTCCAGGATGCACAACCATTCCAGCCGGTTTATTTATTACAGCCACATCATCATCTTCGAAAATAATGTCGAGTTTTATCTTCTCGCCTGTTGGCTCTGAAACAGTTTTAACAAACCCAATCTTTCCATCTATCTGATCATCTGCTGACAACTTGTAGCTGGGTTTTTTGGTCTCTTTATTTACAGTTATCTTTCCTGCTATTATTGCTCGTTTTATATCTTCTCTTGAGAATCTAAAAAACTTATCAGATAAAAATTTATCCAATCTCTCCCCCGCTCCATCGTATTTTATGTCGATAATATCTTCCATAGTAAAAGTAAAATTGTGCTCGTATATTAATTTTCTTGCTACCCTATTGATTAAATTTGTGGACAAGATTTGTGTCGGTTGTGCTCATTTTACCAGATCTATATGTTCTTTTTTCTCACTTTCAATCGCATCTTGGCTTTTAATTTTATCGACAATTTTTGTAAGTTGTCTATCTCTGGTTGATGATACACTATCATACTGCTTGCTCGCTGACTTAATTCTATCTCCAAGCAGATCTACTGATTGAGAGTACTTTTGATACTCATCATCAAATTTATGGATAAGACCGATTATGTTATGAAGATCCTTTTGATAGCGAAAATTTGTGTAAGCTTGTTTGACCATTCGCAAAATTGCAGTAAATGAAAATGGTCCAGCACAAACTACTTTCGTTTTCATCGACTCTTCCCATACTTCGTTCATCTTATCGTAAACGAATGAAAATATCATCTCGTTTGGAATGAACAAGATAACAAAATCGACGGTCTTTTCTTCAGGGTTGATGTAGTCTCGAGTAGAGATCTGTTTGATCTTGTTTTTTACATCTTGCTTGAACTGACGCATGTGTCGTTCTTGATCGTCTTTATTCTCTGCTTCGGTGTATTTGACTAAAGATGTGTATGGAAACTTTACATCTACATTGATCTTGGTTTGGTCAGGTAGAAAGATGGTGAAATCTGGTCTTGTTGCTTTTGTATCTTGTGCAGTATTTTTATTGTAATTTTGACCCAAGACAAAACCGGCCATCTTTAGTAAATCTTCAGCAACTTGTTCTCCAAAAGCTCCGCGCATCTGGTTATTTGAAAGAAGGCTTTTGAGTTTGTCTGTGCTAGTTTTAAGATCTTCGGAAAGTTTGTTGCTTTTATCTAATTCTGTTTTAAGTTGTGAGAATGAACGGACTCTGTCATCATCACTTTTAGTCAGGCGTTCTTCATTTTTCTTAATATCTGTTCTTATCTCAGAAATTAGCTGATTTATGGCGGATTTCTTACCTTCAAGATCTGTTTTTATCTCAGTTTTTTGAGCTCCTAGAACCTCTTTTGAGAGAGTTAAGAATTGTTCGGAGTTCATACGAAGTGCATCTTGAGAAAGTTGTGCAAACTTGGCTTCAAGGTTTTTATCGTCTTTTTGAGACTTTTTCTTAACTAAAATATTAGCCACCACAGTCCCAATGACAGTGGCTAAAAATACCGCTACAATAATCAGGATCACTTCCATGCTCATTTATATCTCCTTTGATATAATTATACACCAAAACCGAACATAAGCCAAACATCATACCACAGAATCAGAGCATATTTCGTTGTATGGACAGTAGCGGCATTCAAACAAACCGGGCGTTGCTAGAGTGTTGCCCTTTTTAATTCCGTCTGCGGCATCCGAAATTAGATCTTTAGTTTTTTCAATATCTTTGTCTGAAAATGTTTTTTCACCTTTAAGTCCCGATTCTATGAAATAGAGCGTTGTTTTTGGGATCTCACCAAATTTCTCTTTCCAAGCCAATGCGTACATCTGCATCTGTGTAGAAGTTCGTATCCTTCTGTCGGCATCTTTCTGATCAATTACTTTCGATGTTTTAAAGTCCCTAATCTCAACTCCTTCTTTGTTTTCAAAAATCAGATCATATCTTCCATGAACTGAAACATCACTTTCAAGTACTTCAAAAGACTCTTCAACTGATTTTGGGATCTCCCCTTCTTCTTGGTCGGCTTTGTAGAATTTGGTTAGAGTTTCTACTCCGGACTTGAAGCGTTGGTCCTCATGCTCACGAGTGATAAAGCCGACATTTCGAAAAGACTGTTTAAAATCCATCAGAAGCTGGTTCAAACTGACTTCATCACCTCGAATTTTTCGGTTAAAATAATGGTCCAATGCAGAGTGAATCGCCGTTCCGTACATTAACGAGTGATTTTCTAGTAGTGGAATTCGAATCACGTGAGCATAATAGTATTTCTTCGGACAGGTATGATAGTCGTCAATCTGTTGACGAGAAAGTTTTATTCTTCCGTCAATCAATTTTTTCGCCTGCCTGCCTGCCGGCAGGGCCTTACTTACTGTTGTAGTTTCAATTTTCTTAAACCGCTCAATCTTTTCTAGTGCTGATTGTTTTTTCTTAAGTTTCAAAACATTGGTCTCGTCAAGAAGCTCCATTACGAACTGGGAGATTTTTTTTACTCTTTTGCCACCATAGTCATCTGCAGAAGTTAAAAACAAGTTTTGCTTTGCTCTTGTGGCTGCGACATAAAAAAGTCTGCGCTCTTCCTGTAAGTGAAAGTCACTTTTGGGCAAACACTCTTTTACAAGCTCTTGTGGGATCTCAATCTGCTCTCGTCTGTTTCTGCCTGGGAAACGGTCAGATACACAGTTTACGATAAAAACTACTGGCCACTCAAGACCTTTTGAGGCGTGAGCAGTTAAAACATTTACAGCGTCAATATCGGGGTCAATGTCAGATGAGATCACTTCATCCCCTACTTCAAGCAATAGCTCCAAGTTGTTTAAAAATGCAATAAGAGATTTGTCATTTGCAGAATGGTTGTAGTTTGCGATTCGCTCAAAAAACTTGGCGATGTTTTGGATCTTTAGTTCATCTTCAACGGAAGGCTTGTCAGAAAGTATTTTCAAATATTTTTTTTCAGTTAGGTATTTGTAAAGAAGTTCGCCAGCGTTTAGATCTTTTATTTTTTCTCTGTATTTTTTAACATCGTTAATTAATATTTGAAGGTTTTCGTTGGGCGCAAGAAGTGAATTTTTATTCAATTCAAACTCGATGATATTAAAGATTGAACGATGGCCCCTCTTTGATCTTGTGTGAAATTCCGTTAGTGCACTTGGTTCTATATTATAAAGTTCTGAGGTGGCTAACTGATATAAAGAGAGATTGTCATCAGAGTACGCAAGCGTTTTCAGAAGGGCTACTAGCATTTTGACCTCAGGTTGAGTGTAGAGTCCACTTACGCCTGAAAATGCGTATGGAATCCCCAACAGATTCAAAGATTGGATAAATGGCTCTGCGTGATTGTTTGCTCGAACCAGTATAGCAAAATCTTTATTTTTTAAGTTTAGTTTAGTTTTTAAAGTTTTAATTTTATTGGCAACCGTATCCGTTTCATGCGATAAGGTATCGCAGTGTAAAAGTTCTGGAATATCTCCAGAAACGTCAGAGATCAATTTTTTGTTGATCTTGTTTTTTATCTCAAGTCTATCTGGATTATTGTGTTGTATGAGTTTATATGATGAATCTAGAATCTGTTTTGTCGAGCGATAGTTTTTATTCAATACGATTTGAGTAGTTGATTTGAATGAATTTTTAAAATCCAAGATATTTGAGATAGAAGCTCCCCTGAATCGATAAATCGATTGGTCATCATCTCCCACAACTGTTATGTTTTTATCTCGATTTGCCAGAAGTTTTACGATCTCATTTTGAGCGTAGTTGGTATCTTGGTATTCGTCAACAAGAATAAATTTGAACTGATCTTGGCATTTTTTAAGAACTTTCTTGTTCTCTTTTAGAAGCTTATAGGTCAGATAAATCTGATCACCAAAGTCTAGATTTCCGGCCTGAATCATCAAATCCTGATAGCGCTCGTATGTATTGGCTAGCTCTTCAGTTTTTTCTAATTCTAATAGATCTGATTCATTAGTTTTAAGTTTGTCGACATGCGATTTGTAATCGTGTGGAGACACTAGTTCATCTTTAAGCCGCGAAAAGTGAGACAATAGTGCGTCGATATGAGAGGTCGGATTACCAAGAGGTCTAAAGTGATTAAGGTCAAATGCAAATAAGTTTTCTCTAAAGAATACTGCTTGCTCGGTTTTTGTTAGAACTTTAAAGTTTGCAGGCAGTCCCAGGTCTATTGAAAAATCACGAAGCAGTCTGTCGCCAAAAGCGTGAAAAGTTGAGATCCACATATCGGTATAGCCGTAAGGAACCAGCTCATCTACCCTCTGCTCCATCTCTGCAGCTGCTTTTTCGGTAAATGTTAGAGCCAAAATCTCGGAGGGTTTTGCGATTTTTTGTTCAATCAGATAAGCAATTCTTTTTGTGATTACCGTAGTTTTACCGGTTCCAGCTCCAGCGATAATTAAAAGAGGCCCCGACTCATGAGTAACGGCTTTTTTCTGTTCGGTGTTGAGACCATTTAAAATATCAATCTGATTTTCTAGATTAAAGCTCTGTTGCATAAGGGCATTATACCAGAATTAGTAGATAAAAATGAAAGCGCCCCGCCGATCGATGATCAGTGGGGCGCGCGCTGTACTAGTTTGTGGCGAGCTTGGTTCTTTTTCTAGCTCGCCACCAGAGTATCAACTGTCGTCGTAGTGTGACGATCGCCATCGCGATCGAAACGATTGCTACCAGTAGCCACACTGACGACAGTGGGCTCTGGTTGAAGAGGATCGTCCCCGGTGCTACGGCGATGATCCAAACAACCACGATTGCGACTATCAGTGTAAGCAATGCTTTGACTCTAGGCTTCATTTCATGTCTCCACTGTTGCTGTGATGTGTTTTGTAGTCTCGAATGACGAATCACTCGAGCCTAGAAACACACTAGTCATATAGCAACTCTTTTAAAAACCCTCTATCAATGCAAGCACCGATAGAGGGCCTCTTTAAAGAGCTTTGACTCCTAGAAGCGCTTTTTTTATCGCTTAAAATTGTCAACTCTTCCAATATAGCACATATAAGAAGAAATGTCAAGGACATTATTACACTGAATTTTCACACAGCAAGAACATAGAACATTTGAATCTATTATAAATAATATTATATATGAAATTGCTTATTGACTATATCAAAATCTATAAAACTATAGCTGTGCTTCAACCTTCTCCATAAGTGACTCTTTGGCTTGAGCCCCCATCACTCTCTCAACCTCTTTGCCGTCTTTGTATATGACAAAAGTCGGAAAGGACATTACTTTTTGTTCAGCTAACAGCTCCGGCTCTTTATCTCCATCTACTTTGGCAACGATGAAACGATCTTCCTTTTCTTCTTCCCCAATTTCTTCAAGAATTGGAGCCATCATTTGGCAAGGTCCACACCAGGTTGCAAAGAAATCTACAAGAACTGGTTTTTTTTCATTCATTAATTTATCAAACCCTTTTTTATCGATCTCTCTTACAGCATCTTTCTTCTCTACATCTTGCATTATAACTCCTTTATTTAGTATTAAGTATACAGTATTTATCATACAGTATTGAGTAAATATCATTGGGTAATCGGTAACCTGCCTGCTCCTCGAGTCTGAGCCTCGGAGTCGATGACCGGCAGACAGGTTGCCGACATACGATACTGGCATCATCATTACCGAAGAACGCTACCCCTACTCCGACAATTTTTCTGCTTCACGTTGAAATTTTTTAGCGCTACCAAACTTTTTAAATACTGAAACAAATCTCAAATACGCAACTTCATCAAGTATTAGTAGTCTCGAAATTACCATCTCCCCTATCTCAACAGATTTTATCTCATTTTTTGGTTTCCTTATGATTTCTTGTTCTATGTCGGTCACGATTTCTTCAAGTTCGTGAATGTCAAAAGGACGTTTCTCAAGTGCAATCTGAATTCCGCTCGAGAGCTTTTCACGGCTGTAATCCTGAACAGAAAGGTCACGTTTTCTGACTTTTATCTTTGGTGCATCGATTTTTTCAAATGTTGTGAAACGATAATTACAATCAAGACACTCTCGACGACGACGAACAAATTGTTTTTCATCTCGAGAATCGAGAACTTTGGTATCTGATTTTTTACAAATTGGACATAGCATAGGGTAGCTTGTAATTAGTAGTTAGTAACTGGCATTAAGAAGATCTATCAATATCTAGTAGTGAGAACATTGTAAACTACTAGATGTAGTTATGCAAACAAAATCACCCAAGCTATGGTTTCTCATAGGGAAAGGTGATTTTTACCGTGTCTATAACCGTGAGATTTTCCGCCCCTAAGGGGCCCCTTAGGGGTGTACAAATATCAACTTGTATTATTTAAGTTTTCTTCGAATAAATGCTGGGACTTCTAACTCATCTTCGTCGTCATCATTTTTCTTTTCTTCTTTTTTGTCATCTCTAGATATCATCTGTGATGATGGAATCTCGGATGGATGAGTCTCTCTTGAGATCGGTTTATGTAAAGCCTTTTGGTGTTCGCTTTCAAAGCCAGTTGCTATAACTGTGATCTTGACTTCTCCTTGCATTGCTTCATCGATTATTGCGCCGAAGATTATATTTGCATCACCATCGGCAGCTTCAGTAATGGCTTTTGCAGCCTCGTCAATCTCGTACATACCCAAGTCCGGACCACCAGTTATATTGAACAAAATTCCCTTGGCACCATCTATAGAAAGTTCAAGAAGTGGTGAGTCGATTGCCGCTCTTGCAGCTTCGATTGCTCTGTTGTCGCCTTGACCATGACCAATTCCCATAAGAGCAGAACCAGCGTCTGACATGATTGCTTTAACGTCGGCAAAGTCAACGTTTATGATACCGTGAAGAGTGATCAGATCGGCTATTCCTTGAACACCTTGTCGAAGCACATCATCAACCACTCCGAATGCATCAAAGAGTGAAGTTTTCTTATCGATAACTTGAAGAAGTCTGTCATTTGGAATAGTAATCAAGGTATCAACTTTGTCTTTCATCTCTGCGATTCCAGACTCAGCTATCCGTTTTCTACGTTGTCCTTCAAATGAGAAGGGTTTGGTTACGATACCAACTGAAAGCGCTCCCAACTCTTTTGCTATCTCTGCAACAAATGGCGCAGCACCAGTACCGGTTCCGCCACCCATTCCACAAGTAACAAATACCATATCAGAACCTTTCATAGCCTCATAGACCTCTTCTTTATTCTCTTCTATGGCTTTTCTGCCAATTTCAGGATCAGCTCCAGCGCCCAAGCCTCGTGTAGTGTCTTTACCGATCTGAATCTTAATTGGGGATTCATTATGAGCTAGTGCTTGTGCGTCGGTGTTTATGGCAACAAAATCAACGCCTCTAAGTTTTGCGTTGATCATTCTAGTTAATGCCGAACCACCCGCACCACCAACACCCACAACTTTAATTATTGCAAAGTTTTCTATTGTTGATGACTTGTTCTCGACCATGGTTGTCTCTCCTGCCCCGCCAGTTATTGTTTAGAATATAACATTTAGTATATAGTATCGACATAAAAAAATATTGCAAGTAATTTATTTTCTATGGCAAGAACTGTTTGAAGAAATCCTTTATCGTTCCAAAGTAACCGCCGACTGCCGATCGGTCTATACTAAACCCAGACTGATCCTTATCTCTACCCCACAGCATCAGCCCAATACTAGTAGAATATACTGGATCATCTAGCTTGTCAACAAGTCCTCCAAAATCAATTATTGGCGAGCCTACCTGTGCGGGCAATCGCATGCTCTCTTTTGCAAGCTCAACTATTCCTTCAAGTTTCGCACCACCTCCTGTTAAAATCACACCAGCTGGCATTGTTCCATCTCTCCCTATAGCTTGTAGCTGTTCTTGAACTATCATTAGGATCTCTTTAAGCCTGGCTTCGATTATCTCAGATATGTATTTGATCGATGCAACCCCATCTTCTTTTTTATCTATCGAACTTAATTTAACTTCTTCTTTCTCGGATACTTTTTCAGGAAGAGCTACACCGTATTTTAGTTTCAAAATCTCCGCAACCTCTAAAGAAGTTCTAAGCCCGATTGCAACATCGTTTGTAATGTGCGATGAGCCAATTGGCACTACTCCACAACCGATCAGATCGCCTTCCTCAAAAAAGGCATATGAAGTCGAGGCTGAACCGATGTCGATAAGGATCACACCTATCTCCATCTGTCTTTTTGAAAGAAGTATCTTGCTCTCTGCTAAGGGCGAAAATACTACATCGAGAGTGCTTACTCCAGCTTGTTCGACGCATCGCTCCAAATTTTTTAAAGCATTTGTTGAAGTTGAAAGTACTTGAGCATCTACCTCTAATCGGATCCCAGTCATTCCCAATGGATCCTTAACTTCTTCTTGTCCATCTATCACAAAACTTCTTGGAAGGACGTGCAAGATCTCTCTATTTGGTTTATTTGGAATTGCCCTAGCTGCTTCTACAACTCGGTCAACATCTTGATTGCCGATCTCACCATCTGCTTTAGATACGGCTATAACGCCTTTTGAGGATTCGCATTCGATGTGAGATCCGTCAATTCCTAATACTGCAGATCGAAGTGCAATTCCTGACATTCTTTCAGCTTCTTCAAGAGACGCTGAAATGCTAGAGACGGTTTCTTCTATATCTATAATCTGACCTTTTCTCATACCTTGATTTGGAGAGCTTCCGATCCCAATTATGTCGATTTTGCCTTCTTCAAATTTACCAACACAAGTAACCACCTTTGTGCTTCCGACATCTACACCAACTGATATTGATTCTCGAGCCATCAAAAACCCTCTCTTAATATTCTCAAATACAAATCTGAGGCATTAGCCTACTATGAATATATTTTATCAATATTGCTATATGTGTGCAATACTATCATTCAAATAAAGTTCTAATATGAGGTAAGAATATCAGAGCTGCCACAACAATTGCAATTACAGAAGCCAAAAGGACTGCTCCAGCCATAGCGTCTTTGATGAATTTTATATTCTCATTGTGTTTTTGATCGATTTCGTTGCAGACTTTTTCGATCGCAGTATTCATAATCTCCATTGCAAATACCATAATCACAGCCATAAACAAGATTGCAGCTTCGAGACGACTTACATTTAGAATGTAAACAAGGATCCCAGTACCGATAGTAATTATGGCATGGATTCTAGCATTTTGCTCGTTAGCAAGAAGTCGAATCACACCTCTAAATGCGTGGTGAAAGCTGTAACCGACTTTTTTAAAATTAATATATTTCATATCATTTTATGATTTATCTTTTCTGCTACCTTTCCCCACTCTTTTGGGTCAGTCTCGTGATCATATCCAAACAAATGCAATAATCCATGTTTGATTAACTCTTTTGTAGTTCCACCAATTTTTTTCATATATTCCTCACAAATTACTATTGAACCTAGTATAGATATATCTGCTGGGATCTTATCTAATGGAAAGCTGATTACATCTGTAGGTTCATCTATTTTTCTATGCCTTAAATTTAGTTTTTGCATCTCATCTTCACCGACAAACTTTATCTCTACTTTTTGATTGGTGTCAGATTTAAGCTTTTTTAAAGAGTTTTTTAGTATGTTGGATATTGCTATATGATCTAGCTTTGTTGAAGTTCCGATTATATCAAGATTTTCCATTTGTTTCATAGCTAATTCTCTGATGATAAATTGAGGAGAGGGTTTTGATTAAAGATGAGCGAATTTTTGCGATCTCTGACTCAGAAAAATTTGCAGAATTTAATTGTCCTTCTGAAAGCTTTGCCTCGATTGCTTTTTCGACAATTTCGGCGATTATATCGTCATTTAAATATTCTTTAGAGCGAGCTATGGCCTCTATGTTGTCGGCAAGCATTATGATAGCCGACTCTTTTGATTGTGGAGTAGGGCCAGGGTAGCGAAAGTCGGTGAATTTCATCTTAACACCTTTCTCTTTTGCTCTCTCGAAAAAATACTCAGCTCTTGTTGTACCGTGATGTTCCTGTATAACCGAGATTAAATCTTCAGAAAGATGTCCCTCTTTTGCGATCTCAACACCTTTTTCCACATGCGAGATTATTACCTTGGCATCTCTTTTTATTGATGTTTTTGACTCGTCTGTTGGGATCTCTGCATGAGCCTGATTTTCAATATAGCTGGCAGGACTAGCAAGCTTTCCGATGTCGTGATAGTAGGATGCGACACGAGCCAAGAGAGAGTCGGCTCTGATCTCTTTGCAGGCTCGTTGGGCTAGATTGGATACATTTAACGAGTGGTGATATGTCCCTGGGGCTTCATATGAGAGTCGAAGCAAAAGTGGATTTGAAAGATTTTCGAATCGATAACGTCTTCGCAATATAGTCATTACATTTTCAACACGAGAACTTAGAAGAGTAAAGGCCAAAACTATCGCAAAAGAGATTATCAGCGAAGCGATCAGCCAGACTAGTGTAGATACAAATGACGATACTTCAAGGTTGCTAACGATTCCATTTGTTACAGAGATTATAATAAAAACAAATATAAATATAATAAGGGAGATAAACAAAATATACCTAAATTCGTTTTTGTTCTTGGACATAATAATAGAAATGGATAGCCCCTAAGGGACCCCCTACCCGAAGGGTAGCCTTTGGCTTGGGGCTAATTATTCTAATGGCTAATTTACTAAATAAAACTAAAACCCTTCGATTTGTGCCTGCATGCATTAATACGCTCTGACGTTTTGAGTGGATGAGAAACTTCAATGATGATATATGATAGTCAATTCTAAATTGGTGATATTCTGTGGAAAGTTTCAGTGATAAAAATTCATTGTAGTAGCCGATTGACGGCTTTTGAAACTTGGTTGCCGTCTGCTTTTCCGGCGACTTTAGGCATTACAGCCCCCATTACTTTGCCGAAATCTGCTTTTGAGCTCGCACCGACCTTAGATATAACTTCTTTTACAATTGTTTCAACCTCTTCATCTGTAAGTTGCTTTGGCATATAAGTCGTTAGAATCTCTAATTCCAAAGCTTCTTTTTTAGCCAAATCTTCTCTGCCACCAGACTTGTAGCTCTCTATAGAATCTCTTCTCTGTTTGATCTCACGCTGGATTACTTTTGTGATGTCTTCATCTAAAAGTTCTTCTTTTTTATCTATTTCAGCATTTTTTATGGCACTTTGAAGCATCCGAAGAACGCTGATTTTGGTTTCTTCTTTTGCTTTGTATGCGGTCAGATAATCTGTTTTTATAGTTTCTTTTAAGCTCATGTATTAATATTAATTAATATTCGGTATTCGTTAGCGATGTTCGTAACGTCTAATCGTTATTCGTAAAACGTAACCGATACTGGCTTCGCCCGCCTGCAACTATGTAACAACTTCGGGCAGGTGACCGAAAAACGATATATCTCTAGTAACCCCGTTTCACAGACTGGATCTTGTTTCTTCTGATCGCTGATTCTCTCCTAGCTCGTCTGTTTTTGTCTTTCTCAAAATAGCGATTTTCCTTCGCTACGGTCATTATTCCGCTTTGTTGAACTTCACGATTGAATCTTCTCATCATGACATCAACTCGTTCTCCATTTTTCTTTTTTACTTCTATCAATAAACTCACCACCCTTCGGGTAGATAAATTAAACACTATTATCAAATGATATTATAACTGAAATATAGAGATTTTGCAATCAAATTGGGTAAATTCCAAATGTCAAAACTCCGAAAAAGACCTGTATACTGTATACTTCTTCCTTAATACTATCTAGCCCATCGGCCCAAGCTTCTCGCCACCTAAAAGATGCAAGTGGATGTGGTCAACTTCAGCTCCAGAATCTTTTCCTGAATTAAAGACCAATCTAAAGCCAGATCTGCCGATGTTTAGCTCATCAGCCAAGTTTTTTGCTGCCATTATCAATTTTCCTGCTATCTCTCCCCCATTTTCAGGAAGATCGGCTACTGAGTGAACATGTTCTTTAGGAACAATTAGAATATGAATGCGGGCTTTTGGATTAATGTCGTCGAAGGCTACCACGTCTTCATCTTGATAGCGGAACCTTCCAGGTTCAAACTCTTTAATAATTCTGCAAAATGCACAATCTACTACATATTCAGGCATAAAAACTCACTACTAATAATACAATTCTAATCTAACCCTAAGGGTCCCCTTACCCTAAGGGTAGCCTTAAGCTTGGGGCTAATATTATCCAAATCTACGAATATAAATCATATGTCATTTCGAGCGAAGTCGAGAAATCCCTGCAAAGATTAGTGTCGGTTTTTTTCGATATAAGATTGCCAATTTTTTTTTAGCCATTTTTTTTGTTTAAGTAAATCTTCATCCATTCCCCTATTCTTCATCTCTAGGGTGACTATTCCTCCTTTATGGGGGTGTGTGGCTGCTTGGGGCAATGGAGAAGAGAATCCGTGAGTATAGTGGCATAGTTCGTGGCCGATGGTGGCGTCAACAACGTATATAGGGATTTCTTCATCTTTGAAGTGAGAGTTTATAATTATCTGGGTTTCAAAATCTCCTGCAAGTCGCTTTAAGATTGATTTCGGATAAACCTTGCGAATGCTACCAAGCCTTGTACGAGCACGTCTTCCCCATTTGATAAATACAGAATTGGGCGCTTCTACATCAGAAAAGTGCTTTTTCATTATTTTATCGAACCTATTTTCCAACCAATCATCATTTCTCATAGTTTGATTATATCATAAAAAAACATTGACAAATAGATTTATATATGCTAATATGTTTATTGTTGAGGTGCCCGTGCTTGGTCTCGGGCGAACCTGCTATATGGGAGTGTTGAGATGAAAGAGCTCTGTGGCTTATACATGGTCGACAGAGATCAGCCCTTCGTCGAGTTCAGACAAGACAAGAATCGGATGGAGCTAGAGGTAGTAGATGCGGAGGGGAACAAATACACGTTCAACCTCAGCCAGAGCGGTGAGGTTGTTGGTGTGAGCATCGATGGAGAGTACGCCCAGTTCTCCGACGTCTTGCACTACAGAATCATCATAGATGAGGATGAAGGAAGACAAGTCGACAAGGGGTACATCCTGGAGATTCTCGACCTAAACGCCGACGACGACTAGGGAATCTCGGTGCCCCACTGACTCAGGGTGCCGATGGAAGGCCCTATACCGAAAGCCAGCGACAACGCACAATGACTGTGCGTCGCTGGCTTTGACGTTTATAGCCGTATATACCAAAGACTAGATACACACTCCTAGACATACAATATATTGATAATAACCCTTGACAAGGTGGCAAATATTTGATACAATGAAGTAGTAGTTTCGCAATGAGCGAAGCTATTTTAATTTCGCTTCGCAAAATTCCCTACGAAAGTACGAATTAAACGAAAGTACGAAATTAAGGATAATACACACTCGCAATACCATGCGAGTTTAATAAATTAATATAGGATTGTGGAATAAGGCTAAGCCGTTCAGAACATTCATGCCGATACTCCACCAAACTCTAATGTTTCTTCATATGAAGAATATCGATTTATCGATAATTAGAGAGGGAAAGATCTTTAACAAACAGGTACTTGAATCAACACTTTTCGCACTTACTGTCGCAACTTTGGTATTTGCAATCTTCTTGGTTGCAACTGCAGTAGCAAAGGAACCGGTAGCAAATAGTGAGAACATAGTGTTAAATACTAGCTCACATAAGGTGATCGAAGTTAATCGAAAGGTCAACGAGATCGTTCTTGGTGAGTCAATGTCGCAGCGAATCGAGCGAGAAGCACGGGAGCGAGCTGAAGCAGAAGCAAGAGCGGCTGCAGAAACTGCCACTGCTGCTGAGCGTGCAAGAGTTGAGGCTAGAAAAGCTACAACAGCGCGTGGAAACTACGGAGAGCCTACAAGATTCGATGAAATCTACAAGCGTGCTGAAGCTACATATGGTGTAGACTGGAGATTACTTCGTGCAGTTCACTATGTTGAAACTGGACAGAGTGGCTCTACTTCAATAAAATCGTATGCAGGCGCACAGGGTCCAATGCAGTTTCTACCTTCTACATGGAGACGTTATGCTCAGGATGGTAACGGTGATGGAAGCACAGATATCAACAATGTTGATGACGCAATCTTTGGAGCCGCTAACTATCTAAGGGCATGTGGTTACCCAAATGTTAAAAAAGCACTTTGGGGATACAACCGCTCTACTGCATACTTTAATAAAGTTATGTCAGTAGCAAACTCTCTTGGGTTTTATGCCTAAGGAAGCTGATAAGCTGATAAGCTGGTAAGTTTGTAAGTTATAAGTAAGAAAAAACTCTCTGGAAAGTTCTGGAGAGTTTTTTCGTTGGCAAATTATTGAATGGATCCTGAATCCCTCCACAGGTCTTCGACTCCGAGGCTCAGACTCGAGGAGCGGGCAGGCAAGTTCAGGATGACATTTATAGCTCTTGTTGGGGTGAAGCGGGCGGAGGTGGTGTTGGTGGAACTTCTGGTGTTTTTGGAGCAGAAGGTGCTGGTTTGGGTTTATCGGATTCACTGTGACCATCCCACTTAGCATATTCGGCTTTGTCACCAAGCATCTGTTCTATCTTAAGCAGACGATTATATTTTGCAGTTCTCTCGCCTCTTGCAGGAGCACCAGTTTTTATTACTCCACATCCACAAGCAACAGCCAAATCGGCTATAAAGTCATCTTTGGTTTCTCCCGATCGGTGAGAGATAACAGGCTTAAAACCAGCTTCTGTGGCCATTATTATCGTATCAAGAGTCTCTGTCAAAGTTCCAATTTGATTGGGTTTGATCAAAATTCCTGTTGTGGAATTATGGTCTATACCTTTTTGAAGAAGTTTCGGATTGGTCGCATACAGATCATCTCCTATCGTCTCAACATCATTACCAATTCGACGAGTGAGTTCTCTCCAGCCATCCCAGTCAGATTCGTGTAAACCATCCTCGATAGATACTATCGGAAACTTTTCGCACCAAGTGTCGTAGAAGTTAACCATTTCGTCGGTAGTAAGTGAGCGATTCTCTCGGTGAAGCTGATATACATCAACAGAGAAAAGACGTGACGCTGCAGGATCAAGAGCGATAAATACATCTTCGCCAGGAGTGTATCCCCCTTCTTTAATGGCCAGCACCAAAAGTTCCATTGCTTGTTCATTTGAAAATAGTGAAGGTGCGAATCCGCCTTCGTCACCCAAAAGTGGCTGATAACTTCTCTCTTCAAGTATTTTACCCAAAGCATGATAAATCTCGGTTCCAGCTTGAAGGGCTTTTGAAAATGTTTCGAATTTAATTGGAACTATCATAAATTCCTGAAAGTCAGTTGAGCCGACTGCATGTTTTCCACCATTTAATATATTTAAAAATGGGATAGGGATGATGAATTTTGGATGATGCATGCCTAAAAGTTCTGTCAAATATTCAAAGAGCTCAACTTTCTTACTTGCAGCTGCTGCTCTGGCTACCGCCAAAGAAACTCCTAAGATAGAATTTGCACCCAGCTTGGACTTGTTCTCGGTTCCATCGAGATCGATCATGGCTTGATCAATTGCTTTTTGCTCATTGGCTTCCATGCCTATCACTTTAGGCGCGATAGTGGTCTTGACGTGTTCTACGGCTTTTCGGACCCCTTTTCCGTTGTAGCGGTGAAGGTCACCATCACGAAGTTCTAGTGCTTCTAGCTTACCTGTGGAGGCTCCTGAGGGTACATATCCAACACCAATACTCCCGTCATCGAGTGTGACTTTGCATGAAACTGTAGGGTTGCCACGAGAATCTAGTATCTCCATGGCATGAATTTCTTTAACTTTGGCCATTTCTTCCTTTCGCAAATATTATATTTTTCTTGCTACCCTCCCTAGCCAACCTCTCGAAGACTCGCCGGGTACGAAAAATACAACATTCGCTACATTCTAAGTTGCTATTAGTTTAATAAATATTACTGATATTTAAACATCATTGTTCAAATGTAAATTATATGGAAATTGAAAATTGAAAATTAATAACCGTTATTCACTTCCTTCTGTTATAGCTGGAGTTGTTGATGCAACTGTTTCAACAGTAACTGGGGATTTGCTTGGAACGACACAAATCCAAAGTGCTCCTCTGTTAAATGTGATCTCTTCTCCTTGAGCGTCGTAAAAGATCTCACGAGTTTTCTTTGAAGTTTTTTTCCAAGTTCCCTTTATCTCTTTGCCATCTAAAAATATCTGTGCTTTGCCACTTCCAACAGTATTCATTTGTAGCCCATGCTCGTTGATGCTTGTAGTGATCGGAACATTGTTTAGTGACATAATAGCGATGTTTTTCGCGCCAAGTTGATTGCCAGAAACTCTGTCTAGGTGTGGCTTTCCGGCCATTGAACGCAGATACGAATTAGTCGTTTTGTCATAGTCAAACTCTACTTTGAAGTTTGCAGTAGAAAAGTCAACTGTGATCTTTTGCGATTCTGGAAGAAGACCAGCTTCTGTAGAGTCCGCTTCAGGATCGTCTTTAAATCTATAAACGTTGAAGTTCTTTGAAGTGGTGTACTTCTCTTTTGCAGCCTCTTCTCTAAGTTTTATTGTAGATGTGTGCATATTGTGCTCGGTAGCCACTCCAAGATTTTTATCTCTCCAATATGCTGCTGACCAGTAGAATTGATTCAAACCAAGTACCCCATCGGTTCTGATCTGGTCAAGCGAGATTATATTTCCTCCAACGTGTGCATAGTAAGCATTATAACCTTCAACCCAATCAACATAGTATGGTCTTGCAGATCTAACGGGGCCGACTCTATCTGATTCATTGGTTCCATAAATTCCCATAAACCTGGTTATCCCTCCCTCTGCTAGAGCCTCATAAACGATGCTTGCATCGATCAGCCCTGACTGAGGTCTTGCATCTGTGTGGTTTTCGATCATTATTGCCAGTGGATAGCGGTTTGCGGATTCGATGTCAGTTTTGATCCCATCAAGCAAAGCTTCATATGTAACTTCAGTTACTTCTTCTTCGGTATCTTTGTTAGAGAAAATATCAAGTCGATCTGTAGTTAAAAAATATAGACCTAAAGCGACTAACACGATTAAAAGAACGCCTGACACTATGATGAAGATCAATCTCTTTTTCGGGTTTTTGAAAAATTCTGAAATCCTATGTTTTAGATTTGACCATTTTTCTTTAAAAGACATTTTTCGTCTTGGCATCTCAACTTCATCAGGTGTTCGCTCATCTAGCCCAATGTCCACTTTCCCTCCTTAGGTAAATATCAAACTAACACAAAAATGCATTTATTCTATTATAGCAGATTTCAAAATAATTTTATAAGCCTACACTTTTTGTATATAGTCATATGCCGAGAGTGTTGCAGTGGCTGCTTCTCCTGCAGCAATAACCAACTGCTGGAAAGGTGTGTTGGTCAAATCACCTGCAGCGAAGATCCCAGGAACTGATGTCTGTTGATTGTTATCCACCTTTATCTGACCTTTCTCATCAGTATCAATCAAACCATCGACTAAAGAGTCATTTACTATGTATCCAACTTCGATAAATACAGCGCTGACTAATAACTCTTTTATTGGATCAAGCGTAAGTTTCTCGACGGTTTTCAATCCTTCAATATTTGTTGCCTTTGACTCCATTATGATTTCAACATTATCTTTAGTTTTTAGTTTTTCGATTAAGTAGCTCTCTGCTCTGAATTTATCTTTTCTGTGAATCAAATAAACCTTATTTGCTATGTCTGACATTACCAAAGCTGCATCAATTGCGGAGTTTCCACCACCGATGATTGCAACATCTTTTTTCTTGCAAAACGGTCCATCGCAGTTGACACAATAAGATCTTCCCTTGGTCACA
>CAZAOA010000001.1:87949-101161 GCA_964486765.1 uncultured Candidatus Saccharibacteria bacterium
CAATAAGAGATTCCCTTGCCTACAAACTCTTTTTCGCCTGGAATTTTCAAAGTTCGAGGAACTTTTCCAAAGGCCAGTATAATCGTTTTGGTTTCATAAGAATTAAGTTTAGTATTTACTTTGAAATTTTTGCCACTCTTTTTAATCTTAAGAGCAACTTCAAATTTAAATTCAACCTCAAGCTTATCAACTTGTGCTTTCATTTTATTGGCTAGACCGGCTCCGTTTACGGAAATTTCGCCAGGCCAGTTTTCAATATCGGGTGTTTTCGCCATCTGCCCGCCAAGATCGCCAGATAGGATAAGTACTTTCATTGACCTTCTAGCAGCATATATTGCAGAGGTCATTCCAGCTATTCCACCACCAACAATTATTAGGTCATACACATTTGCTCCATTGCCGCGTCTCGATACATCGAGACGGGTTCATATTTAATAAAATTTATAACCATCATTATACCAATTTAATCACTAATCTGTGATTTGGTCAAAAAAAACGGATCACAACTTGTCTTATAGCAAATGACCCGATTTTCTAATTATGTGCCCTGAATTCTGAATAATAGATTCACTGTCACTTTCCAAAGTATATAGCCGATGTTTTTTAATGCTGGCCACGTGCCTGGGAGTGCAGCAAGTAGAATCGCCAAAAAGATCCAATGGCCTTTTCTGATAAATACATAAATATTAAAAAATAAAAAAATGACCAATGCGGCAGATATTAGCGCTTGGTATCCGATAGGCAAATCAACAATTAAAGTATCGTAGTAGGAAAATATTTTATCAACTATCTCCATAATGAATCCTTTATGTTGCTCCAACCAACACTATCACGTCGTATATACCCATTACACTGTCTTCATTTATCAACTCTGTTTTATAAGCTGATAGAGATGTATTTACCAAATCTGCTTCGGCCTTTTTACCAGTTTTATAGTAAATGATTGATGTTGCATAGGTGTATTTTTTTGCGTTTGTGGTAGAGGCAACGGTGAAGCCAGCATCTATTAAAACCTGTTTAGCAACCGTTGCTGATCCTGTTGTTCCGTTTCCGTTGAGAACTTGGATGGCTATGGTTGATTTGTCGATTGCAGTTGTGTTTTCTGCGGGAGTTTCAGTAGTTGTGGCATCTTCAGTGGCGGCAGGTGTAGTATAGTCTGTAGCCGAGTTGTCATAGTAGGCAATATCTTCTGTAGAATCAGTTGATTCTTCATCTGAAGAGAAGTTAAAAACCTCAGCAATCTTTGAGTAGTTTTGCCAAACTATAATAGATATAAGAACGATAAAGAAAAGCATAATCCATTTGAAAAGTCCCCCACCTTCTTTTTTGTCTTTTTCTGGCAGCTCAATATCTGATTTTGGAGTTGCTTTAATGCTGTCGTCACCATCTTCTTCTTCAGGATGTCCATGATCATGATGATGGTGATCTTCGCTTCTATCAACGTTGTGGTCCCAATCAGAAAGAAAGTCTGAATACAGATCATCTGTTGTTTTATTGCCAACATTAACACCAACTTCAACCTCACCTGGTTCAAGCTCCAGCTCTTTAGATTTTTGCTGGTCAGCCTCTGGCTGATCTTCTTTTTTGTCCTCAGCCTCTGGTTTAGATTTGGGAGCTATATCACCGCTAATTCCCATCGGACCCCTCCTTGCCACGGCTCGAAAAACGAGACGGGTCAAAATATCAAACAACAAACATATTTGATGATTGTATCAAACAATTACATTATACCAAAAAAAAAGTTGAATACTATAAGCTATTACTTTCTCCAAATCCTTTGTTGTTCAAAGTTTGAATGCATTTTGAATTTGTGAATCTTCTTTTTCCAATCGTCACCGATAATGAACGGCTCTTCGTATTTTTTGTCATCCGAAAGTTGGTATAGGTAGCCAACATCGTCAACCTTTATCCCCATCATAGTTATTGCCAAAAGGTCTGCAGCTAGTGCATCTGATGAGGCTATGGCCCAATTTGCCGGATAGGCTTCACCATGGACAGGACCGTCACCCTGCATCGCTTCATAACCATCTAAAACAGAGAGATTAACTTTTATCTTGTTTGATAGCCTTGCTATGTTTTCGTTGGTAGCGTTGTTGCCTTGGTGTATCATTGCTTTATTGTTCATCACAACACCGAATTTAGTGGCTAATCTAGCTGCAAATCCACCCTGAGGCCTAAGCAGCGATCCAACGGCAGTATTTTTCACTCCACCAGTATAGACTACTGAATCGTGAGTTTTGGGGATTGTAACAGAGATCAGATAGTCAGATTCGAGTATGGTCTTTGCGACTTGGGCATCCCATTCTTTGCCTTTTTTGTTGACTAGCTTGACTGTTTTAAACTCATCGGTATTTAGGTCAACAAAAGCAAAATTGTATTTCTCCTGAAGATCGAAGTAATTATAGTTCTTAAATGCAACAGACGTTTCTCCAATACCAGAACCCTCGGCAAGCAGTATTTGTGATTTTACATGTGGAAAGATAAATTCTAAAATCGCATCGAGTGTGTCTTTGTGTGTAGCTGCCAGCTGATTGTCTCCGACAACACAGTTAGGTTTAACAACAACCTTTTTTGCATGTTTTAACCCAGTAAGCACCTCTCCCTTTATCAATGAAAGGGCGCGGTCGATGTTGTACTTTCTATCTTGTGATGAAATGAACGATACTTTTGACATATCTAGATACTATCAATTTGGTATTGAAAATTCAACTAAAAAATGCCGTTAAACGACATATTAAATACCAGATACTTTTTTCTACCATCTAAGTGTAGAATCAGAATGACTTGGACGTGTGGTTTTGTTGGCAGTGCTTTTTTGTTTGGTTTTCTTATCTTTGGTGATTATGATCTTCCAGTTTTTTTTATCGACTTCCATATCAACAACATCACCTTTTTTCCAATCGAGTTCTTTGATAACCCATTTTGGAAGCGTAACACAAAGGCTGTAGTTCGAGAATTTGATAAGTTTTCTTTTTTCTCCTTCCATATGTCTATAGTATATATGGTTTGAATATGCTGTCAACAAAAGTAATAAATAATAAGTCGAAAAACAAGAAATATGAAGTTCTCTACTAATTATATTTGGTATATAATACATAATGCTGTTTTATCTATTGACAGTGTTCGGTATTTGTTTGGTATGATGGATATATGAAAGATACCGAACATAAACCGAATAACATATTTGTTCAACCTGGACCATTCAACGATGGATGGCTTGAGTAATTAATTTAGGAGATATTGTGGAACCTCTTACTCGCAGACAAAAAGAGATCTTGGACTATATACGAAACTTTATCGATGAAAACGGCTATGCACCAAGTTATAGAGAGATAGCTTACTATTTTGAGCTTTCATCTACCGGCACAATTGCCGAATATATCGGCATTCTTCAAGAAAAGGGCTATCTGACCAAGGAAGATATGGATGCAAGATCAATTCAATTGACACCTACCTTTGCATCCGGTTTAGATATTTGCATGATTCCGCTTGAAGGGATGATTGATGCGGGAAAGCCGATCGAAGCTATAAGAACCAACGAAACCATAGATATACCGAAAGACATGATGGGGCAAAAAACTTTCGCTCTTCGTGTTCGCGGAGAATCAATGGTTGAAGATGGGATACTTGACGGCGACTATGTCATCATCGAGCAGTCCTCCTCTGCGCGTGACGGTGACATAGTCGTTGCTCTTGTTGATAACGAAAATGCTACATTAAAAAGATTTTATAACGAAAAATCTCAAATCCGTCTTCAACCAGCTAATAGTTCCATGAAACCGATGCGCTTTGCTAAGAAAAGAGTTTCTATTCAGGGAAAAGTTATGGGGGTTATAAGAAAATTTAGGTGATATTATTTGACAAGCTCTCCAACACACTCAATGTGGTGGGTTTGGGGGAACATATCGATAGGCTGGACTTTTCGAAGCATAACTTTGCTACTCTCAAAAAGTTTGATGTCGCGAGCAAATGTTGCGGGATTGCAACTCACATAGATTAATCTTTTAAAATTGATCTTTGAGATCGTTTCGATTACTTCTTTTTTAAGTCCTGCTCTTGGTGGGTCAATGATGACTACGTCATACTTATGAACTGAAGAACCTAAAAACCGAAAAACATCATCACATATAAATTTACAATTATTAACTTTATTTATTCTTGCATTGTCGATTGCGTCTCTTGTGGCAGACTTTACCGATTCAACACCCAAAACCTTCTTTGCCAATGTGCTCAGGTAAATGCCGATGCTTCCTGTACCACAGTACAGATCGAGTACGCTCTCCCCCATCTCAACTTTTGCAAAATTCTTAATTGTATCGTAGAGAGTTTTAATTCCAAGCGAGTTGGTCTGGAAAAAGCTTTCAGGTGATATCTGGAAAGTGTACTTTCCAACTTTTTCATATATGATTGGAGAGCCAAAAATCAAATGTCTTCTAGCATTTTTCAATGAACCTGCTGGAGAGACAGTGTGATAGATGGATTTGATACCTTCTAAAGTTTTTAGAATTGATATAATTTCATCTTTCAATATAAGTTCTTCTGAGTTGGTGATCAACTCAACCATTATCTCCCCCATATTTTTACCTTCTCTAATCTTGATCTGATAGAGAGAACCGATCTCGTCATTTTTGTTGAGCAATGTTTTTAAATTTTTCAATATATCGTTAGAGGTTTCTGATTGCAAAAAACATTCTTTTATGGGCATTAGATCGTTTGTTAAGAAATGGTGGCGATAAAACTCAATATTATCATCGAATTTTTTAATGAAAAAGCGGATAGAGTTTCTGTAGAAAAATGGATGACTAGAGCCTTGTATTATTGGATCTGGAGTAACATCAATTTTGGCACGAGAGAGTACTTCCTTAAAGATCTCATCTTTAAATTTCAATTGATCGGGGTAGTCTATATTTTGATGATCACATCCACCACAATCGTTAAAGTGTTTGCATTTTGGCTCAATTCGTTTTGGTGAGGAAGATATTATGGATTTTATTTTACCAACCATAAATGATTTGTTTTCCTTTAAAACTTCAATCTCAAGTTCATCGCCCGGTACTGACTTAGATACAAAAACAGGCTTGTCTTTTGTTCGACCAAGCCCGTATCCCTCAAAAATTATTTTTTCAATTTTTAGTTTCATAACATCATCTTAAGTCGACTTTTTCATACAATATTCTACATTCAAAATAGTACATACTATTTTTCAAATCTCCTTTTGATCTCAGCAACTATGTCATTGCTTGAGAAAATTTCTTGGGAAGATGCGGTTAGGTCACGCAGAATAACCTCATTTTTAAGTGCTTCGGTTTGACCGATTATTATGGCGTATTTCGCTCCAGATTTTCCAGCATGTCGCAGTTGAGAACGAAGCCCATCATTGGTTGGAACAAAATAAACATTTGTGTTATTTGAATGGAGCTTTTCGTAAATCTTTTTTGCTGCTTCTTTGGCTTTGTCGCCAAGTTGCAAAATACAGACCTCAACCCCTCGAATTTCAGGGACAGAAACTTTATTTTCTTTTAAGGCACTAACTACTCTATCCATACCAAGAGAGTATCCAACAGCTGGAGTATTTGCTCCGCCCAAAAGTTGAACGAGAGCGTCGTATCGTCCGCCTCCACCTAAAGAGTTCTTCCTCTCTTTATCACTTGTTTCTGCTATCTCAAAAACGGTTTTTGAATAATAATCTAAACCCCTAACCAATTTAGCGTCGAGGTCGTATCTAATTTTGAAATAATCAAGGTATTCTAAGACACTTTGAAAATGTGTTTTACAATCGCTGCATAAACTATCTAGTATGGAAGGAGTGTTACTTAGAATTCGTTGGCATCCATCTTCTTTGCAATCAAGCATTCGAAGAGGTTTAACATCGTATCTAGTTTTACAGTTGGTGCAAAGTTTGGCCAAATTTGGTTTGGAAAATTTCTTAAGTTTTTTAATGTATTTGGGCCTACAATCAGTACACCCTATTGAGTTTACATAGACTATTATCTTTTTAAGTCCTATTTTCCTCAATATCTCCCAAGCAGACATTACAGCCAGAAAGTCAGCTTTGGAGCTTGCATCTCCGAAGATCTCCATACCGAGTTGAGAAAATTCTCGATAACGACCTTTTTGTGGTCTGTCGTATCGAAACATTGAGCCAATATAAAAAAGTTTTACTGGTTGAGGAAGACTGGCCATTCCGTTTTGGATGTATGATCGAACAACGCCAGCTGTTGCCTCAGGTCTAAGAGCATAGAGAGGATCGTTTTCATCTTCAGATCTTTTTTGTAGCAAGAACATCTCTTTAGAGACGATATCGCTACTTTCTCCTATTCCACGAGAAAACACCTCAATGTTTTCAAAGTGAGGGATGTCAATTCGTTCGGCTCCTAGTCCTTCTAAAATATGTTCGGCTTCGCGTCTAAATAACTGCCAGAATTTCTGTTCCTTGGGCAAGATATCTCGAACTCCTCGAGCTGTTTGAAAACTTTTTTGATCGGTCAAAGCATTCCTTTTTTAAAATTGACTTAAGAACAAATTATCAATGTTTTAATTGAAAGTCAAACCAGCAAGACTCCACAAGGTCGAAGAATATTATAACAAGAGAGCGAAAACCATCGTCCATAAGGCCGTGGTATACTATTTTGAAAGAACCAACTTATTCTTTTCGACAGAGACTTTGACCTTGTCTTTAGATTTGAATTTTTCCGACAAAATTCCTTCAGACAGTTGATCTTCAACATGTTCCGTGATTATTCTCTTCATAGGTCTTGCACCGTATTTTGGGTCATAACCTTTTTTGGCAATCCAATTTTTAGCCTTTTTCGAAACTACAAGCTCAATTTTTAGTTCAGAGATTCTATTTAGCAATTTTTTAAGCTCAATTTCGACAATCTTCTCAATTATTATTTTATGAAGTGGTTTAAAGACAATAATTTTATCTACTCGATTTATAAACTCTGGCCGAAAGTGATTATCGACAGTTTCAAGTACATTTGCTTTTAATCGATCGTACTGTTCTTCAAGTTTTTCTTCATCTTTCTTGCTAGCATTAAAGCCGATAGCGGCCTGTTTGTTTAAAGCATCTGTTCCCAAATTAGAGGTCATTATAATTAAAGTATTTTTAAAGTCCACACGCCTGCCTTTTGCATCGGTTAACTCTCCATCCTCCATGATCTGTAAAAGGACATTGAACACTTCTGGATGAGCCTTTTCGATTTCATCAAATAAAATAACAGAGTAAGGGTTTCGTCTTACTTGTTCGGTCAGTCTTCCACCTTCTTCATATCCGACGTAACCTGCGGGTGCTCCGATTAAACGAGAAACATTGTGTTTCTCCATAAACTCAGACATGTCGATCTTTATCAGAACATCATCTCGTCCATAAAGTTCACGAGATAGGACTTTTACTAGTTCAGTTTTTCCAACACCGGTTGGACCTAAAAATATGAATGAGCCAATTGGACGTTTTGGATCAGCAACTTTTGTCCGGGATCTTCTGATTGATTTTGCTAGGGTTTCGATGGCTTCATTTTGACCGACGATATGTTTTTCAAGGCGATCTTCAAGTTTTAAAAATCTCTTTTTTTCAGATGAGGTTAGCGCAGTGACAGGGATCTTTGTCCATTTGCTTACTACTCTAGCAATCGACTCATCTGTAATAATTTTATCTGATGAAGCACCAGATATATTTATGAGGAGATCATACTTCTTTTTTAGCACGATCTCTTTTTGTCTGAAATGAGTTGCTAATTCATAATTTTCTTCTGAGACAGCATCATCTTTTTTTCTAGAAATAACATTTAGTTCATTTTTCAAAATTGCTGTCTCTCGAGTTTGTTTGGTGACTGTTTTTGTAGCTGCAGCAGCTTCATCTATTAGGTCAATCGCTTTATCTGGCAAGTATCTATCTTGAATATAGCGTTTGCTTAGCTTTACAGCCATAGCAATAGCCTCATCAGTGTATTTGATTTTATGATGATCTTCGTACTGTTTTTGTATCCCCTTTAGGATTTCAAAAGTTTCTTCTTCTGTCGGCTCTTGAACTTGTACCGGTTGAAACCTTCTTTCGAATGCTGCATCTTTCTCAATGTTCTTTTTGTATTCATCAAGTGTGGTTGCTCCTATAACGGAGATTTCTCCTCTAACTAGCTTAGGCTTTAGTATGTTAGCTGCGTCCATGGATCCTTCTGCTGAACCGGTTCCGATAACTGTGTGGATCTCGTCAATGAAAAGCAGAACATTTTTCTTTTTGATAATTTCATCCATGACATTTTTAAGGCGACTCTCGAACTGACCTCTATACATAGTTCCAGCCAATAAAGATCCCATATCGAGTGAGAGAATTTCGTAATCAGAAATTGTATGTGGAACTTCACCAGATACGATTCTGTGGGCTAGTCCTTCGACTATGGCAGTTTTGCCGACACCAGGTTCCCCAATCAAAACTGGGTTGTTTTTTTTTCTTCTGGATAGAATCTGAGTTACTCTTTCTAGTTCAATATCTCGCCCAATAACTGGATCAATTTCTCCATTTTGAGCTTGCTTAGTGAGATTGGTAGTAAACTGCTCTAGGGCAGTTTGTTTTGACTGTTTTCGTTTAGTTAAATTGGGCGCAGGAATTGGGCCGAAAGGTCCTAATTGTTGGTCAATCGGCAAGTCATCCATGTCAATTTCTGGGACTTCATTATTTCCCAAAAAAGGACTATCGTTTTTTGAGGTTCTATCGACTTCATTAAAGATCGATTCAATCTGCGTTTTAATCTCATTTGGGTCAACACCCATTCGCTCTATCACAGTAAAAGAGTTAAATGTTTTTTTAGATACAAGAGCTAAGAGAAGATGCTCACAGTCGACTATATGATGGCCATATTTTGATGCATATGAGACTGCCAGCTGAATAGATTCTTTGGCACCGGAACTTAAACCGATAGAAGCAGTATTTGATTTTTTGACTAAATCAGAGACAAGCTGTGATCTCTCTTTAGAGATGTCATACATCTTTATTATGTCGTTGGCTAAGGTTCCCTTTTGCATAATCAAAGCAGAAAGCTGATGTTCGGTATCAAGCGATGTTTTTTGCTCAATTGCAATTCGCTCGGACATTACAAGAGTTTTCCTTAAGTTTGGGGAAAACTTTTCGAAGATATTTGACATAAAATTTAGTTAATTACACAAAGTGCAAAAATAGATTTTGAGTGCTCTATTTTATCTCGTCTTTATCACTAGATTTATCAACTTTTGGTTTGGATTTTATTGCTGCCCTCTTTTTAGTAGCTTTCTTTTTGTCCGTATCTTTCACTTCTTCTTTGTTTTTAGTTGCATCGGTTGAATCATCACTCAAATCTGGTTCAAACTCGTCAGAAACATCTTCATCCTTTTTTTGAGAAGATTTATCTTCGTTGGATCCTTCTTGATCATTGTGTTCAATGTCAATTCCCCAACCAGTAAGTTTTGAAGCAAGTCGAACATTTTGACCACCTTTTCCGATAGCTAAAGAGAGATTATCTTGATTAACTTTAACTTCGGCTTTATGGTCTTTCGAAGAGATGTTGATATGATCAACTTTGGCAGGAGATAGTGCATTTGAGATGAACTGCTCAGCATCTTCATCCCAAAGGACGATGTCTATCTTCTCTTCACCAATCTCGGCTAAGATGGATTGAACTCTAGTTCCGCGTTGTCCGACACATGATCCAACAGGATCGACACCCTCTTCGGTTGCAATAACGGCAATTTTGGTTCGAGAACCTGGTTCTCTTGCTATGCTTTTTATAAGAACTGTTTCTGCTGATATCTCAGGAACCTCAGTTTCAAACAATCCTTTTATCAAGCCTTCATCGGTTCGAGATACAATAATCTGGGGACCTCTTGCAGAAGTTGCAACTTCTTTAATGAAAACTTTTGCTCTTTGTCCAACATAGTAGCGCTCGCCCTTGATCTGATCAGATGGAAACATTATCCCGTTTGCTTTACCAATTGAAACAATAATATTTCTTCCATCAACTTGTTGGACTGACGCTGCGACAACTTCTCCTTCTTTCTCCTTGAACTCTGAGAAAACCATATCTCTCTCAGCCTCACGAAGACGTTGGATAATGACCTGTTTTGCGGTCTGTGCAGCGATTCGTCCAAACTTATCTTCTTTGGGGAGTGGAATCTCTATTTCGCCCTCAACTTCAACTTTTTTATCTAACTTTCTTGCATCTGATAAAGTTAGCTCTCTCTCTTTCTCTTCTAAATCTTCCTCGCCTTCAACTACGGTATAGACTCGAAACATCTCTGCCTCACCGGTTGCTGGATTAAGTTTAGCGCGGATCAGCTGTTTTGGTTTTCCATAATCTTTTCTATAGGCTGCAGCTAGAGCTGCTTCAACCGCCTCAAAAATTGCTTCTTTTTTTAGACCTTTTTCTTCACACAGTTCGTCTATAGCTGAGGCGAACGGGTTAATTGATTTTGTCATTTTATCTCCTTTTGGTCACTTTTGGACCGATTAAATTGTCAAATTGTACTACTTTTAAAAAATGGTAACCAAGAAGGTCACCACAATCCACATAGACATACTATAATACCTTAATAAGCTTGTCAAGCTTATTTTAATCTATCTAATAGCACCTTAAATATAAAGATAACCAAATTCTTCTGTCTAAAGATTCTATTTGGTTGGCGAAGCACCCTATAAACTGACTCCAGTCCTAGTATTTGAAAAAACTTTGGTGCTCTTTTTTGTACATTTGCTATAAAGTCAAATGAGCCACCCAATCCTATCCCAATTTTGGCATTTGATCTTCGAAGGTTCCTTGAAAGCCACTTTTCCTGGTTTGGGGCGCCGAAACCAACCATCAGAATGTCTGATGCATCTTTTTTGATTAAGTTTACTATCTCATTTTCCTCATCTTTTGACCAAGTACCAGAGTGAGTTCCAGAGATCTTCAAATTATAAATCTCTGTTTGAAGTTTTAAAGAAGTTTTTTCAACCACGTTTGGATCCAGCCCTTTTTTATAACCCAACAAAAATAGTCTTTTCTTTTCTTTGGCTGCAATTTTTGCTAGATCCCATATAAATTCCGATCCAGGAATCCTTTCGGGAATTGGCTTTTTGATGAATTGAATAATTATTGGATAAAACAAAAGCGATAAGAACCACTGCAATGTTACATAGATCTCTTTAAGTACAATAAGTTTGGGTTTCCAAGAGCTTAAAATCTTTGCTCCCCAGATTACACCGTGACCATCTACAAGATTCAAAGAAGCGTTATTTAATATATCTTTAAATTCAGGATCATTTTGAGCACGCATAATAAACTCCACATTTACTGTGGTGATCAATTTGGGTGTTTTTTGAGACAAATGCAAAATAACACGAGCTATGGCATCTTTTTTGGTAATTGCATCAAGTTTCACACCGAAAACTTCAATTTTATCTGCTGTTTTTGTCATTCTATTCGGATAGTTTGGTAATATACTTTTGGTACTCATGGATAATAGTTCTTTTAAACTCTTTTTGAAAATTCTCTTCTGAAAACTTTTTTGAGTGCTCTTTTAAATCATTCGGATTAAATGCATCATAATTTTTCTCAAGTCGGTTCACGGCATTAACTATAGATTTTTGATTACAATTATCAAAAAATACTCCTGTTTTTCCCTCAACTACAGTTTCTTTAACCCCACCAATATTTTGGGCCACAACTGGCCTACCCGACGCCATGGATTCAACTGGAGTAAGACCGAAATCTTCTTCACCAGGGAAAATTAATCCTCGTGAGTCCGAAAAGAGCTGTTTTACTTTTTTATCTTCTTGCCAGCCTAAAAATTCGATATTGTCTTCTGCAATACTTTTCAATTTATTAAGCTCACTACCCTCCCCGACGATTATCAATTTTATGCCCAGCTTGTTAAATGCCTTTACTGCGACATCTATTTTTTTATAAGGAGACAGTCTGGACACTATCAGGTAAAAATCTTTAGGTGGTTTACTTGATACATTGTACGAATCAATGTTTGTAGGAGGGTAGATAACAAAGGAATCTTTTCTGTAGTACTTTTTTATTCTATTTTGAACATGTTTTGAAATAGCACACCATTTATCTGTTCTTCTGCTGGCATTCTTATCCCATACGCGAATTTTCGAAAGTTGGTTTCGAATTGCAATTCCAAGTATTCCCTCTCTGATGTTGTTTTCCTCCAGGTATTCGTGGTACCAGTCCCAAAGATAACGGGTCGGAGAATAACAGTATGTAAAATGGAAAGTTTCAGGTTTAGTAATTACACCGTGAGCAAATGAGTTCGAATCAGAGATTACAATATCATATCCAGAAAAATCAAACTCTTCTATGGCTGCTGGGAAGTGTTTTAAGAGTAATTTGGATCGTTTTTTTATAAAGCCTGGCTTATTCTGAAGAGAAGAAGTAATTATCTTTTTATCTGTAAAATTATTTTTCGTTCCTGATTCATCATAAAGTATCGTATAAATTGGAGCATCAGGAAAGATTTTTGACATTGAAAGAAGCGTCTTTTCGGCGCCTCCCATTTTAAATAAAAAATCATGTACGAGTGCAACTTTCATAACACTACTAATTTACTAATAAAGACTAAAATACCAATATGTATTGATAATTTCTAAAACACGAATTTGTAATTTAGTAAAATTCGTACATTGGTAGTTTTGTTTATTTCGATTTCATAATCTTCTCAAAAAGATCGATAAACCCTTTAGATGTTTTTTTCCAAGTAAATTCCCCGAGTTGTTTTGTACCTTTTTCAATCAATTTTTTAGCAACAGTTTTATCTAAAAGAACTTTTTTGATCTGTTTAGCCATCTCCCTTGGATCGGTCGGGTCAAAGTAGAGTGCTCCGTCTCCCGCAACTTCAGGCAAAGAAGATTTGTTTGAAGCGATTACAGGAATTTTGTTGGCAAATGCTTCTAAAATTGGGATTCCAAAGCCTTCATACAAAGATGGATAAACAAAAACATCAGCATTTGCATAAAACTCAGAAAGTTTTTTGTTATCTATACCGCTTAGGATAGTGATGTCTTTTTTGCATCTGCCACAATTATTGATTTCAAGTTCAATATCTTTTCGACTGTTGCCTGGGCTTCCGACTATGATCAGTTTGTGTTTAATACCATATTTTTCTCTTAAGATCTTATAAGCCCGGACTAAACTCAATTGGTTTTTTCTATACTCAATCCTTCCAACGCATAAAATGTAAGGAGTAGTTTTCTTC
>CAZAOA010000001.1:101171-118195 GCA_964486765.1 uncultured Candidatus Saccharibacteria bacterium
CTTCTTACCTTTTTGCAATATATTGTTTCCGGCCTGATAGATAACCTTTGAGATTCCTGAAAATCCTTTGTAGTATTTGTTAAAATCTTTTTTGGTAGAATCACTTGCGAAAATGATCGCTTTGGCGCTATCTTTTGCGCCCTTAAAAGTTTGATCAAGCAAGATTCGATCGGATAGCGAATAAGCTTCAGGGAATCTTTTAGATGCCAAATCATGGATAAAGATAGCAGAATTTTTAGGGGGGAATGGTGGAAGCATGTAAGATGGCTCGAGATAAACATCGAACTTTGAAGATTTCAGAGCTATCGGAAGTCTTAGTCGATGCCACATCCTTAGAGCTGGGATCACATTGACCTTCATATTTTTGCTCTCTTTGATCTCTTTTATTTTTTTAGGACTAAATAAGATGTATTTGTTATCTTTGTCGTATTTTTGCAAAGACAAAAGCAAATTTAGGGTGAAATTTTCAACACCAGTTTTATTATCTTTAGATGCAGCTTGTGCATTGATTGCGATTTTCATAATACTACTAACTTACTAATTTAAGACTAAAGTACTAATGTGGAATTGATATAATATATCTCTTAATTCGTATTTTCATATAAATTCGTACTTTTGTAGTGTCTATTCTTTTGCCCACAGAACTGATCTTTTGAATGAATCCAGATGATCTATGGCGATTCCCGCTCCCTTGACTGTACAAAGCATAGGGTCTTCAGCAACTTCACATGGGACACCGGTTACTTTTGTTAAGAGCGAATCCAAATTCGAAAGAAGCGCTCCCCCACCCGTCAATATTATACCCTTATCCATTACATCTGATGCAAGCTCAGGAGGAGTTTCTTGCAAAACTTCCTTAACTGCATTGATAATCTCTAAAAGTGGTTGCTTTATCCCCTTTACAACATCAGAGGTGTTGATGTAAATACTTTCGGGAAGACCAGAGATGGCATTTGAACCGGAGATCTCTAGTTTCTTGTTATTCTTTATCGGCATTGCTGAACCTATTTTGATTTTAACTTCTTCAGCAGTTTGGTTGCCTATAACTAGATTATGCTTCTTTCTGATGTAATTTGCAATCGCTCTATCAATTTTTTGTCCACCCACCCTAACTGAGGATGAAGCAACTATATCTCCAAGTGCCAATACAGCGACCTCTGAAGTTCCTCCTCCGATGTCAATTATCATGTTGCCAGAAGGAGTGGCCACGGGGATTCCAGCCCCCAATGCAGAAGCGATCGGTTCATATATAATGTATGCTTGTTTGGCTCCTGCTGCGATGCAAGCATCGATCACTGCCCGTTTTTCGGTCGATGTAACTCCGGCAGGTACAGTAACCATAACTTCGGGTCTTACAAATCGTATTCGACCCATAACTGCATCAATATATGATTTTATCATTACTCTAGTAATCCGAAAATTTGCGATAACACCGTCTTGCAATGGATGTGCAGCCACTATGCTGTCTGGGGTTCGCCCTAACATCTCTCTTGCTTCTTTTCCGATAGCCATGATCTTGTTGTCAGAAGTTTGAAGTGCAACAACGGAGGGTTCATTTATAACTATGCCCTGTTTGGGCACATATACCAATACATTAGTTGTTCCTAAATCTATAGCTATCTTTTTTGACATAACACACAGAATTAATACACAGAAAGGACACAGATAAGGAAATTATCTTTTAAATCTAAAAAGATTAAGAGTAGTTTGTTTTAAAGTTCACACTGAATAATCACCAAATACACCATAATCAAAAAATCATTAACAATCAATACCCTGAATCATTGGGAATTTGATCATTGGGATTTGAATAGGTTAATTAGTGTAATTAGAAATTAGAAAAATTAGGATATTTTCTCGATATCTGCATCAAGAGCTTTTAGCTTCTCTTCCATTCCTTCATAACCACGCTCTATAAGTTCTATGCCATTTATTGTAGTTTCGCCTTTTGCAATCAAACCAGCCAGTACGAGTGCCGCTCCACCGCGAATGTCGTTTGCATCTATATTGGTGCCATTTAGTTCAACCGGTCCGTGAATATTTACAATGTGAGGTCCTTCGACTTCAATGTTCGCTCCCATCTTTTTAATCTCGTCAATGTAGCCAAAGCGACTTTCAAATAAAGTTTCAAATATGCGAGTTTTGCCATTTGTAGTTGTAGAATAAACAGCATATTGGGATTGCAGGTCCGTTGGAAAGCCTGGGTAAGTTCTTGTATCAATATCGATCGCTTTTAGATCATTATTTTTGTTGATAGAGATTGAATTTTCGGTAAATTCCAGATTTGCGCCAGCATCAGAAAGTTTTTTGATTATATGCATCATCTCTTTTGGATGTACATTTTCCAAAGTAATTTTAGAATTCGTTGCAAGTGCGATGAATATATATGTACCAGCCTCAATCCTATCTGGCAGTACAGTATGTTTTACGCCACGAAGTTTTTTAACTCCTTCTATAACCATAGAGTGGCCTTCAGTGCAAGTGATTTTTGCACCCATAGCGTTCAGGTACTTGATCAGATCATAAATCTCCGGTTCGGCTGCACCAGCGTGTATAGTGGTTGTTCCCTCAGACAATACTGCAGACATGATTGCATTTTCTGTTGCTGTAACACTAAGCTCTGACATGATTACTTCGCCGGCTTTCGGTTTACCTTTAAGTTCATATGACTCTCCATGTTCTATGAGAACAATTCCAAATTGTCTAAAGACATCTAGATGGGTATCAATAGGACGAGCACCTATCAAACAACCTCCCGGTTGAGCGAATTCAACTTCGTTGAACTTAGATAGCATTGGACCGGTCAAAACGATCGAGCCTCTCAATTTTTTGGTCAGCTCTTCATCGAGCTTAGTTGTTTTTATCCCTCTCGGATCAATTCTAACGGTGTTGCCGTCAACATCAACTTTTCCACCGGCCTTTATAATTATCTCTTCTAGTATCTCTATATCCTTAATCCTTGGAACGTCGTGAATTGTTGAAGGAGAATCTGCCATAATTGACGCAGCAATTATTTTAAGTGCAGCATTTTTTGCTCCACCAATTCGCACCTCTCCAGTTAGCTCTTTTTGACCGACAATCTTGTATTTGGACATATCGCCTTAAAATTAATTTAACTCTATTGTAGAGTAAAAATCGTTTGAATTCAAGCAAGTATTTTGATATAATACACTATGTGCATTATTGGTTGGGGAAGTTTTCTTGTTGGTTTATCTTAATACAATATTCAAAATTCTACTTTATGGGTTACAACAGAAAAAACACAATCATAAAAACAATTATCTTTCAGGTGACCACAGCGATCATAATCGCACTCATCTCTCTTTTTTTGATTTACTATGTTCAAGGATATAGGGTTGACTGGAATGAGATGAAACTGATCAAAACTGGAGTAGTTGTTTTATTTTCTGAGCCGATGCCAGATGAGATAATTATAAATGGGGAGAAACAAGAAGTAGATGACAACTTTGCGATGTCATTGCAACCGGGGCATTATGATGTTGAGATAAATAAAGAAGGCTACACTACCTGGCAAAGGACTCTAAATGTTGATTCAAAGATAGTAGTGTCTCAAAAAGATATAGTACTTTTTATTTCTGATGCAACTGTATCAGAACTTACTAATCAAAAAAATATAGACCTGATCAATGTTCCAGATACCACTCTGGTTGAATTCGCTCCTGAAGAATTAAATACAAATGGCCATGAGATCTGGGTAAATGGGAAATTGGTAACGCGTTTTTCCAAAGATGTATCAAATGTTAAATGGTACCCCGACATGTCGCATATAATGTATCAGATGGATGATGAGATACGGGTGATAGAAGCCACAGGTTATAACGATACACTTTTGGTGAAGTTATCATCTAGCTCTCCTTCACGATTTGCAATCGGAGGAAAAGGAAAAGAGCTATACTTTACAGACAACAATTTGTACTACAAAGCGACTATAAAATAGTGCTCGACGTCACAATGTCTTATTAAATGTAATTCTCACATTCTTGAAAATGTTGGTATATTAGAAGGCTAGTATTATATCGATCATCTTCTGTCCGTGCACAGTTAGGTCATGTTTTACATACCTGCCTTCATATCGTTTTCTGACTAGCCCTGCTTGGACCAGTCTTCTGGTGTGTTCGGAGATGGTTTTAATGTTACAGTTGAGGCTATTTGCTATGGTGTCCAATACACAACCTTTATTCTTATGTATAAAGTCAAGAATCTGAATCCTACGATGGTTTGAAACACCCTTAAAAATCTTTTCAAACCTATGGATATCTTTCTTGTTCATAGAACTATTATACCATTATAACGCGAACTGTCTATCCAACATTCTCAAGAATGTTGGTATGTTATTGCCTTATACTTCGTTTTTGTAAGTTTACAGTTTGCTTTTGTATTTGACGTGGGGGCCGGATTTGCCGTCTTGGGTGATTAGTCCTTCTTTTTCTAATTCATCGCAGTAGCGGGTTGCTGTGGGGTCAGAAACAGCTAACTCACTCTCAACGTCTTGATTGGTAAATGTCTTATTCTTTTTGGCAAATGCACGAAGTTTTTCTAAATTTGCTGCTCTGATTGTGAATCTATTAGAATCCGGATCTTCGTCGCGGCTCGAATCTTTCGAAACGGATTCATCGCGGCTCTTTGAGACGGATTCATCGCGGCTTTTCGCAGAAAAGACGGATCTGCCTATCATGTACCCAATTGCTAAACCGATTATAATCCCGCCAATTCCATACCACATGTTGCCTCCTTCGTGTCATCCCGTACTTGCCTGTCCACCTATGGTGGGATACGGGATCCAGTTTTTAATATATCTTATAAATGTATTATACAATAATAACATGATATGTCTATCCAACATTCTCAAGAATGTTGGTATGTCGTACTGGGTTAATCTGATGTTAATTTGTTAATATTCCATCGGCTCACATAAATTTAACTGATCCGTTGATTCAGTATGAAGCTTCAGACTTACTCACTTATAGCTCCCGATAGTGAAGGATGTTAGAACTGAATTGATAAATCAAGCTATTTCGACTACCATATAAACTATGGAATCAATAAAATATAATACCTATAAACAAAGTGAATCTGTCCCAGATGACCAGATTATTTCTGCTGCAGAACTGTATTGTAGAATCTGGAAAGAGGAACCATGGAATGAAGACTGGACTGTCGATAGGGCTACTAAAAAACTTTTAAACATCTTATCACACGATGACAGCCTATTGATTCTCGGAATTTCAGATAATAAGGTACGTGGCTTTGTTAGTGGAAAATCAATTTCACTTAAAAACCTAGACAAGAGAACGAAGAAATCCCTCAAAGATGTTATTGACTCAAATGATATATATTCTATTGCTGAAATTGGTGTGGACTCGTCCTGCAGAGGACAAGGTCTCGGAAAAAAACTTTTAGGCGGATTAATAGACCAAGTGATAACTAAGAATAAAGATGCTAAATTTGTATCACACACCGATACCAAAGCGGAATCAGCAAAACGATTATATGAAAACTTAGGCTTTAGAGACACCAATATTCTGGACTCTTCTTTACCAACTCATACATATTGGGTCAGATAATATTTATTATCTCTAAACTAAAATAACTAGTCTAGCACTAGTATTATAAGTCTGGATCCCGATAGCCTGTCCGCAGTTACTGAAGCAATAGCTTCTGAAGGCGGGTGAAGGATGTTAGAACTTGTTTGGCTTTAGATTAGTATTTAGTTATATTGATAGCCCCAACGGGGGCACTTGGAGGCGGACAGGCAGATAAATACATTATAACACTACCGTACTACGTAGTACGGTAGTGTTAGATCAATCGATGTTAATATTCCAACGGCTCCCTCCATAGGTCTTCGACTCCGAGGCTCAGACTCGAGGAGCGGACAGGCACATAAATTTAACTGAGCCGTTAGATTATTAGTCGTTAATTATGTACATATTCTTTCCATAACCGCCAATTCCCACGAATTTTGCTTTTCCAGCAACTACTTTCTCAAGATCATTACAAGCAAAACATCCTCCTCGCGGACACTCAAAAATACCTGACAATTTTGCGTCTTTCATTTTTAGGGCAACTTCCATTACTCTATCATATGATTCTTTTGATGAGGGCAAGTCATGATATACAATTTCACCGCTTTCAAGATACCAATACCCTGCTTGATTAACTTTTCGATCCTGACAATTTTCAACCAATAATCGATAAATGCCAAGCTGCATGGAACTTGGATCCTCTTTATTTTTACCAGTTTTAAAGTCCATTATGTCAACGCTATCATCTTCTTCATTGTATTTTAACCAGTCTATTTTTCCACAAAGCATAATCTCTTTATCTTCTGATATAAAATACTGTGGTAGGTCTTCTCGAATTTTGATTGCCTTTTCTAAAAGTATCTTAGGGTCCTTTTCAACTTTTTTAAGCATTTCAATACCACGATTCTTAAATTCCAATTCTTCATTTTCATTTTTAAAACCACCTTTTTCACCAGATACTTTTGCCCACTCTTTTTCATATCTATCAAGCAAAGGTGTGCCAAATCTTTTTTTCAGTTTAATAACAGATAGCGATTCAAGCACATTGTGTACTACGCTGCCAATTGACAAGGGGGTATTAATAATTGAGATTTTTCTTCCTGTTTTATTATCTTTGTATATATTGTTTAAGTAATAAGATCTTGGGCACAACAAAAAGTCACTTATTGAAGAATGAGAAACCCACAATGCTTTGTATTTATCCGGCATAATTTCCTTCAATTATTCTAATAACTCACAAAACTTTTCGGTGAACTAACGGCAGGATTACTAAACCAGATTCTTCTCCAAAATTTCAAAATGCTTCGGGTCTGATTCTTTTACGATACTCAACAAAATTTTGATCGCATCTTTGCTTTCGCTCTTGTCCTTGTGTTCGATTGTACTTGTTGGATCGGAGTTGTGAGAAAATTCATTTACTAATTTGTACGCCTTGCCAGCGTCAATCGTGCTTATTTTCTCATCTGGATCATTGATATTTTTGATCAGTACTTCCATTTTTGACTTCTGATCGCCTGTTGTCGGAATCTTAAAATCTGCAAAAATATCAAAAAATCTTCTCGCCATATTTCCGATTGTATAAAAATCTTCGTACTGCGTGTCTTGTTTTTCTGAAAATTCTTTGAGTTTGGCAAACAGAAAGTGATATTCGGATTTATAGTTTCGTAGCGTCTTATCTAGTTCAACAATTTTCGCTTTTCGGACATCTGATTCAGTGAAATTTTCTACCATGAAAAACTCACAGCATTCATCTTTGCCTTTCTTCTTTCTGTTTTGGTTATTTCCGACAAACCAATCTTTTACCAAATTGAAAAGCTGAAAATTGTGGGTGGATATAAAAAATTGTCCGACTTCTTTGAAATGCGTATTTATCATTGAAAAACAATGATAAATGTAGTTTGAATCAAAGCTGGAAATAGGATCGTCAATAAAAATAATGCCTTTTGATTTATCAAAATCACCCTCGCCGACTTTTACAACAAAGTATGAAAAAGCTATCGCGGTCTTTTCTCCTTCACTCAAATTATTTGCAGGATGCCCGTCTCTTCTTATCGTATAGCCTTTTTTGTCCCCGTCTAGTTCGAGTTTAATTTCCTCCCTGCCAAAAAATTCTTTTAGATGATTGTTTATTTCTTTTATTGCATTTCCGATGTTTGAAGTCTGTTTTTCTAATTCTGAAATATCAGAATTATTTTTATTAATTGCTTCAAGGGTTTCTTTTTCTTTTTTCAATGCTTCTTCCAAATCGGTCCCCATTTTCTTATAGTCTAGCTCTGCTAAAGCAGTCGCAATCGTATGCAATTCAAGTTTTTCTCTAGCGTTTAAAACCTCACTTGCGTGATTTTTAACTTTCTCATTATGCTCATCAATAGCTTTGTTTAATTCTGCAATAGTGTTATTGTATGAAGTCAAAAAGTCATCTGGTTCTGTTATATTTGCCACGATTAGCAGCGGATTATTAAATTTTTCTTCAAGCACTTTTACTATCTCATCAATCCATGTGTTTATCTTTTTGATACCTTTATTAAGTTCTTTTGCTTTGTCCGTATATTTGTCTTTTAGATTGGGATAAAGATCATCATTTTTTATTGCGATTTCTGATATTTTTATTTTTAATACTTCACTTTTTAAGCGATTTATTGAGCTTTGTAATTTCTCATAGTCTTTACTGAAATGCTTTGAAAGCGTAGCTAATAAGTCATTATTAAGTGGTTTTTGGCAAAACAGACACTTTTCTTTTTCTTCTTTCAATTTGTGTAAATCAAAACCTTGCTTTACCCAATTATTCAAATTTTGATCGTTTTTTAATCTGTCCAGTGTTTCCGAAACAACCTTTTTGTTAAGCAATTTTCCAGCTTTTTCAAAAATATTCTAAAAGCTATCTATATTTTCACCGTCAAAAGAAAAAGATAATTGATATTCAGAGAGTGCAGTCTGAGATTTTCCAGCCTCACTTTTACTTATTGCTTCATAAATTTTCTTGTCTTCGTCGGAAAGAATTTTATCGCTGAAATTATCAATTCCAATACTATTGATTTTGTTTTCCGTTTTTGTCTTGTTATATGACTTATCAAAAAGAATATTTGCAATTTCTCGACCTAAACTAATTTGAAAAGTTCTTCTTGTTTCTTCTTTTGATGATTTAATATTTTTCGCTTGTTCGTATGTTTTGCCAAGTGTAATTTTATCTAGCTTTAGCTGCTCAAGCCGTTTTTTGCTCTTTATATCTTCCTCGCTCACATTAACAATCGGATTGCACGAGTCCGAAGGATCAAAAGAGATATTTTCATCAATAAAATCTTGATTGAAAACTTTTAGTGGTAAAACATTTGTAGCGACATCTGAATTTTTAACAGTCGTTCCATCACTCGTTTTTAGTTCAAATTCTCCGTTTTCTGGGTATTGTTTGAATTTATCTTTGTCGTAAGAACATTTTTTTTCACAACTCGCAAAAACACGGGAAATTGTCGTTTTTCCACTTCTATTCCAGCCATAAATTAGATTGAATTTCTTGAATTCAGGAAGTTCTGTTTTCCAAGAAAAGTCATGGAATATGCCGAAATCTTTGAGTTTTGAGATTTTACTAATCATAATTATAAAATCAAATTTCTGATTTTATCCTTTAATCCTTGAATTGAATTTTGAAGTATATTTATTTCCCCTAAATCTATATCAATTTCTGAATTTAATTTATTTTTTTCTTAGCTCATCCAACCAAACTGAATGTGAATGATCAAGCTCATATTCAGCTTTATTTATTCTTTCTAACCCTTTACGGTTAATAGGTTTTAAAGGTTTTGTTAACACGCCATGTTCCCAAATTGAGCCAATGTATTCTGATATGATCATTTTATATTTTTTATCGGCATCTACGTACTTTTTTGTCAGTTTTGCAAATTTCTTTTTATCCATGATTTCCTTCCTTTTTAAAAATATGAGAGCTCAAAAGCCCTCCATCACCATATGTATATTATACTCTTATCTATAATATTTGTCAAATTTTGAAATATTTACATAGTCAAAAAAATGGACAATTCCTCAGCAGATGCCGACAATAACAAAAAATACCGTAAAAAGCGGTATTTTTTGATGGTTGCTTAACTACGTATTTTAAATTATATTTATAATTTTGTTGCTTCGTTTAATGTTGTTCTTGTTTCAAGACTAATTATAAACTTATCAATGTCTGATACCCTTATTTCAAGACCATCCTTTTTGATAAATTTGAAGTACCGCTCAGTATCAATAAATGATTTTGGGGAAATAAAGACAGTATATGATTTTATATCATTATTCACATATTCTTCAAGATGACGGTGAATTGAAAACGATTCTCTAATATGTTGTTGGGTTCCAGTTAGTAAAGTCACTTCTATTAAAACGGTGTCCTGATCCTCTTGACATTCAATGTCTGGATTGCCCCCGGAAGCAAAACTTGTTGGCAATCCTTCGTCATCAGTCACAAAATTAGGTTTCACAATAACATTAGGTAATTTTTTTAGAATCGCAAGTGATGTCAAAAACTCTAATCTCAATGGTTGCTCAATGATTTTTAAAATATCATCTTCTGAGGATTTTTTCTGCGCTAAATTAAGCATTTCACATTTAATTGATTCCCATCCATAATAATTGGCCCATTTTTCCAATTCTGCTTTTGTGGTTTTAACTGGAGTTTTGAATACTGAAATTGTTTCAATCAAGTGGTGATCAACTTTTCCGATAAATTCAAAAAACTCTTTTTCAGTTTCAAATTCTTTGTAAGATATATATTTTTCCAATATATAATCAACTGTTGCGGATTCCTTTGTGTTTGTGTCAATATAACGGCCACCTCCACGCAAGGAAAATAGACCAGTCAAGCGCATTTTACGAATAAAGTCATCAGGGTAATCTCCTAAAATTGAGTTATCATCTCTTTTTGTTTCATTTAGCAAACTATAACAAATCTCAAGTACAACTTCATTGCTTGGTGAGTAACCATGATTACTTCGCAATTTTTTTATTGCTCGGTATAAGCTTTCCGCATTGTCATTTTGCCAACACAATAATAGGGGTATTTCTAATCTAGATATGCCCGCTCCTTGATATTCAGGGTCATTATTCAATAATTCTATTACTTGCACTAGAAGTATCAAGGGCACGTTTTTGTTTAAAACTCTACGAAAAGGGTTGTGTCTTTGGTATTTTGCAAAAGCATTAGCAAAAACCATTAACTCGTTTTCAGGCTTCTCCTTGTTTAGCAACATTTTCCCGCTTTCAGAAAATATGATTTTTTCTTCAGGCCAATACCAAACAAATCCGAGCTCTTTAGAAATTTTAAACCAAGTATCAAATCGTGATGGCCACCCTCTTTCAAAACCCGCCTCTTTGTGGCTTTGTGGATTTTCGGAAAATACTTTTTCGGTTTCAGCCTTGCTAAGTTCAATATTATTTTTCCACTTATTTGTTACGGATGGGGTGCTTTTCATCGGCTTGTATAATCCCCTTTGAATCAAGGTTTTCGTAACTTTATCTATAATTTTGTTTGTCAAAATTTCACCGTCATATGCGGAGAGAACAGTTAAAAAATCCTTTAATCGTTCTGGATTTCTCATTGTTGTTGTGAACAACAATGGTTTATATTCAGATTGTCGCTTGTTCATGAGCTTAATAGTTAGTGATTAATACCTCTTTAATATTCTTTTTTTTGTTGTTGTGATAGCTGATGTAATTACTTTTGATTTTATGTACATTATACTTATCCATCCAATCAATCAGCAATTCATTTTTGCTTCCATTGTAGTGTGTCACGTTCGATAAAGCAACCCTAACATTCTTTTTAGTTAATTTGTCAATTAAGTCTAGTAAGTCTGATTCTGACTTTTCATTCCAAATTTTGTTGTACTCACTCGCAGATATGATATATGGTGGATCAATATACATAAAATCATTTTTTGAATAACTAATATTATTAACAAATCTTCGATAGTCTTTTGAACAAATACTAATATCTTTGTTTTTCACGAAATCAAAATAATTGTTTAAAGCACTCACAACGTTTTTGTTAAAATCAACATTACCAACAGGCAAATTAAATTTTCCACCTCCATTGAATCTTAGCATTCTGTTAAATCCATATATTAATAAAATATATAGAACAAGAGGGTCATTCTCATTGTTTTTATTAACATGTTTCTTTAATTCTTCATATCCTGTTTTATTGAATCTTGCATAAAAAGTCTTCTTAAATTCTTTTTTGAGAGATTCTGGTACGATATCCTTCTCATACGAACGAGACAATTTGTATTTATGAATTAATCCCTCAACATTATTAAAAAATATTTTAGGATCCTTAGCGCTACTTATTAGAAATTTATGTATATTAATAAGATTCTTGTCTATGTCGTTTAAGAAATACTTGTTTGCCTTAATGTTTAAGAATACTGTACCACCACCCATAAATGGCTCATAGAAATCATTGATTTTCTTAGGAAAAAGCACAAGCAACTGTTTCATTAATTTATATTTGTCTCCGACATAAAATAAAGGAGACCTGGCTATTTTACTATTCATGGTTGATTTTGGTTACAAATAGATATTCTTTATGGTTCTTTAAATCAGTATTTCCGGCATTAAAGTGTTTATAGTCCTTCACAAAGGTTTTTGTTTTACCTCTATTTTTCAAAATAGATTTAATTTCGTTAAGGGTGATTTTATTTTTTGAAGAATTACTTTTAGGATTATAGGTGTTGTTGTATGACACTACTAAGTACTTTGCGTTAATATCATTTATAAGTTCGGAAAATCTATTTTTAGCACTTACGCGACAATAGTCACTCATGTTTTCGGGTTCTGGCTTAAGTGCAACACCATGCAACTTCGGCTTATCCCATTTGGTCAGCGTTTCAAGTACATGATAAAACCTACTATATTGCCTGGAATTATAAGGCGGATCAATATAGACAATGTCTGATTTAATTTTCTTCGCAAAGAGGTTCGCATCTTCTCTGTAAATTGATATCGATTTTGTATTAACTGGATCAATCGGTTTCATAAAGAATTTATCTTCGATAAATTCTTTTTTGAAATATGCGTCATAGTGGCCAACAGTGTTCGCAATTTTATCGATAGAGAAAAGTAGTGAGGTGATCAAAATATAGTATTCTCTCTCGTTAAGGTGTTTTTTATTTTCATTAATGTTATCTCTAATAAAACCAATAATTTTGGATGAGTTTCCGGAAAAATATCTTCCTCCAAAATTTTGTGAAAAATAATTTTCGTCTAGGTCGGCACCATTTATGTTATTGTAGTCCTTGATTATACTATAGACCTTATCTCGATTCCAGTCTTCTTTGCCAAAAAATGCTCTGTAAGTAACATAGTTCGAATGTAGGAAGTCATTCAAAATAATATTATCAAAATGCTTGCTTGCAACTGCTGAAACAACGCCTGTGCCAGCAAATATATCTGTAAATGAATTTCCTTTACATTCTTTGTCAATGACTGAAAAAATCCATTCTATCAGTTTATATTTATTACCAATGTATCTCCGATTGTGTAATTGAAAGTGATTGGCCTTAACTTGTGGAATATGGAAGTAGGTCTCATTGATTTTTTCAGCACTTATCTCGTAATCGGGTTTGTCTATAGCCAACAGGTCAAAAAGTGTGTTTTGTATCCCGTCTGCAACATAATCACATATTCTATTGTTTTTATTAAGCTTATTGAAATAACTATATTGCTCGTTTCTAGAAATAACAACAAAATCGATAACAGGAATTCCCATTATTTGTCCAGCTTGGGAAATCTTATCTACAATCTCTTTATCTTTTTTAGATGGTGAAGAATTACCAGACGGGTGATTGTGAACCAAAATAACGCTTGCTGCATTTAGTTCAGTTGCAGGATAAAATATTTCTCTCGGATGAAGAAGTGTTTTATCGATTATTCCGATACTAATAGTTTCTTTTTTTAATAAAACATTTCTTGCGTTTAGGTATAAACAAATAAGGTGTTCTTTTTTCTTTTCTCTCAAATCAAGTGTTAAAGATAAAACATCTTTAAAATTCTTGATTACAATTTCGTTCGTATTTTCATCCGCATGGTACCGCTTTACCAATGAAATTGCTGATACAATTTGTAGCGCTTTTGCTTGACCGATGCCAGAAATATCTTTCAAATCTTCTACAGTAACTTCTAAAAACTTTTTGCCGAATCTTTTTATGATCTGCTGAGAAAGCTTTTGAACATTCTTTCCTTTAATTCCACTTCCGATCAAAATTGCCAAAAGGTTACTTTTAGATAGAGCATCAGGACCTTTCTTAAGAAATCTTTCTCGTGGTCTATCTATTTGTGGTGTGTCTTTGATTCTAGCCATAACAATATTATAATACAGTATTAATCTAGATACTACGACTAAATCCATTGTTTATCGCAAGAGGTTGATATAATTCCTAAATATCACACACCCAAAATCAAGCTCGTTTTGGTATAAAAATCCTATCGGCTCAGTTAAATTTATGTGAGCCGATGGATTTAGGTCTAGTATACCTCCCCCAAAATCAACCCAAGTAGTTCTTTATATCAATTCCAACTTCAACTTTCATTGTGTTTTTTCTCCAAAATAAGCTGTGAATTCTTCAAACTCAGTATCACCCTTCAATACCATGTAGCTATGCGCGACTAGTCTGTGCATACCATCAATTATGTACATGTCTTTTCCTGTTAGATAATCTCTTAAAATAAATACATTTCCAAGCTCAACTCCATTCTTTTCGAACCCATCAAGGCAAATTTTTACTTGTTCAAGATTCAATCCTTCTTGCTTATTACCGATTAGATCTGGATTATCAATAAGCTCTTTTGCCGCTTCAAATAATTTCGTTGGGTAATTTTTCGTTGGAGAAGCGCCGATACTCAGATTCTTAATATCATCGTATTTCACAATCACTCGGTGCCAAATATTAAACTCAGAAAATGCTCTTTCAAGGTAAAATTTTGAATGATCTGATGCCTCTTGTAAAAATTCATTTCTTTTTTCTTCTATATTAATTTGATCTAGTATTTTCATAATTAATCTCAGCAATGTGTATCTGCCCAGTTGACAAAATGGGGAAAGTTTATTGTTATCATAACAATGTGCGTCCTACTGCCATATCTCTCATTTATTGTTTAATGCTATAAGTGTATAAATATGTGTTTCGATGGTAACAATGAGGCTCTCAAATCTGTGATCGTCATCAATAAATATTTTAGATATTTCATTTCGATGTCGAATTGTGGCTAATGTGGAGTAATGTGACCTCTGTGCTTCAATTACGGTTTCCATCTCTTTTTCGCCTATGCGGCCTTCAAAGTGGTCTCTTAAACATTGATCCGAATCTACTTTTTTGTCTCCGACAAGTTTTGTATCTGGAGACAGTGCTATTGGGAGTTCTTCTATTACCCTACCGAGCGAAACGCCAACTTGCGTAACCCTATCTTCGTTTTCTGACGAGTAAGCTTGCATGGCGCCGTGAAAGCAACTTGCTATTTCAGGGTTGATATCTTTCAAACTTGAGTGTATTTCTTCTGTGATTTTACTAACTTCGTTAACTTTTCTCTCTTTGGCTATTCTATCCATCTTTTCTTCTAGCACAATAATCTTATCTTCCAATATATTTGTGCGTTTTATGTGATCGATTTGAAATGGCATTGCGACTGCAGAGGCTCCTAGTGCTTCTACTGCAAAGCCCCCCATAAAGCCGATATTTCGAGCATTGCTCGAACATAGAATAGATTCTGATGAATCAGAAGCACCAACGGAAGTGATGCCAGTGTTTAAAATACTTTGGGCAATGCCAATTGAGTCAGCGGACAAATTCACTGTTGCATTAATTGGGTCTTTTACCATGTCATAGCTTATTGCATCATCATATATTCCAAAATGTCCAGCAGATGATGCTACATTAACAACACTATCACCAATAACTGATGTCGCAGCAGTTATTGGTTCATAAAATCCGGCAGATTCAATGCCATATTTATCGTATGCTATACCATTAGTAATATCGATTTGATCAGCCGTAACGGCATTCAACTTGTTTTTTATATTAAAATATCCACCCGTCATACCACTAGCACTGACAACAGAATTTCCAATAGTTATACCTGGATTTGGTTCTAAATAATCATTATTGTTCAGAATATCGATATGTCCTATTGATGAACCTCCACCTAATGATGGAATAGTGGTTAAACTAGTAGAATTATGGTCATCGCCATCAGAAAGCAATCCGTTTTTAATTATTTCATTTAATGGGATTGATGTGGTCGACATATTGAAGTTGACATTATCCAAGGATCCAAGTTCACTATAGTTTGTACAAGAATTTATTACACTTAGATCGTCATCGTTTTCAACAAATTCACAACTAGATGGTTGATCACTATTCAATCCTGTTTTATTATTTTCTGGGACATTGGTTTTCATAAATTTGCACAAATTATTATAATGTTATATATTCGACTATTATCTATTGACTAACGGCTAGGAGAACTATTTTGCATTCTTCCTTTTGTTGATTGTTTTTCAAATTTGCATAATACTATATATACATGTCGACCAGAGGCAGTGATTGTAACACTACCTCTCGCCAGTTTTTCAATTCTTTATACGTTTTCTTCTAGTTGGCTCGTATTGTGTAAGAGCACTTCCTGCGGTTGATTTTGCTTTTCTGCCAGTTTTTTTATTTCTCAACTGACTTGAAGCAATCTTTGATACTCGCTTACTTGTTTTTTTCTTTTGCCATGTTTTCCTTTCATAAAAAGAAGGCAATTTTCGCCTCCCTCCATATTTATCATAACCGAACAAACACCGAATAACAACACACACTTATCCACAGATTCGATTTATATTGTATGGAATTGACAATTTTATGTATGTAAATTATGGCTATATAATTGAAATTATTTTTACACTCCAAATATACTTACACACCCCCAAATCAAGCGTAACCTCACGGAACATGAACACGGATTTGCACGGTTAAGAACATTTTATATAACAGCGAAGAACTCCAGTATCCCGGAGTTCTTCTGTTTTGTCTGCTTGTGTCGATGGACTTAGCAGACGACGTTCTCGACAACCAGTTTTCCGTCCTTAACACGAATGAGAAGTACGCTCCCTTCTCATCGAACGGCGATTGCGTTCGGTCTTCCGTCAGCGCCCGTCACTGGCTGACCAACCCTGTCGTTACCAACGGTGGAAATCCCGACAACAGCTACTATGTTGAAACTTCTCTTGGCGAACTTCTTTTTCAATGCTTCGAGGAGCTCCACTGTGCCACCGCCCTTTCTTTTCTCGCGAAAACACTCGTTCACTATGAATAGTATCTATATTAATTTTTATTGTCAATCAAAAAAGCCCCAATTTGATAGTTTTTGGGTTGTCGATGGACAGCTATATCTACATTATCTATTGCAATAAATATTTAGATCTAATACTCCTCTCACCCGCCT
>CAZAOA010000002.1:0-19111 GCA_964486765.1 uncultured Candidatus Saccharibacteria bacterium
ACGTATTCTCGATAGAATCCTCTGCCTTTCCATTTCGCGTGTAGCAACCATATTCATAGTCTCAATCGAGATATTTTTAGTTTCAATCCAATTAGACTCCTGTTCCTTAATCTGTAAATAACGATCAGCCAATGTTGATATCTCCTCATCAGAACCAATCTCGTTTGCTGTCTGTATATCGTTAACTCGTTTTGTGGCCAGATCATCCAATAATTTCACTTTCGACTCCGATTTCCAAGTAAATATATTCAAACTGATCCACTCCGTGGCGTAATTATACCAAGTCGGCAATTCTCCTTGGCTGTCGGCAGCTTGTACTGGCGATACTGAAAATACCATAAGCCCTACGGCTATAGTTAGTAAAATCTTTTTCATTTTTCCTCCCATTAATTTGATATCAATAATACCTATCAAACTCATTCTAGCATATTATTTTAGATTTTATCTTACAGACAGCATAATCACAACTACAGAAAAATACAGAGTCCAAAAATAATTACTCTAGTATAAACAATTTTATTTTGTAAAGGATAAAGTTTAGCTAGCCAGCTCAAACAATCTATAAACCAAAAGTGCAGGCCATACCGAAGCTTTAAGTACTCCTAAAACTCCCCACCAAAATGTCTCTGCATTTTGAATGAAGTAAACAGCAGCACCTATTGCTCCTAAACAATAAACCCCTGCACCGCCATGTGCCATTCCACCCTTCTTTGGCGTGCAACAATTCTCAACTTTCTCTTTCGTCATAGTTTGCCTTTCATTAGTTTAATATTTTATTGATGTAGCACATTAGCCCCCGATTATTTATCAATATATTCAAATTACTACAATTATACATTTGAGCATACATAATATCAACCACTACTTACTTGCCAAATGAATAATATACATCAATACTATTTCGTACTTGCATTATATTTCTATATATGGTATAGTTAATGAGTTGTTAAAATTGTTCTATAGTTTTCCGAATGCAATTGTATTTCGATGTTCTATACGACAATCCTCCCTTGGGGAGACAATCGATTTACAAGTAATGCTTCGGATTTTTTCGTTGCAGAAAGTTTAGATGCAAAACAGAAGAAGAGCCAAATCTAATTTTGGCGTTAAAAGAAATGGTGGTTTTCAATCAAACCGTAGACGATCTAGCGGTAGCAAAAGAAGAAATAATACGAATTCTTCCGGTCAAAACAGATACGGATCTTTCAGAAGAAACAGCGGCAATGTGGGGCAACGTAACTCTAAGCGTCCTCGTGGTGAGAAGATTGATCCTAACAGATTCATCCAACGTGAAGTTTCCAACGAAACTACATCAAATTATGAGGCAACTCATACTTTTCGTGATTTTGGATTTTGTAGAGAATTACAGATAAATTTAGATAAAAGAGGATATCTCTTCCCAACTCCTGTTCAGGACAAATCAATAAAACCAATTATGGAAGGTAGTGATCTGATTGGCCTTGCAAATACAGGAACGGGCAAAACTGCTGCGTTCCTTCTGCCATTAATTGAAAAAGTATATAAGAACAAACACGAAAAAGTAATAGTGATAGCGCCTACAAGAGAGCTTGCTATTCAGATAGACAATGAGCTTCGTGCTTTTGCAAACCAGATGAGAATTTATTCTCAAATTTGTGTTGGTGGAATGCCAATTGGACGCCAAATTCAGGGTTTGAAAAGAAACCCTCATTTTGTAATAGGAACCCCTGGACGGCTAAAAGATCTTTCAGACAGAGGGCTTATCAAATTCAACTCATTTTCAAACATTGTACTTGATGAAGTTGATCGAATGCTTGATATGGGATTTGTCAATGAAATCACAGCCATATTAAATGTATTGCCACAAAAAAGACAAGCTTTGTTTTTCTCTGCAACAATACCTGAAAAAATAAAAGTATTGGTTAACAAATTTCTGAACAATCCAGTGACTGTTGCGGTAAAGACAAGAGACACAGCCGCAAATGTGTTACAAGATGTTGTAAGATGCAATGATAAGTCAAAAAAGTTTGGAGTTTTAACTGACTTACTTCGTAAACCAGAGCTTCAAAAAGTGCTGATATTTACTGAAACAAAAAGGGAAGTTGAGAAGCTTGCGATAGATCTTTCCAAGTCTGGCCATAGATCTGAATCAATTCATGGAAATAAAAAACAAAATCAGAGACAAAGGTCTTTAACTGCTTTTAGAAATGACAATTGTAAAATCTTGGTTGCGACTGATGTTGCCGCAAGAGGTCTTGATATAGACGACGTCTCTCACGTCATCAACTACACAGTTCCTATGACATATAATGATTATGTTCACAGAATTGGAAGAACAGGACGAGGAAATAAATCTGGCAAAGCTCTGACATTTGTAGGATAAAAATATAGAGTATTCAAACAAAAAAGCCCCATTGGGGCTTTTTTGTTATATGTTTGTTTTTTAGAATCGTGCAAAGTGGGCAAATGCTTTATTTGCTTCAGCCATTCTATGAATATCTTCTCTCTTTTTGACCGCTGAACCTTCATTTTTGCATGCTGCGATCAGTTCATCTGCAAGTTTTTCTTGCATTGGCTTTCCTTTTTTCTTTCTCGCAACTTCTAGAACCCAACGAAATGCTAGAACAATTTTTCTCTGCTTATTTACTTCTACTTGAACCTGATAGTTAGCACCACCAATTCTTTTTCCTTTAACTTCAACAAGTGGTCCAACATTTTTGATAGTAGTTTCTAAAACATCTAGTGGTTTCATCTCAAGCTTTTTAGCTGCAGTATCAAAAGCCCCAGTTACTATTTTACGTGCAACAGTTTTCTTACCATCTAGCATTATGTAGTTAGTAAGTTTGGTAATTAAAGCAGAACCGTAAACTTTGTCCGGTTCGATTGTTTTCTTTTTGGTTTTAGTATGTCCTCTTGGCATAATATTCAGCTTATTAGCACGATAGCTTTTTGGCTTATTAGTTAGTTATTTATAGTTAAACAGTTTGTATCAGTTTCTTCCCTAAGTAGCTAAGAAGCTACCAGCTACAACCTATTCTGAACTTTTCTTAACACCGTATTTGCTTCTACTCTTCTTTCTATCTTTAACACCCTCTAAGTCAAGCTTTCCTCGAACTATGTGGTATCGCATACCGGGAAGATCTTTCACTCGACCACCTCTGATAAGTACTACTGAGTGTTCTTGCAAATTGTGACCAATCCCGCCAATGTATGCATTAACCTCAACTCCGTTTGTTAGCCTTACTCTAGCGTATTTTCGAAGCGCTGAGTTAGGTTTTTTTGGAGTAAGTGTGCCAACCTTAATACAGACTCCCCGTTTTTGTGGGCAACCTTTATTTATCACTACTGGTATGTTCTTTTTGTGGTTGAACGTGTGCTTGATAGCAGTAGTTGAAGTTTTCTTCTGTACTTTTTTTCGTCCTTTACGAACGAGTTGATTTATTGTTGGCATGTAATCTAGTTAATAGCTATCGATTTTTAATAATACCTGAACAACTTATCATATTTGAAGCTGAATGTCAAAGGTTACCCTTCATATCCAGTTCCAGCTGGGATTAGTTTTCCGATGATTATGTTCTCTTTTAGTCCTTTTAGCTCATCTGTCTTTCCAGAGATAGCAGCGTCAATCAAAACTGAAGTTGTTTCCATAAACGATGCAGCAGAAAGGAAACTCTTGGTTCGAAGAGCTACTCGAGAAATTCCCATAATAATTCTTTCAAACTCAATCTTCTTATTACCTTTTTGTTCTCGTTTTATATTTTCTCGTATAACATCCAAGAAATCTATAACTTGGCCTACCATATACTCTGATTTTTCTGGAGTTGTGGTGATTTTGACTTTTGAAAGCATCTGTCTAACTATGATCTCAACGTGTTTATCATTAATGCTTTGGCCCTGTGACTCATAGATTTGTTGTGTTTCCTCGATTATATAATTTTGAGTCTCTTCAACACCTTTTAGCTTTATCGCATCAGCAAGATCGAAGTGACCTTCAGTCAAGGCATCTCCTTTTTTGATCATATCTCCATCACTGAATTTGAGACTCACTAAATTTGACACTGAGTAACTTGTTGAAGTTTTTCCAGGACCGGATACAATAGCTTCATTTTTGTTAATCTTTATAACACCACCATTGTTTGCACGAATAGGTTTTTTGTTATCAGATTCTGCTATGGTTTGTTTGGCTTTAACTTTACTGCCGTTTTTTACAACAAACTTATACTCTGCTGGCAAAACATAAGCTTGAGATAATTCAGAACGACCTGAAACTGTAATCGTATTAGAATTTTTATCTGTTTCAATCGTTGCCACTCCTTCTGCTTCAGAAATAATTGCAGGCATCTTTGGCGTTCGTGATTCGAAAATCTCTTCAACACGAGGAAGTCCAGATGTGATATCCTCTCCTGCTACTCCTCCAGTATGGAAAGTTCTCATAGTAAGCTGAGTTCCAGGCTCTCCAATCGCTTGAGCAGCCACAATTCCCACAGTTGAACCAACTTCGATAAGTCCGCCAGATGCAGGATCTTGCCCATAACAAAATTTGCAGATTCCTCTTTTCGCTCGACAGTACAGAAGTGATCGAATTTCAGCTTCAGAAGTTACATTATCAATCTTTTCGGCATCTTCCTTAGTCATCAGCGTTCCTAGCTTAACTCCTGCTACAGATTTTGCAAGGACTCTTCCAGTTAAGTGCTCTTTCCAATCTTTACCTAGTGATGTGTAAAATTCTTTTCTAATAGTTCTAAATTCAGAAGTTTCACAATCTTCTTTTGTAACTACAGAATCCTGTGCGACATCTACAAGTCTTCTTGTCAAATACCCTGCTTCTGAAGTTCTAAGAGCAGTATCTGCACGTCCTTTACGGGATCCATGAGTTGATACAAAGTATTCGAAAACACTTAAACCTTCTTTGAAGTTTGACTTTATGGGAAGTTCAATAATGTTACCAGTAGGGTCTGCAACCATGCCTTTCATTCCTGCAATCTGATGAAGCTGTGATGCATTACCTCTAGCTCCCGAATTCATAACAATATATATGTCATTATCTTTTTTAAAATTCTTTAACATTTCAGCCTCGACTGTTGAAGATGTGTCCATCCATAGCTCAACAGTTTTAGTGTATTTTTCTTCTGGAGTTAAAAATCCTTTTTGATATTGGTGTTCAATAATGTTAACTTTTTCCTCGGCTTCTTTCAAAATACCATCTTTTGATTCTGGAACGTTAATGTCGTCAACAGAGAAAGTTATGCCGGACTTTTGAGCGTATTTAAAACCAAGCTTTTTAATATCATCAACTAGCTTTGCAGTCGCTTCTTTTCCAAATTTTTGATAAACACTAAAGACCAAAGTTTTGATCTTCTTTTTATTTAAGATATCATTTATAAATTCTACGCCTGAAGGCAAAGTTTCATTGAACAAAACTCTTCCTAAAGTAGTATTAATTACCTTTCCATTTTCAATTTTTACTTTAATCTTTGAGTGAAGTTCAAGTTCTCCTCGATCATATGAAGAAATTGCATCGTTGCTACTTACAAATACTCTTCCATTTCCTTTTTTTGCATCTTTCTCCATAGTCATATAATAGATACCAAATACTATATCAAGCTCAGGAGAAACGATCGGCTCTCCAGATGCAGGCTTCAAAAGGTTCTTGCTAGAAAGCATAATCTCGTCAGCTTCGATCCTAGCCTGTTTAGAAAGTGGAACATGAACAGCCATTTGATCACCATCGAAGTCAGCATTGAAAGCTGGACATACCAACGGGTGTACCTGAATTGCTTTTCCTTCAATAAGAACTGGCTGAAAGGCCTGTATTCCAAGCCTGTGAAGTGTTGGAGCACGGTTTAGAAGAACTTTGTGATCTTTTGTGATGTCTTCTAGTATATCCCATACAAACTCTTCTCCACGTTCAATTAGTCGTGTAGCATTTTTTACATTGTGTACAAAACCATCTCTAATAAGGCGTCCAACTACAAATGGCTTAAATAGCTCAAGTGCCATAAGTTTTGGTATACCACATTGGTGAAGCTTTAGATTTGGACCGACAACAATTACGGAACGTCCTGAATAATCGACACGTTTACCAAGAAGGTTTTGTCGAAAGCGTCCCTGTTTTCCTCTTATCATATCTGAAAGTGATCTAAGTTTTCTCTTTCCACCGGCAGAGAAAGCTACTTTTCCTTTTCTTGCAGAGTTGTCGATCAAGGCATCAACGGCTTCTTGCAGCATTCTTTTTTCATTTCGACAGATTACCTCTGGAGCACCCTGTACTATGAGTCGCTTAAGACGGTTATTTCTATTCAAGACTCTTCTATATAGGTCGTTTAGATCAGATGCGGCAAATCTTCCACCATCAAGCTGAACCATTGGGCGAAGATCTGGTGGGATAACTGGAATTCGGCTTAAGATAAGGTCTTCAGGCTTAACCTCAGCAGATTTTAGTGAACTGAGAGTTCGAATTCTCTTTAAAATCTTTCTTCTGTTTGGGCCTTTGTCTTTTGCAAGTCTTTCTTCTGAAATTTTAATTTCAACATCGAGATCAACTTTTTTGAGTAGTTCTAAAATTGCTTCAGCACCGATTGCAACTTTTATGATTTGACCATATTTCAAGGTCAAATCATGGAATCGCTTTTCAGAGATTGTGTCTTTAAGATTTAATTTTGTTAGTTCAATCTTAATCTCTTTATAGGCGGCATCAATTTTTTGCTTTTTTAGCTCTTTTGAGGCTTCAGAAACTTTCGGATCAGACTCTTTAATCTCTTTAATATAATCTTTGTACTCAGCCTCTACGCCTTCTAGGGAAGCTTGTCTGATTCCTTCATCAACTTCCATAATCACAAATGATGCAAAGTATATGATCTTTTCAAGGTTAGTTGAGGTTAAGTCGAGTACTTGTGCAACCACAGGAGATGTACCTCTAGAATACCAAATATGCGCTGCAGATACAGCTAAATCAATATGTCCCATTCGAACACGTCTTACCTGTGACCTTGTTACTTCTACTCCACATTTGTCACAAACAATCCCTTTGTATCGAATCTTTTTATACTTTCCACAATAACATTCCCAGTCTTTTGTCGGACCAAAGATCTTTTCACAGAAAAGTCCATCTCTCTCCGGTTTCTGGGTTCTATAGTTTATTGTTTCTGGCTTGATTACTTCACCATGTGACCACGACAAAATGGTTTCTGGAGATGCAACCAGAATTTTAACTGCATCGAAGTTAGCTACTGTTGGGGCATCTTTTATCTCTACACGTTCTTTGGCCATTATTTCTCCTCTTCTACTTCTTCGGATACAATATCTTCCTCGACTTTTGTTTGTTCAGCTGCAAGTTCAGTCAATACTTCATCCATCTTCTCTTCTTCTGCATCTTCATTTTCAGTATCTTCAAGTTCTGCTTTCGCAGCTAACTCTTCATCTGTTTTTGCTTTTATAATCTCTTCTTCCTTAGTTAAGATTGCATCTTCATCCGCTTCAAGAGTTACTTGCAGACACAGACTTTGAAGTTCTTTGACCATAACATTGAATGCTTCAGGCAATGTCGGCTTATGAATCTCTTCACCTTTTACAATATTTTCATATGCTTTACTTCTTCCGATAACATCATCTGACTTGATTGTAAGAATTTCTTGAAGAGTGTGCGCCGCTCCGTAAGCTTCAAGTGCCCAAACCTCCATCTCACCAAACCTTTGTCCACCAAATTGAGCTTTTCCACCAAGAGGTTGCTGAGTAATCATTGAGTAAGGTCCTACTGACCTTGCGTGCATTTTATCATCCACCAAATGGTGAAGTTTAAGAATGTACATAACCCCAACTGTAGCTTCTCTATCAAACTCCAAACCAGATCGGCCATCAATCAACTTGATCTTGCCACTTTCTGGTAGGTTTTGCTCTTTAAGTCGTCTTTTAATCTCTTCTATTGATTGACCCTCAAATGCAGGAGCAGCTATCTTGTAGCCTCCTTCTTGTGCAGCCCATCCAAGATGTGTTTCAAGAATCTGACCAATGTTCATACGAGATATTACTCCCAGAGGATTTAAGACAATATCAACCGGTCGTCCATCTGGAAGATATGGCATATCTTCTTCAGGCAAAATAGTAGAAATCACACCTTTGTTTCCGTGTCTTCCAGCAAGTTTGTCTCCGATAGATATCTTTCTAAGTTGCGCTACCGATACTTCTACCAACTGATATACTCCAGTAGGTAGCTCGTCGCCATTATCTTTTGAGAATATTTTAACTCCAATAATCTTTCCTTTTTCTCCATGGGGAAGTCTCAAAGAAGAGTCTCGAACATCTTTTGCTTTCTCTCCAAAAATCGCTCTTAAAAGTTTTTCTTCAGATGTTAATTCAGTTTCACCTTTTGGAGAAATCTTTCCAACTAGGATGTCTCCATTTCTGACTTCTGATCCAACTGTAATAATTCCCATTTCATCTAAGTTTGAGAGCATCTCTTCAGAAACGTTTGGAATGTCGCGAGTTAAGACTTCAGGTCCAAGCTTTGTATCTCGTACCTCAATTGTGTATTTTTCAATATGTATTGAAGAAAGAATATGTTCTTTCACCAGTTTCTCAGAGATAATAATCGCATCTTCGTAGTTGCAACCACCCCAAGACATAAAGGCAACTGTTAGATTTTGACCAAGAGCTAACTCGCCATTTTGCGTAGCAGAAGAATCAGCCAAAACATGACCTTTTTTAATCTTTTGGCCTAAAACAACTGTAGGCTTTTGGTTTATGACAGTACCTTGATTTGATCTTGCGAATTTCTCTAATTGATAATCGTGTTCTTCGCGTTTTTTGTCCTTAACCCGAATTAGTTTTGATGATGTATGAGTAATCTCACCATCTTCTCTAGCGACCAGAATCTGACCTGAATCACGAGCAGCTTGTGCTTCTATACCAGTTCCAACTACTGGAGAGTCTGGTCGAACAAGCGGTACTGCTTGACGTTGCATATTTGAGCCCATCATAGAGCGAGCAGCATCGTCGTGCTCAACAAATGGAATAAGTGCTGTTGCGATCGAAACGATCTGCTTTGGAGAAACATCCATGTATTCAACTTCAGTTCTTTTGACTATCTCTGGTTCTTGGTGCTTTCTTACGATGACATCTGTTTTTTTAATGAATCCTTGATTGTCTAATACAACTGAAGCAGGAGCGATAATGTGTCTGGCTTCCGTTCCAGCGTCAAGATAAACTATTTTGTCAGTAACCTTTGCTTTGCCATTTTTAACTTCAACTTTTCGATACGGTGTCTCCAAAAATCCATAATCATTTACTTTTGAATAACTGGCCATATAGCTTACCAGTCCAATATTTGGACCTTCAGGTGACTCGATAGGACATATTCTTCCATAGTGAGAAACGTGAACATCTCTAACTTCAAAGCCTGCTCGTTCCCTTGAAAGACCACCAGGACCAGTAGCTGCTAAGGTTCTCTTATGTTCAAGTTCCGCAAGCGGATTTGTCTGATTCATAAACTGGCTTAACTGAGAAGAAGCATAAAATTCTTGCAAGGCGGCAACAATTGGACGAGAGTTGACCAATCCTTGAGGAGTGATCTCTTCGGGATCCGCAACACTCATTCTATCCTTAACAATTCTTTCAATTCTAAGTAGTCCGACTCGAACTCTGTTTTGAACCAATTCCCCAACTGCTCTTATTCTTCTGTTTTTTAAGTTATCGGTATCATCAGCCTCTGCACCGGGAGTATTATTTAATCGAATTATCTCTTTTATAATCTCAATTAAATCTTCTTTTCTAAAAACTCTGTTTTCAGGTATATTTTCTACATCTAAGTTAAGACGCATGTTCATCTTATATCGTCCAACACGACCCAAGTCATATCGTTTTGGATTGAAGAACATTGTCTCAATAAAGATTTTAGCAGATTCTGGAGTGGCCAAATCACCCGGTCTAATTCTTTTATAAGTTTCAACCAGCCCCTCTTCGTGATTCTTTGCTGGATCTTTAGCTAAAGTTGACTCTATGTATTGATTCTCATCGTCAACATCGACATCCGCAAATAGAGATTTAATCTCATCATCATTTGCAACTCCAAGAGCTCTTAGAAGTGTTGTTATCGGTATTCGTCTTTTTCTATCAATCTTTACAGTAATTACATTTTTTGAATTTGTTTCAATCTCAAGCCATGCGCCACGCGAAGGGATTATCTTTGCACCGAAACAGCTTTTTCCGTTTACTTTATTGTTTGTAAGCAGTGTTCCATATGATCGAACGATCTGAGATACGACTACTCTTTCAACTCCATTTATAATAAAAGTTCCTCTAGCTGTCATTAGAGGAAAGTCACCAAAGAATATCTCACCTTCTTTGATTTCTTCAGTTTTTTTGTTTAGTAGAGTTGCTTTTACTCTTACAGAGGCCTTATAGGTCAAGTTCTTTTCACGGGCTGTTATCTCATCTACTTTGGGTTTCTCAAGATAATAATCAGCAAAAGAGAGAGAGTAATTATCTCCTGTAAAGTCTTCAATTGGTGAGATTTCGTCTAAGAGTTCTCGAAATCCCTCTTTGAAAAACCAAGCATAAGAACTTAGCTGAATGTTTACTAGGTTGGGTAATTCTTCGAACTTATGTTCGATTCTTGGAACTATTCTACTTGCAACTTTAGTTTTCAAACCCATTTAACTCCTTGTTTAGCCAACAATAGAAAATATCCCCGTGTGAATTGGGAATAAATGAAATTTTTCTAGCCTTGCGGTTGCCCTTGATGCATTAAGCCTAACTTTGCTTTTTTCTTTTCAATTTTGCTTTTGAAAAGAATATAATCTTTATGGATTTATAATAGCACGTAAATTAGTGCTTGTCAACAACAAACACTAACCCTTTTCAATTTCCATGTTATATACATAATATATTAGGCAATTTCTAATGTCAAGTAGTTTATAATTTCATTACTTTATCATGCGACTTTGATCGCGAATTACATCTTTCTTCTTAATTTCTTCTCTTTTGTCTCTTTTTAACTTCCCTCGACCGATTCCTACTTCGAGCTTTGCCTTACCTCGAGTAATGTACAATTTCAGAGCTAGTAAAGTTAATCCTTTTTCTGAAGTTTTTCCAATAAGTTTTTTTATTTGACTCTTTTTGACTAGAAGTTTCCTAGTTCTTTGATTTTCACCGTTAAGAACTTTTATGTCACCACCAAGCCAAAACAACTCGCCACCAATTATTTTAACGTATGATGATGTCATATTTATACGCCCTGCCCTAATCCCCTTGATCTCTTCTCCAGTTAGAACTATACCGGCTTCAAAACTATCTTCAATTACATAGTCAAAACGAGCTTTTTTATTCAAATAGGATTTACTTGAGTCTTTACTCATGTGATGTTAAATACTTTCTAATAGTTGGCCATTCTTGAACCAATACGGCGATTGTTGCTGCTATAGGAACTGCGATCATGGCGCCAACTATTCCCATAAGTTTAGCCCCGATCAATATTGTCAATATTATAATTATCGGAGAAAGTCCAACTACTTTTTGCATTACTTTAGGTACGATTATATTGTTTTCCAGTTGTTGCACTACAATATAAAGGATAATTACGAGCAATGCCTTTAAAGGAGAGTCTGTAAGTGCTATTGAAGCTGCTATAATCCCTGCTACGATAGGCCCAACGGCTGGAACTATCTCTAAAAATCCAGAGATAATAGCTAGTGTTAAGGCATATGGAACACCTATGATAAGAAGCCCTATCAGATCAAGAATTGCCACTATTATGCCTAAAACTATCTGACCTCTGAACCAATCACCAAGTTTTTGAGCAACTTTTCGAAGAACATTTGTGATGCCATCTCTGTGCTCTGATGGAAACAGAGAGACTACAAAGTTTTTTATAATCTTTTCATCTAAAAGTAAATACACAAAAAGTACAATTGCAGTAATAAAAGTAATCAATCCACCAAATAAATTCGCAGTTAAAGCAAGTACACCTTGCGATATATCACCAAATCTATTTAGAAATTCCGATAAGCTATCCTCTATGTTTGGTGCATATTCCTTAACGTATGAATATTGATTAGCAATATCTGGAATTCTTTGAGCCAATGCCTGAATTTGGTCAATAACTGGAGGAATAATAATGTAAACTCCCAAAGCTGCCGCAGCTAAAAGCAATATAAGCAAAAAGGCCACTGCGCCTATTCTTCCTATCGTTTTTGACCATCTATAAACTATAGGTGAAAAAGTCGCAAATAGAACTAGAACGATAAAAAATAGAGCGATCACATCTCTAATTAGAAATAGAAAATAGAGACCAATAAGAACCAATGCTACTTTGAGAATTGTCCATCCTGAAATTGTAAGTCTAACATTTTCTTTCATCTTGACCCCCAATTTAATTATCTAGCAAAATGGTAACACTTTTAGGCTATATTTACAATCTTTTCAAGATGATATAATATAGAAAGTTAAGTATTTAAATTATATATGCCCCCGTAGCTCAGTGGATAGAGCGCCGCCGTCCTAAGGCGGGCGTCGTAGGTTCGAATCCTACCGGGGGTACCATGTGCTTCGGTTAGTGTTTTATTAATAATAATTCTATAAGCTCATATAAATTTAAGCCTGCCCACCTTTGAAGGGAGATGATGAAATAGACCAGAAAACCACCCTGCTGGGTGGTATCCGGTACGCCAATGTCAGCTTATTCTGGATCGAAGTTAATCAGTATCGCGGGAACGGGAGGCGAGCTATCAATTTCGATATCACTATCGTCTCCACGCAGATGCTTACTGACAACCTTGATCCCTAGTTCAGACGGATATATGACTGCTACCATGTCTGAACCACGCCATACTTCGACAATTTCAACTCCGGGTAAACGGCTATGTGAAGTCAGTACGAATCGATGCATTGTTTTGCCTCCTTGCACAGACAAGCAAGGTGATATTATCATATATAATAACAAAAATCAATCATTCACTAGCAATGTGATTGAATGACTGAGGGGTATTTTGTTCCCTGTATTTTGAACTTCAATTATGTTACAATTTACCCACGAACACGTGGAGTAGTCCATAATGGCAGGGCATCAAAGGTTTATATTTTAGAGAGGTGGTGATTTGAATGAGTAAAAGAGACATTATAAAAATCAAAGGTAAGTCGTTCTACGCAGAGAGGGATAAAAAAGGCCGATTTGTCGATATTACAAACATCGGCAAGTCTTTAAATGTCGATTCTAGAAAGAAGACTAGAAAAAAAGTAAAACCAAGTCACGGACATGAAGGAGACTTGAAGAGAAGGAAGAAGTAGAAGTATCTGTAAGTCAGTAAAATGCTAAATACTCTAACGGCTCACATAAATTATTGTGAGCCGTTAGATTTTTGGAGATAAACGAGCTTGATTTTTAAGCGTAAAGTGCTAGTATATAAGCATTAATTATTAAGGTAAACTTCAAAATAGGATATTGGTTATGGAAAATATTCAATTATATGTTGCTGAAATTCAAAAAATGTATCAATCCGGTATTGCCGGAGAACATGCATATCGTCCAGCACTGAAAAAATTATTGGACAACATCAAACAAGATTCTCATATTTCTGTGCTGAATGATCCAAAACACTCAGAACATGGTGCACCAGATATTATTGTAATGAAAACAAGAGAATTAATTCTTGGCCACATGGAAACCAAAGATCTCAATGCTGATCTCGATAAAGTCGAAACTTCGGAGCAATTAAAAAGGTACTACGGGTATTCTAACCTTGTATTGACAAATTACTTGGAATTTCGTTTTTTAAAAAATGGTGAGAAAATTGAAACCATATCTATCGGAAGATTGGAACATGGTGGCATTGCATTTATTAATGAAAATCTTGATCATTTAGAAAATTCACTAAAACAATTCATGGCTGGCAGTCCTCAACCAATTACAAGCGGCTTACAATTAGCAAAAACAATGGGTGGCAAAGCAAGAAGAATTCGAGATAACATAAGGCACTTTCTTAAAAACAAATCAGAAAAAAATCAGGAATTGGAAAGTATTTACGAAGTCATAAAGAAACTGTTACTGCATGATTTAGACAAAGATAGTTTTGCCGATATGTATTCTCAAACTCTCGTTTATGGTCTTTTTATAGCCAGATATCACGATGACACACTTGAGACATTCACGCGAGAAGAAGCACGCGACCTTGTTCCTGACTCAAACCCGTTTTTAAAAACATTTTTTGATCACATTGCTGGAGCAAGTTTTGACAAAAGACTAAAGTTAATCGTAAATGAACTTTGTGAAGTATTTTCTTGTAGTGATGTTCATAAAATTATGGATAAGTATTCGAAGCAACTCGGGCTATTCGGAGACGACAAAGAATTGCCTGATCCGGTTATTCATTTCTATGAAGATTTTTTGAAGGAATATAATCCAAAACAAAGGGTGGAGCTTGGAGTTTTTTACACTCCGTTGCCAGTTGTTAGATTTATTGTTCGCTCGGTTGATGAGCTTTTGAGAACCGAATTTGGTTTAGATAAAGGTTTAGCTGATTCTTCTAAAATAGAGCGTACGGTTAAACAACAAGTCCACAATATTAAACAAATAATCCATCGCGTCCAGGTTTTGGATCCTGCAACAGGTACGGGAACATTTCTAAATGAGGTGATCAACCAAATCCATTCCAAATTTAAAGGCCAAGAAGGTAGATGGAAAAGTTACGTAAATGATGATCTGCTCCCTAGAATTCATGGGTTTGAACTAATGATGGCCTCTTACACAATTGCTCATTTGAAACTTGGTCTCAATCTTCAGAATAAAGGATTAGAAGATTTTGAAAAACGTCTTGGAGTGTACCTAGCAAATTCACTTGAAGAAGCACCAGAGATCGAACATACGTTGTTTGCTCAAATAGGTTTGTCCCATGCTATTACAAAAGAAGCCGAAGCTGCAGAAATCATTAAGAACAAAAAACCAATTATGGTAGTACTTGGTAATCCACCATATTCTGGTGAGTCACAAAATCCTCACTACAGGGAAAATGATGTGTACAAGTATGAGCCTGATTCAAAGCAAAAATTACAAGAACGAAACCCAAAATGGCTCAACGATGACTACGTTAAGTTTTTACGATTCGCTGAGTCATTTGTTGAAAAGAACAAAGAGGGTATTATTGGAATGATTACAGCACATGGGTATTTAGATAATCCAACATTTCGAGGGATGCGGTGGCACCTTGCAAAAACTTTTGACAAAATATACATACTTGATCTGCATGGTAATTCAAACAAAAAAGAAGTTTCCCCCGACGGTAGTAAAGATGAAAATGTTTTTGATATCAAAACAGGTGTTTCTATCATTATAGCCATAAAAAATGGCGGTAGAAAAAAACTAGCAGAAGTATTCTCGAAAGACATGTTTGGGTCAAGAAAGAATAAATATATAGAATTGAACAATAGTTCAGTAGGTTCAACGAAATGGAAGAGAATTAAACTTTCTGCCCCAAATTATGAATTTATTGTCCGTGACAATAGTCTTAGCAAAAAATACCATGAAGGGTTCTCTCTTTCTAGTTTCTTCAAAAAAATAAATGTGGGCATTGTAACCTCCAGAGACAAATTTGTAATAGATCAAAATAGAAATGTGTTAGAGAGTCGCATTCAGAACTTTTTAAATTCTACCCCAAATGAAGCTATAACTAAATTCAATCTCAAAGAAAAATCAAACTGGAAAATTGCAAAAGTTATCAATAGACACTTTGACGGTGACAATATCGTTAAAATTTCTTATCGCCCATTTGACAATCGCTGGATCTATTACGATGACAATTTCATTGAGAGGTCGAGGAAAGAACACATGAAACATTTTTTGAACAATGAAAATTATGGTTTAGTATTTCGAAGACAACAAGCAGGTAATACACAAAGTTATTATTTTGTATCGAATCATATTATGGCAGATGGTTATATCAGGTCTGACAACAAGGGGAGCGAAAGCATCGCACCGCTTCGTTTATACTTCGACGATGGAGACATCACTTCAAACCTTAATTCAGAGATAGTTAAAATTTTTACTGATAAAGTTGAAAGCGCTAGCGATACACAAATATTTGATTATGTATACGCAATATTATACACTTCAGATTATCGAAATAAATATAAAGAATTTTTAAAAATTGATTTTCCTAGAATTCCTTATCCAAAAAGTAAAAAGCAATTTGAAAAATTGGCAGAGAGTGGAAAAGTGCTCCGAGAATTATATCTAATGTACTGCACATTATTAAAAAATATTTTAACTGTTTTTCAGATAGAAGGAACTGATAAAGTGGTAAAAGTAGAGTTTAATGCTGAAAGAGTTTACATAAATAGTAATCAGTATTTTGGCAATGTGCCAGAAATCGCGTGGAACTTTTACATCGGTGGTTATCAACCGGCTCAGAAATGGCTCAAAGATCGTAAAGACCGTACTCTGTCGTCAGAAGATATTGAACACTATCAGAAGATCATTGTCGCTCTTGCCGAAACTGATCGATTAATGAAAGAAATCGACAATATTTAATTTATTCTATATACCATGTGATAAATTATTCAACGGCTCGTTAGTTTTATGTGAGCCGTTGAATTAATTCAGCAAATTTCCCTATCCGGTTCTCAATATGTAGTAGTCAATGAATGTAATATTGAAATAGTCAAAGCCTAACAATGGAACAAGAAAGCCTATTTAAAAATCGTCGGTCAGCAAAACATACAATGCATGATAAAATTGATCACAAAAAGGAAAGAGAGAAAGATACAAAGATAATACTTGATTCAAAATCCCCAAAGCGTGTAGTTGTTGCGGGACCAGGTACAGGTAAGAGTTTCTTGTTTGAACAAATAATCAAAAAACTGAACGATGATGGGAAAGATAATGTTTTAGCCATAACGTTTATTGGAAAACTCACAGATTTTTTAGCAGATGATTTAGCCGGTCTTGCAATAGTTAAGACACTTCACGGTTTTGCAAGAGAGTTTGTTTTGGGTTTTAAAAATGATTGGGAATATATTCCAAATATTAGCGCAATAATAAAAGAAGATTTGAAAATTGCAGGGATAGTGGATGCTAGTGTCGGTAGCGATGCATACAGAGAGAGATCAAATTACTACAAAGCTGTTGGTGACGAGGATGTTGTTTATTATGCAAATAAAATATGTAAAGAAAAATCAAGTGCCATCCCAATTTTTGACACTATCCTAATTGATGAATTTCAGGATTTTAGTGAACTTGAAGATGAGTTTATCGAGACATTGTCTAGTAAAAATAAGATTGTAATCGTCGGTGATGATGACCAAGCGCTGTATGGGTTCAGGGGATCTTCTCCGAAATTTATTAGAAACAAACATGATGATTCAAACAAGGATTATGAAAGCCTTTCACTAAAATACTGTTCTCGATGTACTGACGTAATAATTAAGTCATTTCATAACATTATCGGACATTTCGACCTTGATGAGATCGGGAGCGATAGGGTTAAAAAGGAGTATATTTGTTATTTCCCTGAAAAGGAGGATGATAACAAAAATAACCCCAGCATAGTGGTCTTAAAGGATGTTCTGCCCGGGGCTATCGCTTCACGGGTTAGTAATGAATTAAGAACAATTTTAAATAAACAAAAAATCAAATCTGTGTTAATCGTAGGAGAGGCCCGATCGTGTAAGTCTATGTTGTCTAGTACAGGGGTAATTCTTAAGAGGTATGGCTTCAACAACGTGTCATCAAAGTATGAGGACAATACCTACACTTTTAAAAAAGATGTAGTTGCAGGATTAAAGATAGTGAATAAGAATGAAGATAGCATAGCGGGCTGGAGAGTACTCATTAAGGAACTCTCGTCTAAAAGCAGAGCCTCTGTAATCATTGATAATTACTCAGATCAAAGCAAATTTGTTGAGTCAATTCCCTTAGAATTTCGCAAGAATTGGATAAAACTCTCGAAAACGTATATTAATGTAATTTCAAACAAAAAAGTATCTGTTCCCTCGTTAGCAAATTTGCAAGATAAAATTATTGATCATAAAATATCAGAAGAAGAACTTTTCACAAAAGAACTAATTTCAGAGTATTCATATTTACCGAGACCATTGGCAAATTTAGAGATTACTATAACAAATATATTGGGATCAAAAGGACTAGGCGCGGATGTGGTATTTTTACTTGGCTTTGATAATGGTAGGCTCCCTGTGAAGCAGAGAGATATTAAGGAGAGTGAAATTTACCAGATGTTGGTTGCTCTAACAAGAGCTAAAAAACGAATCTATCTTATTAATACGATTGACAAACAGGTTTCAGAATTTATTGAATGTATAAATGAAGATAACTATGATGTAATCATACAAAAAACTCGTAAATAACAATTACATAAAAAAAGAAATGGAATCAAGAAAGGCGGTGATTAAAATGACCCTAGAAAAACTCAAACAAATTCATGCTGATTACATGTCGGCTGAGGACGAATTTAAAAAGAAAAGAGAAAAACACTTCCCAACAGCATGGAGGCAGATTGAAAAACTTGTCGGCGCAACTCCAATTGCCAGAAAAGATATAACTGAAATCAGGAGACTTAGAAATATTAGAGACAAGAAAGATGAAGAACGTCAGAAAGCAATGATAGACTACTGCAATAAACGAAGATAATTGATAAATATTATGAAAAAATCAGAATTTGATGTGTACCTAAAAGAAGAAAAGTTATATTTTGACTCAGATGGAGAACAGGGCAATGAAGATTTGAAGTGCCCATCATGCGATTTGATGAACTTTGTACACGCAGGTGGTGTTTGTGAACTTGAAGTGATTAAGAAAATAGATGTTAGTGGGAAGAAGCACGAGTGAAACTCTCCAAAAAAGCAATAATTGAATTTCAGGAACTTGTCAGAGAAAATACAGGCACTGAACTTAGCTATAGCGAAGCTGAAACAATGGCCAAACAATGGCTCGAGTTTTATAAACTAGTCCACAAACCAATTCTTAAAAAGAACATCGTTGATAGTAAACAATTAAGGAGTTAATAATATGTATAAAGAAAAAACCGGAGAAGAGCTTAGGAAAGAAGCATTGGCTCTTGGTGTTAGCCTTCAAGCAACCTCTGGTCAAAGAGGTATATCAAGAGATGACATTATTCAAGAAAGAGTTAGAGAC
>CAZAOA010000002.1:19121-75223 GCA_964486765.1 uncultured Candidatus Saccharibacteria bacterium
TCCATAATTAGTGCGCTAGCTGCGTGGTATGCGGTAACTATTTAATATATACTGGTGTTTCTATCAAAAAATACCGCTTATAACGGTATTTTTTGATAATTTTGGCTGCAGTCTACTGGCGTCGCAGTCAATGGCCTTTTTCGAAAATCAATCGTCTTCTATGTAGTACTGTGTTTATTGTAGGACTTATAAGCTTTGACCTTCCCTCTTGCAACCTCATCTTAAACTACACTCCCAACAACACAAACCGATCGACCATCACTTTTTGAGAGATTATTCTCCCACTGTAGTGGTCTAAGATTCTCGTATGTTGTTGCTCCGTTTGGATCAATATGGTCCACTTCCCACCCGTACTCTGAGTTTCGGTCTCCATACTTTTTCCATTCGATCGTCGCCCCACAGCAGTCTCCACGCACATACTCGGGATGGTAGCCACTTACAGGCTGAGCCTTTTCCCAAATAATACGCAATTCTGCATCGGAGTAGCTTTTCTCGGTCATTCTTTCTCCTTCTGACTTAGCGAATTTTTAAAGATCGACCTCTCCATCCCGACCTATTGGCTCGTGCCAAAATGAAGCTTCACTTTTCATGTTACATCAATAGCAGTTTATGTCAATCGTGAATTACGCCAAGTATTTAAGCGAAAAGTCTATTTACGCACAAACTAGCTGCGGATAACTACGATATATCGCGTAAAATAGTTGAACTTGTATGATAAATACACGTCTATAGTGGCAAATTCGGTACTCAGATAATTACACAAGAAAAGACCCAAAGATAACGATGAGAAAAAAGATTGAATGTTCAATCTTTTTTTGAGAAAATAGTAGTGTTTATTACAATTTTATTGTACCTAAACCTCAATCGAGGCATGGTAGAAAAACACGTAAGCAACAAGGCAGGTCTTCTGTCTGGTACGCTTACGTGTCTATACTCGAAAGAGTGTAGGATACATCGCAAGATGTGTCGCCAGCGGGAGACCTTTTTGTATGAAAAAAATATGAACCACAAACGTTTAGCAATTTTGTATCAATTAATATCTAGCCTGCTTTTAGTGGCAGTTATAGTATTTCTGACTATTCACATCAAATCAGAGAGTAAATTATCGGATTTGGAAAGTAGAATCGTAGAACTTGAAAACGATTTGCAAAATACTAAAGAAGTTTTAGATGAGAACGGTTTTGAAGATTTGAATTTGTGAGTATTTTTTTATTTATTATTAATTAGAAAATTCATCCCGCAGAAAGATATCGGGTAATTTTAGAACAATTTACAAACCCTTTCGTCCCGCCAATGGCGGGACTCATCAGAACACTTATTGTGTTGAGGGCGGCCCTACTCTCGAAAGAGCAGAACCCTGTTCTCTTGCTGTGGTTCAAATCCCACTACTCGGACTTGCAGTAGCTCAACCTGCCAATAGACTCATCATGAGAATCGGCACTTTGTCCTCGACGAAACCCGTAGTAGTCCTCGTAATAGAGAACCACCAATATCTCGCCGACTACTGGCAGATGATCTGCTCCATCGCGCACCACCATGGGCTGAACCCCACCTTCTAATCCCTCGGGGGGGTCTTTCACAAACACGACCACGTACATCTCCGTCTGAGGAACGGGCACACGGGTCATGTCAACTATCGTGGGACCACTCAGCACCTCTACCGTAACACGAACTGGTTCGACTGTCGCAGACATAACGAGTCTCCTTGTGGTTGTAACGTGATTGCGACTGCGACCAACTGTACCTTGATAACTAACACATTGTAGCACACATTCTGCTTCTTGTCAACCAATGATCCTGGGTATACCCCGAACTAAAGCATTGACATTTACCAATATATATGCTAGTGTATACATATAAGTCCTTGAGCAGGACTCTAAACATGCTCTCTCTCCCACGACGGGAGACGAAAGGAGCTGTCCCAATGGCCGGAGTATATTCTTTTGGGAAGTTGATGTTTGTTTTAAGTGAAGGCGAAACACCCGAATCGTACGTAGGCAAGAACAGGATCACGGTCTGCTTGAGCTGCGATAAGCGTGGCCCTCACTTTAGTGTTTGGGGGTTTTACTACATCTCTACCATGGGTACACTTCTCTACGGAGAAGCGTTCGGACAAAAGCTAGACAAACCCCACTGGAATCACGGCTTACCTCGCCACCTACTGGTAGCACTTTGCACACTGGCTCGTGAGAGAAAGTGCGCTATCGTGATCCAATGTAATCGCAAGCGGATCATCGATGAAGATATCGATGAGAAGACGGCGGTCGAGATTTCAATATTGATCTCCCTGATTGAGCCTGATCCAATCCGTCAACCCAAACGATACATCGAGTGCCTCGGTCGCAGTTTGACCAGGCTGGTCGTCGATGATATCGAGGCTCAAGTCTCATAACGGTCTAGCCTCGAACACACGCTACAACCACCGAAGTGCCCGCACGATATGTGCGGGCACTTTTGCGTTTACTCTGTGTTAACCACTATTATTGTGTTTCTGTTAGTTCGAAATAAGGAAGCTTGATCTTTCACGAGTTCAACTTCATTCAATTATTAATTATTAATTCCCTAAAACAAAACCACCAGCCTGATACGACTAGGTGGCGGTTCTTGTAGTACTTCTTACTTGTTGCCTACTCGATGGTGATCGCGCAGCAGGGGAGACCGTCAGTCCACAACTCTCGTGGCATTTGGTATTCGACCAGATCAAGCCCCATGCCCAGGAGGAAAAGCTGTTCAATCCTGTCTTGGGATTCTGACCATTGACGACCGTTAGCTTGGCGGCTGGCGTTTAAAAACCAACTACCACCAGGCTTGCGAAATCCATACGGAAGTGCCAAAAGCCATGCTTTGATCTTTTCACGCTTCTCCCTCAACCGATCGAGGTGCAACCTGAACCGTTTGGTGATTCCATCAACACAGGCTATGCCTATTGGAGCTCGTTCCAACTCCGCCTCTTCCTTGGGTGTGAGGCGGCAGTAATGAAATGCGGCTTCGACTTCATCAGGGTCGATTAGCAACTCGGCGATAGCTTCGACCATCAGAGTGCTCCTTTATAGTCAGAGTGGGGTCTCATCGAACAATTTGAATACTATCTCTTTTCAAGTAATAAGTCAATGTGAATGCCCGCCTCCTTTTGGAAGACGGGCATTTGGTTCTGCGAGCTTACTCGGGCTCGGGCTTGGGATATCTCTCGGACCACTCGTGCACACCCTTCACTCTATGCACTTTTTCTATCTCGACCGATCTGGCGATTTGGACTTTGGCGTCGGCTAACATCTCGGCGACTTGATCGGTTCGCCAGGTTCGACCCTCGAAGTCGCGACTCTCAAGCGTTTGCAGGAAACCCTCGAATTCTTCGAAGTAGGATCCGTAGATGTGGTACGAGTCGGCGATGTGGTTGTACTGACCGGGCCAGATTAGGCGTTCCAGTCGCTCCGAGACGCGCTCTGCAACCAGCTTCTGCAACTCGGTAAAGGCGTACATGTTCATGTATGCAGCCTTGTAAGCATCGTTGGAGCGGATGTGGCAGTTGCAGATCAGTTCATCACCGAAAATCCGAAACCAAAGCCTTTGGAGGCAGGCTGGATCGTGGATTCCGGCATCCTCCCAAGGCTTCCAGACGATAGCTTGAGCGCGTCGTGTGTGGGGTGCTTCGACGAGCTGATCAACCACTGCCTCGATCTGATCGATGGGATTCTCTAAGCCGGGAACCGCGTAGGCGAACAACCTCTCGTGGTAGGTGTACTCCCACTTCCCCTCATCGGGATTGACCCAGTGGTCGTGGATGCCGTCGACGACCTCCTGGCGATAAGTCTCAAGCTCCACCAGCCCGGCCGGCATTGCTCGATGCAGCCTCGGCTCAGATAGCGGATTGGTTATCGTCAGGAATAGCGCGACATCTCGGCTGAGAGGATCACCCTCCACATCATACTGAGTCGGAATCAGGGCTCCCTGCTCCCAGGTCGCCTTCGTAGCCTTCTCCCAACCATCGGGGACGTTTTCGGCTACAACATGAACAACAGGTAGAGTCAAAACCATCAGTTCCCTTCCTTCTCCACTTTCGTGGTTGATGTCGTTCTCGCTCATATATACTATTTTATTGTAATCACATTGTCAATCTGTTGAAAACTTAAAATGAGCCCAAAGGCTCATTTTAAGTATCAGTTCAATTTATAACTTACCAGCTTACTTAATCGTCTCTCTCATAGATCGGCTAGGTCTGAACCTTGGCATCTTTGTTGCCGGAATGCTGATTGCTGAGCCAGTTCTAGGATTTACCCCAGATCTTGCTTTTCTTTTACCAACATCGAAAGTTCCAAACCCCGTCAAAGTGACTTTGCCACCTTTTGTTAGCTCTTTTGCAACCGAATCTAACATTGTTTGAACGCCAACCTCTGCCTCTCTTCTTGAGAGCCCTGTTTTTCTTGCAACTTGATTTACTAGTTCACTTTTGTTCATTTTCACCTTTCTCATTTAGATCTTACAACTTCGTTGATCCGTTTTATCTTTGTGGTTTTTTTTGTTTTATTATCTATCTCAATTATTACCGCATTAAAAATACTGTCTCCACTTGCTACTTTATGGGACTTTGGTAGTTGTGTCAAGAACTTTTCTATTATTACCTCTTTCTTTATTCCTAAGACCGAATCCATAGGCCCCACCATTCCTATGTCGGTTATGTATCCAGTGCCCTTTTCAAGCACTCTATCATCTGATGTTTGAATATGAGTATGAGTTCCCAAAACTGCAGAGACCTTTCCATCCAAATAGTGTCCCATAGCTACTTTTTCACTGGTCGCTTCAGCATGAAAATCAACTATTATTATTTTATCTTGGTGCTTTCTTAACTCTTCCAAAATTGAACTAAACGGATCTTCAACGTCATCACTCATAAAGACCCTGCCTTGTGCATTTATAAGTACAATTTCATCAAGCTCAACAAAGCCTCTCCCTGGAGTTTCAGCAGGATAATTTAAGGGGCGCAAAATCTTTACCTTTGCATCATCCAAATGTTCTATAATATCCTTATTGTTCCAAACGTGATTGCCTGAAGTAAAATAATCAACTCCAGCTTCAACCATCTCTTCATACTTGGCAAAAGTTATGCCTTTGCCCGCAGCCAAATTCTCTCCATTGGCAAAAATATAGTCTATCTTTTCAGATTCCTTTAACTCTGCAATTTTCTGCTTTGCGGTACGTCTTCCTGGCTTTCCAACAATATCACCAATAAACAAAATCTTTATTTTGTCTTTATTGGATATTTTGGAATTTGATATTTTATTTGTCATATACAACATTCTAAATACTTTATACTAAATACTGTTTTCACTTAGCGTACTCTATCGATCTAACTTCTCTTATAACTTGAACCTTAACTTGACCAGGGTATTGGAGCTCTTCTTCTACCTTTTTAGCAATATCTTTAGATAGTTTTTCAGATTCAAGATCATCAATTTGTTCCGGTTGAACTAAAACTCTAATCTCACGTCCAGCTTGAATAGCGAAAGATTTCTCTACGCCCTCAAATGAGTTTGCAACTTTCTCCAAATCCTCTAACCGTTTTATATAATTCTCAAGTGATTCTCTTCTCGCCCCAGGTCTTGAAGATGATATAGCATCGGCAATCTGAACTATGGCTGCCTCTGTTGTTTCAATCTCGACATCTTCATGGTGAGCTTCAATCGCGTGAATAAGCTTAGGATCTAATTTGTATTTTCGTGCAATATCAGCCGATATAACTGCATGTGATCCTGGAACTTCATGATCAACTGCTTTTCCAAGATCATGCAAAAGACCTGCCTTTTTTGCTAACGCTACGTCTGCGCCCATCTCTTCAGCTAAAAGTGTTGCAAATCTTGAAACTTCTACGGCGTGTTTCAGCTGATTTTGACCGTATGAAGTTCTAAATTTTAGCCGTCCCAAAACTCGAGAAATTTCCATTGGGATTCCAGTAACACCGACCTCCATTATAGCTTCTTCCCCTGCTTTTTTAATATCTGCTGCAACTAGCTTTTTAGCTTTATCATACGCTTCCTCAATACGGGTTGGATGAATTCTTCCATCAGAAACTAACTGCTCCAAAGTTACTCTAGCCACCTGTCTTCTAATCGGATCAAACGAAGAAAGAACAACTGCACCAGGGGTATCGTCTATAACCAAATCAACTCCAGTCACTTTCTCAAATGCTTGAATATTTCGTCCTTCACGACCGATTATCCGCCCTTTCATCTCATCGGTTGGTATCGAAATTGTTGAAACTGTAGTTTCCGCCACTGTATCAGCGGCAACCCTTTGCATGGCAGTTACAACGATCTTTCTTGCTTCATCGTCAGCATTCTCTTTTACATGAATATTTACCTCTTTAATCTTTTTTACCAAATCTTCTTTACCCTCTTTTTCGATCAATTTAAACATCACTTCTTTTGCATCATCTTTTGTCATTTTAGCAATTTTTTCTAAACTTTTTTCTTGTTTTGTTCTAAGATCACGAAGTAGAGACTTTGTTTTATCCACATCATTTTTGCTCTGCTCTACAGATTTTCTTGCTTTTTCAACTTCAGAGAATCTATTGTCTATGCCTAACTCTCTTTTTCTAAGTTCTCTTTCGGTCTCTTCATGATACTTTGTTTTTTCACCCAGCTTTTTATCTGCATCAGCTTTGTATTTTATCGCCTCATCTTTTGCTGCTAAGAGAAACTCTTTTTCCTCTGTCCGTGCTTTTTCAATGATTTTTTCAGCTTTTGCTCGAGCCCCAGAAACCTTTTTTCCGAGAGTAAGTTGCCAAAATAGAACTCCCAAAATAGCACCAACAAACAAGCCGGCAACGGCTGCAAGTACTATAGTAACCATACATTTCCTTTCAAGACCACTATTAGAATGTTGAATTTAGAATATGGAGTTCTGTATATGAACTTAGCAGTGTCTGAATTATCACAGCAATACGAATAATTTCAGTTTTTCCAATCTTCCAGCTCTTATTTTCCAAATATCCTAATTAATTATGGTCAATTTTATCTAAATTTATTATTTCCCTCTGATAAAGATATTACATCATATTAAAGTTCTAGTCAATCTAGATCGAAATAATGTAATATATTGTATTCACATTTTTTAATACATAAAAAATCCAAGCGAATGCTTGAATTGTTTATGGTAGCGCCAAGGGGAATCTCACCAGCGGGACCCTGAACCCGCTTATCTTCTTTGTCTACCTATAAATTCTCATATCCATAGAATTGAAATTTTTGTTGTTAATATCATTTTCTTGCTTCAGGGGTTCTCATCCCCTTGCCACAAAAAAAGCCGTGACATAAGTCACCGCATTTTTTTGGTAGCGCCAAGGGGAATCGAACCCCTGTCACCAGGATGAAAACCTGATATCCTAACCACTAGACGATGGCGCCCTAAATTATTTAATACCTCGACAAATTTGACTTCTTGCTCCTAAATATGTGGCCTGCCATGAGCGAACGAAGTGAATCGAATGGTGGATTGCCCGGGACTCGAACCCCGCTTCGCTTATAAAAACCCGCGGTTTTTATTATTTTCCTACACGGGAAACTCCCGTTTCCCGACCCTTTCCCGCGGCTTCTCGTCCGTCAATCCTATGAAATTTGGTGGATTGCCCGGGACTCGAACCCGGAACCAATGGCTTAAGAGGCCACTGCTCTACCAATTGAGCTAACAATCCATATTCAGAATTGAGCTCTCCGACGATTCTGTCGGAGCTCCGATCGCAAGAATCGAAGAACAATCCATGTTATAACAACTCGATAATTTTGATTTTTTAATTATTAACTTTGAACTAATTATGGTACCCCCGGTAGGATTCGAACCTACAATATAAGTTCCGAAGACTCATGTGATATCCATTTCACTACGAGGGCTCAATCAATTGTTTTCAATAACTCAATCCATTTCATTGTCTTCCAGTATATCTCACTTCCCGAAACTTCGATTCTTAAACATCCTTTATACAATGGATTCCTTTTATTTGAATAATTACTTTTTTTAATTACACTTTTCTGCATTTGAGCCTTTGAGATATTAACCCTACTCATCCAAAATTCTTCGGGATTCTCATGCTCATATGATTTGTGAATATAAAGCCTGTATTTTAAGAGATTATCTGGGACTTCTAGTAGTTTTAACCATTTTTTTATCAATACAATCATATCTATGTCTGAATTCATAAATTGAAAGTATTTTTGCTTTTTTGATCCTTCAGCCCAATAAAGTGAAATACCTATTATAAATAACCTGTTTTTACACAGTCGATTCCAATCTTTTGATGCCTCTTTCTGAATATTGAACACTCTGTCAATCGCTTTTTTTTGATTTGCTAATGCTCCAAGTTGTCTACCTCTTTCGGCACCAGCTAACTTATTGGACAATAATCTTCGTTGTTGCTTAGGCGACAATACTATACCTCTCAACCACGACGATAAAGTACTTTTTGAAATACTAGGAATTTTCTCCAATATTTCATTATAAGAATATCCTCGTTTTCGATAATCAATCGCAATAGTTTTAATGTAAGATTTCATATAATGTACTACCCATATATTGGTACATATACACTATATCATAGTATTTTTATTGCATTTTCATGGGGCGGCTAATGGGAATTGAACCCATGACTCCGGTGCCACAGACCAGCGTGATAACCACTTCACCATAGCCGCCACAAAATCTGGTACGCCCGGTAGGAATTGAACCTACGACCCACTGCTTAGAAGGCAGTTGCTCTATCCACTGAGCTACGGGCGCATAACATTGGCGGGCAGGTATCCATCCCAAAGGGACCCCTTCGGGGATGAGCTACGCGGGCTTTTGCCCTTCGATTATACTCAGGGCATCCTGAGCCTGTCGAAGGATGGAGCGGGTAGTGGGAATCGAACCCACGTCTTCTGCTTGGAAGGCAGACATAATAGCCACTATACTATACCCGCAATTTTGTATGGTCGGGGTGGTCGGACTCGAACCGACGACCCCCGCGTCCCAAACGCGGTGCTCTAGCCAACTGAGCCACACCCCGAAACAACAAAAATTACCCCTCAATTACAACAATATCATACAGCAAAATCTTAATCTAGTCAATGATGAGATTCCCCCTGCTGTGCCGGGCGTAGCTTTAGAGAAGACCGGGCGTTACCATAAACAATTCAAGCTTTTGCTTGGATTTTATTAGTACATTGGTTATGAAAAGTGATGATTTATGCGCGGTCGCGCATTTATCATCATATTAATATTTGTAAACAACTATTTTTAGCTCTGTTATTTATACTTTCCGGCTAACATATTTTTCCTTACCACATATGCATCTCTTATCATCTTTAAGCCATCTTTCAACGGATTAACAGTTGAGTGAGGATCATCCTGCCAGGTGATTCCGACTTCTTTAATCTTGTATCCCAGCTTTCTTGCAATCGCAAGAAGTTCTATATCAAAACTAAATCGATCAAAAGTCTGTCGCTTGAAGATTTCCTCTGAAGCTTTCTTTTCAAACAATTTGAATCCACACTGAGTATCCCTTATACCAGAGACCGCGATTGTGCGTATTATCAAATTTAACATTCTACCACCTAACTTTCTAATAAACGACTGTGGAATAACCAGCTTTCCACCCTCTATATATCTTGATCCGATAACCACTTCATTTTTTGTCGCATAAGTCAAAAGCTTATCTACTTCTGTGATCGGAGTTGAATTATCAGCATCCATAAATAGTGCGAATTTTCCTTTTGCTTTTTGCACACCCTCTTTGACAGTGTAACCTTTTCCTTTATTCTCTTTTCTGTCGATAATCCTTAGGTTTGGCACTCTGTCGACAAATTTTTCAGTAGCTTCTTTAGTGTTATCCGGTGTTCCATCTAAAACAACCAAAACTTCCAAAACGAAATCTTTCGTTTTGTAGTATTTCTCAATTCCATCTATGGCTTTGTGAATTCGTTCTTCTTCTTTGTTCGCAGGTATAATTATGCTCAAAAATACTTCTTTAATCTTTCTCCTTTCTTCTTTTGATAATATCTTATGATTGGGATTTGTTTAGGTTAATTAGCCCCGAAAGGAGCCCTTTGGGCAAATTAGATATTAGAAGTTCCAAAATGTCTATTCATTTTGGGCTGGTGTTCCTCTATCAATATCTAGACTTCCAGGTGGGTCAACATGAGTTATCTCATAAGGAGAAACTGGTGGATTAGCACTCAAATCTGTTGAAGTAATGTTAAATACTAGAATTGATCCACCAATTACTGCTTCAGGTTCATAGTCATTTAACCATTCATAAGACCACTTTCCTTCCATCGGACCATACAGCTTAGAGGATTGATAATAGGTTGCGGAGATTGCTAAGTAGCCAGTTGTAGGACCGTAAGACGAATGCCATTCAACCGCTTGTGGCATATAGTATTCTGGAACCGATCCGCCAAAATAGTCAACTTTTATACTCTTAATATTTTCTTCATCGACAAATTTTTTAAGTCGAAGCAAGTCTTGACCCCAATCAAGTGATGAATCAGTCATGTACTCGTATCTCTTATCTCTCGGCACAACTTCATTAAAGTAGGCTATATAAGATGGATAGTATGCGATCACACTTAGCCCCATCAATCCGACAAGCGCCCAGATGATTATCGCTTGCAGATTGAATTTTTCCTGTTCTCCAATGTAGCGGTGCATCTGTTTTGCAATAAACAATATAGCAAATGGTACAGTTGGAATAAGATGCCTTATGCCGATATTTAGTGAGCCTTGCAATGTAAAGAGCCAGTAAACTACAAGTGGAGTTAGTATTACCCAATCAGCCCAAGCTTCTTTTTTGTTCCTGTTTCGAAATACAATAAATGTAATGATTGACCATACAAGAAGAATTAGAACTGAGATAGGAGTCTTTATCAGGTAGGCTACCGGGAAAAACCATGCGATTGATTTGTCTGAAAGAGAACCTAAGATAAATACTGCGTTTCCACCAGCCACTCTTCCTATTACCAGCATGACTCCTAGAAGATAGTGTCCAAGCGCTCGCAATATAACATTGTTTTCAAAAAGGTGTAAGAAATTTCTGAAAGCTTGAGTGTCTTCTCTTTGTGTAAGATTCATCTCGATAACTTTGTGTTCTATCTCGGGCGATGTATTCCAAACAAATGGAATATAGACGATCCATACCAGTGCTAATGAATAAACACATACCCAAAAATACGTCTTGAGGTGTTCTTTGAAGTGAAACCAGAAGTTTTCTTTTTCAGATTTATCTTGCCACGACTTTCCGATGATCAATATAATAAATATACCGAACAGTAGAAATGATGAAAACTTAAGTAGTTGTGCAACGCCAAATGCCAGACCTGCTATTAGAACTGTCTTGAAGGTTTTTTTAACCAATGCATTTGAAAACGCCCAAATGGCTATAATGTAGCCTAAAGCCGCGGCGATATCGGTGGTAACCAAATGTCCATGACCTATCATCTCAGGATAAAAAGCATAAAGTGCTAAGGCAAACATTGCAACTTTAGTGCCAAAGAACTTTTTAGCCATGAAAAATACCGTCAGTCCCAACAAAAGCATAAGTAGTATCATCGGAAGCCTTGAAAGCAAAAGTATATAGGCTGGGTCATTTCCGGTTTCATATAGTAAATACCAACCGCTTTCCCACTGGTTGATCTGCTCCCAACTCCAGTCAGGTTTTATGTCATCTATCCCAGCAAGAGCTAATGGAATCCCTGCAAGTGCTTTTGCTAACGGAGGATGTTCTGGGTTCAACCGAAAATCATTGTGCTCAACATATGAATAACCCGAAGGGATGTGAGCTACTTCGTCAACAGTTCCAGAATCGCCAAGCGCAGAAAAGAATGAGAGAGCGAACATAATCCCTAAAAGTACTACTACACCAAGCGCGGTAAACAGTTTCTTTCTTTTTATTACAAACTCCGGCATTTTCCTCCTTACTCCAAATCATCTAAGATCTGGATTCTTTTCAATACACTAATCAATATGTAAAGAACTATTCAATATTATTAATTCTTAAGTCTGTGTTATTCTGTGTGAAGTTTCTGTGATGGAATTTCCAGCTATCATTTGTATGTCCAAAACTTATTTGCAAAGAAGTTCCAAAGTGTCGCACCGGCAGATGCAGCAACAAGTGCGACTATCTGACCTTGGTCAAGGTTGAACCTTGTGTATTTAAATGCCATATAGTTTATGCCCCAACCGATTAAACTTACAACGACAAACCTTAAAAATATAATTCTATTTTTCTTTGCCTTATTTTCCCTGCCAACACTTTCTTTGTATTCTTTTTTAAATGTCCAAACGGTGTTCCAGATAAATGAGTTGATGACAGCAACCACAAATGCAATCGCTTTTGCAGCAGGTTCCGCTTCTGTAGATAAGATAACAGTATTTACCAAAATAAAAAATACTAGCCAATCAACCGCAGTGTTACTTACTCCCACTAGTCCAAACTTTATAAACTGAATTATTCCCTCGCCTTTTTTCTTATAGCTCATACCCCTCGCTTTATAAATATTGTTAATATTGTACCACATTTTAAACCACAAATATCGAATATTTGAAAATATATCAATACCAGATCTTCTACTTATCCACAGAGGGCTTATCGTTATGCGTCACTTGCTGGTCAGTATTACTCCTTAGAGTTGACTTTACCGTCACCCGAAACTCCAAGTATTTGCCAAGTGCAAGATGGGTATGAGACATCAGCGCAGGAACCGACGAGAGGGCGATATTTGTGATAGGTAAAAGAATAGGAGTTAAAATCCAATCCAAAATTAGTCTGCTTTTTGGCTTTTTGTCTCCTTTTGGTGGCACTAGAAGTGTCGAAATTATAATGGTTGTTATCATCCCTGTCCATGCGATCATCAGAAGTCTAGAGTAGAGAATTGGGAAGTGATATGCAGTAACGGTAGAGCCAAAATCTGGATTTAGAACAAATGGCATCCAAGAAGATGTAGCTAAAACAATCGACAATGTCGCCCATGAAATGTGTGATTCCCACAAAAGTAACGCGTTGATGTAACGATCATACCATGGGATAACTTTGTCCTTGAACGTATGTTCCATCACATAGGGGATGTCGGACACTCCCCACGACCATCGCCTTTTTTGCAGATACTGCTCTTTAATAGTTGACCAAAGATCACCGGCTAAAACTGCATCCATATAGATCGGAGTGAACATCGAGATTACCTGATGACGGCCATTTAACCTAAAGTAGGAGCGCCAATACTGGTGTCCATCTTCCACAACAGATTCAGTTGACCAAAAATCAACTCGTTTCAAGGTTTCCAAACTCTGGGCGTGAGCAGAGAAATTCCTCAGACGAGTTGGACGCATCGCTACAATCATCTGCCAAAAAGATGAACCCATGGCGATAAGTCGCATTGCAGAAGGTACATCCCAAATGTTGTTAAAATACATCGGAATAGGTTGAAATGTCTTATGAATAGGATCTTCATCGGTTAGGTATTTGTAAGTTAAACAAGCCATGTATTTTTTATCCATAACATTGTCAGCATCCATATTTGTGACGATAACCTTTTCAGGATTTATTCCCTTATCGTTAATGTATTTTAAAATATTTCTTCCAGCGTTTGTAATGTTCGGCCCTTTTCCGATTATCTCGCCGGGGATATCTTTCGGGTGCATATAGGCTATATAGTCAAAAAGTTTTGAGCTATATTTCTTTTTAAGAATCTTTACTGATTTTTCCGCATTTTCTTTATCTCTTTCCTCCGTTGCCAAAACATAGATAACCTTATCCATTGGATATTCTGACTCGACTACAGATTTCACCGATGATTCCAGAATTTTTATATTCTCTTTGTATGTAGGTACGATTACTACGTGGTAAATATCTTTGAAACCTCTCTCTTTTGGAAGTTCCTTTACCATTTTGAACCAATCTAAGGCTATATCTTTTTTGTATTGAAAATACCCCTTTATTAAGAAAAAGGACATTACAAATGTCCTTACGAACCAGAAACTCAAGTAAACCAAAAGTATAATAGCAAGATACATCGGCCAAAATATTGCAAGAGCTATCGGAGCTAAAATAACTGTCCAGCTGATACATGCTGGAAGGATTTCAAATAATCGTTTGTATTTCCAAGTTTTCATAAATGATATAGTAAGGATTATGGATTAAGCAAGGGAAAAATCTCCAACTTCTTACTTACTACTTACTAACTTAATTTTTACTAGCTTACTTCTTACTTCCGTTAGTTAATTAGATAAAATGCTTCGATTATAAATATCAGATAAAGAAAAAATATATTGAATCCTAAAAGAAGGTTCGAAATCATCCGCTCTACTCTGAAAGAATATACCGCCAGGATAACGTGAATCACAAAGACGATTGCGAAAAGTTCAAGGGGGAAATAGGTAAGTACTGAATAAACAAATACATCTTGTTTTACTATCATCTCTTGCCATACGATGTATTCTGTAACAAATACCAATATGGAGATCACAAGTGCATAAAAGTTGAACTTGTTTTTTATTAGAGCTTTATCTATCAATTCGTATGTATTTTTTATGTAGTCCAATTCTATTTCCTTTTTAACTTGCTTGCTACTACAAAATTTATTATCCAATAACATTCAAAATCTAACAGCAAACATAGATATTGTTATGATATCTATCTACCAATCTAACAAATTTACCCCAACTTTTCAACTACACGCAATTTTGCGCTTCTAGATCTTGGGTTGGAGTTGATCTCATCTTCTGACGGTGTGATCGGTTTTTTGGTAATTAATTTTATCTTTGGATTGTCGATTCGTGAATAATTCCTAAAATCGTGCTTTACAATTCTATCTTCAAGTGAATGGAAAGTGATCACAAGAAGTCTGCCACCAATCTTAAGTGCATCTATCGCTTTTGGGATGACATCTTTAATTACTTGAAGTTCACTATTTACTTCAATTCTCAACGCACGAAAAACATTTGTCGCAAAGTGTTTCCTTCTGTTGTGGATCATCTTTGGGTGAATAACCGATCGGATAATCTCAATTAGATCACCGACGGTCTCCATTGGTTTGACTTTTCTGGTCCTCACGATCGCTTTTGCAATCTTACGTGAGTTTCTCTCTTCACCGTATTCATATAATATGTTTGCCAATCTTTTTTCTAAGTAGCCATTTACCACATCTTTCGCCATCAAATCATTATCGCTATCCATCCTCATATCTAGTGGCATCTTCAAATTCTCTTCATCTTCAGAAAAACTAAATCCCCTACTTTTATCGTCTAGCTGATGAGACGAGACACCTAAATCCAACAAGATGCCGTCAACTTTTTTTTCTTTCAATATATCATCGATGTTTATAAAATTATCTTTAACAAAAGTAATGTTTGAAAATTCTTTCAAGTTTTTCTTTGCTTCTATAATCGCTTCTTGATCGTGATCAATCCCAATTACATGAACATTGGGATTTGGAAATTGATTATTCTCGAGCAAAGCTCGAGAATGTCCTCCTCCGCCCAATGTTCCGTCAACATATACGCCATCTTTTTTAACATCAAGATGCTCCAAAACTTCATCGGTTAAAATCGGAGTATGAAATTTTTGACTTTTCTTAATATTGTTCATTTAATGTTGTATACTAAATACTGTATACTTAATACTAATTTATGGATTCAAAAGATATAAAATACTATCTCGGTTGGAGGTATAAGAATACCATATTATTGCTAATTAGTCTAGTACTTCTATATCTATTCGCCGATAGACCAGAAGTTATATCCTTCATAGAGTTGATAGGAGGCTTTGGTTATTTCGGAGCATTTTTAGTAGGAATGATGTTTGTATCAACTTTTACTGTCGCTCCCTCCCTAATAATTCTTTATAGACTTGCTGAAACACTAGATCCTTTTTCTGTAGCCATACTTGCAGGATCTGGTGCGGTAATAGGAGATTATATTATCTTTCGTTTTTATAAAGACAGAGTTTTTTCAGAGTTAAGAGTAATATTTCGAAAGCTAAAGGGTCCTTACATCTTTAAGATATTTACTACTCCGTATTTTGCCTGGTTTACTCCCCTTTTGGGTGCAACCATTATAGCCTCCCCTTTCCCTGACGAAGTCGGAGTCGGTATTCTGGGTATCTCAAAAATCCAAACTTGGAAGTTTATACTGGTTTCATTTTTATTGAACGCAACGGGGATTTTTATAGTGGTTACTATCGCTAGATCATACTAGCTATAGTCTACCTCGAAACTTTTCTGCGGCGAGTACTCTTTTTATGGCTATTATATATGCGCTCTCTCGAAGTGTTAGAGTAGAGTCATCTTTATACAGTTCATAAACTTTATGCCAAGCCGATTTCATCATTTGAAATAGTTTATCATCTAACAATTTTTCATCTAAGATGTTGCCGGTTTTATTCTGCGCCCATTCAAAATAACTTGCCACAACTCCACCGGCGTTTGCCAATATATCTGGAACCACAACCACTTTATTTTTTGACAATATTTTGTCTGCATCTAGGCTTATCGGTCCATTTGCAAGCTCAACTATAAATCTAGCTTTTATATCTTTGGCATTTTTTATAGTTATCTGGTTTTCTAACGCCGCTAGTACCAAAATATCACAGTCAAGCTTTAGAAGTTCACCGTTAGAGATTTGTCTGCAATTTTTTGAGCCGACTCTGCCTGTCTCTTCTTTTATTTCGATCACTTCTGCCGCGTCGAGACCTTTATCATTTATAATCGCACCTTTTCTATCGCTAACAGCCACAATTTTGTAGCCCTGTGAAAACATCATCTTTGCCATATTTAATCCTGCATTGCCAAAACCTTGAATTGCAACCTTTGGTTTTTTAGGAAAATTTTTGTAATGATGCAAAAGCTCATTTAAGATAATAACCCCACCCTTCGCTGTCGCATCGGATCTGATTTTTAGCCCTCCTAGTTCGATCGGCTTTCCAGTAAAAGTTTCTGGACAATGTTTCTTCGTCTTTTTCTCGTACTGATCAAGCATTATACCCATAACCTCTTGGTTTGTATAGACATCTGGAGCTGGTATATCTACATCTCCTCCCAAGACTTTATAAAACTTATCAACGTAGAGTCTGCTTACTTTTTCTATATAAGACTTACTCTTGTTTGTGGGATCAAATCGAACCCCACCTTTCGCCCCACCGAATGGGAGACAAAGGAGAGAATTTTTTAGTGTCATCCAAAAAGAGAGAGCCGAAACTTCTTCTTTGCTTACATCACTGTGATACCTTATCCCGCCTTTGCCGGGCCCCAATGCATCGCTATATACGATCCTAAAAGCTTTTAACTTTTTGCCACCAACATTTAAAAATGCCGATGAGACTTTCTTCGGCTTCGTGAGAATTTTTAGCTCTTTATTAGTTAGATTTAGGTGCTTTTTAAGTGACCTTACTCTATCTTTCACTTCATCGAAAACATTTTGCATAGTTTCTTTTTAATAATTACCTATTTATATTAGTTGATAATTATTGTTGAAACAAGGTATCGTTTTTAACAACATGGTGGATAACTTTGTTAGTTTGATGAATTGATTCAATTTAGCACTACTGCTTTGATAAATTAGGCCACAATAATTAACGAATTAATTACTCTGGCCTAACGGCGAAACACAAAGGTCTCACCGTTCGGATCTTTGCCACCTTTCAGTCAATGGCGGTTTACTCTTCCTCGATTGGAGCTGTAGTCAGTGTCAGAAAGCTCCCATTAAACGCCATGGTCTCACCTTCAAAATCGATTGACACCAACTGATCACTCCCCATCTGAAGGAGACAACACGGTTCATGTGGTCCATTCAATACTCGGGTAGCAACATCTGACTCGCAGGTGCACTGGATGATCTCGATTTCCACGACACGAAAGCCTCTACCGATCAGATCTTCCGTAATCGAGTCCCTATCTTGGTCTTTGACTGTTACCCAGTCTCCAACCTCGAACTCAGTTCGGGGAGGTACTATTCCTAGCCTCGCTGCAATAGTTGACATGGCTTGACGCCTCCCTGTTAGATTTGAACTTGGACTGGTTGTATACTACTACATTATTCGTCTCTTGTCAACTCTCTCGTAACAATTCTACACTTTGATAATGGTCAAAAACACAAACTTATTAAATGGCAAATTTTTCTTAACAAAAATAACATGAAGGCTATATTGTTTTATTAAGGACGATGCCTGCCCCGCACCCTACGTGGTGCTGGAGTTAGGACTATTCCCCTTTCCCTTTCGTCCCGCCGTTGGCGGGACTCATCAGAACACTTAATGTGTTGAGGGCGGGCAAATCACATCAGCGTGAGATGCCCCGGTGGGACTAGTCTTCTGGGTGGTGGGTATCGGTTTCATGAAGTTCGGGGTGAGTGTAGGCGACGATTACCTGGTACTCACCTTCGCCGTGATGTACAACGCCAGGACGGATCAAGATCGATGTACCGGGAACCACTGGATGACGTACTCCATCTAGCCAGATTGCCCCCTTCCCCGTGAGGACGTAGTATATTTCTGTCATCACTCTGTGGAAGTGTGGTTTTGCTCCCGAGATGGTCGTGCGATGAAAACCAAGCTCTGCTCCGTCTTCGGCGGTGAAGAAGCGTTCACTCTTGCCGCAAGGACAGGGTACGGTGTGAGCGGGCTTCTGCCTCACATCTGTCGTAGGCATGTTATTTCACTCCCTTCCATTAATCGTAATACTAGCACTATATACTATTTATGTCTAGATTTGTTATACTTTCGATATATCCGCATACATTATAGTTCGAGTTCGCTTTGCCGAAAACAAAAATAGCCCGAAGGCAATATCGTTTTATTACAGATGATACCTGCCTCGCACCCTACGTGGTGCTGGGGTTAGAACTAAAAATGTTAGTATTTGTCTTGCATAAAAAAGAACCACCCGCCTGTTACGGCTAGGTGGGGGATCTTTGTTGGTCATTTCTGACACGTTGACTTGGGACACCAAATTGGTTCTTTATCTATTTCCAATGAAGATGAACCAGCTCAAGAGCAGTAGTCCCATCCTCATCTTGGAGAAATGGCTCCTCGCCTCTCCCAGCGTGAGGAGACCATCATTGCTGTATTCACTTCCGCCCCTCCTCCATCTTCTGCCCTTGACAGCGTACATAGGTTTGTCGTTTCCGTGGCACAAACCCACTCCGGTGACCTCGACGATCTCGGGTTGTCCCCGGGCGATACTCGGACAGGTAATCGCGAGATCCCCAACACCGAGCTTAACTCCATCGTGACCAACCGTGTACCCACCAACTCTTTTTCTCATGATGCTCGGACCTCACTTTTATTGTAAGTGTTGGTAAACTAATTAACTATAGCATACATGCTAATCTATGTCAATCTTTATGTCTTAAATTCCATTAGCTTGGAAACTCTAACCGGTTCGAGCCCGGTTCAACTATCACAATAAAAAAACAACTGCATTCTCTCAGAACACAATTGTTTTTTTATGGCGGAACATAGCCTGCCCGCAGGTGCTTGAGCAACAGCTTATGCCCGCATTGCATCGCATATGCTCAAGCGTTTCGGGCGTGGCAGGCGGGCGGAGGAAGTTAGAACTTTTAACTTTACCCTTTCGTCCCGCCGTTGGCGGGACTCATCAGAACACTTAATGTGTTGAGGGCGGGCGAACTTTGATGTCCGCCCCGACTGTTTTCTTCTTTCATGGAAGAACTTGGGGTTACTACTCGGCCTTAGCTGGGTTCTCTGATTCCCACTTCACGAATGCGGAGATGAAGACACAGCTGACCTTATCGATGAACCTGAGAGCAACCCGCCAGAGCAGGTAGTTGCGAACGTCATCGGAGTCTTCAGGACACTCTTCGCGAAGTAACCGCATGACCATGGCGACTGAAGTGCAGACGGTTGTATCCGTGCTCGTGCAAATACCACTAACGTGGAGCGGTTTTGCGGCCATGTAGAGCAAACTGTGGGCAAGCTCGGCTGTAAGTCTGTCGGTCATCTCCTTCGTGCCGTCCGACTTGCCCATGAGATAACGATCGGCGACATTCACAGCATTCTCAACAAACAGTTGTCTCTCGTGCTCGCGTGCCTGTTGCGCGTCATGATCCACAACTGCCACCTCGCAGAATGTATTTGCGAAACTCTCGCATTGGAGGTTACAAACATCGTAACGGCTTAATATTACTCTCTTTGCCGTAAAAGTCAACCGCCACCCCTGCAAATATTTTATGTTTCAATAGCTTGAAAACTAAAAAGTTCTAAATCCACCCTGCCGTAACTAAAAATAGACGCTCTGGAAGCGACTATTTCATATATGGCGGAACATAGCGGAGGATGTTAGAACTAAATGTTTGATTTGTACTAATACGCTGTAGGCGATATTTGAACTATTTTACGAAATTCGAAGATCAATATCTACTTTCACCGATAATGTAGAATGTCGCACCGTTATTATAGTTGCACAATTATGAATTTGTGGTAATATAAATGGTCCAGTCTATTCTGAAAGTTAGGAGGCAAAGGTGAATAGCAACCAGGATGTTGTTGAGGCAGCGAAGGCGTATTTGTTGGCGCGCGTTGAAAACGGTCTTTGCCTCGAGTTTTATCAACTCCGGCATGGCCCGAGTCTCGCTTGGACAACGGCATGTGTTGGCTCAACTCTTGCTGAGTTCCGGGCAGTTCCACCGACAATGATCGAGGCGCTACTTCCCTTACAATGGGACTGTGGCGGTTGGTCATACAACCAGAACTCGATGCCAGATGCTGATAGCACTTTGAGAGTACTGCAGTTTCTGGCGAAGATTGGGTTCAGTGACCAAGCAGTTATCAGTAAGGCGGAACAGTTCGTGATTACTCATCAGCATATTGATGGGGGTATCGCAACATATCTGCCTGAAACGGTGACCAAGATGGGATATCCGATAGGAGGGTGGACCGTACCACACCCTTGTGTAACGGCACTGGCAGCTCGTGTCTTGCAGAACAATCGTGCACGTAGAAAAGCCCGCCACTACATTACGGACCGACTCGAAAGCGCTGATGCGCGTGCATACTGGTGGCGAACACCATGGTACGTCCGTTACGAGTCAGGAGTTACAAACGGAGAGACTGTCGGCACCGATCCAGTCGAAATGGGCCTGGTTCTACTTCTAAAGGAGCGACTCGGCAGAGTAGACAGTAGGCTCACGGCGTCACTGTCCGAACTCCAGCTCCCCGACGGAAGTTTTCCACCCAGCTACCAGTTCCGAATTCCTCGACCAAATCTATTCCTCGATGATGTAACCGAGGAAACGGAAACAGTAGAGGATCGCACAAAGATTTTCTCGACTGCAGCCGCGGTTGTTGCGATCGCACGCCAAGAGGCGCTTCTTCATTGAGGCGCCTCGTTTGTTTATACTAAAAATAGACGCTCTGAAAGCGACTATTTTAATGGCGGGAGCGACCGGACTCGAACCGGCGACCTTCTGCGTGACAGGCAGACGTTCTAACCAACTGAACTACGCCCCCAGAAAATTGATTTTTTGATCCTCAATAATTTGTTGAATGATCTTTTTATTTTTGTAAGATTTTAATTTATATTCGACTTGCCTGGCTTGTTTCAATGTGACGAAACTTTTTCTAAATGTTACCTTCGCTGGAATTTTCCCTTTTGTGCTCTTTACTTGTCCGTTGTTATGTTGATAAATTCGACATTCAAAATTTGGTGTTGAGCCAATATAGTATTGGCCATTCGATAACTTTAGTATATACAATTCTGGTTTCATATTTAACCGGCGACCTAGCCAATGTACATCGGCTCGTTCTAACCTCGGCCATAGGCCGATCCCTGTCAGCCTGTGGCTGGAGCCTTTGGCTGAAACAGTCCCGATGCTCTTCAATAAAGTATCGAAGAGATACGGGATCCCAACCGAAGCGTCGGGAAACTACGCCCCCAACAACGTTAAAACAATACCAAATTTCGATGAATTAATCAAGTATATTTATCTTTTTACGAGTTCTCTGTAAGTAAGTGTGATTGTGCTTGAATAAAAGGCATTTATCATTCCACCAACCACAACAAAAATTATAAACAGAATAAATACGATCATAATTGCATATATCGTCATTACAACCGGATGAATATACCATAAGCCTAACCCTATCAAAAAGAGAGGAACAGCTACGATAATTAGAGCGAATACAAAAGCTAGCATCAGAAGCATATTTGCTACATAAACGATTGCATACATAATGAGAATCTCTCCCCAATTTTTTGTAAATAATCCTTTTGCTTCTTTTATAGAGACCAGCGCTCTGTGATTTTTTAAAACCAAATAACGCTCAGAGTAAGGTAGTAAGATCGCAAGATATACTGCATAGACAGCGAAAATAATTCCAAACAGAATTCCAAATATTATTGCTAAAGTTGTTAAGTTAAAGATAACCATGACCACTACAGGAATTGATAAAACCATAAGTGGCAATAAGATGAGTAGCGCATAGATAATGTCTAAGCTCAACCTTCTCCAAAAATACTTGTGCCCAAGTTTCCACGAACTTTTTAGGGTCGTCTTTTTGTCTTGATCAATCGAATCTATCGCAAAAACGATTGCGCTTTTTGCTGCGACGTTAAGATAAATTCCTATTACAATAAATACAAGTACTAAAAATACCAAGATCAGCCACAACCATATGCTGCTCACCATTGAAGGTCCGATAGAATCGCCTATCACCTTCCCAACACTGCTGACCTCTGCCTCTGCAATATTGAAAATATTCCTTGCTGTTTCATCACCAAGAATGTTTAACTCTTCTAACTCCTTTGGCAGTGAATCTGGAGCATAAGAGTAGTTACTTCCTCCTCCAAAGAAACTTCCAGACGCTGTTAAAATTCCTAAAAGCCAGAGAAATTTAAATTTCCAAACGTAATTTGCAGATCGTTTTAGAATTTTTAGATAATCCATCTTGTCCCTATCGCATATATATTATTCCTTATCAGGTCCTCTATCAATACAATTTCAGTATGATCATATCTTCTCGAAGTTCTGCAAGCCATCCATCAAAACTGTTCTCTATCTCACCGTTTCGCTCTTCCACAAAAATTATATGCCAGCCAAATGAAGTTCTAATAGGATCAGCAATCTCGCCGATTGTACCTGAAAACGCTGCTTCTTCAAACTCCGTCACCATTTCTCCTCTTGAAAATGGATCTAAATCACCACCGAGCTCATTGCTTCCCACATCTTCAGATTGCTCTTTTGCAGCATCTACAAAAGTTTTTCCTGCTACTATCTCAGCCTTTATTCCATCAATTTTTGCTTTGGCTTCAGCTGCTTGTTCGGCAGTTGCATCTTCTGCAACTCTAATCAAAATGTGTTTGACTTTCGCTCTTTGAATCAGTTCGTTATTAATCTTCTCTCTCAAAAGCTGTGTTGAGACAAGTTTTTCAAATTGTTTTAAGTTAAGCCCATATAACTCATCTAAAACTTTTTCCACTTCCTCTGAACCTCCATTTTCATTGACGATCTTATCAATTGCCGCGGTCTTCTCCACAGCTGTTAAATCAATCTTATACTTGTTTACGGCATTTATGATAATCTCATTTTCAATCAACTGTTCTCTTATCTGCTCAACCAAAGCGACTTCATCAAGCTCACCCTGATCGGTTGCATTATAAAAATGAATCACATAATTCTTATTGTGTAAAAACTCTCCAACCGAAATTGTTCCTGAAGAAGTATAGATTGCAGGAAGTTGTAAAATCCTAGCGAATAAAGTTGTTACAGGATCTTCAGATTTTGCAGCATATACGCTAATTCCGAAAACGAAGCTTAAAAACCCCATAATTATTATCAGGGCAACTAAAACAGACTTAAAAGCTTTTGGTTTTGCAAAATGATCTTTGTTTCCAATTACAGATTTTCCTGTATTTGCGATCTTTCTAGAATGTTCTTTTGCATCTACAACTTTCTTTGCACCTTCTTTTATTGAATCAATAATCTTTTTCATACAACTCCGCTAATTAATATCTCTGTCTTTACTTTACCTATATTGTTCTCAATCTTCAAGCAAATAATATTAAGCTATCTTCTAACCCCACTTCGCACTTATGAGTATGGCCATCATCACCAAAACTGAAAGATAAATGTAGTTTGAAAAATTCTTTATGTCATCTTTCCTAAGAACCCAGAAAGTGAAACCCGATATAACATATACCACTAAAGTAATTATCAAGCTTCTATTTATCGGGCTAATTAGAAAGTAGCTCAAAAATAGAAATACTTCTAAAACAATCAAGCTAAATATAAATAGATACACATACTTGTTTTTTCCTAAAATGTCAGATTTCTGCTCAAGATATGTAAAAATATATACGAAAATCAGAAGAATCGCTATCATGACTACCCATAGGGGAAGGTTGAAACTGAACAAGAAACCATAGAGTGCATATGAGCATGAGAATGTTAAAAACGATACTAGATAAAGAATGAGAACTTCCATCCAAATTGCATAAATTGCAACTACTCCAAGGATCGATATCACAACACATATAAAAGTTATGCTATTTAGGAACCAAAAAGAAAAAATTGCCCACAGTGCCAAAACTGTTAGGATAATGCTTCTTAAAGTTTTATTTTTTAGAAAAGCCAAGCCTAAGACTCCACACTACCAAATTACTAATCTTACCAAAATACTAATACAATCTTTATTCGTACTTTAGTGTAATTCGTACTTTCGTAGTTACCTAAGGACTCTTTGAAAATCCTGTGTAGTCATCTCCAATTACAATCGAAATATCACAATCCTTATCGCCCCCGTCTTTCACTATAACATCAGCATCTAGTCTTGCAACTAAAAACTTCAAGGTTATCTCTTTTTCGCCATTTGAATAGTCATAGATTACGGTTTTTTGGTAGTCCTGATCTGCATTGTCTATTTTTACAACATTGTAGTTATAGCTTGTAAGCACATCGGCTAGATTGAGAGCTTGGCCAGCGGTTGCCGAACCATTCAGAACTTCTATTTTAGCATTCTCCTCTTTCAAGTTTGGATCGGTAAATATTTCATGCGCTATCCTTTGAATCTGCTCCCAATTACCCGACTTTGGTTTCAAATAATACGGATTTGATGACGCAGTTATAAGCTCTCCATCCACGCCAGATGTTAGAACCTTTGAGACTGCTTTCGACGAATCAAGTTCGCCAGAAAGCTTGGCCAATGAAATCAGCTCAGAAGGAGTAAAATCTGTTCTGATGTGGTCACCAACTATATCTGCAAGCTCTAAAATCTTGGAAGGATTTGAAATGTAACCTAAATCGAGAATCTTATCTTTTACCGCTGCAATAACTATTTGCTGACGGCTTGCCCTATCAAAATCGGAACTGGTTTTTCTACTACGAGCGTATTTTAGAGCTGTTTCGCCATCAAGATGATGCTGACCTGCCTTTATGTAAAAAGGATCATAGCCAACCATATCTGTGTCTGGAAAGAATGGATCGTAGATATCTTTTTCCACATCGACATCAATACCGTCAATGCTGTCAACTAGACGAGTAAAACCGTAAAAATCTACTATCATATAATAATGTATCGGAAGATCAAGAATGTTCGAAACTGCTTCTTTCATATAGGCTGCTCCCCCGTCTTCATTGAGCCGCTCACCTACGCTGTAGACCTCATTAATCCTAGATCCTTGATTTGAATTTGGATGAGGTACATAGAGGTCTCTCGGAATTGAAAGCATAGCATAGGATTTATCGTTTGGGTCAATTGAAAGCACTATATTTGTATCGGTTAGAAGCCCACCAGGATGACCACTTCCTCCCCTACCCATAAGCAAAATATTGATTCTTCCATCGCCTTCGCCTCGTAAATCATATTCTTTTCCAGCTAACGATTTAAAAAATGGTGAGCCCGTAAGATTGCTTGTATCAAATATCCTGCTTCCGGAGGCCATAACAAAAGCAATATAGCTCACGCCAAATATCACCAGCAAACTTAGCACCATAAAAAAAACCTTCCACCCTTTCTTCATTCTAGATAGTGGTTTTTTTGGTTGGTCCTGTTCTTCCTTTGATTTTCGTAGAGATTTTAAAAACATGAATTCAAAACAAAATCTAGGCATGACTGCCTAAAACCATTTTACCATTTTTCGATATTTAACGTCTAGACATTTTTAGCCGTTATCTTCGGATCTTTTTTATACAATGGTAGAACCGCTTTTTCGAACTTATCCCCAATTTTAGTCTTTAGAGTTTTTTGAATATTTAAGTTATCTGAACTTTTTTCGTATCCAACAACTGGAATGTCTAAGCCGTAAGCAAGAAGATTTGCAGCTGAAATGCCAACTCGAAGTGCCGTATATGAACCGTATCCCATACAAACTACAACTCTTTTAAGTTTATCTTTTTGCACTTTGTTCGCATTTAGAAGATCATCAATTTTTTTTATTAGAACTTCAGACTCATTGTGCTCTGATTTCCAACTTTCATTCCCTATGATTTTTGCCTGCAAATCATAGAGTCCAATTTCAACTATTTCGCTAGATGTATCTATACTGATTTGCATTTGAGCCCCTTAACACTAATTCCCTTTGTTTCATCATTTGATTTGAATTGAATTTTCACAGTCCGATCTGGAAGAATTTCATCGATTTTATCAGCCCACTCCAAAACTACAATACCTTCATTTTTTTGAAACAATTCTAAAACTCCTATTCCTTCAGCATCCTTTATTGATTGCATTCTATAGCAATCAATATGTGACAGTTTCCCTTTAAAATCTTCCAGATTGTACTGTTTCATCAACACAAATGTTGGACTGGTAATGTGGTCTTCAACTTTTAGCGCCTTTGCCAAACCTTTGGTAAAAGTTGTTTTTCCCGTTCCCAAATCTCCAATCAATGCTAAGATACTGCCGTCCCCTAAACAACTAGCGATTTTTTTTGCAAATCCAAAGGTTTCTTTTTCACTTTTAGAAACAATTTCCATAATATTGTCATTAAAAATATTGCAATCGATATTATTAAGTTGTTTTCCAAGTCCGACCCTGCTTTGGGTAATGTGGCCGAGTTCAATATTATAACACCATCTTGATCAAACGGCAACAACCTGTAAGTATCCTTATACTGAGATACAATACCAACAATTCTTACCCTATCTCCTTTTCTCATCTTAGGTTTTTTAATACCAGTCTGTTTCCTGATATATACTTTTATCTCTTTGCTACCACTTATCCAAAAAGTACTTCCTGAAGTCTTTGTTACCGTGCCCTCAACTTCGATAACTTCTCCTTCATTTTCTTCGTTGCAATCATCCGTACTCGCTTTGATCGGAGAAATTGGATCAATATGTGAAGTAATCACTATATCAAGCACACTGTCAGTTTTCAATCGTTTCTCGTTGTAGTATTCGGATAACTCTCCCATAACTTCTACTACATCTCCTGCCTCAAGACTTGGAAATCGCTTGTAGTATGAATAAATCTGAATCCCGCAGCCATCTTTTTGTATATAGAACTGACTTTTTGACAAAACTCCGGGCACAACAGTAACTACACCCTCAATTTTAACTTCTTCACCATTCTCTATCTTTCTCGCACTGCAAATGCTGATTACATCAAGTGGTAGATTCAAAGATAGCGAGTTTTCATTTTCTGCTGTAAATACATTTTTCTCCATCGGAGTCAAAGACGATGTCCACTTCCAACCGTCATCGAATTTAGAATAGCTTTGACCCTTAATAGCTTTATCGTATATTATCGTATTTTTAACCTGACAGCTTGGGTCAACAAGTTTGACCTCGTCCCCTGAATCATTCAGAGCAATACCAGACTTGTGCTTATATATTACTAAGTAGCCACCGGCAATAATTTCCAAGTCCTCTAGTATTACATATGGCGAACTACCACCATCTATGTCATCTAAGATCCAATCAAATAAATCAATATTCTCTAAACCCGTATTGATCAATTCAATGTATTCATTTTCTGACCCATTGCTAGGTTTCGCAACCACCTCATTTATTATGATGTCACTTGAATATATTTTTTGTATATAACCAATCTGGGGTGATGGAATTGCTTGATCTATGAAATCAAGACTGCTATTATCGGTATCAATATTGGAATCTTTTCTTTCAATAGAGTGACCGGTTCTAACTCCAAAATGAGCTTTGGGATTTATATTATTTCTATTGCAATATTTATTACCTTCCCAAACTACCTGATCAAGTAAAGTATCATTGTCATCATACAAAGATACAAAGTCACCGCCATTTGAAAAACTAATGTTCATGTCTTCTAGATTAGGATCAAATCCATATAGTGCCTCAAACCCAACACTATCCTTTGCAATAACAAAATATTTGCCTGGTTCAATCAGAGCTCCTGCTGGAAATATAAATGTTGATTTTTCGTTAGAACTTAGTGTATATCCTTCTAAATCAATATCAAACAACGAAGTGTTATAAAGCTCCACCCACTCTTCCTTGCTATCTGTCCCTATCGTGTCATAGTAAACTTCATTGATTACAATCGTTGATAATGGTGTAGCTTCAACTTTTTTTGCACCAAAAAAAACTATTGCAAGCAATGCTAGAACCAATATTACAAAACCCCTCATATTAGACATTATATTTTAGTATCTATATTTCAGTCTCTTCATTTTCATGAATCTCTACACTTTTTTCATTACTAGATTCCTCTTTCTCAACTTTATCAATACTTTCTTTTTTCTCTTCTTTTGGCTGAGTCTCAAAGCTACTGGAGTCCTTATTCACATCTTCCATCTTCTCTTTATTGATTCCCCCCATCACCTTCTCTTCAGTTTTATCTTTTGCATCTTTTGAAATCATTTTTTCGGTTTGTTCATCTTTGTCAGGTTCTTTGAGAACTTCTTTTGTGCTTTTTCTGGCTTTGTTGAAAGTATCTTTTCCTAAGAGTCGTATGTCATCTTCGTGTTTTAGGTTTTTTTCAAGTTCTGCCTTATCAATCTTTCCTGACTCTCGTCTTACAACCGAACCGGTACTGTCCCTTGTCACATCATCGATTTGAGCTTGGTGTAAATCTGCAATCATCTTTGAAACCCTGTATGGATTAGGGATAGCATTGAAAACGAAGTTCTCATTCTCCGCGGCTGTTTGAACATGAATATCCCCATAATGGAGCATTGTGGGGAATGCGCCCTTAACACTTGCCTTAACATCTTGGACTTGGTAGAGATGAAGTTCAGATATTTTTCTTTTAAACATTCCACTCTGTTCGACATCTACAATTCTTTCATTGGTTACTATATATACATCCAAATAATAATCAATAAAGCCATATAGTATTAACGAAAGAATAAATAAAAAATACAATGTACCGATAATAATTGATAGGTTTCCTACAGCCCCCTCAAAAATGATAGGATTAGTGAAATAAACTGCGGCAAAGATTACAAACGGGATCGCCATCACCAAAGCAATGAAGACAAAAACTGCATATGTGAACCAATGTCTTCTTAAAAGAAGAAATATTTTTTCGTCTGAACTTTGAGATGGAAAATACTTTCCCTTTATAGGCATATATTCCTAAAGATTAAAATCAACAGGCCAACTTCTAAACATTATAAATGTAATACTGACCCCTATGGCAAGCAGAGCGATAATTATGTATATAATTATCGCAGGTTTTGTTAAATCACCTATATAGCCAAAACGCCAAAGGTGATAAATGCCAAAAAAAGAGTAAACTCCAAATGCGATAAGGGCTATTATGTACACTATTAATAGATATATCATAGTTTTTCCTTAGTACTATTATATCCAATTGATCCGTTAAGTTCAATCACTCTAAAATTCCCTCTTCAGAAGAATAGACGCATCCACAATACAAGGGAATACACATTTTGTGGCTTCTAGCGTAGTTTCGACCACTCCAGTAGCCTTTTCTAAAATCTTTATAGTAGAATCTGACGTTGTTTTCTCGTTCGAGCTCTAAGCCAATGTTCCAGATCTCATCGTGATCCTTATATGGAGTAACTAAAAGAGATGTCGTGATTATTTTGATGCTATTTTCTAAAGCATAACTCACCAACTGAGTTAGAATCAACGAATAACACTTTTGGCACCTTTTAGTTCTCCAACGCTTTTTATCCCCTATATACTTGATAGAATTTTTATCTTGCATCGGAAGAATTGGTTTAAAAAATTCCTGAACATTGTATTCAGGGACTATCAACTCCACATTGTTTTCTTTGCAGTAGCTCTCAACATCTTTTAACCGTCTTAAGTACTCTGCTTTGCCATGTGTTTGAGGATTATAAAAAATTGCAACCACATCATAATTTTCTGCGCTTAAAACTTTATGAAGGTAGCTAAAACATGCTGCACAACATATATGAACTAGGATTTTATCGTTTTCATTTGCCAAAACTATTATATTAATTTGTTTTGATCTTTTGCTTTGCAATATTTAAGTGGTCAAAACCTCGATCAGTAATTATTCTACCTCTATTAGTCCTGTCAATAAAACCAAGTTGCAGAAGATACGGCTCGATCACGTCTTCTATAGTGTCTCTATCTTCCGAGATGGCAGCCGAAAGAGTTCCTAATCCAACCGGTCCACCAGCAAACTTTATGGCTATTGTTTCAAGATATTCTCTATCATTTTTATCTAAGCCCAGATCGTCTATGTCAAGATTCTTAAGGGCTTTTTTGGCGATCTTTTCTGTAATTTCCCCCGAATGTTTCACTTCAGCAAAATCTCGAACGCGCTTTAAAAGTCTGTTAGCGATCCTCGGAGTTTTTCTAGATCGCTTTGCAATCTCCAAAAGCCCTGCTTCATCCATTTTAATTTTTAATATATCGGCTGCTCGTTTAACAATTTCTGAGAGCTCATCATGATCATAGAAGTCCAAACGCAGAGCTACACCGAATCTGTCCCGCAGAGGAGAGGAAAGTGTTCCCATCTTGGTGGTCGCACCCACCAAAGTGAACTTTGGAACATCGAGTCGCATAGTTCTGGCGCTTGGACCTTTTCCTAAAATCAGATCAATCGCAAAATCCTCCATTGCAGGATAAAGAACTTCTTCGATGTTTCTGTTAAGTCGGTGAATTTCATCAATAAAAAGTATATCGCCTTCTTCTAAATTTGTAAGAATTGACGCCAAGTCTCCAGCACGTTCTATTGCTGGACCTGAAGTTACGCGAATGTTGGAATTCATTTCATGCGCAACGATATGGGCAAGTGTGGTTTTTCCCAAACCTGGAGGGCCGTACAAAATTAGATGCTCTATCGGCTCACCTCGTTTTTTTGCCGCTTCTATACAAATTGAAAGATTATCCTTAGTATTATTCTGTCCAACATACTGATTAAGTTGTTTGGGTCGAAGACTCACCAAAAACTTATCATCCTCACCAATTGACTCATTTATCTTGTCTTCGTTTGATTCAATCATTATTTAAAGTATTAAATATACAGCCCCTAAGGGGCCCCTTCGGGGTATTAAGTATACAGTATCATATTTGATAACTCACACCTAATAAAAAACTCCGAACTATCGAAGCATACTTGCCTTCACAATAAACTATTCGTACTTTCGTCCCAATTAGTATATTGGTAGTGTTATTTTATATTTTTTAGTAGCCACCTGATCTTATCTTGCGTATCTGTTATCTTTTCTGGGATTTTTGGAATAAATCTTACAATATCTTGCTTGTTATAATTAAGCGAAATCAAAGCGTCGATCAAATCTTCTGCATCATTTGAGCTTGAAATTACATCGTCGGCTTCAAGCCCAGTAATCTTTGATTTTAGATCTAGAATAATTTTGGATGCCACTTTTTTTCCAATTCCAGGAATTGCGGTAAAAAATGTAACATCTTCATTCGAAATAGCATTTATAACATTTTTATATGAACTTACCGACATTATATTCATCCCAGCTTTTGGGCCGACACCGTTTACGGAGATTAGTTTTTCAAAAAGCTCTAACTCCATCAATTCTAAAAAACCGTATAAATCGTGTCTATCTTCTTTTATATTTTCAAATATGTAGAGCTTGGTTGTTTTTCCTTTTTCAAAATGCCCCTTTTGCCCTAAGGGTATAAATACTTTATAACCAACATCTTTCACATCAATATAGATATGATCAAGTCTTATCTCTTCAATTTTGCCGCTCAAATGACCAAGCATAATATTTTCGCTAAGTAAGCAATTTCTTTATGTGCCCAATTTCGTGATTCATTATTTCTTCTGTTTTTGCCTCTATGTTTAATCGAAGTACAGGGTCGTTTAGTGATGGGCGAATGTTGAAATGAAAGTTATCGTTTGCCACATATAGTCCATCGATATGCATAATTGTGTTTCCAGGATAACTGTATTCTCTTTCAAGCTTCATCAGTGCTTGTTGCTTATTGTCGATCTCAAAATTAATATCGCCTGAAATGGCTGAACCTTCAGTAGATTCATTTAGTAATTTATCAAAAGTGGTGTCTGATTTAGTAATCATATCCATTATTATTAAAAATGGTAAGATCCCACTTTCAGCATGAAAAGACTCCTCAAACATAAAGTGATCAGCTTCTTCAACAGCAAAGGGTGAATCAAACTCTTCCATCTTAATTTTAATGTTAGAATTCCCAACATGCGAGTACTCGACTTTCCCACCAAATTCTGCAACTCGTTTGTGAAATATTAGACTCATCGGTGGGGTGTCAACGATTGTACATCCGGGATGTTTTTTCATTACCCATTCAAGAAGCATCGGTCCGATTTGGGATCCGGTTAGAACTTTACCTTTTTTTGTGATGAAAGCGACTCTATCAGCATCTGTGTCCCAAGCGACCCCAAAATCGGCATTCTCTGATTTGATCTTTTTTCGTATTTGATTCATATTTTCATCAACCATCGGATCTGGTTCATGATTTGGAAAGTCGCCGTTAGGAAGCCAGTTGATCTTTATATTATCTGTTGGCAAATGACTCAATATCCCTTCGTATGCGATTCCACCTGAACCATTTCCTGGATCAAATACTACTTTTTGCTTTTTGAATTCTTTGTAATTAAAAAAACTAAGAATGTACTTGTTGTAATCAATGTCAATCTTTCTTTTTTCTACATGCCCAAATTTATCTGATTTTTCAAAATCTTGTTTTATTGAAAGATCTGCAATCTCTTCAAGTCCACTTCCTTTAGCAACTGGAACTACCTTGCCATTTTTGTATTTCGAAATTTTTACCCCATTTAGCTGTTTTACGGCATGAGAAGCTGTAATCATCACCCCAACATCGTATTTATAGTTACCAATGGAAAAATAGACTTGGTCAGTAGAGCAAAGACCTATTATATCAACATTAACGCCCGTTGAAACCAATCCTTTAGCAACTGCTTTGGCCAAATCCAAAGAAGAATGCCTAGCATCCCAACCCAAAACAACTTTTTCTGGTTTTATGCTTGCAACTATTGCTTTTCCGATAACTTCTGCAATCTCTGAAGTCAACTTTACAGAATGAGCACTGTCATTATTTTTCAATTTATCAAAAAATCGAGGATCCGAAACCCCTCGTATATCTAGCGTTCTAAAAAGTTTTTTGTCAATCTCAATTCGTTCCATATCAGTATATTTGTACTTTTGACCCTAAGGGTCCCCGTCCCGAAGGGAAGCCTTAGGCTTTGGGGTTAAATTTGCCCGTCTACCATCGATTATGCTCTGGCATTTCGGGCAGGTATATTCATGAAGGGTGCTAGTGCACCTTCATAAGAGCTTCGAACGATTCACCCGAGGCTTTTAGGTACTTGAACCACTTGTGTTTTTTTGTATAATCAATTCTTTTCACAAGATCTTTGCTGAGCCCGGCACTATCTGCTGGCCAATATATTTGTTGAGTTAATATCCTAATTATGCTTGCAAGAAATAATTCTCTATCCTGATCGTTGTGTAACGATAGTTTAACCAATTCTTTTTGCCATTTTGAATATCTATACAGAAACAACCATAAATAGGCAAAGTCAAGCGTATAGTTATCAAAACAAAAACGCTCGAAATCTGAAAGAAACAATTTTCCATCATTTCTAACAATTATATTTGCAGGTGAAAGATCTGCATGGGTTGCGACCAACTGTTCTCTGGATAAATATTTGTCACTAATTCTATTAAATATATCTCTGTGATTTGTCAGATCAACAGATAATTTTTTTTCCAATTGGTTGAGGCTGTTTTTCTCTATATCACTATTATATCTAGACTGAAATGATCTTTTTTTTACCCCTAGTTTTCGAAAATCATTTGTGAGTTCCTGGAGAGCAGATATTGATTCTACTATTTGTGAAACTATTTTTTTTCTACTTATAATAAATTTTGGTCGTATTCTATCGTAACCTAAAAATGAGCGTGTTCCCTCAAGCCTAGCCAAAGATGTTCCAGGATAATACTTCCGAATCACCCAGAAATAATCCTTATTCTTGCCCGATGTCAGTATTTCAGTAACATTTATTAGTGGTCTATCAATATATTCGTTGTGTTTGTCAATTATCTTATCAACTGTTAGTTCTCTGGTAAATTTATCAACTCTGTCCTTGTCTTTATTGGGTATAATTTTGAGCAAAACATCCCTACCATTTATATCACCCCTCACAATATAATATCCTTTTTCGAAATTCTTTCTTATACTTAACTTCTCTATAAAATTAAGATTGTTAATAATATTTTCGTAATCTTTTATAGTAGACATATACAATACTCCTATTACAAATTCGAGGTACTACCCATCGACAACTTAATTGATCCAACCTCGATTATCAAGAATAAATTTTTCAACCTCTTCATTTATTTCTCCTTGTGTAATGCTTTGACCGTGCACTCTATATTTAAATAATACTTTATCACAAAAATAGAACTTTTTTTTGTCTGCGGCAAGTCTAGAAAACATATCTCTATCCTCCCCCCAATTTAGATAGGAGTTATAAGGGTAATGCATCGCAATTTTCTTTGTATAGGAAGACCCGACATTAGGAACAAAATTTCTTTTCTTGTATTCTTTCAAATCAAACTTTATCTGTATGCTTTTTGATGTCTCTTCTGTTCCATCCGGCCTCAACACTACATATTTTCCATAAAAGACATCCCAACCCTCTTCTTTGTATGTATCATAAATATATCTGCCCCATTCTGGCAGGTACAAATCATCTGAATCACATACTGCAATTAATTCACTTTCAGCCATAGCATTGCCATAGTTTCTTGCACATGCCACACCCCTTCCTTTTAAGTCTGGGAGCTTATGATACTTAATTCGACTATCACGAAATGAGTTTACAACTTTTTCGGTATTGTCCTTTTCCTCACTATGGTCATCAACAATAATAAGCTCCCAATCGCTGATTGATTGGTCAATAATTGTTTTAATGCTCTCCCTAATAATGCCACTTCTGTTATATGTCGGCATTACAAAGCTAATTTTTGGCATTTTTACTCCATTTTTTAACAGCTATTTTAAATTGTTTTTCATAGCCACTCGCCATCTTCTCTAGTGAGAAATTGTCAACTGCGCTTTTTCTGCATGTATCCCTGTCTATCTTGTCAATTTTTCTTATAGCATCAACAAAACCATCTACATCCTTTTCGCTTTTTATCAGATAGCCATTCTTCCCATTTTGAATTATTTCTGGAATTGGTCCTTTTTTTGTCGCTATCACGGGCGTACCGGCCATAATTGCCTCAGCAGTTACCATTGAAAAACTCTCCATGCCATCAGTTGGAAAAATGAGACCCTTGGCCTTAGATATAAAATCGTATGTTTCTTCTTGTGTAAATACCCCCAAATACTCTATATTTGAATTTTCTTTTATCATTTTCTTAACTCCATCAATATAATCACCAACCTTGCCAAAATCTGACAAACTTTTCAGCATGGGACCGATAATTTTCAGTTTCACATTTGCTTTAATCGCTGCTTTCATAGCAGTGTGCAGTCCCTTCCCGGGAGCTACTCTACCTATCCAACAGAAATAATCTTCTGGAGTGTTTGGTTTTACCTTCTCAATATCTATACCATGATGAACTACTCCAAGCATATTCCCATATGAAATCATTTTTTTCATATACTTAGATATTGGGACCATAAAAACATTTTTTGATTCAAATGCTTTAAACACCACATTATATTTTTCCATATTGGTTGAATCGTGATGTGTTATAACCACAGGCTTATCACACATTCCTGCAACTGGCCCAATGTAAGACGCGAACCAACTGTAAACCAGATCAAATTGTACCGAATCCTTCAATATGTTAGCCATAAAGCTTTGCTGGTTTATTACTCGTGCCAAAAACCAGAGATTGTCTTTTGTCGCTGGATCCTTCATTTTATCTATATCATTGCTTAATTCCGGCTTAACAACAGTAATGTTTTGATTTATATCAACCGTATTCTCGTCAACCACCCCATAATAAGTAACTTGGTGACCATATTCTGCCAACTTGTTTGCAAGATTCCATGTCAACATTAAAGGAGCATGGATCTTTCCTGCCTCAAGTGGGATTGTAAAGATATTTGAGCCAATAATTGCAATTTTCATACATGCCTTTCGATTCTAAATAATTAATATTGAGGAGTAGCAGACTCCCATTCTTCGGGTGGCATTGATTTCGGCCTATGTTCTTTAATGTAATCATCGGAAGAAATCGTGCTTCGCATCTCTTCAAATTCTTCATCAGACATCCTGCGTGGATCCTTAAATCCCTGTTCTATAATATAGCTTACCGCGTCTTTATTTTTTGGATCACTAAGCATCATCTTAAATCTTTTTGTGTCAACTTTTGCAGCCTGTAAAACCCAATACCCCGGAAGTTCTCTCATGCCTCCAAACCAACGGTTCTCTTGGACAAGATAATCTTTGTAGCTTACATTACCAAGGGCTTGTGTTTTTTCTTCGATTCTTTGTTGGATACTACCCACGTCCACACCTCTACTTGTCAACTCCTCATCAAGTCCTTTTCTAAGTTTCTGGTGCCAAGTCTGTGAAATCAGTGCAACAAGCTCTTGCTTCTTTGCACTATCATCAGTTTGACTAATCAATCTTTGAATCGTAGAAACATATTCCCTTCTGATAATTTCACCTCCATCTCGCCATAGGTCATTTCCCTCAGGAGAAGACATTCTATATTCCCATTTCGCATATCTATCGACGGTTGGTATTCCTGTTTTTTCTTCACGCAATGACGCAGCTAACATTAAAACATCTTCAGCACTAAATGCATCGCCTCCTACTCCAAACCTCTCAGCAATTTGCTTAATTCTAGGCATGTGGAATCTGTTACTTATAAGTGCGATGTTGTTATCTCCATCTCCATCTTTTTCTTCAGAGTCAAGTGAATTCAGAGTACCTGCAAAATTTTCTATAGTATTTGCGGCTTTATCCTCAACAACTACTTTTTCCTCTGGGATATCAGGGTATTTTGCTAACAAATACTCTTTCATCAGCTCTCCACCGCTTTTTTCACTATCTGGGGATTTACCTTCTGACATTACTATTTTATTTATTTCCCCCATTTTCCAAAACTCGCCAGCAGCCAATACTCTAGCCTTTGTGCCCACAGTCAAGCGCCATCCCATATCTTCTTTTCCTTCTGGATCATCCTCTGCTTCTTTTAAAGTCCGAGATTTTGCTCCAAATCCGAAAACTATCAGGTGGCTGTACCTTCTTCTTGGTTCACTTTCTTTGTCAATATCTTCACCGACAACTTCCACTGGTGTTTCGAACTGCACGTCCTTGCCACCACCTAAAGTTTCACTCATGTTTCTCCAAAAAAATATCCTTATGGCGCATAATCTATCTTTTTCTTTAACTCTCCTTTTTCTCTTTCAATATCTTTTTCACTTATGCCTTGAGGAAGTTTCTTGATTTTAAGTTTTCTGCTAACCTCAGCCGTGTGGTCATAATATCGAATAACGTTATCGCGGATTTTTTCCCAGTCGAATCTCTCTTCCACAAACTTTCTAGCATTCTTTCCCATCTCTTTGGCCAATTTGTCATTGCTTAAAATTTTGTTTACTGCATCGGCTATAACCTTTCCGGATCTTGCCCGAACCAGGAACCCAGTTTTTTCATCTTTTACAGCCAACGGGATTCCACCTTTGTTAGTCGCAACAACTGGTGTCTCGGAGACCATAGCTTCTAAAATAACTATGCCCAATCCCTCATCACAAACTGAAGGAATTACAACACAATCAGCTCTTTGATAAAACTCTCTAAGCTCATCAATATACTCCTTGCCAAAGTAGCCTAGAAAATGAACATTATTAAGTTTATTTCGTTTTGCAAACTTCTCAAGTTTTTCCTTCTCTGAGCCACCTCCAATAATAAATATTTCCGCTTTTATATCATTTGCAGCTTTTAGCAGGTATTCAACACCTTTCTCCCAAGTCAACCTTCCAACAAAAACTACCACTTTTTTACCTTTTAGATTGTATTTTCTCTCGATATTATTCGTATTTTTCTTTCGAGTCCAGCCTTGCAGATCGATGCCACAAGGGATTATTCTGGTTTTTCTTTTTAGATCTTTACCAAATATTTTCAAAAGCCATTTATTTGTGTAGTTGCTATTGCTTAGAATATATTCAGATCTTTGAAGAGCTTGAGTTGTCAATGTTAGAAACCGATGGTCTATGGTTGATTGATAGATACCTGTTCCATGGGCAGTTACCACATAGGCAATTCCATATAATGATTTTATATAGTTTGCAATCCATGTCATAAATGAGCAGTGGTGAACATGTATTACATCGGGTTGAAAATCTTCAACCGCATCAATTATCTGATTTGTGAAAGTCTGATAGAGATCAGTAAACTCTGCGGCAGTTAAGTCCTGGTATCTTTTTACTCTTTTATATTCAGGGTGACTTACAAACACAGCTTTACGCCTAGGCTTAAGGGTGTAGAGCTTTACACCTTTTACTTCTCTATCATCTGGAGCTGCAATTGCTACTTCAAAATCAGAAAGAAGTGCTAATTTTTCGGATAATTTTCTAATATAATTTCCGCTCCCACCACCAAACAATGGGAACTTCATCAACATTAAAACCTTAGTTTTTTTCTTTTTATACATCATTGTTCTTTTCTAATCTTAGGATGTCTCAAATACTCTGCCGCATCTTCTGGCGACATAATATCGATTATCACACCTGATCCAAGCTCATAACCCCCATAGTTTTGAACACGTGGAGTAATCTCCAGATGCCAATGGTAAAAATCTGCACTCTTTAGTATTGCAGGTAGAGAATGAATGTAAAAATTAAGAGGTATGTTCGGAACGTTCTGTTCCATCCTCGTAAATACATTTAACATACAATCAGACAAAGATGCAAGCTGTTTTTTCGAAGAGAGTTCAAACTGACTTTCGTGATCTTTTGGATAGACCCAAGTTTCCATCGGAAAGCGGGCCGCAAAAAACGTGGCAGCTAAGAAATCTTCATTTTCGTAAACAACTCTAACCTTCTCTTTTTTCTCATGCTTTATCAAATCACAAAAAACGCAGGCCCCATTTATTCCAAAATACCGCTTAGAGCCATCGATCTCCCTATTAATAGTGTTGGCTACTATTCCAGAAGAGAATATCTGAGCATGAGGATGATCAATAGAGGCTCCTGACCGTGAACCGTGATTGTAAATTGGCATAATTGAGACGGTGTCTTTCTTCTCCTTGTGTGCAATGTAGCGCATCTGCATCACCTTGAACATGTCTTCCATCACTTTTTTAGGAAAAGATGTCAGATCCATGTCATGATCTTTAATCACAATCACATCGTGATCACCAGTCGAAGGTCTAGCTCGGTAGAAACCTCCCTCAGGATAAAAGCTTCTAGCCGATGATTTTTTCTCGCCATCAACAAATGCTGGATATTTGTTATCTATTGTAAATACATGTTCAGTACTTGACCCACGAATTCGTTTATTGGTTTTATATAAATCGGTTCCCTCACAAAAGGGACATTTACTGAGATCAGCAGTTTTAACTGGCTCTGGTACCTCAAAGTCACTAGGCCTTTTTGCGCGCTCCGGTGCAATCACAACCCAATCACCCGTTACAATATTTTGTCTAAGCTCTGGCACATCGCCTCCTTCGGAGAAATTTCTAATTCCTAATATCTAATTTCTAAACAAATCCTAATTTCTAATGACCAAATGTTTCTAACTTTTGAATTTAATATTTTTATTTGCCCGCCTGCAACGCATGATATGTAGCATCTTCGGGCAGGTCATTTGATATTTTTAATTTATTTGTCTCTTGTATCTTGTTTCTTGGTTATTTCAAACTTAAGTTTGACTGTGCATGTGTTATTGCTACCGCTAAGGCATCTGCAGCGTCATCTGGTTTTGGACACTCTTTCAATTTGCACGCAACTCTAACCATCTCTTGCATCTGTTTTTTATCCGCTCTGCCATAACCGGTTAAAGCTTGCTTAATCTGAAGTGGAGTGTACTCAAAAACTGGAATTTTGCTCTTTGTCGCTGACACTATGGCCACCCCTCTCGCTTGAGCAACAGTTATAACAGTCTTTTGGTTCTTAAAAAAGAAAAGACTTTCGATCGCCATACAATCAGGCTTCATCTTATCTATTATATCATTTAGGTCGTCAAAGATTAAATTCAATCTATCTGGCATGTGAGAGCCGGCCTCAGTACGAATGCATCCATAGTCCAAAGGTCGAATTTTGGAACCGATTTTTTCGAGCAATCCCCAACCCATAATCCCGGTGCCGGGGTCAATACCCAAAATTTTTTCAGTATCAAGTATCATGTATATAGTATACCGTATCCGTATCTATATTCGTACTTTTGTACTTTCGTATAATTTGTATATTCGTGAAGGGGTTTTACAAACCTACATTTGCATGAACCGATAAACCAACGAACAATTTTGAATATCTTCGGTTTTTGTTTATTAGTTCTTAAGTTTATTGGTCAAAGTTTACGTTTACGTAAACTTTGTTCACATCATCCAAATCGTCCAGAAGTTCCATTATTTTCTCTATTGTATCAGTATTCTCGATATCTATCGAAATTGAAGCGATATTTGTCAACTCTGCTGTATCGATAATTATACTTTGCTCTAAAAGTGACTTTTTTACCTTATTCAGATCTTTAAAGTTTGTATATATAAAGACAAAATCTTCATCCGATTCAATATCTTCAGCACCAGCATCTATCGCCGCCATCTCCAATTCTTCACTTTCAATACTATTTTTAGTACAATCAACGACAACTTCTCCTTTTTTTTCAAACAGAAAAGACACATTTCCAGCAGGGACCATATTGCCATCATTTTTTGTTAGAACCCCCTTGACCTCACTTAGCGCTCTGTTTTTATTGTCGGTTAGACACTCTATTAAAAATGCTGATCTTTCTGGACCAAATGCTTCATAAGTGATCTCTTCAAGTCTTTTAGCATCTGATTCACCTACTCCACGTGAAATGGCTCTATCTATGTTTTCTTTCGGCATTGAAACAGCCTTGGCGTTGTCTGTCGCCATTCTTAAAGATGGGTTCATATTAGGATCACCACTGTTGCCATCACGAGCAGCAATTGTCACCAGCTTTGCATGCTTAGCAAAAATCTTCGACCGTTTTGCATCGGTCGCCTCTTTCTTTCTTTTAGTTGTAGCCCATTTGCTATGTCCAGACATGGTATAGAGTTTAGTAGTTAGAATTTGCCCGCCTATTAAGGCGAGGTCCTCGCCCGAAGGGCGGATAGATTCGAATTAATTTTACTTCTTGACTTTATTTCTCAAGTATACAACAATATTTCCATTATTGTTTAAAATTATTCTAAATTACTCATCACATTACGCACAATGTTTATGCACATACATGATGACAATTGCGCGACCGCGCAATTGTCATAGTATTTTATTCTATTTGATATACTTTCACACCTTATTTTACCTGATTTATCCCCAATTCAGAGATTATAAATTTTATATCCCCTTCATCCGATCTTAAGGTCTCGATATTGTTTGTACTCAATAAATCCAACGTAACATCGTGTGGATGATCAAACTTGTTATCTAAGCCGACTAGGATGACTGCATAATTTGGCATCACGATATCGAGCAACCTCTGGTCTGTTCCGTTACTTGAGCCGTGATGTGCGATCTTAATTATTTCGGAATTTACATTTTTTTCAGCTAATTCTGCAAACATCATCCTCTGTCCATCAAGTTCCAAATCCCCTAAAAATATAGAACAATTTTTAAGATAACATGCTCTTATAACAACTGATGAATTATTTAAGTTCTCAAGTTCTTCTTCAACGAATTTTTCGCCGGGCCAGAGAAAATCCACTTCAATGTTTTCATAAGATGTTTTGTCACCAATCTTTGGAACAATCAAATCAATATTTTTTGAATTTACATTTTCTAAAAACTCGATGTACTCATTTGAAGTATACGGCACACCGGATGAATAAATTTTTCCGACATCGTATCGCTCCAATACCTGATTGACCCCAACCAAATGATCTGCATGTGGGTGACTTAGAATTATTATTTCAATCTTGCGATCTAAAAGAGGCATTGCATCACCCAATTTTGCTAAAATCGCATCCGAAGGCCCTCCATCTATCAAAATCTGGTAGTCATCTTTCTGAATTAAACTTACATCTCCTTGCCCGACATCGAAAAAGTAAACCTCTAACCCATTTACTGTATCTGCTTCTGGACTTCGCGCCACCTCTGCCCAGACAATAATTGCGATCACAGCCAAAAGAAACAATACCACTTTTAACATCTGTCTTTTTATGTTTTGTAACATTTATCGTTTCCAATATTAAGAAATAATCTTTAGTGAATGTTTAATTGCAAATCTTCTCATCATATATAGTATGACGGTGTACAACACAATCGGTACGACTATATTCATATTTTCAAATTGATAAGCAGCAAATGGTAATCTTGCCAAAACCTTTGTCATCTCTACTATATAAGTTAGAGCTGGCCAAGAAATTAGAGCCACAATCTTGCCCAAAGGTAGATAAATAATCGAAACGATTCCCGAGATAAAAACTAGACCCATCGAAATTGGAATTATCCATAAAACTAAAACGTTTGACAGTGGAGCGATCAGAGAGAGGGTTCCAAAATAAAATACGATGAGAGGCAAAACCATTATCTGGGCCGACAATGTTTCTTGCAAAGGTGACTTAACTATCTCTGGCAATTTTTTTATTCGCGACAGTTCAAAATACTTCTCTATCAGAGGAGATAGATAGATAATCCCAGCAAATGCCATAAATGAAAGTTGAAGTCCAATGTCGAGTACTAATGAGTATGGGTTTAGTAAGATCATAATCACCAATGCCAGAAGTACTATGTTGGTTTGATTTCCCTTTCTGCCGATCAAATGACTAAATAAAATTAAAATTGAAAATATTGCGGCACGAACCACACTGGCTGCACCACCAGTCATAATTACAAATCCCAACACTAACAAGATTCCTGCCCAAAAAGCTTTCTTCTTGCCGATTCTACCAGAGAGCAATTTTGAAAGAACTTTTACTATAATGGTTACATTAAAACCTGAAAGAGCGATTATGTGGGTCAGTCCTGTCGTTCTTAGATCGTTTGCAAAATCGTCCGGGATGTTTCGTTTAATGCCTAAAATCAAACCAGATGCAAGCGATGCAAGCGGTTCTGGCAAACTTAAATTTAGTGCTACTTCAAAACTTTCGGAGACTGTATATAAAATATTTAACAGCCGGTATTTGATATTTGAATTATGCCCAATCTTATCAACGCTTTCTGGCTGGTAAACTACGGCAAATATTTTATCTTTCTTCAGGTACTTTCCATAATCAAAATCCTCTATCATTCCCGGCTCGACTAACTCTCCCTCAACTTTTATGATATCGCCGATTTTATACTTTGGATACCTATTAGCATTGATTAATATTTTAGTGTCCCCAGTATTATCTATTTTTTTTCCATTCGATGCGAAGCTATCTAATGGGGCAACAACAATTTTCTGTTTCTTATAATCAATCTCCGGTCGGCTGACAATCTCTCCCTCAAATGTTATGACTTCATCATACGGCAGATCTGAATTTTGAATGTCGAAGTTCGAATATCGGATCATCCCAATAACAACAAATATCAAAGATATAGAGAGTGCAGCAAGTAAGATATTTTTTAGAGCAGTATTAAACAAATACAAAAATATAGATACCACAGCGACGATAATTAATATGATCCATGATTTATCAAAATCAATATCAAAGATCGATGGGATGAGTATCCCAACCAAAACCCCAACTGCCAGATACCTAAACCATACATAAAGAGGCACAATCCCTCCAAACTATTACTAACTTACCCATATTCTGATATAAATTAATGTGAAAGTAAATACCATGGACAAAAAGAAAACACCAAAAAGTAAGGTCAATCCACAAATTATCGAATTTGAAAAGCAAGTTGCCGAGTTAACTTCCGGTTGGCAAAGAACTCAAGCTGACTTTTTGAATTTCAAAAAACAGATGGCTACCGAAAAAGAAAAACTCACAAGCGAGGCTAATGCTTATCTATTGTTTGATATTTTACCGGTACTTGACAACTTCCAATTGGCAGCGAAACATGTGCCAGAAACTATTCGAGACAACAACTGGACAAAAGGAGTAGTCCAGATAGAAAAACAGTTAGAACTAATCTTAAATAATTCAGGGTTAACCAAAATCGAGTCCCAAGGCCAACCCTTCAATGCAGAACTCCACGAAGCGATAGAGGAAGTAGAGTCTGATCAAAAATCAGGAATTGTAGTCGAAGAAGTCCTTACGGGTTATATGTTAAATGACTTCCTAATCCGCCCCGCTAAAGTGAAAGTGGCAAAATAACCATTTATTTCGTCATCCCGTGCTTTGACACGGGATCCAGATCCTCAACCACTCAATAGTAGCAAAGTAATATTCTAAGTGTAAAATATGCAACCACAACCCAAAAATCAACATACCATTATACTAGAGAGGTTTATTGTTAGACCTCCAGAAATTGGTGATTATGATGACCTAAAAAAACTGTGGGGGAATCCAGAAGTAATGAAGTTTGTTGGCTTTCCTAAAGGACTCCATATATCAAAAAATAAGATACTCGATTGGATAAAAGGTTGGAATGATCCTGATAAATTACGGCTTGTTATTGAAGATAATACCAGCAAAGAATTTATTGGCGAAATTGGATATCGAGTTGAAAAAAATATGTGTAATCTAAAAAATATAAAAGTGGCAGCATTAGACATTAAGCTTCTACCCAAATATTGGGGAAAAGGTATCGCACATGAAACATTGGCATCTTTCATTTTAGCGGTAAAGAAATCTAAAAAAATAAATGTTTTTATTATATCGCCCAATATCTTGAACACCAAAGCAATCAATCTTTATAAAAAAATGGGATTTATAGATTATGGAGATATACAAGTATGGAAAAACGAATTCGGTACGATCAACTTTCAATATATGATATTGTCACAAAAATAAATTTATGACCTCAAATATCGAAAATACAATGACGACGATTACTTTAAATGATTAAATTTAAACTAAACAAAAAACTCGATTTTATGGTTTATAAAGATTTCAATGATCTATATATTGCAGGTCTTGATTTTGGCGAAGAAATCAAAGAATTGTACCCCGATTTATCAACTCAAAACTATGATGAATTCATAAACAACTATTATGAAACTCAACAAGCAGAAATGCTTGAAATTCAGGACCAGCTAAACAAGCAAATAAAAGCAAAAGCAACACAATTCTTTTCTGCCCTTAAGAATGTATTTGGCAAAGATTATTCGACAAACAACTACACCGGCTATCTGTCTATGTTTAACTGCTGCCCAAGGTTTTTATCCGACAATTCTTTTCAGATTTACTACAAAGATGACATTGATAGAATTTTTGATACAGTCTATCACGAACTTTTACACTTTATATTTTTTGATTTTTGTAAAGAAAATGTATCAGAAACGAAAAATCTTGATTGCGATAGTGGTTCCTTGTGGGAACTTTCTGAGATTTTCAATCCTATTATTCTCAACACGAATGAGTTCCAAAAGATTCTGCCATCAAAGCATAACTTGTGCTACCCCGATCTAGAAGACAAGCTCAAAGCTATTAAAAAGATATGGCAAGAAGGACTGCCAATCTCTGAATTCGTAATAAAGAGTCTGGACTATTTGACTCCCTAATCCGCCCAGTGAGAATAAAGGTAGCGAGGTAAAGGTCGAATTTTTTCAAGCGTTAACTTTCGAAATGGAAATTAAGTGCAAATACTTGACAATAACAATGTGTTTGTGTTATGTTTTGTGCAGTTTCAAAGTAAGTGGACTTACGAGCTCTGGCGCAGGGGAAACCAGCCAAGCGTTTTTGTGCTACTTATGGGAAACTAGGTACCTTGAAAAGGAGACTCTACAATGACCAAGAACAGCCGGATTGTGTTGTATCAGCCAAAAGTTGACTACTGGCCCTACTATCCCTGCTATTGGGCACCGCTTTCGTTGCTTTCAATCGCTGCCCCTTTGGTAAACAAGGGCTACAACGTAGAAATCATAGACGGCAATGTTAATGGGTCAGAGTCTCTGATCCAAGACACACTAAGCGATCCTGAAGGCATTTTGTTCGTCGGGATTAGCACTATGATTGGTGGTAACCAGATTGAACGAGGTATCAGCTTTGGCAGGAGCATCAAGGAAGTTAACGCTTCCATTCCTGTCATCGTTGGTGGACCCGCAGGAACCATTATCCCTGAAAGGCTGCTTGAGTGTGAGGCGTTCGACGCTATTGTAAGAGGTCAGGGCGAAATCCCGATCTCCATAATTGCAGACGCTATTACTACAGGGAAAGACCTGTCGGGGATTCCCGGGGTAGTAACGAGGCAATGCAAGAACGTTCCAATACCGCTGCTGGTGGATAAAAACACCTTTCCTCCCTATCCATGGGAAATCATTGATGTCCCATCCTATCTGCGGAATGACCCGTACACTGGGGATAGAACCTTGAACCATGTTTCAAGTCAGGGCTGTCCTTATCGGTGCGGCTACTGCAGTGAAGCATTCACGTGCCAATCAAAATGGTCGGCATATTTAGCAGAGAGAACATTTGCTGAGGTTGCTGACTTGGTGGAAAAGTACAATCTCACAGGGATCAAGTTCTACGACTCAAACTTCTTTGCCAGCACTTCGCGGGTGAAAAAGTTCGCCATGATGATCATTGAAAGTGGTCTCCATGTGAAGTGGTCGGCCTCGGCTCATCCGAAGGATATAATCAGGATCGCAGATGATATGTCCATGCTGAAAAAGTCTGGACTATCTCGTCTTCTGATCGGTGCTGAGTCAGGCTACCAGCCAGTTCTCGATTACGTCGAGAAAGGCACTACTGTCGAGGACAACCTGACCGTAGCAAGGATTTGCGCGGAGAACGAAATCCCGGCTGCATTCACTTTTATCGTTGGCTTTCCTGGGATAGAGGGCGATATCAATCCGACACTCAAGAATGTCATCGAGATGAAGGAAATCAGTCCGGAATTCGACGTGAAGATCCACTTCTACTACCCATTCCCGGGCAGCAAGCTGTTCGATCGGGCTGTAGAGCACGGGTATCAAGAGCCAAAGTCTCTACTGGAGTTTTCCGGAAACGACTACTACCTTATCCAAACCCCGTGGCTTGATCGCCATTTGGAGGAAAAGGTCAGGTCTTTCGGAGATTTCTACTGTGACTTCTTGTACCCACCTCAGTGGTTTACGGATCTTCTTTCCCAGAAGCCGCTATCAGCCCTGTCCTATAAGGCACTGAGGCAGATCGCAAGGCTAAGAGTCAAGTTTCACTACTACCACTTCCCCTTCGAAAAGGGATGGTTCCAGTATGTCACTAAACACAACTCTTTCGAGAGAGGGGATTACCATGAGCGATATAATGACGCCGATGCTAAGGGTGTGTGTAACTGAGCAATGTCAGCACAGTTGCATATACTGTCGGCCTGGTGGCGAAAGTTGTCACTCTGGAAGCAAGAAAGAAATGGCGACTCAGGAAGTTCATGACCTTGTTTCAATCATGGTCAAGAACGGCATCAGGCATGTCAAAGTTACGGGTGGGGAACCCCTGCTTCGACCCGACATCATGGAAATCTTGATCGCAATCGAGTCAATCGAAGGCGTAGAGTCCCTCGAGCTCATCACTCGCCATCCGAAGTCTATCGAATTGATAGACGATCTTGAGAACTTAGGTGTGTCATGTCTGAACTACAGTCTCGACACTCTGAGTCCGTCCACCTTCAAAATGGTCAACGGTAACAATTCTCTTCCAGGGGTTATTGCGGCCATAGAGAGGGCGCACAAGAGCCGGATGAAGATAAAGATCAACATGGTTGTTATGCGGGGGATTAACGATCATGAGATCCCGGCAATGATCAAATTTGCGGGGGAAAATGAGGCAGAGCTTAAGTTGCTCGACCTCATGAATATCCCCGAGGATCCCGATTTCCTGAAGAATCATTACTATGACTTTGGTGAAATTGTGCCATTCCTCGAAGCAACTGCGATCGAGATCGAGCACGTGACTCCCCCTGGTGGTATTGGAACGCCAATGCCTCGCTACCATCTCGCAAACCATGCAATTGTATCTATCAAGGACGCGAGAGCAGGAACCTGGTACGATGCAATGTGCGTGAAGTGTAAGCATTACCCTTGTCAGGATGCCCTCATGGCCTTGCGCCTGACGGCTGATGGGTATCTCCAGCGGTGTCTGATCAGAAGTGACACCATGGAAGACCTGCTGTCGGTATTCAAGACTGAAGGCCAAGAAGCCGCAGAAGTGGTCGCGAAAAGCGTACTGAGGACGTTCCGAGAAGCAACGTACGCTGGTCCTGTCTGGAAGCCATAGCCTCTACAGGGTTCGCACTAGTTCAAACCTAGTGCGAACCACACTCTCCACACTTGAACATCATAAAATGACGTTTAGCTGTGGGGAGGATAACGCACCTTAATAATTTAACCGAATCACGAAAGAAGGTGGAAAGGATGAAGACCCTGATACTTGGAGGATCCTACTTTATTGGTAGGGCCCTAATCGAGACACTTGCAAGTGAGTCTGATAATGATATTTGGGTCCTCAACCGAGGATCCAGAGTAATTCCGTCTTCACTCCAAGTGAAACAGCTCGTGGCAGACAGGCACAGTAAGCAGTCTCTCAAGCTAGCGTTTACCGGACAGCGATTCGATGTTGTCTATGATCTGTCCGGCTACAACGCGGAAGACGTGGCTAAAACAAGTCGCTTGCTAAAAGGGAAGGTTGAGCATTATATCTTCCTCAGTAGCATCGCCGTTTGTAAGCAACCGCCCTCTAGTTGGCCCATAACCGAGGAACACGAGAAGTGCAGTTCAATCGCCGACAACGAGTACGGTTTCCATAAGTGGGAAGCCGAGCAGTATCTGTTTGACAAGGCGTCGGATGGTTGGTCCAACATAACAACCGTAAGGCCGGTGTATGTCTATGGTCCGCGAAACTATGCCAAAAGAGAAATGTACATATTCGACAGGATAATCTCTGGACTCCCAATTGTTATTTTGGGCACTGGAGAGAACATTGTCCAGCTCGGATATGTTCATGACCTGGCTAGTGCGCTCGGGCAGATTAAGGGAAACAGTTTGACATACGGCCAGAGCTTCAATGTAAGTGGTCGTGAACTTCCGACAGTTAACCAAATTATTAACGTGGCAGAGGCCTTGATAGGCAAAGAGGCCACGATAATAAGAACGGTTGACCAACCAGACATGACCAAAGATGCATCTGGTTTCCCAGACGTTGACCGCTATGCCGATAACTCGAAGATCGCAACCATGCTCGGCATTACTCCAAAGTGGAGTCTTGCCACTGGCATGGAAGAATCGCTCCGCTACTTTATGGAAGAAGGTGACTGAGTTGAACGGAGAGACCTATAGCAATCTCAGGCGAGGGAAAACCGCTAACGATGTTCGGGATGTCTTGGCCGCTAATGGGTACAAGGAGATTATGACACCCATCATGCGTGAAGGGTTCTCATTGATCAACCCTAGGTTCAAGGTTAGCAACGGATTATACCTTAGGGATTGTATGGAGCTTTCTCTTCGGAAAATGGTCACCGAGGAAGATCCGAAGATCTTTGAGATTGGTCCATGCTTTCGCTGCGAAGAAGTTGACTCAACCCACTGCCAAGAGTTTTACATGATGGAGCTATATTCTTTGGGACAGACGATTGATGACATGGCCGCACTGGCGGAAGAGATCATCAAGGTTTCAATACCTAGAGTAAACGGCTCCGAAGTGTTTTCGCTGAGAGAGTTCATCAAAAACGATCTTGGTGTCAACATTGCAGTGGAGTCAACCGAGACTCTTGTGCAAAGCTTGGTCCGCAAGCATCACCATATCAACCCCGGCACGCCTCACTTCATGGTAGCGGAGTATGTAGAAGCGGTGGTGGAACCTCTCATGAGTGTTCCCAACTGTCTCTACTTTCTCACTGACTACCCAACCTGCACGATCGCTGTTGCCGACAGGGAAGATGGTCACAACTACATCAATCGGTTCGAGTGCTTCCTTAACGGACTTGAAGTTGCTCACTCCTTCGTAGACAGTCTCGACTACGAGGATATCAAAGAGCGACTGATCGCAGCCGATGTGCTGGGCCCGGAGGAAGAAGAACTTCTCGAACTGACGCGCAAAGGACTCCTTCTCCCGACAGCTGGACTGGGAATTGGAATCGATCGCCTCTGTATGGTATAGTAGCAGAAAGGAGATGAACACAAATGATAAAGGGCAAGCAGATCAAAAACACTCACCCCACAATTGGGGTAGTTAGTCTTTCGGCGCCAGATGCCGTCTGGAACCCCGGCATCTATCAGAAGGGCAAGAAAGCCCTCGAGGATAGGGGCATTAAGGTAGTAGAAGGTGCGACAGTTCATTCTCGGTTCCTATACCTTGCCGGTGAGCCACAAAAGATCGCAACAGATCTACACTCGTTGTTTCAAGACGACAAGGTCGACGCGATCATGTGTGTTGGCGGCGGTAATTGTATGAACAAGGTTGTCCCTTTCATCGACTTGAAGCTGATTGCGAAAAGCTACAAGCCGTTCATTGGGATCAGTAACATAACTGCCTTGATGCTTGCAATGCTGCAAGAAGGAATCGTCAGCTTCCACGGACCGTTTGCGTTGTGGAGCTATGGTCTTGATGGAACTCCTACGGATTACACTCACAACAACTGGCTGAACATCCTTCAGGGTTACTCGGGCAATCTTCCAGCCAAAACGGAGTGGAAAACCTTCAAAACAGGCGCTGCTACTGGCAAAGCACTTGGTGGAAACATCTCAACAATCTCCACCATCATCGGTACTAAGTATTGCCCAGTTGAACTATTTAACGACTCGATTCTCTTCATCGAAGATGTTGACGAGGATCTTGACGTTTTGGATGCTCGACTCACACACCTTAGACTGCTAGGAATCTTCGACAGAATCAAGGGGGTGGTAATTGGCAAGTTGAGTAACTGCAACCCCCCAGAAGACACAAAAATGGATGTTACCGACTTTCTTAAGTTGGTGTTCTCGGGATATGACTTCCCGATCATCTACGATTGTGACTTCGGTCATGTCGCTGATAATCTCTGTATACCATTCGGGTGCAAAGTTAGGATAGACGCAACCAAGAAGCCCGAAATCACTCTTTTGGAAAAGGGGGTTAGCTAGGTTGCAAGGGTCTCTGAGTAGGATCAAGGAACTGCTGCACGAACACGGTACAGAAGATCCGGCGAGTGAACTCGAACTGGTTACTCGACACCTCAAAGGTGCTGGGTTTAGCAACGAAGAAGTGGACCGGATCATTCTGGGGATTAACTCAAACGTACCGATCACGCGTATTCTTGGCTACAACATCGTTTGCGGTGCCAGGATAAACATCAATAGTGATGTTATCAGCCCTGGGCCTGAAACGGTTACGATAGCGGAGAAAGCGATTCAGCTTGCAAAGAAGGCTGGGAAGCTCAAGGTACTCGACATGTGCACTGGCTCCGGAGCTGTCGCAACCGCCATCGCCAAGAATGTGAACGGTAGTAACTGTGTTGGGGTAGACATCTCCAATAAAGCGCTAGAGGTCGCAAGACAGAACGCTCGGGAAAATGGCGTACAGGTTGATTACAGGTTGGGTGACCTTTTCGAGCCAGTAGCAGGGGAACTGTTCGATCTAATCATCGCAAATCCCCCCTACGTACGAACCGCCGAGATTGAGAAACTACCCTACTTCGTTCGTGATTTTGCCCCGTCGCTCGCAATCAACGGTGGTCTAGATGGTCTTCGTCTTCACGAGAGGATTCTTAAGGAGTCACGGCTGTTTCTTGAGCCAACTGGATTCCTGATCCTTGAGTGCGAAGATAATCAAGACACTGAACTATTTGACCTATTCGGTCACTACAAGTGGACAGTGGCGGAGAGCTACCAGAACAGACTTGGTAAGATAAGAGGCTTCTGCCTTTCCCCGCCCGATCATAAATGACCCCCCTTTCTAGGGGGGTCATTTTCTTTTAATAATTACTAAAATAATCTTTATTATGCTATAATCTAGTGTGCTCGTAAACACAAACTTGAATAGGGGACTGTTATGAATAGAACAATCAGGTTGGGCCAGACATGTAGGCTTAAAATTAAGCCTAGTGCACCTTTCAACTTTATAGCGACTGTCTTTAAACCATCTCACTACAAGTCTGCAATTGTAAAGTTTAAGGATGAAAAGTCCTATCAGATTCTAAGAGTGGGTCGTGCGTTGTTTGGCATTGTGCTTTCCGATTCGAGCAAGAGCAAGGAATATCCCGAGGTCACTGTCACGGTTTTCGCACGCCCCGGGACTAAGGTTGAGCAGGCGACAAAGGAACAGATAACTCAGGAGATCAGGTACAGGTACAACATGGATGGAGACATCTTGGAATTTCTGAAGTCTTATGGAAAGGATCCGCAAATTTCAGGGCCGATTAAGAGGCTCTATGGGATGCGACCGTCATGTGCGTACTCGCTCTACGAGTTCCTGATGATAACTACCATGTTGCAAAATACGGTAGTTAGAAGGTCTGTCTCCATGACCGAAGCGATGCTCAATGCATTTGGGAAAAAAGTTCTGTTTGGTGGGCAGACAATGTATGCCTTTTGGACACCCCAGGTCATTGAAACCGTCTCAGAGGAACATCTCAGGGAACTTCGCATCGGATATCGGGCAAAGATCGTCAAGAGGATTTCAGAATCTTTTGCCCAGGGGGACATAAACGAAGCTGAATTGCGTCGGATGGGGAAAGCAGAAGTAGAGAATACTCTGCTCGGTCTTTACGGAGTTGGACCACAGTCATCTTCGTACTTGCTGTCCGAGTATTTCCATTTCTACGATGCAATGGACCATCTGCCACCATGGGAGGGCAAGATTCTTTCGATGCTTTTGTTTGGCGACAAGGTAACCCCCCCAGAGGAAACGCTAGCTTTTTTAACGGAAAGGTATGGTAGTTGTAGGGCACTTGCCGCGCACTACTTGCTTGAGGATGTTTTCTGGCAAAGAGCCGAAAAAACAATCTCATGGCTAGAAGAAGAGATTCGCGAGTAAGAACTAAAAACCAGCTAGGTTGACCTAGCTGGTTTACTGTCCATGTTCAAACACATAAGTATCACATTGAAAGATGGAGCTACCTATGAAAAAACGATATGGTGTGTCCATGAATACATATGGACATGTGCTACCTGGAGCATCAAAGATATCTAGAATCTATCCACCCAGCAAAGAAGATATCTGATACTAGATAAATACTAAATGAGCCAAAAATTAAAAAAGAGAGCTGCATAAAACGATCAGTTGGGTTTTCAGTTAATAAATATACGGCAAACCACCACAAAAACAATCCCACTATTACTTCGACACATACAATTGTCGGCAAATTAGTTAAAATCACAAATATTTTATTAATAAACTGTAGCCATCATTAAGAGAATACATTGTTGTATTATTCGCTATATTAACATAATCTTTGTAGAATGTTAATAAACAATAGCATAAGAAATAATAATTCTCAACACATTTTCACTCTATGTTTAGAGTTCCATTCACTTTGTCAATATCAATTCTTTTTAATATCTCTTTAAACCACTTAGTGTATTTTACAAGGTTTTAGTTGTATTATTTTTTATGTTTTTCAATCATGTCAACCATTTTTTCTTTTTCTTCGTGACTCAATCCGTCTTTTGTAACCCTATCTTCAACTTTTAGATGCTCTATCTCGTGTCTTAACACTTTTACTATTTTATTTAAAGGTTGATATATATTGAGATATATTTTGTTAGGAAGTTGATAATTACCGTAAGTATCAAACTTTACTAGATATATCACATATTTAGATTGGGTCCCTGTGTTTTCACCATTCAACATCTTTTTAATCACCTTTATTCTTTTCTTATCATTTTTAAAAAAGTCAAAAATATTTAGAGTATATATATACCCTTTGCTATCGAGCCATTTTTTATTTTTTAGAGTTCTAAAATAGCTTGCCATATTTATTAAAAGATTATGTTTTATATTTATCATAAACAAGGATTTTTAGTTTCTTCTCTTATCATAATTATTTATTAATAATATATATTCTTTCCAACCATTCTACCACCAGTAACACAATAAAGACTAATCCGCCCCGCTAAAGTGAAAGTGTCGAAATAACCATTTATTTCGTCATCCCGTGCTTTGACACGGGATCCAGATCCTCAACCACTCAATAGTTGCAAAGTAAAGGTCGAGATTTCCAACGGCTCACATGTATTTATGTGAGCCGTTGGAGTTTATAACATAGTTCTATATTAGATGTTTAGAGTCTTTTTGACATCGTTGAGATCAAGTCTTTTTAATATCTCTTTAAACCACATAGTGTACTTATCTGGATGTTTATTGAGGTCATCTTTTAAATCACCAATACTTATCCACTTATAATCTGAGATTTCGTTTGGATCGGGCTTTGGTTCTCCGTCGAATTTACCCACAAATGTCCAATCGTACTCATGTTCTGTTAGACCATTCTCAAATGAAGCCTTGTATATGAATTCAAAAGCTTTATATAATTTTGTTTCAAATCCAAACTCTTCCTTGAGTCTTCTTGAGGCAGCATCTTCGTAACTTTCCCCTGGAGCTGGATGAGAACAAACAGAATTAGACCACATGCCTAAAATCTGATATATTAACAGTATAATTAAAAAAGATTACTATGCCATCAAAAGAACATCATGAATTTAGAAAAACTCATACTTCAAGAAATATGGGGCTTCTCACAGAAGATAATCAACAAAAGATCCACGACACCTCTCTCGTGATCGCTGGATGTGGTGTTGGTTCGATTATAGCCATATCTGCAGTAAGACTTGGTTTTGAGAATCTAACACTTATTGATGGTGATACGATTGAAATATCTAATACAAACAGACAAGGCTACACCACTAAAGATGTTGGCAAACTGAAAGTAAGTGCTCTGGCAAGTAGACTTAAACAGATAAACCCACATGTAAAGATAAAAAAGTACCCGGTATTTGTTGATCTCAAAAATGCAAAGAAGATCGCTTCAGAAGGTGATATCATCATAGACAGCATCGACCCCGATGCAGGCAATGTTGTTATCGCATTTCACAGAGAAGCTCACAAGCAGGGTAAAACTGTAATTCAGCCAACCGACGTAGGTTGGGGTGCGATGGTCTTAGTGTTTAGTCCAGAATCAATTTCTTATGATAAACTTATTGGGATAAGCCCGAATAAAGATGCAAAAGACATCTCCAGCGAAGAATCATTCGGAGCATTCGTCAACTATTTTGTAAAAGTTATGCCTCCATACGTCCAACGAATTGCAATGGATGTTGTTGAAAATAAACTTACTCATTACCCACAACCAGTAACTGCGGCTTATACGCTTGCATCAATGACAGTATTGGCTGCAAAAAGAGTTGCTCTTGGCCTTCCGGTGAAACTTGCCCCTGACTATGCTATGTTTGATCCCAATGAATCATTAACCCCAGATGACAAAAAATATACCAAATAAAAAAACTTTATTGATAATCTCCCTCAGCTGATAGTTGATAAAGGACAGATAGA
>CAZAOA010000002.1:75233-100614 GCA_964486765.1 uncultured Candidatus Saccharibacteria bacterium
GGCTGATCTTTTGGGTGCAATAGATGCAACTGGTGTCAACATCGCTCTTCCTGTTATCACCGAAAGTCTATCGATACCAATTCACATCGCTCAATGGATCCCAAACGCATATACATTGGCTCTGGTTGGGCTTTTGATTTTTATGGGCAAGGTTGGTGACATTGTTGGACCTAAAAAACTATATATGGTGGGACTATCTATATTCGGAATAACATCTCTTGTCCTCGGGTTTACCAACGATGTAACTTTGATAATCATTTTTAGGGCTCTTCAGGGTGTTGGCACTGCCATACTATATACAATGCCTATGGCCATAATCGCACACTTATGGAAGGATAGGGCCAAAGCATTTGCTGTAACCGCATCATTTTTTGCATTTGGAATGCTAATCGGCCCGATGGTTGGGGGAATATTGGCGCAACTTACCATATTTGGAATTCAGGGTTGGCACTTCTTGTTTTTATTAAACATTCCATTTGTCGTATTAAGTGCAATTATTTCAGCAATATTTATTCCAAAGCTTGAAATCAAAAAGAAATCTAGTCTGAACTTTGTCTCCCTTGTCCTGTTACTTTCTGGACTTGGCATAATTGTACTCTCTCTATCAATTATAAATAATTTATTCATTCTTCTTGGATTGGCTCTTTTAGTGTTACTTTATTATTACGAAAAATTTACTCAAAAACATCTTCTAGATTTCCCTCTTTTTAAGAACACAAACTTTTCATTTGCAAATTCAGTAAGCTTTTTTTCGATGGTAACTGTTGTCGGGATGGGCTATGTTTTAACTTTTTATTTTCAAGATGTTTTGAGATGGAGCTCCTTTACCGCAGGGTTAGCGTTTATGCCGGTTCCCATTGCCACAGGAATAGCAGCAGCATTGAGTGGAAAAATTAAAAAACCAAAACTGGGCGCTGTTTTAAGTTCTGGGCTCACTCTTCTTGGGATTCTTATCTTAACATTTGCGTCTCCTTCAACCCCGTATTATATGGTTGTGCTTCCAGGCATAGTTTTTTTGGCTGCTGGTAGCGGTGTGTTAATGACTACGATTTTCGCAACCATATTCGACTCTACTCCGACTGAGAAATCTGGAAATGCTTCCGGTATATTAAATACAATTCAACAGCTCGGCGCATTAATTGGAATAGCAATTGTCGCATCCTATGTATTGGACTACAAAATGTCGTTTATAATACTTTCAACCGCTGCAATACTAGGATTTGTTTCTGCCCTATTTGTAAAAAATGTGCAAAAATCTCGATTAGTTGCTAAAATGTGAGTTGATAACATATACTTAAAATAAGATTATGAACACAAAAATGAAGACCGCACAACCCAATATGAAAGAGTTGATGTCCAGCCCTCGAAAAGCAATGGATTTTTTTTCCGATATGCCAGCTGAAGCATGGGAAGGTATGCAAGCTTCAACTGCAATGAGAGTTTTTAAAGAAGCATATGAGAATACTGTATCCTATAAAGACTTTTTAAAACAAAATCACATTAAGTATTCTGACATTAAATCTTTCGAGGATTTCAATAAACTCCCCATAATGGATAAAGATAATTATGTAACAACATATGGGTTTGATAAGATAAATTCTGTCAAGGCAGGAAAAGATTTATACTCTTTTTCACTTAGTTCCGGCACAACTGATAAACCAACTGTATGGCCAAGATACTATGCCCAAGAAGAAGGATATGTAGGAATTTTTGACATGTTCATGACAATGTATTGGAACATTGATAAAAAAAAGACACTCGCAATTAATGCATATAACTTAGGAGTTTACGCATCAGGGATAGCGGTAAATGTTGCACTCCGTCCTCTGACTCAAAAATATAAAATGACTATGGCGACCACTGGTTCAGACCTCGACAACATAGTTGAAACTGTCAAACAGTTATCTAAACATTATGACCAAACAATAATTTTTTCTTACCCAACATTTGTAAGATCTGTTATTGATAAACTGATTGAAGCGAAAGTTAATATTAAAAAACTTAATCTTAAAATATTTATTGGCGGTGAAGGAAATACCGTTGAATGGGGACAGTATATTTCTAAGCTAGCATCCAACAATCCAAATGATTTAACTACTATTATTGACGGTTATGGTACTACAGATCTTGGGCTACTTGGAGTTGGGTCCTCACTAACAAACCTGATCAGAAACTTAGCCAATAAAGACAAGTCACTCCGAGAAGCCTTATTCGGAAGAACAGACATTATCCCCACCTTATTCCAATATGTTACAAATAACTACTACATTGAGGAAATAGACAATGAATTGTATTTTACCAGCAGTAGTTCAACTCCATTAGTTCGTTACAATCTTCGCGATCGTGGAGGGATAATAAAATTTCGTGTAATGGAACAGATACTTGTAAGCCACGGGTATGATTATAAAAAAATGATTCGAGAGGCTGGTGTATCGAGTAAAACAATATGGCAGCAGCCATTTGTTTACTGTTTCGGTAGAAGTAGCGATACAGTTATAATTGGTGGTGGAAATATATTTCCAGAACAAGTTTCTCCAGCTTTGATCAATTCGAAAAACAAAAATATCCACAGCTTTAAACTCTCTGTCAAGGCCGACAAACAACAACATCAAGTGATGTATATACTATTGGAGCTAAAAAAAGATCTCGAATATAATAAAAAACAGTTACATTCAGCAATAAAGAAGTATCACGACATAATTCTTAAACATTTAATGAAAGTAAACTCTGATTATGCTGTTGCATTTAGATCTGATCCAAAATACTGCGATCCAAAAATTGAGATTTTTGAGTACGGGACTGGTCCATTCACACAAGATCGGGATCGCACAAAACCGAAGCTAGTAATTAAGTAATTATATATCATTTCCAGGAGGGGTTTGAACTCATCGTATTTTTTAAATTTATTAACAGATTTCTGGGTAAATAGTGTAATTGCAGGAACAATAGCAATAGTGGGTCTGACTCTTGCATACGCTGTTTACCAACAAAACAGAAAATCAGTAACTAACCAAACTATTGCAATATTATTTATCTCAATAGTTTTTTGGATAGTTTATGCTCATCTCGGTGATTCTAGTCTATTTAGGTCTTATTCATTATTATTCAACCGTATTGTATATGGAGCACTCTATTTTTGGGCATATGCATTATTTATGCTTGCGTTTGTTTTCCCAGAAGACACAAGTAACATTAAAAAACCTGTTAGAATTGTGCTATTGTCATTTACAACAATTCTCGCCTTCATAGCAATCTTTACTGATAAATTTATCCTTACTGTTGAAAATCTTCAGTGGGGCGCTAACAATATCCCGGGAGCATGGAGCGATTTCTTTAGCTACTACATGATGGTTATGATGATACCGCTAGTCAGATTTATTTGGGTTTATAAAAAAGCTGGACAGTTACAAAGACGTCAATTAAAATTCTTTTTTCTTGGTTTGATTTTGTTTATTGTTGGAGTATTGGTAATTTATCTCGTTGTAAATCCGATTGTTGGTGATGAGCGATTCTACAGATATGGCAATTATTCAGCTGTTTTTTTTATAGCACTTACAGCATACGCGATACTAAAACATCAACTCTTTAATATCAAACTAATTATTACCGAAACTGCAGTAATTTTGATATTAATCATCTCAGCAGTTCAAGTCGCTGCTTCAAGAAATCTAACCGAAGGGGTGCTAAGAGCTTTCTTTTTATTAATTATTGGTGCGGGAAGTTATATTTTAATCAGATCAGTAAAAAAAGAGATTAAACAAAGAGAACAAATAGAGCTTCTGGCACGAAATTTAAAGAAAGCCAATACAGAGCTTGAGATTTTGGGGGAAACCAAAGACGACTTTTTGAATGCTGCTTCACATGAACTTAACACTCCGATCTCGGCCATTGAGGGCTACCTCTCTATGATCTTGGATGAAGGAATGGGTGAAAAGTTAGGCCCTAAAAATACTAAGTATCTGACAACCGTTTATAATTCTTCAAAACGTTTGGCTCACTTGGTTGCCGACCTCTTGAATGTTTCTCGAATAGAGGCCGGAAGAGTACACATACTTTATACTGAAAACCAGATAGAGGATGTTGTTGAACAAGCAATAATGGAGATTAACTCTGAAGTATTGGCTCACAAACACAAACTTAACTTCAAAAAGCCAAAAGAAAAACTTCCGCTTGGATGGATCGATGCTCCCCGCATAACTGAAGTTGTTATAAATTTTATCGGCAATGCCATAAAGTACACACCAGACGGTGGCAAGATAGATGTAGAGGTTAAAAAGGTTGAAAATAATTTTCAAGTCTCTGTATCTGACAATGGAAAAGGAATTCCAAAAGAGAAGTATGACCGGATCTTTAGAAAATTTTCACAAGCAGAGATCACTCAAGATGAGAATAAGGGAACTGGACTTGGATTATTTATTTCAAAAAATCTTATCGAGATGCATAAAGGAAAGATATGGTTTGAAAGCACCGAAGGAAAAAGAACTTCTTTCTTCTTTACGATTCCAATTCTAAACGAAAAACCGAAAGACGCCCACGAAGGCGAAGGGGCGGTACTAAAATAAAGTAGTAAGTATTAAGTATACAGTACAGGAGATTTAATCGGTTCTGTCATTAAACCGATTGTTTTTTTGTTTTAATTCGAAATCGTAAACCTAAAAACCTATGTTCAGATATTAAAATAGACACCAATATATTATTCTTCGAGCCTGCCCGCCTCTCACCGTGCCACTTTCGTAGCTTTTGTGAAGGGTGGTAGCTTCAAGCGAAGTAGGGTCGAGAAGTTTACGTATCTGTAAGTTCTCGATAAAACTCGAACAATAAGGGTTTTAGATTCACGGTCGAAATGCTTGACACATTTGTCTGTTTAATTGTATATTGTGTTACAAGACATACCACTCGAAGTAAATCTTTAGCAAAGGAGACAAGGCAAGTGGCTAAGGGTGGAAAAGGTGGAAAAGGTGGTGGCGGACGTTTTGGCGGAGGTCATGGCGGAAGTGGACAAGGCGGAGGCAAAACCGGTGGCTCGGGTAACTCTAGCGGAGCAGGTAACAGTGGTAGGGGTGGTGGTCCCTCCCGTGGTGGATCTGGCGGTGGCGGAAAGAGTGGTGGATCTGGCGGTGGCGGAAAGAGTGGTGGATCTGGCGGTGGTAAGAAGTAACGACATGAAGTGCCCGCGAGGGAGGTGTACTGCCTCCCTCGCATCATAAATATGAAGCAAACAATAACGGCTTTAATACGCCCAAGATTAAATTTATCAAATCCAAACAATCAACTGAATCATCTGATTGAACATATTTTTTTGTCTGACAGGAGACAGCAACAAATTGGAATGAAAAGTTTTTGGAACGATGAATTAATTGATTATGATGGATACACATCTGAACTTTATATGTCAGAACATTATATTTCAAGCATAAAATTAAAACAAAAAATTAAAAAAAATGCATTAGATAATAAACAAAAATTATTTCTTCAAAAAGTAAATACTAAAAAACAAGTGAATATATTGAAAGAAGAGCTTTTAGAAAACAATTATGACAATGTAACAATCAGTGAATATTATGATCGGTCAATATATAAGAAAGATTCTCCGTCGATTGTTCAACCATGGTTTGATATTAGTAGTATTAGAAATGCAACTAACAAAACAATAAAAAATGTTTTTGACAAATACTCTTTGCCAACACATCTTATTCAATTAGAACATGACAAATATTGTGTTCCCAAAATGGATGCTCTCAATAAAAACAAAATAAAAAGTGGTGTTAGGGAAATTGTATTAACTCACCCTGATCAGTCAACAAAAGCAAGTGATATAACTGTGGTTATTCCTTATAATGACATTAAAATAGATATGTACAGTCTAGTAGTTTTTGTACAGTTTATGATTGATGGCCGTTTTGGTTATTTAGTTAAGAACATGATAGAAGATAAAGGCATAGTTTATCGAGTTAATATGTATCTAAATATGTATAATGACTCAATCGAAATATCTTTTTCGTGTTCAAAAGGCAACATTAACAAATGTTTACAACTAATTAAAGAAGGATTTGATGCTTATAGTAATATTGACAGAGATACCTTAACAAAGATTATCAAACGACTTGACATTAAATACCAACTGGAGTGGGGTAATGTTAGTGATTATGCCTTATTCTATATTGAAGAAGTCGTCCTTAGCAATATGAACTTGTCTCCTAAAGAGAGAATAAAAATGATGTATAAAAAATCAATACCCGAATGCAAAAAAGACGGAATTAGTTTAGCTGAAGCATTAAATAACAAATCAATTATTGTTCATATCAATTATTCCAATAAAACAAGCTCAAAATATTTGTCTAAATCATTCTACTAATATTTTTTTCAAAAAGACGCCCATGAAGGAGAAGGGGCGGTGTTGAAATAGCATTGAGAGCCCTAATATTGATTCCTTTTTCAGATGAGGCCGATAATACTAATGTTTACTGATATGTTATTGTCATATGGATATAGATAAATACTATGGAGCAAATGGAAGCTATCTAAACGATCACCGTGATTATTTTTCTGATGAACGCCTTTTCTATGAAGTCGGCTTTATCATCAAATCACTTGATCTTGATAAAAATGATAAAATCCTTGATTTAGCATGTGGGGATGGTCGTCATACAATAGAACTAAAAAAGAGGGGTTACAACATTGATGGTGTCGACTTCTCAGATCACCTGATTGGTCTTGCCAAAAAAAATGCAAAAGAAGCCAAACTAAATATTAATTTTTTCGTTCGAGACGTACACAAGCTCAATCTTCTAAATAAATATGATAAAGAAATACTGTTTTTCTCAGAATTCGGACAATACAACCACAATTTGGCATTAAAAAATATATATCTTTCTTTAACATCTAATGGGCAACTTCTTTTAGATATTGACTCAATACCCAGACTAACTAATTATTTAGAAAGCAATCCTGACTCAAGCTATTCATTCAACAAAGACAAGTCTCTTTTAAGCAATAAAGAATCTGACGAAGAAATAAAATACTTTACTTTATCACAAATCACAAAACTTTTTATCCAAAATAGATTTACTATTTTCAAGTCTTTTGGAAATTATAATGGCGATACGTACAACGACAGTGATAGTAAAAGACTGATAGTGGTAGCTCAAAAAGACCCCAACAAAGGCGAAGGGGTGGTGTTGAAATAGTATTATTATTGCTTTTCAACTAATAATTGCTTTGCTTTTTCTGGATATACATTTTCCATACTTTTCAGCTTTTCTTTGTTTATCCAAACCAACTTATAACTGTTTTGTTCTGAATGGATCTCTGGACCACTGGAATTCCACTTTGGTTTTCCTTCGAAATCATCGATAGCATAGTAGATGTGTTTTTGGAGATTATCTCGACGTGGATCCTTCTCCTCAAATTCAAATGCCACTTTTACATTTTCAATATTTATTCCGATCTCTTCTTTAATTTCTCGTTTTATCGCATCAGTGCTAGATTCCCCGTCTTCTATGCCTCCACCCGGAAATACAAAATACTCCTTTTCATCTTTGATTCGATAAATAAGGAGAACTTTATTATCTCTTTCTATAATTGCCGATACCCTAATTCTCATTTTCAAATTTTTCCAGCTTTCTTAAGAACTCACCCAAAATGAATGCTTCCAGCTTTCCACTTTCACTTTTAAGTTGTGATTCTTGCCAAACTTGTACTTGTCTGCTACTACCAGTTCAACATCTTGATTTGTGAATTCATTTTTTGATTGTGCAAAAATTCTTAGTTTTTCTAAATTCTCTTTAAGTTGTCTTGAATTTCCCCTCGACTCAAAACCAGCATTTCTTTTTCTCCCACCTTCAACAACTGTCGCGATTAGGTATCCAACTATAACTCCACCAAACCCCGCTAAAATATAGTACATCTTCCTCCTAGTAAATTCTGCAATCCGTACTTGACAACGGCGTCAGCCTGATAATATTATTATCTCAAACTATCAACCACTTTGCCATTCAGCATAATTTTATTATCTTTATATGTATAATGTTTTATACTCTTCATGTTCGCCCTAGTACAATAGATGCTTATCGAAATTCTTCTGATATTAGAGCTAACTTGTACTGTTGTCTCATCTGATCTATTAATTTCAGAAGCAGACAGCTCTATCACTTTACTAATCACCTTTCTCCAATTTTTGTAGCTTGAGATTTTTGACCATTTCTCATGATGTTCTTGTTGGTAATCTATGGATATTTGGTCGCTTTCATTTGGTAATTGTTTCATCAGTTGTTCTTTACGAATTTGTGAATATGCAAAGATCTGTATCGACTTCCTGACCTCTTTACCATCATAATCTAAATAATATGTTACATTCTCAACCACGCCATCAGATGACCATTCTTTTGCTTTATTTTTTGCGTACTTTTCAACCATTCCCATGAAAGAACTTGAAGGGATTTCTTTTAATAATATTAAAACATAGTCTTTAGACTTTTTTTCATAACTTATTATATTATTTGAAATATAGTTTTCCGATACCCTTCCTATTAATTGTCTGATAAAAAGATACAAAACGGCGATAAGAGATAGTAGCGAAAATATGGCTATGAGCCAGTTGATAAGCGGATTTGAGATTTTCTTCGCCAAAGATGATACTCCGAGTAGACTCCACCAAAAATACGCTTTTGGACCCTGATCCCACAACATTTTTGTAATATCTTTAATTAATTTCATAGCCTCATCGTAACAATTCCAAATTCCAAGTGCAAGGTTTTGATTGATTGATATATACTTATGTGGTATCATAATGCATGAGAGGGAAAGGAGCTGGTAATCCATGGATTTGCATTCATCTGTCCGCGTTATGGACACTGGTCACTTTCTTCATGGTTACGAAGGCACAGTAATCATAATTGATGGTCACGATAAAGAGATTTCTTACACTGTTCAATTTGGAGAAGAGACCCATTACAAGATGCGTGCTCACCCACTCTCTAATATCTTCATTGACGAGTTTGGTCTTTTCGTCGCCTTCCTGCTGGAACATCAGCTCGAAGTAATCGAAGCAAAAGATGAAGCTATCGTTGTGAAAAGACACTTCTCCCGAAAGTTTTCGGTGGTGCAACTTGTGGTATCACTACTTGTAGGGATTATTGTCGGTGGTGTAGTTGGCATATGTATGTCGACCGCTCTGCTGGCGATCTTCTCTCCGCCACAATTGATAACCATTGTAGGATGCATCTGCATAACCACTGCAACGGTTTATCATCTGTTCCATAAACTGGCGGTAAATAGAGGGATGATCGATCCAAGAACCGAGCCTAGCGATCATAGCTAGGCCCGCGTCAACATAAAATGTTCTGATGAGTCGTAGAAACGCGACGAAACGCGAAATGAGCTACTTTAATCAATTTCATAATAATGATTGATCTCCCACTACCCTACTACGTAGTACGGTAGTGTTATAGTTGTTTAACATTGACAATGTTGTTTTGTTGTGCTAGGATAATCTTGTCGGAAATCGCATAACGCGAAAACGCTGGCCATAACAGGAGACTCCTAGTGACATTGAAAGTCGGCCATGAGCTAATCGTTAAGTCTGGAGCTTCCTTCTTGGAAGCTTTCGCCTTAATCGAGAGTCAGACCAAGGAGTTGCCGGTAGGTTTTGACCTACGACGCTTTGATTCTCTCTGGACGAGCCACTTGTTCGCTCGTCGACACGAGATCATTCCCGACGAACACATTGACGCAATCATCCGGCTCGTTATGGACGTAGAGTCGGCGCGTAAGGCCTACTGGAGCAACTTCGCTGTCTTTTTCCTTCTGGCTCACGACGTGACTGCAGAACAGATCAAGGAGTATGCGGAAATGAACGGGCACACCGTTGTTGAGGTGAAGGATCCAGAGGTTGACGATCCACCCATCCAGGTCATGACCCTGAAGTGTAAGGTGTTGTATGACATGCTTTCCGGATGGGTCTTCATCACCCCAGGCGAAATGCTTCGAGCAGCCATCAGAGCCGGCATGAGTCGTGACCACGCTCCCGGTTGTTCCTTCGGCGAACAGACTGGCGATGATGAAAGCGTCAGTCCTAACTAGCCGAAACCCTATATGAACCCAGCGCCCTGCTCCTTGTGAGCGGGGTGACTGCTTTTTATAAGGACTGGACTATATTTTCCAGATATATACTATATATATTGTAAATCCCTCTTGACATTATGTAAAGTTTGCTTTACATTATAATAGTATCGGGGTAAAAGTATACAGTATTAAGGGATGGATTTAATTAAATTAAATATTATTTACTGGATTCCAGCTTAAGCCTGGAATGACAGATAAAGGAGAAGAAAACATGGGAAAGATTATAGGAATTGATCTTGGTACCACAAATTCAGCTTTAGCTGTAATGGAAGGTGGCGAGGCAAAAATTATCGCAACATCTGAAGGTGGACGAACTGCTCCATCTATAGTTGCAGAGAATAAAAAAGGTGATAGATTGGTCGGCCAACTTGCTAAAAGACAGGCCGTGACCAATTCTGACAACACTATTTTTTCAGTTAAAAGATTTATCGGAAGAAAATTTGACGATAAAGAGACGCAGGAAGATGTAAAAAAACTTCCTTACGAGACTAAAAAAGCATCTGATGGATCTATCAGAGTTGTTATGAACGGCAAGGATTACTCTCCACAAGAGATCTCTGCTTTTATACTGCAAAAGCTTAAAGCCGATGCAGAAACTTATTTGGGAGAAAAAGTGACTGAAGCGGTTATAACTGTTCCAGCTTATTTCAATGACTCTCAAAGACAAGCTACCAAGGACGCTGGTAAGATCGCAGGATTTGACGTTAAGAGAATTATCAACGAGCCAACTGCAGCTTCTCTTGCATACGGGTTAGACAAAAAGAAAAATGAAAAGATCGCCGTTTATGACTTGGGTGGTGGAACATTTGACGTAACCATCCTAGAACTTGGAGACGGTGTATTTGAAGTTAAATCTACAAATGGTAATACTCACCTTGGTGGTGATGACTTTGACCAAGTGATTATGGACTACATAATTGCAGAATTTAAAAAAGATCAGGGGGTAGATCTTCACTCTGACAAAGCTGCACTTCAACGTGTTAAAGAAGCAGCCGAGAAAGCAAAGATAGAACTTTCTACTACTGCAGAAACTGAGATTAACCTTCCTTTTGTTACGGCAGATTCAGAAGGTCCAAAGCACTTACAAATGAGCGTAACAAGAGCAAAGCTTGAAGAGCTTATCTTACCTCTAATCGAAAAAACTCTTGCACCTTGCGAAAAAGTTCTTTCTGATGCAGGGCTTAAAACTTCAGATATTAACGAAGTTATCTTGGTCGGTGGAATGACAAGAATGCCTGCAGTAAAAGAAGCAGTCAAGAAATTCTTCGGCAAAGATGTAAATCAATCAGTAAACCCAGATGAAGCAGTGGCTATCGGTGCTGCAATCCAGGGTGGAATTTTGGGCGGCGAAGTAAAAGACCTGTTGCTCTTGGACGTTACTCCCCTTTCACTTGGGATCGAAACTTTGGGTGGTGTAATGACTAAACTTATAGACAAAAACACTACTATTCCGGCTTCTAAGTCACAGGTTTTCTCTACTGCAGCTGACAACCAACCTCAAGTAGATGTCCATGTTCTTCAAGGAGAACGTGAGATGGCTGGTGATAATAGAACGCTTGGACGATTTATACTAGACGGAATTCCTCCAGCACCTCGCGGTGTTCCACAAGTTGAAGTTAGCTTTGACATTGATGCAAACGGAATCTTGAATGTTAAAGCAGTCGATAAGGCTACCAACAAAGAGCAAAAAATCACCATCACAGCTTCAAGCGGTTTAAGTGACGAAGAGATAGAGAAGATGAAAAAAGATGCAGAGGTCAATGCTGAAGCTGATAAGAAAAAGCGTGAAGCAGTCGATGCTAAAAATGCAGCTGAGTCTCTAATCTTTACAGCAGAAAAAACCCTTAAAGACGGTGGTGACAAGATTGACTCAAATCTAAAGAGTGATGTTGAAGAGAAGATAAAGACTTTAAATTCTGTAAAAGATAGTGACAAAGTTGAAGAGATAAAAACTCAAACCGAAGCACTTTCAAAATCTCTTCAAGAGATAGGTGCAAAGATGTATGAACAGGCTTCAAAAGAACAAGCTGAAGCTAAGAGCAAGGATGAGCCAAAGACTGAGCAAGAGGAAGCTGGAAAAGATAAGAAGTCTAAAGCTAAAGACGAAAAGAAAGAAGAGAAAAAGTAAGAGATGTTGGATATTACTATGCTCTATTGTATAATAGAGCATAGTAAGGAGGGATATGGGAGATTTATTTAAACGACCGATTGTCATAGGCATAGTTATTGCAGCGATTATTGCAGCGATTGTCTGGTCATACTTCGACAACAGAGCGAACCAGAAAAAAGCAGACGAGCTAGCGGCTCAACAAGCCGAAAGCACGGTTATTGCGAATTTGACTAATGCCGATCCTGTAGATTTTGATGAGTTTGTAAAAAATGAGTACGCTATCGCCAGATCAAAAGCAGAAGAAGTTGATTCGAACAATAAACTCTCTGCAATTATAGTGGAGCTTCCATCAACTCTAGCCCTTAACTCCGGCTCTGACAGATACATATTCTCATCTTCCAAAGACACACTAAATAACTGGGTAATAACCCTGGATCAGCTAACCCAAAACTACATTCGAGCAACCATCCCGAAATCAGACTACATAGGAGAAGTGACAGAGATCGACACATCTCTTTGGAAATACAACTTCGTGACTGCACTTCAACTTGCAGAGAGCAACGGAGGAAAAGATTGGCGAGAAAACAACACTTTAGACTCTGCAATCTTAACTTTGAAGCACACAGAACCACAAAACTTCCTTTCATGGACGATAGAGTACAATGCAACAAGCTCAATATTTACCAGAAAGTTCGATGCCACTTCAGGCAAGTTATTAGAAAGTTAATAAGATTAATAATGAGGTAACTACACGGATCTACACGGTTTATATTATGTATGCCGCTAGTCCGTGTTATTTATTCTAAATACTATCTGTGTTTGACCGCCCGCCCGCCACGTTATGCGTAGCATTTCGGGCAGGTGTGGTATCCTCAAATCATTATGTCAAAAGATTTTTATAAAACATTGGAGATAGAAAAAACCGCTTCGAATGATGAAATAAAAAAAGCTTACCGAAAGCTTGCTTTGAAGTATCATCCTGATAAGGGTGGAGGAGCCGAGGCAGAAAAAAAGTTTAAAGAGATTAATCAGGCATATCAGGTTCTCTCTGATCCTCAAAAAAGAACTCAATACGACCAGTTTGGTTCAGCCGAAGGACAAGGATTTTCTGGTTTCAATCAAGGTGGATTCCAAGGAGGAGACTTTTCAGGATTTGGATTTTCCGGTAGTGGTTTTGGGGGACTTGGCGATATGTTTGATGACTTTTTTGGTCAAGCATTTTCTTCGGTTAATGCCGAAGTCGAAATCTCCCCTGCTCAAGCAGTATTAGGTGACAAAGTTCATATAAATGTGGCTGGTGAAAAGATAGAACTTGAGATTCCTGCCGGCGCACAAACTGGAACAACTTTCCGTTTTCCTGGCAAAGGTAGAACTTATAAAGGTGGAAAGAAGGGGGATCTAAATATAACCCTAAAAATAGTTATGCCAAGAAGAGTTACAAAAGAACAGCGAGAGATCTGGGAGAAGTTGAAAGAAGCAGAAAATAAAAAAAGCTCTTGGTGGAGCAGGTAGAATCACGATGATCAACTATCAGATATCCTAATGTTCTAAAAGACTATGATAAATGCGCGACCGCGCAAAAAGAATAGTCTTTTCGCATATACAGCATTATTTTAAATCTCAGACTGATCATTGAATAATTCTAATAATTAAATTGAGTTAAGTAGAATATTCTTAAATTCATTTATCCCTTCAGAAGTCGCGGCGGAGATAATAAGTGGTGTTATTTTAATCTTTTTTAGAGCCTTAAGCCTCTCTTTTATCTCCTCTTCATTTAGAACATCTGACTTATTTAGAACAACTATCTCATCTTTTTTTATAAGTTCTTTTGAAAATTCTTTTAGTTCTGATCGAATGGTTTTATAATCCGAAACCACATCATCGCTCATGGCATCTATTACGTGAACTAGCGATTTGGTTCGCTCAATGTGTTTTAAAAACTTAACTCCAAGCCCTTTTCCTTTGGCGGCGCCCTCTATAAGACCTGGTATATCTGCAATTACCAAAGTAGTATCTTTGGTCTTAATCGCTCCCAGATTTGGCTCCAAAGTTGTAAACGGATAGTCGGCAATTTTTGGTTTTGCGTTGGTAATGACTGAAAGTAAAGTCGATTTTCCGGCATTGGGCAAGCCCACCAAACCTACATCAGCAATAGTTTTTAGCTCAAGTGAGATCTCTATCTCTTCGCCCGGCAATCCGTCCTTTGACCACTCTGGAGCTTGTTTTATGGATGATGTAAAGTTTATATTGCCCCAACCACCATTTCCGCCTTTGGCCAATATTATCTCTTCATCGACCTTTAAGGCATCGAACAATATGTCGCCTTTTTTATTTATGACTTGGGTTCCAAGCGGAACAGATAAGATTAGATCGTCTCCGGCTTTACCTTTCATCTTTTTTGGCATTCCGTTTTGGCCACGTTCTGCTTTGAAATGTTTTTTTGCATTATAAGTGGAAAGGTCAGATATATGTATGTCTGATTTTATGATGATGCTTCCTCCATTTCCACCATCACCTCCATCGGGACCACCCTTTTGCACATATTTTTCTTGCCGAAAAGAGACAATCCCATTGCCGCCTCTGCCTGCTTTCAAACTAATTTTTGCTTCATCAATAAACATTTTTCAAATTATTAATTGATAATTATTAATGCAAGAATCGTAATTATTTATTTTTAATATTTAATATTTTATTTTGCGTCTTCGCTACTATACCACAAAAGCCCCATATAATCTAGGGCTTTATAAGCTGGCAAGTTAGTAAGTTTTTTGATATTTAGTAATTTGAAATTTATTTGAAAATTGATAATTGATAATTGAACATTCTATTAAACCATACGGTTTAGTAGATGTATCCTCTTACTACTCCACCGTATGCAGAGATAGTACGCCTTCCTACTCGACCCCAACCAGCAGGTCCATTCATCTCAGCTATAGTAATAGTGCCATTCCCAACACTTTCAACGTAGGCAACGTGGCCCCACCAAGATTCTCTAGTAATTACAATAGCGCCAGCAGCAGGGGATGAACCTGTCGAATAACCTGATCGCTGTGCAGAATAAAGCCAACTTCTTGCATTTCCCCATTGACTTGGAGTAAAGCGTCTGGTAGCTACATAGTATGTGCACCATCCCCAGGGATAGCCATTTGATTTGCTCCCTGGATTATATTTTACTTTTTTCGAGGAAGAGGAGCTTGAAGAAGATGCATATTTGCTGGCAGTCAAACTTTTTTCCCATGCAGCAATTGTTGAAGATGCAACGACATAGCCTTCAGGAGGGATCCTCAATTTTTGTCCAGGTTGAATCATATCAACATTTGAAAGTTTATTCACATATCTAAGAGTACCTAATTTAACTCCGAACTTCCAACCCAACCCAGTTAAAGTATCTCCCGGCCTAACAACGTAACTTACTGTGTCTGTAGAATTGTCAGGTAGTGGCTCTGTACGCTCTGTCATAATGGTTGCCACAGATGCTCCAAGAGCAGTAAACTCTTCAGAGGAGGCGAAATACGCACTTTCAACTGCCTGTCCATCTCCAAATATAAGTGGTGTGTATTGATCCACTTTTGAGCTAAATGCTATCTCTGAACTTGGATCAGCTATACTTTGAGTCAAGTCGGCTTTTGTAGTTCTGACCACAATATTTGAAATAATCACTAAGGCAGTTAGGGTCAAAATAACTGCATGGGGAGAATTTTTTCTGATCTTGACCATTTTTGGTGAAGTAACCCTATGTTCATCGATGAAAATTCTATACTTTGAATATTCATGCCTCAACCAAAAAATGGCTCTTTGCAAGGATTTGCGAGCCAAAGGGGATGTGTTAGCTATAAATGATGATATTTTTATGAAAAATCTATTGCCTCCTTCTTTTTCAGACGGAGGCTCAATATCTTCTATAATTGCCATAATTGTCCTTTGCGGGACATTAAGTATTATAGCCTAGCTGTAAAAGATGTCAAGGACTTTATAAAATTCGTTTATTTTGGTTCTAGAAGTACCGAAATAGAACCTGGGACTAAATTAGTTATAGAGATATTGTCAGGTTTTTGGATTGAATCAGTCGAAATATCAAAGGTATAAGTTCCAGAAGGTTTATCCGTCAAATTAACTTCGTATTTGATATCAGAAGGACCCACAAAAGAGAGTTCTTCAGATGTACCTGAAACTACAACTTTTACAGATATCGGTGTGTAAGAGAACCTTAGGTCAGAGCTCAAATTTATCGGAACTATATTTAGATCAACTACTTTGTTTGATTGATCTTGAGCGAGCTCCACAATAATTCGCACCTTACTTGATTGACCACGCTGCAGGGCAGTTCCATCAACGATGTCCAAGAATGCGTCCCTTTCCATGGTCACACTTGATCCTGTCAAATCGACTGGGTCGGTTTCTATATAGTTTATTCCACGAAGAATGTTGAGTGGTCCGGTGATATCGACCACAGAAGGTGTTACAGTCACTTTTGAGACATAGTAGCCATCTTTTGGAGAGCCTGTAGTTTTTACTTTTACGCCGACTGTTTTGTTATTTGAAGCCTTTACTAGAGAAGTTTTTGCCAAAACCTCAGTCGGACTGAATTCTAGGTCAGAGATTGCTTTGCCATCTGATCCAAAAACCACAACCTTTTCTAAACGCTCAAAGTCGTTTGACTCACCATTTAAGGTTATCACTATATTCACTTCATTGATCTTTTCAACCTGACTCGAAGGACCCCTAACTTCCACTTCGCTTGGGACCAACTCTACATTGCCAGGTACCAGTCCTTCAGCAGCGCTACCTTCGATTCGATGGGTAACAGGAAGTTTCTGAACCACAATTTTTTCGATACGAACAAAAATCTTCGAAGGGTTAACTTTCGTGATTGTTATATCATTTTCAGTAGAAGATACGCTGACTTCTAGCTCATATGTACCAGCGTCAAGTCCACTTGTATCGACAAAGGCTGTGAACGACTCTGCACTTAAATTATTCCAGACTACCGGCTCTGCCATAACTTCAATTTCAACCTCCTCTTCATCGATGATCGCAGCAAACCCAGTCGGTACATTGTTAGCTTGCACTGGAATAGTGCCAGGAAATTTTCCGACTGTTGACTGACTTGAGGCCACTATCATCCATAAAACAAAGGTAATCAAAATTGTTACAATCTTAGCGATAAGGTTGTGCTTAAAAAAGTTTTTGATGAATTTTGTCAGTGTTTTTATCATTGTCTTTTTCTCAATAAGGCTGAAAGTCGTGATCTCAATTTCTCTTCGCTGACTCTTCTTTCAATCTCACCCGTTACTGCTATCGAGATGTTTCCAGTTTCTTCAGACACCACCAATGCGATTGCATCAGACTCCTCTGTTACTCCTACTGCAGCCTTGTGTCTCATACCAAGCTTCGTATCGCCTTCTTTCTCGGACACAGGAAGAGTCACTGAAGCAGCTTCTATCATATCGCCAATAATTACTACTGCTCCATCATGCAAAGGAGATTTCGGCATAAATATTGAACCTAAAAGTTCGGTTGAAACCCTTGCATTTACTTGAGTTCCAGTTTCGCTTAACTCCCTTAAACCAGTTTTTCTTTGAATAATAATAAGAGCTCCAATCTTGTCTTTCGAGAGCATCAATGCTGTTTCGATCAATACCTTAGTAGTGTTTTCCCTAAGCTCTTTTGAGCTCAAATCCGCCACTAACTTCGACCTTCCAAGCTTTTCTAAGGCAGCTCTAAGTTCAGGTTGAAACACAATCGGAATGGCCACTACTAGCATGGCCATTAGGTATTGTAAAATCCAGTTTAATAAAACCAAATCGAGAAGCTGACCAAGGAGCATTAGAACAACTAAGACAATCAAACCATACAGGATTCTCATCGCTCTGGTTTGTCTTAAAAAGATATATGCCCAATAGATCAATATTGAGACAATAATAATATCAAACACCATCAAGGGCCACGATGTAGCACTTAAGCCCGAAAAAAAGTAGTCGGCTCTTTCTGACACTCCTAAAATTTTCCCTGAGACCTCGATCAACTTACCTCCATTGTAAGAAATTTCAAAAAATAAACTACATTCATTATACTAATAAAAGATTAAGAAGGGAAATGTATATCCAAATATATTAGTACAAATTAAATAACTATTTTACTTCTCTCTTTTTCTTTATAACTTTATATATAATTATTTGATCGCCATTTGCCATCTTCACTCCAGGTTCAAGTCCAATTCCAAACTCTTGATTTGCGTCAACCTCCTTAACTTCACTCTTTTCTCTTCGAAGAGAGATCACCTTACCCCGCCATTTTTCATTCTTATCTTGTAATATCTTTATTTTGTCGCCAATTTTAGCTCCACCGCCTTCAAGCATAGCGCCAATTACAACTCCTTTTTTATCATCTCGAAAAATCTGGATAATTTTGCCTTCTGCAAGTGGTTCTTCAATAATTTCTAGTGGCAACATTTCAGAAACAGTACTCTTAAGATTATCGATCACCTCGTAGATTACTTCACCTGAGATTATCTTTGTTTTGTCTTTCTCTGCTATCTTATTTGCTACTGGCATCGTTCTAGTTCTAAAGCCCAATACGATAGCTTTCGATGCTTTGGCTACACCCACGTCTGATTCAGAAACAGGTCCAACTCCTTCATAGACAATATTTATATCTACAAATTTCGATTCGATTTCAGAAAGCATTTTTTTCATCGCCTCAAGAGAGCCCTTGACATCTGCCTTAACAACCAATGGAATTTCCATCGTTTCAGTTGGCTCACCTTCATCGTCCTTGTTTATTTTTTGTGCAGATGAAATGTGAATTTTATTTATCTCTTTTTCAACGAGTTTTGCTGCCATTCTTGCATCTTTTTCTGAACTGTGGACTATCAATCTATCACCAAAACTCGGTAGAGATTTAAGTCCTGCAAGCCTTACCGGATAACTTGGAGGAGCAATGTTAATGGGATTTGAATTATAATCCTCCATTATTCTTGCTTTTCCGGAAGTGTTACCGACTTGGATTATGTCTCCCTTATTCAGAGTACCGTTTTCTATTAGAACTATTGCAAGAGCCCCTGCCCCTTTGTGCATATGTGAGTCAATAACTATTCCTGTAGCCGGGGCGGTTGGATCAGCTTTTAGCTCCATCATTTCGGCTTGCAATAAAATCATCTCCAACAAATTGTCAATCCCATCTCCCTTTAGAGCAGAGACCTCAACCATAACGGTTTTTCCACCCCACTCTTCTGGTACTAGTCCAAGATCTCCAAGCTGTTGTTTCACCTTCATCGCATCTGCACTAGGAAGATCAGCTTTATTGATTGCAACTATGATCGGCACATTTTGCTCTTTCGCTTGCATGGCTACCTCTTTGGTTTGAGGTTTTACGCCATCATTAGCTGCGACAATTAGGATAACAATATCAGTAATTGCAGTTCCATGTCCCCTTAAAGCTGAAAAGGCTGCATGTCCAGGAGTGTCAATAAAAGTAATTATCTTATCTTTCAGTTTTTTATTTTTTGTGTTAGAAAGCTTTGCCTGATAAGCAGATATGTGTTGGGTTATTCCTCCTGATTCACTCTCAACCACTGAAGCTCCTCTTATATTGTCAAGCAATGTAGTCTTACCGTGATCGACATGGCCCATAATAGTCACGATTGGAGGTCGTGGTAGATAATTTTTTTCATCTATGGTCTCTACAACTTTTTTTTCTATTTCTCCAGCATCTTCTAATTTTCGAACAACCTTTAATCCTAAGTCATCTCCTATGATGGCTGCAGTTTCAAAGTCAATCGTATCGTTTATATTTGCTAGAACTCCATTTTTCATCAACAGAGAGATGATCGATGAAACAGCAACATTTGAAGTAGCCGAAAAATCCTGCACACTTATTGCAGAACCAATCGAAACTTCGATAATTTTTTCTTCTTCTTTTGGCATAGTTTTCACTTAATATGAACAATGAAGTGTGTAGTTCGTGCATTGAAATAAATCCAATAATGCATAGAGCTACTTTAAACTTCACTCCTCATGCCACCTTAGCACAAACTAGTTTCATTATCAATCTATAATGATGAGCAATTTCGAATACAGATAATAAACAAATACTCTTTGTAGACTAAAACAAAATATACAATAAAAAAGTGTTACAACTTTTTACTTGAACCCCAATAATTTACATCCCCACGTTTTTCTTCAAGTTTGTTACTTTTTGGCGGAGGAAGTGGGGTCGAGCCGTTATATCTATTTACTTTAATCTTTGAATCGGACTTTATCTGATCTTCTTCTTTTTTTTCATCTTGTGATTTCTTGTCATCATATCTTTTGACAGAGATTTCTTTTGCTTCATTCTGTGGATCTTTTTTTGCCGTCGGTTGGTCAGAAATTGGCTGATCTTTTTTTGTTGGCAACTCTTTTTTATTGTTTTTCAAGGCGTCTGGGTCTTTATTAGGCGGCTCTGCAGTAAGTGGTAGCACTTCTTGTTCCCCTTCTTCTGGTTCCGGTAAAATTAATGCTACTGAAGAGACTTTGTCTGCTCCTCTAAGACGCATCAGGGTGACTCCTTGAGTATCACGACCAAGTCTCTTTATCGCTTTTAGAGACATCCTAATAAATTGTCCTTTTCTTGAGGCCAACACAACATCTCCCTCATCACCATAAGTTATATGCATTCCAATAACGTCACCAGTTTTTGCTGTTCTATTCGCTGCCTTTACACCACTTCCACCACGTTTTTGAATCTTGAAATGCTTCAGCATTGTTCGTTTCCCAAAACCATTTTCTAATACAATTAACATATCTGGACCTAAATATTTGGAACCATTAGCACTAAAATCTGCATCTTCGCCCCTTACAATGTCAACAGCCATTACCTTGTCTTCGCCCTTAAGCTTCATCCCCCGAACACCGGCTGCAGATCTACCCATTGGCCGAAGGTCTGATTCTTTATAACAAATTGACATACCTTTTTCAGAAACTTCCACCGCATAGTCTTTTCCGGATGTTGCCTTAACCCATTTAAGTTCATCAGAGTCTTTAAGACCCATTGCGACAATACCGGTTTTTCTTATATTATCATACTTTACTATCTCTGTTTTTTTTGCATTTCCGTTTTTTGTAAACATTGCAAAATACTTCTCTTTGTTATCATCTTTGGCGATAGTAAGAACTGAAGTAACTTTCTCGCCTGGACCAATTTGGATTATATTGACTACCGGCGTTCCTTTCGCTTGACGCGAAGTTGCGGGCAATTCATAAACTTTGCTCTTAAATACTCTTCCTTTATTTGTAAAGAAGTAGATGTCATCGTGAGTATAACAACTTGAAAGATGATCGATTATATCTTCTTCTTTCGTCGTCATTCCCACTACACCTTTTCCACCACGAATCTGTTTTCTATAAGTTCCAACTCCCTGACGCTTTATATAGTTACCCCTAGTTAATGAAACTATAACTTGCTCATTTGGTATAAGATCTTCAGCATTAAAATCTCCAAGAGCATTTGAAATAATCTTGGTTCTTCTTTTATCTCCAAATTTTTCTTTGACCTCCTTTAAGTCTTCTTTTATGAGACCTAAAATCTTTTCGGGGCTACCTAGAAGATTTTCAAGATAAGAAATCATCTTCAACACATCATTGTATTCGTCTTCAATCCTTTTTCTCTCCAAAGCGGCCAATTGAGAAAGCCTCATCTCAAGTATTGCGTCAGCTTGTCTGTCTGAAAATTTGAACTTAGCCTTCAAATTAACTTTAGCCATCTCTCTATTTTGAGACTTTTTAATTATCTCGATGACTTCGTCAATATGATCGAGTGCTTTCTTTAATCCCTCAAGAATGTGGGCTCTTTCTTTTGCTTTATGTAACTCAAACTTCGTTCTTCTTGTAACTACTTCTTTTCTATGTTCAATATAATAGCTAAGGATGTCTTTCAATGTCATCACCCTTGGCTCCAAGTCTGGAGTAAGGGCTAACATATTTACATGAAAAGCGGTTTGAAGTGATGTTAATTCGAATAACCTGTTTAGAACTTTTTTCGGATAAGCACTGCTTTTTAACTCTATTACAACTCGAACTCCTTTTCTGTCAGATTCATCTCGTATATCCGATATCCCATCAAGTTTCTTATCTTTCACAAGTTCGGCCATCTTTGTTATGAGGTTCGCTTTATTAACCTGATAAGGCATTTCTGTTACAATTATCCTAAATCCACGCTTCACTTCTTCAATATCGGTAACGGCTCGCATCACTATCTTGCCTTTTCCAGTGGCATAAGCAGTTTTTATATCTTCTTTGTTATAGATTATCCCACCAGTTGGAAAATCTGGACCCTTGACGTATTGCATCATTTCTTCTGGCGACGCATCTGGATGATCAATCAAATGTATTACACCATCACATATTTCATTTAGATTATGTGGTGGAATATTTGTAGCCATTCCAACTGCAATTCCCATAGATCCATTCAAAAGTAACTGGGGAACTCTAGCGGGAAGAACTTTAGGTTCCAAGGTGGAGCCGTCATAGTTGTCTTGCCAATCAACTGTGTCTTTGTCTATATCAGTTAACATCTGCCCAGCAACTTGAGACATTCTACATTCTGTGTACCGCATAGCAGCAGCGCTATCGCCGTCCATTGAGCCAAAGTTTCCCTGACCATCTACAAGTTGATATCGCATTGAAAAATCTTGAGCCATTCTGACTAAAGAATCGTAAGCAGCGATATCTCCATGAGGGTGATAGTTTCCAATTACCTCACCAACAACTTTGGCCGATTTCCTGTACTTTGTGTTGTAATTAAGTCCTGTAGCGTGCATAGCATAAAGCACCCGTCTATGCACAGGCTTCATTCCATCACGAACATCAGGAAGAGCACGAGAAACTATTACGCTCATTGCGTAATCAAGATAAGAGGTTTGCATCTCCTCAATAATTGGTTGAGGTTTTAAGGTCCCTATGTTGGAATCAACAACTTCTTCTTTGATAGTTTTATCCTCTATTTCATCAGCATTATTGTCAGAATCGGATGCTTTTTCTTGTTTGTCATCTGCAAAATCTTCAGAAACAGAACTTTCGTTTTCAATCTGATCATCTTTCTTGATCTCATCATCTTGGTTTTTTTCATTATTCTTCGGCATTTGATATTTCCTTATTTAGATGTTTGGTTAAATTGAATAATCTTAAATGTCCAAGTTCTTGACTTTTTTAGCCTGGCTTTGAATGAAATGTTTTCTTGGTGGAACTTGATCACCCATTAGAATAGAAAATAGTTCATCAGCTTCTTCTGCCTCGTTATTTGTAACCTGAAGTAAAATCCTGTTTTTTGGGTTCATCGTTGTATCCCAAAGTTGGGTAGGATTCATCTCACCAAGACCCTTGTAACGCTGAATACTCAACCCTGTTGCCTTCCCGCCTTCAGCCTTGTCATTGTATTCATTAAGTTTAGACTCAAGCTCTTTATCAGTATAAATCCACTCTTTATTTTTACCTTTTGCTATTGAAAAAAGCGGAGGTTGTGCAATATAAATATGACCTTTATTAATTAATTCTGGAAAATTTCTAAAGAAAAATGTCAAAAGAAGTGTCCGGATGTGGGCTCCATCTACATCTGCATCAGTCATAATAATTATTCTGTCGTATCTAAGTCTTTTATAATCAATGTCTTCACCAATCCCAACACCTATAGCAACGACAAGACTTTTTATCTCTTCATTCGAAAGCATTCTATCAAGCCTGGCTCTCTCGACATTCAAAATTTTTCCTCGTAGTGGCAAAATTGCCTGAAATTGCCTATCTCGTCCCTGTTTGGCAGAACCACCAGCCGAATCTCCCTCAACAATGTAAACTTCGCTTCTGCTCGGATCCTTTGACGAGCAATCTGCAAGTTTTCCAGGAAGTGTCATACCGTCGAGTGCTCCTTTTCGAATAATTGTGTCTCTGGCAGCTCTTGCGGCAAGTCTAGCTCTAGCAGAGAGAGCACATTTCTCAATAATTCTTTTCGCTTCAATTGGATTTTCATCCAAATAATACCCAATTGCTTCAGCTGTTACAGTTTCAACTATTCCCCTAACTTCAGTATTACCGAGTTTTGCCTTAGTTTGACCTTCAAACTGTGGGTCTTTAAGCTTTACCGACAAAATTGCGGTCATCCCCTCTCGAACATCTTCACCCGAGAGTGTATCTTTTTTATCCTTAAAAAGACCTGCTTTTTTAGCAAAGTCGTTTATGGCACGAGTAAGGGCCGTTCTGAAACCGGTAAGGTGAGTCCCGCCCTCCGCAGTGTAAATATTGTTGGCAAAAGTATATGTGTGCTCCTTATAGTCATCCGTATAGGCTATTGCAAGCTCCACCATCACATCTTCTAACTCTTTTTCTACATATAGTGGTGGATCGTTGTAAACTGTTCTTTGTTTGTTCAAATGCCTTACATAAGAAGCAATTCCGCCTTCGAAATAGAAAGTGTATTGCTTTTGACTAGAATTTACATTTGAATTACTATCAGAGACGTTTCCTCGGCCAGTAGCCATATTTTTTTCAAGCTTAACTTTTTCCTCCTCGATATTTACAGTATCTAATTCTTCTTCTATTTTTGTATCAACTTTCTCATCTTGTCTGTCATCAATAATCTGGATTTTTACACCCTTGGTTAGGTACGCTTGCTGTCTGGCATGAGAAACAATAGTGTTGAAGTCGAACTGCGTAATATCGAAAATCTCCGGGTCTGGCAAAAATGTTAGAGTGGTTCCGGTTTCATCAGATTTGCCAATCTCTTTTACATCTTCTTTAGCGATACCTCGTTCAAATTCTTGAAAGTATTTTTTACCATCCCGTCTTACTTCTGCTTTAATCCAGATACTTAAAGCATTTACTACCGATACTCCAACACCATGAAGCCCACCTGAGACCTTATAGCCACCATCTCCGAACTTTCCTCCAGAATGAAGGGTAGTCAAAACTGTTTCTAAGGCAGATTTTTTAGTGGTTTTGTGTTTATCAACCGGAATTCCTCGACCGTTGTCACAAACGGAAACAGAACCATCATTATTTAGAGTAATTATTATCGTATCCGCGACTCCTGCCATCGCCTCATCAATAGAGTTATCGGAAACCTCCCAAACAAGGTGATGAACACCCACAATCCGCTTCCGAACCACATACATCGCAGGTC
>CAZAOA010000003.1:0-6120 GCA_964486765.1 uncultured Candidatus Saccharibacteria bacterium
CTTTCTTCAAAATTGTGATGTCAAAATCGTCAATAGTTTCCTTTCTTATGAAAATTTATAAAAATGTTTTTGAAAAAATAATTAATCCAGGCAATCTGTTTAAAGCTTGGGAAGAATTTAAATCAGGCAAACTTCGCAAGTCGGATGTTTTAGAGTTTGAATATCGGCTTGAGGAAAACATTTTTCAGCTCTACCGAGAACTAAAATATCACAATTATAAGCATGGTGTCTACCGCTCTTTTTATATTACCGATCCGAAATTGCGAAGAATCAATAAGGCAACTGTAAGAGATCGTGTGTTGCATCATGCAATATTTCGGATTTTGTATTCAATGTTTGAGTCCACCTTCATTCCTAGTTCTTTCTCGTGTCAAACCGGCAAGGGAAATCATAAAGGTGTTGATTATCTAGTAAAAACAATCCGAAAAGCAAGCATAAATTATACTCGAACCTGTTTTGTATTAAAATGCGATATTAAGAAATTTTTCGACTCGGTCGATCACAATATTTTGCTGAAAATAATAAAACTAAAAATCAAAGACCAAGATTTGTATTGGCTTATTGAGGGGATTATCAGTAGTTTCAGTTCTGAAAACGAATCGCAAACTCAATTGCAGTTATTCGATTTGCAGGGGCACAAATCGAGAGAGAGAGAGAGAGAGAGAGAGAGAGAGAGAGAGAGAGAGAGCGGCCTTCGGCCTCAAATGGCAAGGGAATTCCCATTGGAAACTTAACCAGTCAGCTCTTTGCTAATGTCTACATGAACGAATTCGACCAATTTGTTAAACATAATCTCAAGATTAAGCATTATTGTCGCTATACCGATGACTTTGTAGTTGTCTCAAGCGATCGCCAGTATCTCGAGAATTTGCTTCCAGATATCCGGTTATTTCTTCAAAACGAACTGAAGCTCGAACTTCATCCGAGTAAGATCTCGATTCGAAAAATCCGGCAAGGTATAGATTTTCTCGGATATGTGGTTTTATCTCATCACCAGTTGGTCAGAACGAATACCAGAAAACGAATGTTTAAAAAGCTGAAACGGAGGATTGATCTGTTTAAAAGCGGTCAAATCAGCGAAGAAACGCTCACCCAATCCCTTAATTCGTACTTAGGAGTTCTGTCTCATGCTAATGCCTATGATTTGAAGCAAGAATTATTAAACAAATTCTGGTTTTGGCTTTCGGAATAAAATAACTAAAATAGCCAATTTTTGACACTGAATCAATTGTCCAAGAACGGTAATATGAACGACCTTGATGTAATAAGGCGTTTTGTTCTATAAGATGGGAAGACTGGCGGGAGTAAAAAAGTAATTAGATAGCTCAGGTGCTGGATTTCTGGTATAATTATGCTATATTAGCCAGTTAAATTGAATCATAAAATTTAGAAAATAATAAAAAGAAAGGCATCATGAAGTATCTTTTTTTGCTTGTGATCATTCCGACAGCGTTGGTGGTGTTTATGTATTTAAAAGGACTTGCTAAAGGTAATAGCCCAATGGACAAACCGCTCTGGATGTCTGAACCAGGAGGCAATTTCATAATATTGCTCTCAGCAGTAACATTGCTTATTTCGTTGTACTTTATTATTACTCTTTAACATTACCTCATTAGTTAATTTAGAAAGACGGCTTTATGTTTTTTAAGAAAAGATCAGCAGAAGATGAATTAGCCGAATTAGCTCCTTATGTAAATAAAAAAGTAAGAGAAAAAGTTATTTCAGGCGAGTATGACAAAAAATTGCAACTCAAAGTAGATAGTTCCAAAATCAATGATCTTTTGGAAACAATGGGATCGATCCCAGATGAGCATTACCATCTTTTCAAAGAAGAAATGGGCCAAATTCTTAAAAACAAACAAAGCAACCGAATCCATTTAATTAGTTGCATTAGCTCATATATGACTTATTTTGAAGAAAAGGGCGGCTTGCCGAAGACCCTGTCGAACATGACACCAAGTCAACTAATGCTCGGATTGTACATTGTCTGTGCGTTATTTGATGATAAGTTCTACGAATGATATATACTCTTATTCCACATTTTAGTATCATAATCCAAAGATAATAAAAAACAACTTGACAAGAAACAGTCAAGTAAATAAAATCAAATAGATAGGCAATATGCAATTTAGTATAATTAATTGAGCGATGCCAAAAGCATCTCTCGCCGTGAGGGGAGAAAGTTGATTTTATGCAACGTCTCCGTCCTCTTTGGTTATCGCTGTTTATTGTTTTAGCCTCTGTTAGTCCTGTACTGGCAGAATCTGCCGACCTCTCAAAAGTTCAAAATTTCGCACAAAATGTCATTCAAGTCCTCGTTACCCTCGCCGGCCTGCTCGCAGCCGGTTTTTTTGTTATGGGTGGCATAGGCTATATCACCAGCTCCGGCAATCCTGAAAACCTAGACAAATCAAAGCGTACTATCATTTACTCGTCGATCGGTCTTGCTGTAGCAATCGGTGCCTTTGTGTTAAGTAATGTTGTTTCAGATATTGCTATACAAGCCTTTGGCAGTTAAAGCATAATGAAAAAAAATCTAATAAAATTGATTACTTTTGCTGTGATCCTGTTTCCACAAACCGTTTTTGCTTCCTCCAATCAGGAAGTGAGCAATTTTACCAACGACACCTTAACCACACTAATCATCTTGGCATCAACTGCAGTCGTTTTCTTTCTTATCCGTGGTGCATACATTTATATAACATCTACTGGAAATCCGGTTGCACTAGAAGATGCGAAACGCACCATCAAAAACGCCCTTATTGGATTAGTTGTTGTAATTGCGGCAGCTGCGATATCCTCACTTCTAAACAACGCCATGATGGATCCAAGCTCGGGTAGCACGGCTACAACAATAGAGTTAGCACCAATCCAACCGACAGAAGAAACTGGTTCCTTAACTCAAATCTTGTTAGATGCAATCTCTGGTTTTTTACAAAATATAGTTCAATCAGCCGCAACACCAATACTAGACGGCATAACCTGGTTTTTAACTAGTACACCGACACTTGCTACCAATTCAGTAATATTTAACTTCTGGCTTGTAATAGTAGGGATAACTGATTCACTCTTTGCAATAGCGATAGCCCTTATGGGTTTTCAGATAATGAGCGCATCAACCTTTGGTTTTGAAGAGCTAACATTAAAAGAACTATTGCCTCGTATAGCCTTGGCATTCTTACTCGCAAACACTTCTATATTTTGGATTGATTGGATAATTTCACTCTGCCAAACTCTAATAAATGCCACACTTCAAGCTACTGGAGGCCTGGGGAACGCATGGATCATTAACGCTTTTGATCCAGCAGCACTAGTTAGTGGGTCTACTGCAGTAATTACGCTGATATTTGCAATCTTATTTATACTAATGGCGGTAATACTTCTAATCTTCTATATTAGTCGACTAATGATCCTGGCATTCGGAGCTGTAATCTCACCCCTAGTTTGCCTGCTCTCTCTTTCTCCCAAATTTTCTGATTTGGCAAACAATGCAACAAAAGTCTATTTCGTCACAATTTTCACTGTCTTTATACATGTAGTAATAATTCAACTGTCTTCTGCCTTTCTAACTGTACCTGGTCAAAGTGGAGCCAACCCGATCATCTCTCTTTTAATTGGAATCTCGCTTTTCTCGGTTATTCTAAAAAGTACCTCGATGACGGTTCAGATGGCCATGTCGACGCAAACTGGCAATGCTTTGAAGAAAGTAGGAGGTCAGCTTTTTAATGCAATAAGTTCAAGTACCGCAAAAAGCAGTCGCACCCGACAAGTAGTAAAAACAGTGAGGCCTAAATGAAAACGACGGTTGTTCCCGCACAAGTAACTACAGTTGAAGACAAAATTGCTGGCAATTTAACATTTATCCAAATTATGCTTTTGATTATTCCTCTGATCGTAGGAACAATAATCTATGCGATCACTCCGCCTAGTATGCACCTGTCCACGTTAAAATTAATCTTAGTTGTATTTCAGTTTTGTCTCTTTGGATCACTTGCAATTCGCTTTAAAGGAAAGATCCTTATGGATTGGCTTGTCATTGTTTTGAAATATGCAATGCGTCCCAGAGTATATATCTTTACTAAAAATGATCTAACCGGCAGAGACGTCCCTGTAATTAAAGCCACAGACTTCAAAAATAGAACTGCAAAAAAGTCTTCTGACAAGAATAAGAAAGTTGCACAGGAAGTCGATGTTAACATTAGTAATAAGAGTATTCTTGATGATTCAAAGGTTTCAATTTCCGTAAAACTTTCAAAGAAAGGAGGACTAGATGTTTCACTCAAAAAAGTCTAAAACAAAGGGGTCCGCAAGGGAGCAAGTTGACATCAAGGAAGTTCGGGAGGGAATTTTGATACTACCCGGTAATCGTTATAGGATGATCCTTTCAGCCTCGTCATTGAACTTTGAACTTCAAAGTGAAGCAGAACAAGACGTAATTGTAGAAGTCTTTCAATCTTTCTTAAATAGCTTAAATTCACCCATTCAGATACTGGTGCGTGTACGTGAATTAGATATAGATCGCTACATCGAGGACTTTCAAGCTTCCATGGAGAAAGAAACGAAAAGTGTTTATAAGAAGCAGCTGAGTAGTTATTGTCAATTCATCCGTAAACTAGTCGCCGGCAATAAAATACTTTCTCGGCGATTTTATATAATCCTACCATTTGATAGTAAATCCCCCGTGGACTTTTCAGTAGCCTCCGAACAACTCTCTCTTCAACAAGAGATCATCGGCAAAGGATTAGAAAAATTGGGCATAACAACCAGAGCACTGCCGACACTTGAGACACTTGACCTTTTTTATAGCTTCTATCGACCTGATCAAGCAAAAACACAACCATTAGTTAATGAGATCGCGAGGCGTACAAATGAACAAAATTATTTCTAGGATGAAAAGAGGCGTAAAGCAATCAAAAAAGTTGAAAGTTGAAAAAGAGCAAGAACTCCTATTCCATGTTGGCGATCAAGATCAGCTTGATTTTGTTACCTATTCAGGGCTAGAAGAAAAACCAGATTTAATAATGGTTGATGGCAGATATATAAAAACACTTTTTATCTCAGGCTACCCATACACCGCTTCAAGCGGATGGCTAAATCACTTAATAAACTTTAATCACAATGTCGATATTTCATACCACATTGAACCAGTAGAGGCTACCATGGCACTTCCAAAGCTTAACAGAAAGATAACTGAGCTTACTTCAACCAAAAGGGCTATGGAGAAGAACGGTAAAATTTTGAGTGCTGAGCTACTTGATCCTTTGGACTCTGCAATAGAGCTTCGAGATAAGATTCAAAGGGGGCAAGAGAATCTATTTCAAGTTTCACTTTACGTAACTTTGTCATCTGAATCTCTTCTAGAATTAAACAAGACTGTAAAATTATTAGAAACTGTACTTTCGACCCGACTATTCTATTCTAAACCAGCGCTATACCAACAACTTGAAGGTTTTCAATCCGTATTACCAAGATGTGATAATCAGCTTAACCAAAAACGTAATTTAGATAGCTCCTCAGCTGCACTGACTTTTCCTTTCATCTCATCAGAGCTTGTACATGAGTCGGGTGTACTATATGGCATCAATCGTTCCAACAGCTCATTAGTCATTCTCGATCGATTTTCGCTTCCTAACGCAAATAGTATTTTGTTTGCTCAATCTGGCTCAGGTAAAAGTTACACTGCAAAAGTTGAGATATTGCGTCACTTAATGCAAGGCACAAAAGTTATTGTCATTGATCCCGAAAGAGAATATAAACAACTTGCCAAATCAGTTGATGGCACCAACATCAAACTATCTGTTCATTCTAAAGAAAAGATTAATCCATTTGATTTATCGGTAAATGCTTTTACCAAATTAGACAATTTCGCTGACCATGTTCAATCTTTAACAGAGATTATCTCTTTGATGGCTAATGGCCTCACGGCTGATGAGAAATCTGTTGTCGACCAAGCGATCATGAAAACTTACAAAAAACTCGGCTGGACTCAAAAAAAGACATCTAAAAAACCTAAGAACTACCCGAAACATCCATATACTTCACCAACCCAACAACGATCAACAACACAAAAACTCTACAACACACGTAAAAATTATACACCTGACCATCTACAAAAATACA
>CAZAOA010000003.1:6130-14005 GCA_964486765.1 uncultured Candidatus Saccharibacteria bacterium
CTATCAGATTTTTACTCAACACTAAAAAGCTTAAAACAACCAAAACTTTGCAAGAGACTTCAAAAGTATAGAACGGGGTCGCTTGCTAAAGTATTTGATTCACAAACCAATATCAAGCTAGACAATCGCCTAGTGGTTTTTGATACGAAAGACTTGCCTGAATCGTTGCGTCAGATCATGCACTTAGTGGTCGCTCAATTCGTACAAAATCAAGTTAAGAGTGATCCATGTAAAAGAATATTTGTAATTGATGAGGCTTGGCTCCTTTTGGAACATGAAGAAAGCGCTAGGTTCGTCGCAAGCATGGTTAGGCGAGCCAGAAAGTATTATTTGGGCGTAAGTATCATCTCACAGCAAGCTAATGACTTTCTAGACAACGTACACGGTCGAGCTATCGCATCACAGAGCTCACTGAGAATCTTAATGAGGCAAGACACCACTACTATAAAGAAAGTTGTCACAGAGTTTTGTTTGAGTGAATATGAACAGCGCTATCTATTGACTTGCGAACGTGGCGAGGCGTTGATCATTTCGGATCAGCACCATGTCGCAGTAAAGATCACAGCATCAGAAGAGGAACACCCACTAATTACTACAGATCCTTCTGAGCGAAAAGTAAACAAGAAATGAATATCCAGACAATTAAATTAGTCGCTACTGCTTATTCGATGAAAAGAGAGATTAAGTATCTCTTTTTTATTGTACTTGCAACTTGCATGATACCGGTATTTGCTGTTTTAATACTGACTCAAGCTGGAATAGATATTGTCTCAAACGCACTAGCAACTTATGACCCGCAACTACTTCAAGTAGATATCCACGACCCAAGAACTGGTGAAATTACTGGGCATGTTGCCACCTCTATAACTTGGCCAGCGACTGGCTCAGTGAGCCTGGAATTTGCAAGACCTTCCCCATATCAGATATTTCATACAGGTATCGATATCGCAAGCCCAAATAGTGAAGTTGGCGACCCAGTAATATCGTTCATGGAAGGAAAAGTTATATATGCCGATACTATTGATTGGGGATTCGGTAAACACGTTAAAATCGATCATGGCACACATATTACTTCGGTCTATGCTCATTTAGACACATTATCAGTTGTTGAAGGCCAAGAGGTCGAAGTTGGCACTGTATTAGGTACGAGAGGCAATACTGGTTGGTCAACAGGACCGCATTTGCACTTTCAGATCAATATTTATGGCATTCCAGTTAACCCTCGTGTTTTCTTAAAAGACGACCCCAATAATGTATAGTCCTAGACAATAGTTTTTACTATATTCATAGTTCTAAAATCCTTGACACTATCTATATACAGATAGTACACTATAGATATATTGATAGTCCTGAGGGGGAATATGAAAACTATATCTAATGAACAAGTTAGTGTTGGCTCAAGTCACAATCATGACATTGACCAATCGAACACCGATAAAATCATCTCTTTTAAAGAGTGCAAACAATTCTATGCAAAATTCGACATTTCTGATAAAAGAATAAGCGAAATAAGCAACAATTTAATTGGAATCGTTGACGGAGTTATAAATTCATATTTAGCTGAGTTTTAAATGGCAAAAGAATACAAAAAAGCGGTGATCTACTGCCGAGTCTCCTCTGAAAAACAGGTTAAAGAGGGGAACGGACTAGATAGTCAAGAGCATAGATGTAGAGAATATGCAGTTTCTCTTGGTTTAGAAGTTGAGAGTGTTTTTAGAGACGAGGGAATATCTGGAGGGCTATTTGACCGACCAGCTATGAAGTTGTTAATAGAGTACCTAGACGACAATTGGCAGAATAAATATGTGGTCATTTTCGATGACTTAAAAAGATTTGCCAGAGACGTCGAGGTTCATATAAAAATAAAATCAGAATTAAAAGTAAGGGAGGCACAATTAAAATGTTTAAATTATAACTTTGACAATAGTGCCGAAGGGGAATTTGTAGAAACAATATTTGCAGCCCAAAATGAACTTGAACGCAAACAAAACAAAAGGCAAGTATGTCAGAAAATGAAAGCAAGAATAGAGAGGGGATATTGGTGTTTTTGTCCACCTACAGGTTACGAATATATAAAAGATGATAACCACGGCAAGCTATTGACACCGATTCGTAAGATTACTGATATATTATCACAAGGAATAACTGATTTTGCAGAAGACAGATTAGTCGGACAGGTGGATCTTATGAGATTTTTCACTTCAAAAAATCTTCATATAATTCTTGGGAAAAAGAAGATACATTTTGAGTTTACAAAAAGAATATTGACCGAATTAATATACGCGGGGTTTATTGAGTATTCTGAATGGGGAGTACCGAGAAGATCAGGACATCATAAAGCGATCATCTCAAAAAAGATTTATGAAAAAGTTCAAGTAAAGTTATTAAAACCAGAAAGGAAACCGCGCGAAAGTGACAATATAGAATTTCCATTAAGAAGAATTGTGAACTGTGCTGTATGTGGCAAAAAAATGACAGGAAGCTCAAATAGGAGTAAAAATCCTAACAAATATTATCCACACTATACGTGTAACAATAAAGAATGTTCAGCGAGTCCAAAAAATATTACTAAGAGCAAAGTAGAAAAAGAATATTTTGAAATGCTTCAGAATATAAAGGTCGAAAAGGAAATTATAGAAATGGCAGCAGTCATAGTTCCAAGATTGTGGCAACAAAAAATTAATGACATGGAGGTAAACAAAACGGCAACAGAAAAAGAGATTAAAGATATTGAAAAACAGATAGAGCAATTTATTGACTTAATACCTTCGACTAGATCAGAAAGTGTCAAAACAAGAGTAGAGACGAAAATTGATGCTCTTGATCAGCAGGTTATCGAATTAAAAAGGGGCCTTAAAAACAAAAAAGAGCCCTGTTTGAACGAGGCAATAAGTTTAACCAAAAGATTTCTTGGAACACCTGCCGTAACATGGAAAAAGTCAGACAGGGAGAAGAAGATGATGGTTCACAACATGATCTTTGAGGAGAATCCAGAGTACTCGGCTAATAATGGTTTTGGAACACCTAAATTGACACTCCCATTCTACATAAAGCACTACGTCATGGGTCAAGTTAATACATTGGTGGAGGTGGCGGGAGTTGCACCCGCGTCCAAATGGTAAAAAGTATATGATCTACAAGTTTAGATCCGGTAAATTTATTCAAACATTTGCTATAACCGGAATAAAAAACAAATGCTCTATCTCATGTTTTACTTACCAACTACCGCAGAGAACCGATAGATGCGCAATTCGAATTATTACACCCAGATCTTCCAGTCGAATAGCCAAAAGGTGGATGGCTGTCTCAATTAAGCTACAGCAGGTGAGAATGCAGGAACTCTAAAAATAGAGGCTACTTTCTCTTTAAGTGTGTTTGCACTTAGTTTTTGGCACTTAAAGTGGCGCCCACTTACTTGCAATATACTTTTTAAGGTCCATCTGTCGAATCTAATACACCCCCAAGCGTCGCAGACTAGCAATAACCAAATTCCAAAATACAAGTTACAAACATGTATGGAAATGACTATTGCTGACATTGCTTACTATAGCACAATATTTATCCAAAGTCAATATAGATAACTTTTACTATTGCGCGCGCAATCATAGTTTGAGATAATGGTTTAGACGAAGAAATTTAGTAGGAGGGTAGTAAATGCCTGTTCCCACATGGGACGTTTTTATAGGATTGGCTTTCGCTATTGGTATTGCTTATGGTTTAATTTTGCGTCGCGAAAAAACCATAACTTTCCTCTGTTCAACATATGTGGCGATAGTCGTAGCAAGTAACTTCTCCGGCTATATTTTTGATTTCTTCAATGGAAACCGAGTGGTAGCTGATCAGATATGGATTCGCTCGAACGCATCACTCTCAACTGTAACCATTATCACATTTCTAATAACTTCTTTCTTTATATCTGGAACAATAAATTCACAAAGTTCAAAAAGTGGCGATTTCTCATTTCTAGAGGTTGCGGTTTATAGTGCTCTAAATATGGCATTGATAATAACTTCAGTTTTGGGATTTTTACCTGAAGAGGCACGAGCAAATTATATTGATGTTTCGCGCTTTGCATCTTTCTTATACTCATACAAAACCTTATGGGTAATGCTACCACCTATAGCTTTGATTGTATTGAATTTTAGGAGAAAATAATACGTTGACTTTAAACAATATTTGAGATATAATTACTCTTGTTTCTCGGATTATTATGCAAGTGGGCTGTTAGCTCAATTGGTAGAGCAGTGGCCTTTTAAGCCATTGGTTCTGGGTTCGAGTCCCAGGCAGCCCACCAATTAATGAAGTTGATCATCATGATCAGCTTTTTTAATTGTGGCATAAATAGGACTCGAACACGAAAGGGGTCGGGAAAACAGTTGTTTTCCATTTAACGAAAAAGGCGCCGTCATTACGACAACGGCGCCTCTAGGTTCCATATGTGTTCCCCCTTGAATCGCTTTCTTCAGCTACTTCGTTACCCGTGAAAAGCGAAGCCACGGCCAATGCTTATGGGATAATTATTTTTTTTGCTATAATGCAAGTATGAATGAATTTATTGAACATGGCGAAAGAGACATAAACTTTGTAGCTGACGAATCTTTAGAACCAGAATCAACAGCTGAAAGAGTCGTTGAAAGTATTGGGTTTGATGAGCTGGAACGGGGAGACAAATTGATTATTGATATCCATGGGAATGCAGAAAATGATGATCGTAAAGAAATAATTTCACGTCATGAGGTTGAGATTATTGGTAAAAGGATGGTCGATCTTTTGCAAACTTTAAAACAGTACGAGACAGGAGAGCACACAAAAGCCCAAGTTCTGAGGGTGTTGGTGAAAGAAATAATGGGCAGAGATTTGAATAATGAACTTGGGAGAAGAATAGTGTCTACAACTAAAATATTTTCTGCTGTATTTCCAGGCACTTTTGTTATGGATGGCTTCGATGGTAGTAAGCCCGAAACGAGAATTATTTTAGGAAGGGTGGAAAGTGGTGGAAGAAATTGTATATACTATGAACGCCTTAAAGATGAAGAAGGGAAGCCCGCGGGCAAGTCACTAAGAGGGGAGATAATTAGTAAGATTTCATACATCCCTAAACCCAAAAAAGATAAATGATAATAATTTTTAATGTATTTGTTTTTTTGTTTGTTTTGGTTCTGCTTTTTTGGTTGCTCTCAGTTCTTCTGATGACGATTTTTTCATCCCCAACAGTTTATGCAAATGATCAAGCGGTTGAAGACTCATTGAAGTTGGCAAATCTTAAAAAGGGCGAATTGGTCGTTGATTTGGGATGTGGCAATGCAAAAAGTCTAATACTCGCGTCGAAAAAATTTGGAGCCAAAGGGGTTGGGGTTGAGATCTCGCCGTATTGCTACTTTCTAGCAAGATGGCGTGTTTTTTTATATGGTGAGAGAAAAAATATAAAAATCATCTTCGGCGATTTTAAAAAAGCCGAGCCCTATCTTAAAAAAGCAGATGTGGTTTACTTGTATCTTCTAAATTCTACTCTAAAAAACATTGAAAGTTGGTTATTTAATATAATTTCTAAAAAAACTAGAGTGGTCTCTCTGGCATTCGTATTTCCTGGTCACAGGCCGATAAAAACTGCAAAGACATTTAATCTTAGTAAAAATACAAATATACGACTATATAGAAGTAGTATAATACGACATAAATAGGCACAAATATCTTAATATATGATGATAAATGCGCGACCGCGCAAAAAACATAATAAATAGTGAAAATATATTAGATTTTGAAATTAAATAAATAATTAAAAGTTGTGTGTATGGTATTTTGCATAATTATCAATTTTCAATGATCAATACTCAATAATATTCTAAACTCTAAATTCTAAACGTAGGTCTTGACAAGAAAATAGATGTAAAGTAAACTTTACATCAGATGATATTGATTTACCTAAAAAGCTACTTACTACAAGCTAAAAAGCTAGAAAAATGAATACAGATGAGATACAGGTTGGGGATAAGATAAAAAAACTTAGAAAAGCACAAGAACTTAGCCAAGAAGATTTGGCCGAGGCGCTTGGTGTATCTCGCCAATCGGTTATAGCACTCGAACAAGGAAAGTATATGCCATCTTTGCCACTGGTGATAGAGATGTGCCATTTTTTTAACTCTGCATTTGAGGATATCTTCGAGATTGAACGTGAGATAGATGAGGCTATAAATCAGATAGAAGAAAGTATGACCAAAAGTCCTAGATTAACCTCTGGTCCCATAGCACATGATTCGATGGATCGATTTTTTAGAGGAGCTGAAAGTTCGAATGTGGTTTCACCTAAGGTTGATATTTTAAATAAAGAAGAGTTAGTTGAGGTTAGGGCTGAACTTCCTGGCATAAGCGAAGACGATGTAGAGATTGAGATTGACAATAACTTAATGACAATTAGGGGAACCGCGTCGCAGAAAAGTGGTGATTATTTTCACAAAGAAAGTCATCATGGATCATTTACCAGAACATTTTCATTGCCTGGAGAGGTAGTAGCAAATAAGGCAAAAGCAGAGATCGATAATGGGATTTTGACAGTGATTGTGCCCAAATTAAAACCCAAAATAATGAATAAAGTTTCGGTTAAAGCAAAGCGAAAAGGGAAGTAAGGAGAGCAACCGACACTAATCTTTTTCACAAATCTGCCTGCCGGCAAAACACAGATATTCAACGGCTCACTATAGATAGTGAGCCGTTAGTGTTTTGAAAATATTATATTTCTGCTATTATATTTTTTGGAGGGCAATGCCCTTTTTTGTTTTCTGCAATACTACTGCGAGGTGACCAAGTGAGTCCAAACAAAGGCTTGTTAGCCATGCTGGAAGGCGGAGATGGGGTAGGGAAGTCAACACAGATTTTCCTTCTCAAGCAGGCTTTCGAGGCGATAGGACGTAAAGTGGTGACTGTGGCCGAGCCAGGATCCACTGAGCTTGCCCAAGCAATGCGGGAATTGCTGTTGGGTGAAAACATTGAGTTGTCTCCAGAGGAACAGATGTTTCTGCTTTGTGTCGCTAGAGTAAGTCTATATCAGAAGGTGATTATCCCTGCGCTTGAACGGGGCGATGTAGTGATATCAGATCGTGGTTGGCCATCAACTTGGGTCTATCAGGGGGATATGCAAGAAGTTCCAAAGGCTCATATCGAAGCGACTGCAAAGATGGCAACGTTTGGGCATATGCCAAATCTGCTGATCGTCCTCGATGCTGACGAAGGAACATTTGTTGCCAGAAGATCGGGAACTGGCCTCGACAAGATGGAGAGGAAAATGGAGAGCTGTAAGGGTAGTGTCTACGAAGGATATAGGGCATTCGTTAAAGCCCATCCAGAATTCTCGGTGCTTGTCGATGCCCGTCGAAGCAAAGATCAGGTCTTCAGACAGATCTGCGAGGTTATCAAGGTTCGGCTTGGAATCGAACTTAATCCGGTCAGCTAGTACCGGCCGTTTCCATCACAGGAAACGGCTTAAGTGTTTATTGAGAAAGTAAGTAGAATTTGATAAGATTTTAGCATATGGGCGGTTAGCTATTGAATATTATAAAACCAAGATGAAGAAAGAGTATTCAGTTTATGTATTATCTGATGAAAGCGGTAGTTTCTATAAAGGTATGACAAACAATATTGTTCGTAGAATGAAAGAGCATAATAGGGGAAAAACGCAAACAACAAGAAAGATGTCAAAATTAAAGCTGATTTATTTAGAAAAATATGAATCTTTGAAAGAGGCAAGAGAAAGAGAGAAGTACTTGAAAACAGCTGCTGGAAGGAGATTTATTAAAAAGATTTTGGGCAATTAGCTCAGCTGGTTAGAGCGCATCGTTGACATCGATGAGGTCACTGGTTCAAATCCAGTATTGCCCACCA
>CAZAOA010000003.1:14105-15390 GCA_964486765.1 uncultured Candidatus Saccharibacteria bacterium
CCCGAACGTACCGTTCGGTACGGGCGGGGAGCGCATCGTTGACATCGATGAGGTCACTGGTTCAAATCCAGTATTGCCCACCATTACAAATCTTTAGCTCAGCTGGTTACCCGCCCGAACGTACCGTTCGGTACGGGCGGGGAGCGCATCGTTGACATCGATGAGGTCGGTGGTTCGAGTCCACTATCGCCCACCAGATAATTATTTCGCGTTACACCTGCCTGTCGGCAGACAGGGGCGGACAGGCGAGTCCACTATCGCCCACCATAATAATTTACTTAATTCTCATTAGGTCGAAGAACGTGAACAAAACTATTCCAAATTATAAATCATTGCCAGTAATTTTTGTTGCACTAGTTGCAGTTTTTGTTTTGCTAGTAGTCTATCTGTATCCTCTTAAAAGAAATACAAATCAAACTTTGGGTTACTTTCCACCTGAAACTTCAGTCAATAGTGGTGACGGTATTTTAGATGATTTTAAGATCTCCATCGAAAAGATTGGTGTAGTTGCTCCTGTGATACCTGATGTCGATGGCTCAAATAAAGAAGCTTACATAAATGCTCTATATGAAGGCATAGCTCATTATAGGGGAACTGCTTATCCTGAAGAGGGGAGCAATGTATTTTTGTTTGGTCACTCAAGTTCTGCTATTGGCTCTGGCGATTACAAAGAAATCTTCAAGGATCTTGGTGAGTTAGAATTTGGAGACAAGATAAAACTTACGTATCTTGGAAAAAATTTAGACTATACTGTTTCTGAAAAGCGTGTGGTAGAGAATACTGAAGTTTCCGTCCTTGACTCAACTGATGAAGAACAACTCACTCTAATGACCTGTTGGCCGATAGGAACAAATAATAAAAGACTAATAGTAATTGCAAAACCGTAGTACACAGTATTAGAATTTGCAAGGAGGTAGATGAACAAGTCGTATATTGAATGATAATCAATTGATATCGGAATATTTGACATAGTATTGGATTGTTGATACTATTTAGCATAGTTATTCAGACCGATGATGGGAGTACCGCCCCGGAGGTTTGACGCAAGCTTAAGCGAATAAGTAAATTAAGACCAAAGATGGGATGGAACCTTCCGATGTACGTCGGAATCCCTCACAATACTATTGGTCTTTTTTAATAGGAAATAATACAATGAAAAACAAGAAATTTTTTTACCTTCAGTACAATAAAATTAATTGGAAAAATCAAGCCAAAACAAAGCTCAATGAGAATATCAATCAGTATATTATTGATAAGAGTATTCTTGAAAAAGATTCAAAAAATT
>CAZAOA010000003.1:15400-25897 GCA_964486765.1 uncultured Candidatus Saccharibacteria bacterium
ATTTAAGAGTATACGATATTGGTTTTGGAATCGGATTTTTTATCGAAATGCTAAGCAGGATTCTGGCTCAGATGCGAAATGACTTTATAATTGGGGGCTGTGAACCATCTGAAAAGAACTTTAAATACTTCGAAAAGCGACTTAGAAAGATCGACATAAAAAACAACATTGAAGTTACTAACAACTCGTATAATGATGTAAAGACAAATGGGAAGTATGATTTTATAACTGCCATTTATGTATTTCCACATATTTTGTCCGATGACTTAAATGAGACAACAAAGAAGATTTATTTTATGTTGGATTCGGGTGGCAAATTTGTGTTGGTGGTTGCGAACGAGAGCTATCTGGCAAGGAAATTAAAGAATGAAAAAGATCTTTTTATAGAAAACAATGAGATAGAACTTAACAAGAAAAAGTATAAAGAGATTTTGCACTATTCAGATATTCCAAAAATTGGAAAGATTATTGACTATAACAGAGAGGACGCTCTTTACGAAGACCTGTTCCAATCAAACGGTTTTGTCCTAGACCGAAAAGAAGAAATAGATGACAACGGGTTTTTAGCTACGATATTTGTTTTTGAAAAGAAAGGAAAATTATGCAAAAAACTTGGCAAGTTGAACTTGAAGAAAAGGTAAAGAAATATTTGGATGGCTATAGCGCATGTCATGACTATTATCATTTGGATCGCGTAAGAGACAATGCTCTTGAAATTGCCAAAGAAGTAAAATGCGATCTTGAGGTTTTGGAAGCTGCTTCATTGTTGCATGACATAGGATACAAAAGTTTTGAACATGATGATGCAAACCATCACCTATATAGTATGAAAATTGCACAAGAGTGGTTGCCAGAAGTTAACTTTCCTGTAGAAAAAATTGATGATGTAGTAGAAGCAATACGACTTCATGACAATTATCATTGGGACGAAAATGGCGAGAAAACCAATCATACTGAAACAAGAATTATACAAGACGCAGACAGAATAGATGCAATTGGGGCGATTGGAATGGTTAGGCTCACATACTTTTATGGCGAGAAAAAGAAAGCTGTCTATAGCGATGAACCAATTCCAAAATCAGATAAGGCATGGTTGGGACATAGTTTACTTGATCAAATAAAGCGAGATCCAATGAAAAAGTGGGAAAATCTAAATTATGATATTTCTAGAAAACTGTCGAAAGAAAGAAATGAATTCACAAAACAATTCTACAAAACCCTAAAGAGTGAGTTATTTCATCATCACGGATTTGGGCCATATAAGAATCATTAATAAAGGAGAAAATAATGTCAAATGAAAGCAAAAATTCAATCGAAAAGATACGACATTCACTAAGCCATGTTTTGGCTGCGGGAGTACTGGATATGTTTTCAGAAGCAAAACTTGGAATCGGTCCTAACATTGAGACAGGTTTTTACTACGATTTTGATTTACCAAGAACTCTGATTCCGGAGGATTTGAAATTGTTAGAAAAAAAGATGAATGAGATAATCAAAAAAGATTTTCCGATCGAGCAGTACGATGAGCCAAAAGATAAGTCAAAAGAGTTTCTGATGAAAGCCAACCAAACTTACAAGGTTGAACTTTTAGATGAACTTGAAGGTGATAAGGTCAGTTTCTATGCAATAAGGAGCAGATCCCGTGTCGGGGCACGGGATGACAGCACGGGCGCTATCAATTTTGTTGATATGTGCAAAGGCCCTCATGTAGAGTCAACTGGAAAATTGAAATCTGCAGGTTATAAGTTAGACAAGATCGCAGGAGCTTACTTTAGAGGTGATGAAAAAAATAAGATGTTGCAACGAATTTATGGAATTGCTTTTGAAACTAAAGATGAATTGAAAGATTTTGTTGCGAAAAGAGAGGAAGCAAAAAAACGTGACCACAGAGTTTTGGGACAAAAGCTGGAGCTGTTTTCCTTTCACGAAGAAGCACCAGGAATGGCATTTTGGCATCCTAAGGGGCTTGTAATATTTGAGTTGCTGGTTTCTCGTTGGAGAGAGATTCAAAACCGTTATGGTTACAAGGAAGTCAAACTCCCAGTTATGATGGATGTGAATTTGTGGAAACAATCCGGACACTACGAGCACTATAAAGACGGAATGTTTTTTACTGAAAATGCCGGAAAGAAGATGGCTCTTCGTCCAATGAATTGTCCTGGCATAGTTTTGTATTATAAAGAAAAACTACATTCATATAATGACCTACCACTAAAGATTAGTGAACCCGGAACAGTATATCGAAATGAGCAATCAGGAGAGCTTCACGGTTTGATGAGAGTCCAAAGCATTACTCAAGACGACGCTCATATATTTTTGACTGAAGAGATGATTGAGTCAGAGATAACCGAAGTAATAAAGATAATGGATGAGATCTACAAACCTTTTGATATGAAACGAGAAATATTCCTTTCTACCAGACCAGACGATGCAATGGGGGACAAAAAAGTTTGGGATAAAGCTGAAGCGGCACTAAAATCTGCATTAAAAGCAAACAATATAGAGTATAGCATCAATGAGAAAGACGGAGCATTTTACGGTCCTAAAATTGATATACAGATTAAAGATTCATTGGGTAGAACTTGGCAAACTGGGACAATCCAACTAGACTTCTTTATGCCTGAAAGGTTTGAGTTGGAGTATGTTGCTAAAGATGGTTCTAAAAAGCGACCAGTGATGATTCATAGAGCGCTGATGGGGTCTTTGGAGCGTTTCATAGGGGTTTTAACTGAACATTATGGTGGGGCGTTTCCAATTTGGTTAGCACCAATTCAAGTAATGGTTTTGCCAATTTCCGACAAACACATTGAGTATGCTAAAGAGGTAGCATCAGAGTTGGGAGAATCAAATGTGCGAGTCGAAGTAGACGAGAGGTCTGAATCGATCGGAAAGAAGATACGAGAATCCGAGATTCAAAAAATCCCCTATATGTTGGTAGTCGGGGATAAAGAGGAGAGTGCAGATAAGGTTGCGGTTCGAATGTATGGAAAGGGGGATAAAGGTCAGATGAGTCTAAAGGAGATGGTTAAGCTGATAAATGGTTAAATGATACTTTAGTAAATAAATCACATATATCTTAAGATAAAAAAACGACCCGCTCGAAAGAGCGAGGTTGTTTTTTTCTGATCTAGACCATAGATTTTTCGTGACCCCCAATGCGCGGGGCCCACGAACGGCAGCGCCTCAAGCAAACCCCCAGTAATCTGGGTCCAATTATAGAACAATCGGGAGGCACGCTCCTTCGTCCGTGTTTTGCGAGATGATACAGGAAGGAGGACCACCGATCGACTTGGGCGACAGGTTTGATTGTATAACGCCGACACCTTATTGGTCAAACATTAAATTAGTATATATTTGATTCTATCAGTCTAGAACTACTTATTGGCAATATCGTTTAATACGCGCCATCGCAATTGCTTCTCGCTCCATTTGATCGGATCGCCCAGCTTGAAAGCCATAGTTTCTGAACGGGGAGAGTATTTGTTTACAAATGCTTGTTTGAAACCAACTTTCTTAAAGACGGCAACTGTCTCTTCAAAATCTTTTTTCGTTTCTCCTGGGAAGCCGACAATTACATCGGTAGTAATATCTATTTTTGGATCAATTCCTCGGATTTTGTCTATGATTTTCAAGTACTGTTTCTTTGAATACGGACGATTCATTGCTTTCAAAATTTTATCCGATCCAGATTGCAGGGGAAGATGAATCTCTTTTTTAATCTTAGAAAGTTTTGAAACTGCATGGATAATATCATCCGACAAATCTTTTGGATGGTTTGAAGTAAACGAGATTTCAAAATCGCCATCGAGGCCATTTATCTTTTCGAGTAACTTAGTAAAATCACTTTTTAACTTATCATTATTAATCTTTGGTTTATTATTCAGTTTATAAGAGTTCACATTTTGTCCCAAAAGCATAATCTTTTTGTGGCCACTAGATATCAATTTCTTAACATCGAATATTACATCATCAAAAGGTCGTGATTTCTCTCTGCCCCTTGTATAAGGTACCGCACAGTAAGAACAGAAGTTGTTGCAACCTGTCATAATCGGAACATACTTAGACAAGCTGTTGGCTGATAGCTTATAGCTTGTAGCTTTAACATTGAAATTACTTTTTAGATATTTGGAAAGAGAATTGAAATCGCCGGGTTTGATGATGGTAACAGAGCGCTCTTCAAATTTCTTAATATCGTTTTTTAGAACACAACCGGTTATAATTACTCTCTTTGATTTTGTCTTGTTACCTTCTGTGCCCTTTCTGTGTGAGAGATCTGTGTGTGTCCAGTTCTTTAGTTTTCCAAATATCCTATCTATTGCAGTTTGTCGAACAGAGCAAGCCACCACAACTATCAGATCGGCATCTTTTTCTGAAGATTCACAGAGCTCGTTGGCATCCAAAAAATAACGAAGACGTGCTCCGTCCCATTCGTTATACTGACAACCGAGAATAAATAAGTAGTAAGTCATATGGAATAAGTAAGTAAGCTAATAAGCAATAAGTATTAAGTAGTAAGAAACAAGTGGATATAAAGAACGTAAATAGGATACAATATAATCGTGAATCAATCAAGAATTATAAAAGAAGTTAAAAAATTTGTAAAAGAAGAATGCAAAAAACCAACAAGTAAATATGGTTTTGAGCCTTTTGAATATCATTTTGTTCCTATGGTTGGTTATGCAAAAAAACTGGCGAAAAAATTAGATGCAGACTTAGAGGTTATCGAAATAGCAGGATGGCTTCACGATATTGGATCAATTATCTCTGGAAGAAAGAATCATCATCTTACAGGCACGAAAATTGCTAGAAAATTTCTAAATGATTTAAACTATCCAAAAGATAAGATAGATCGAGTTTGCAAATGTATCAAAAATCATAGAGGTTCAATAAATAACAAAAGAGGGAATATTGAAGAGAAGATAATAGCAGAAGCCGATGCAATGTCAAATTTTGGAAACATCGCTGGGCTTTTTAAGGCGGCATATATCTTCGAAGATTTGACTCAAGGAGAGGCAAAATTGTCGGTCAGAGAAAAGTTAGAGCGTAAATGGAGCCAGCTGCATTTCAAAGAGTCGAAAGATATGGTTAGGAATAAATACAAAGCAATACAAGAGTTGTTGGGTTAATATGATACACAAAAAGAAACCAAAAGATTTTAAAAGTAAATTTGACTGCATAGGTTGTGTGGTGGAAGAAGCTGGAGAAATATTGCTCTTACATAGGCAAAACCATAAACCTCAAGGGAATACTTGGGGAATTCCGTCTGGTAAAGTTGATGAGAATGAAAAACTAGAAGAAACTCTTGTTAGAGAAGTATTTGAAGAAACTGGAATAAACATTTTGGCTGAAAATTCAAAGTATCATGGAGAGCTATATGTAAGGTTTGATGACTATGATTTCGTATATCATTTATATCATATTGGAATTGGGTCAAGACCCAAGGTAAAAACCAATACGAAAGAACACAAAAGTTATAAGTGGATTAGTCCTAATAAAACTCTGGATTTAGATTTGATTGAAGATTTGGATGGATGTTTGGAAATAATTTATAATATCTCAAAAGCATGAAATTTTCAAACTTTTTCAAAGGAAAAACTAAACTAATTATCATAATTGTTGTGATGTTGATTAGTTGGATTGTGCCCGATGCACTGCCATTTGTTGATGAGGTTTTATTGTTTATAGTTGCAATAATTGAATACTTGGATTATAAAGACAACAAATAACTGTTCTAAACACCAACGGCTCACATAAATTATGTGAGCCGTTGGGTATTTGAGAAATTATTTCGTAAATTCTAGGAGTACTTTTTTATGGTCAAATGCGAGATCTAGTTTATCGATCTCATCAATTTCGAACCATCTGTACTCAACAACATGCTTTGATGACGGTACTATGCCGCCTGATATTGGACCGTGAAAAAACATTGTGACAGTAGGAATTTCAAATTCTGCGAAGTTATAGTTGAAAAAAATTGGAGAAAATTTACACCCGATGTCAATCTGAACTTCTTTTATTACCGCATCTTTAGGATCTTTATCGGTTTTAAAGGTTCCACATCCGCCAATCAAGCTCCACATTTCTTTAAAGGGGTCTCGTCCTCGTTTTATTAGTAGTATCTTATCGTTATTGGTAATTATCGCTGCAGTAACTAGAAGTGGATAATCCATTGGGCTCCTTATTAACTAATATCAGAAGATTATTTTTCTTTTTTCCCGACGCTTCCGGTCGGGACTCCGACAGTCCTACTCGTCGGAGCTGTCTCCGCTTTTTCTGGTTTTTCGTCAGATTTATCGTCTTCTTTCTTCTTGTCGCCATCTTCACCATTTTCTTCTTCTCCATCTTCACCTTCTGCTGTCTCATTTTCACTATCTGCTTCAACTTCTATAGAATCAACATCCTCAACGATCTCTTCGTCAAGTGCTTCCATCTCTTCCTCAGAACGAGGGGGCTGAAAGGAGACCACTATTTCGTCGGCATCAGAAAGAACCGTCAATGTCTCTGGAACCTTTACGTCTGCGACTTTAATATTTTGCTCAAAGTCAGTTATTGAAGAAACATCCACCTCTATGTGGTCGATTAGGTCAGTCGGCAGACATTCGACTTCTAGGTTATCTCTATTTGTAATCTGAGAACCCTCTTGTTCTATGACAAGTGGAGACGTTCCTATAAATTCGATAGGGATTTCGGTAGTAATCTTCTTTGTCATATCAACTTTGTAAAAATCTACATGAACAAGATCTCCAGAAACAGGGTCAACTTGAACTTCTTGAACTAAAACTTTTACAGGTTTTTCATCCACATTTAAATTGATCAGGTTTGAGGTTCCTGCTTCTTTAAAAATTCTCAAGAATCCCACTTCTTCAAGTGAAACCTTGATATTTTTAAAATCTTTTCCATAAATAACAGCTGGAATCATTCCATCTGCTCTAGCTACTTTTGCTTTTTCTTTTCTTGTCTTAACGCCGAAATTGTAATCTGTCATTATATTCTTTTTTGATATATCGTGGGCAACGATCTTATCATTTGTTAATTTTAAACATACTTTCAAATCCGCCCTGAAAATTCTTTAAAAATTGATGTGTCTCTATGATGTCATTTGCGTCTATCTTTTTTTGGCTAACTTTTTCTTTAACAGGCTTGACCATAACGGTTGCTACCAAGGGAAGGTGAGTTTTGCAATTTAGCTCCAAAAAACAAACAGTGTCAACAACACCTCGAATTTTAATATCTGAGAAACTGTACGGTTTCCCACATTGGGGACACCGAACATTGTTCTTAACTTCTCTTAAGAGTTTAAATAAATCTTGGTGGTTCATAGACTTTAAAATAATACACTCAACCTAGCAATAAGTCAACAGCGATTAAAGCAGAATACAACCGTCACAAATCTTTTCCACAAATATCCACAAATCTATTTGTGTATTAGTGCTGATTAGTGGAAGTAATTAGTGTCGGTTTTGCTCAATATTATTCTCCAACAATGTGATTTCGTCTCGAAGTTCTGTAGCCTTCTCGAATTCTAACTTACGAGCCGCTTCTTCCATTGCTTCTTTTAAGTCTTTCAAAACATTGATCTTCTCGATTTTTGGAAGTTTAGTAAAGCTGTGTTCAATTTCTGAAAGTTTTTCTTCTTCTTTTGTGATCTTGGGTTTAACATCTTTTTGGATTCCTTTGGGAGTTATTTTATTTATCTTGTTGAAATTGTCTTGAATCTTTCTTCTTCGATTTGTTTCGTCGAGGGCAAACTTCATAGAGTCAGTAACTCTGTCTGCATACATTATAACCCTACCATTTTCATGTCTAGCTGCCCGACCGATGGTCTGGGTTAGCGATACTCCCGATCGCAAGAATCCCTCTTTGTCTGCATCCAAGATAGCGACTAAAGAGACTTCAGGTAGATCCAGTCCCTCTCTCAAAAGATTAATTCCGACCAATACATCGTATTTGCCGAGCCTCAAATCGTGAAGAATTTCAGATCTTTCAAGCGTGTCTATATCAGAATGCAAGTATTGAACTTTTATCTTTTTATCCAACAAAAAATCAGACAACTCTTCAGCCATTCTTTTGGTCAAAGTAGTAACTAAAACTCGTTCCTTTTTTGAAATCCTTGCCTCAATTTCAATTATTAAATCATCGATCTGACCGGTTGTTTTTCTTATCTCAATTATTGGATCGAGTAAGCCGGTTGGACGGACAAGTTGCTCTATAACATTACCTTTGGATTTTTCAAGTTCGTACTTGGCGGGGGTAGCCGATGTGTAGATAACTTGTTTTATCTTTTTATAAAACTCTGAGAACATCAGAGGTCTGTTGTCTTTTGCGGAGGGCAAACGAAAACCGAAATCAACCAATTTTTCTTTTCTTGATAAATCTCCAGCGTGCATTGCTCCGATTTGTGAAACAGTCATGTGGGACTCGTCAATGACCATCAGAAAATCTTTTTTAAAATAATCGATTAATGTTGTCGGTGGTGTGCCAGTTTTTCTTTTATCAAAGTACTTCGAATAATTCTCAACTCCCTTACAATACCCAGTAGTTCGGATCATCTCCATGTCGTGGTTAACTCGTTCTTCGATCCGTTGAGCTTCTATCAACTTATTATTTTCCTTAAAGTATTTGATCTGCAAATCTCGATCACTTTCAATCTCTTTTAAAATACTTTCGACTTTGGATTGTGGCAGGATAAAATGTGTAGCTGGAAAAACTTCATACTCTTTCATATTGTCAATGCTTTTTCCGGTTATCCAATCTATCTCTGAAATCTTCTCAACTTCATCTCCCAGAAACTCTACTCTAATTGTATTGTTTGCATATGCAGGAAAGATCTCTAAAACATCACCCTTTAATCTATATGTTCCTCTTTTTAGTTCAAGATCATTTCTTTCGTATTGTTGGTTGGTCAAGTGTTTTAAAAAAGTGTCACGATTTATTTTCTCACCTACCTTAAAAGTGAAGTTTTCAGACATATACGCGTCAGGATTTCCGATTCCGTAAATACAAGAGACGGAAGCTACAATGATAACATCGGATCTGGTCAAAAGGGCTCTGGTGGCTGCATGGCGGAGTCTCTCAATTTCGTCATTTATAGATGAATCTTTTTCTATATAAGTATCGGTTGAAGGAATGTAGGCTTCTGGTTGATAATAATCATAGTACGATACGAAGTAGTGAACTTCATTTTTTGGAAAAAATTCTCTGAATTCATCTGCCAGCTGTGCAGCCAAAGTTTTGTTGTGAGCTATAACTAAAGTTGGTTTTTGAATCTGGTTTATAACATTGGCAACAGTGAAAGTTTTACCAGATCCGGTAACACCCAAAAGCGTCTGATGTTTTTTATCAGTTCTAATATTGGCAACCAATTTCTCAATAGCTTGCGGTTGGTCACCAGTTGGAGAATAATTAGATTTTAATAAAAACTTATTCATAGTATTGTGGTTGGCTTGCCCCTCGTAGCTCGAAGAGCGAAGTGGGGGTCACCCGTAGGGTGGAATTTTGATTTTAATTCAAATTTCATGACTTTATAACATTGAAAACTAATTTACATATTTAATACTTGACAGACCATAATCTTGTTTGGTATATTTTTTCTGCAGGGGAGTGCCGACAACCAGTCGGTTAGGTGTCAACAACAAGCATGTTCACAGACAAATTGTGGACGATGGATAGTCTCATCGAGTGAGGACGGGCACTCCTCTGCGCAATGCTCTTTTAGGGTATACCCTGTCCGCACGAGTTCTAATCGTGCGGACCTTTTTTTGTTTAAAATATTAATTCATAATATTAAGTATAGTCGGTGGTGAAAGTCTAATCACGAAGTTATGCTTGATATATTCTACAGAGTTTGATATAACTTGTCTAGGTGACAATGCGAAGGGAGGTATCATCGTGAATAAGGGATGCGGGCGCAATCGAAGACCTGGCGGCCCAATCAAGGGTAAGAGACGCGACAAGAACAGAGGTCATAGCGGTGGAGGAAGAGTGGGTCGTGGGAAGCATGGGAAGCGAATAATCAGGTTTGTATCAACAAGAAAGCGGACATCCAATGGAGCCGCCTATGCACTTATTCGGAAGGGTCAGAAACACCGGCTAAGTGGATGGTCTTTCGAAGAGATCAGAGCAGTACAAGCCATACTCAAAGCTCGTGATGAAGTATGGGCGAGATTCGCTGGCATTCCAGTGACTCCTGCAAGCCAATATGATTATGATGGCTACTATGCTGGCAGATGAAGAACAGGTGGGTGGTGGTTCTATACTGCTACTCACAGACGTTTCAATCTTCCATTTATAGATTACAACTAAATTCTTACTACTTATTTCATATGGCTTTCACGCCATTTTTTTATTTCTCTATGATTTCCAGATTGTAAAACCTCTGGAACTTTGTTCCCCTTAAAATCGACAGGTCTGGTGTATAAAGTAAAATAGCAATCGCTAACATTGCTCCAAGCTTCACTACTTACTGAATAGTCCTTTCATACCCCTTTTGCACACAGC
>CAZAOA010000003.1:25907-54227 GCA_964486765.1 uncultured Candidatus Saccharibacteria bacterium
CTTCATAAAAGAATTCCTCTATACCGATTCTTCTTTTATTTCCCCTGGGATCATCCGCGAGATAGCATCCACCATAACCATGGCAGGAAGTTCTCCACCGGTTAAAACAAACTTGCCGATAGATACTTCTTCATCAACTAGAAGGTCGTGAATTCGTTGATCGAAACCTTCGTAATGGCCAGCAATAAGTATGATGTTGTCATATTTGCTTAGAGATATCGCTTTTTTCTGATTGAAGAGTTCTCCAGAAGGGGTCAATAGAATTATTTTTGTGTTTTGTGACTTGGAACTTATTTGAGATTTGCTTTTTGCTATTTGTTTTTTAACGTATTCAATCGCTTTTTCCATCACATCGACTTTAAGTACCATCCCCGCACCTCCACCATAAGAAGTGTCGTCAACCGTTTTGTGTTTGTCGGTAGCAAAATCTCTGAGTTGGATTAGTTCAATATTGATCTGTTCTTTTTCTTGAGCACGTTTAAGAATGCTCTCGGTGAGAGGGCCTTTGAACATCTCTGGAAATAATGTGATTATGTAAAAATTCATCTTTTCGCTTGTCTATTAATTTTCTAGCACCCTCCCGATCCAGCCCTCGAAGACTCGCCGGGCACGAAAATTAACACACTTCGCTCCGTAAACTATTGGTCTTCGTAAAAACAATGTCCTCACTCCATATTTTATATAGTATCATACAAAAAAGCCACCAAAACTGATAAAGCTGTGGCGACTTTATTATATTAATTTCTGTGAATTTCTGTGTTTGTGTTCTGTGTGTGTCTACTCTAGAACGTCTGTTGGCACGTCTTCAAGTATGTCTTCGGCTTCGGGAGCTTCCTTAGTTTCCTTAGCTTCACTAGCTTCAGGAGCTTCCACAGAAGCAGAATCGCTTCGTTCTGGTCTTGTGCTTCCTTCTGGTTCGATTATTTTAAGGTTAATTCGAGAGTTGCTTTTTGCTCCCAAAACTCTAAGTAGAGTTCTAAGCGCTTTTGCAGTTTTTCCTTCTTTTCCGATGATCTTTCCCATGTCAGTTGGGTCAACGGTAAGTTCAATTAAAACTCCCATCTCGTCCACTTTTCTTTCAGTTTTTACTTTGTCAGGAGTATCAACGATTTGTTTTACGACATCCTGTACAAATTTCTCATCAACTTCCATATATATCCTTTCTGTAGGCCGGTAGCCTACTATAAATGAGCATTATTATTTAGCTTCACTAGCTGCAGGAGCTTCATTGGCTTCATCGGCTTTAGGTGTTTCGTCAACTGCTGGGGTATCTACTTCTTTCTTTTTTGTAGGTTTTCCTTCAGCCTCCGCTTTCAATTCTTTCTTCTTTTTATCTTTTGAAAATTTCTTGGTAGCTTTCTCATCCTTCTTTAGAATTCCGAGATCAACCATCAAATTCCGTACTGTATCAGAAGGCTTGGCACCCCTACCCAACCAAAAAAGAGCCCGATCTTTGTCAATCTTAATCGTCTTGGGCTTCATAATAGGGTTATAGTGTCCAATAACTTCTATAAATTTTCTTTTCACTGCACATTGCTTTTCTGCAACTACTACTCGGTATGCTGGAGAATTTGTCTTACCAACACGAGCTAATCGGATTACTACCATTGCTTCCTTTATCTTTGAATGACTCGAATCATTATACTTTTAAAGTACTTTCGTTTCACTCGCGCTTATATCTGTTATCGCACGATAGAAACTCACTGTCTATCATCGGGTATTCAATAATTGTATTACATAGTAGAATTTAGCATATTACTCTCTAAAAGTCAACTCATTCTTGTCTCCTCGAAGGTAATCCTCATAATTCATCTCACTTTTTCCTTCTGGTTTGACTCTCTCAATTACTAATTTATTTTCTTCATCTAGATGAGTTGCTGTGATTTTTATTCTTTTTCCATCAATTTCTACAAATACTCCTGGCCACGGATTTAGTGCCAATACTTTTCTGTGTACTTCTTCACCTTTAGTATCAAAACCTACCCTACCGTCCTCTTTTATTATTAACTTTGAGTAACTGGCATCTTTTTCGTTTTGCGCTTCTGGCTTAATCTCACCGGCAATGTAGTAGGGGAGGATGTCTATAAGAAGTGATGCTCCAAGTTTGCTTAGATAATCAGAGAGAATTTCAAAGTTATGGCTATCTTTCAATTTAAACTCATTTTGAGCAAGAATTGGTCCACTGTCCACTCCTTCGTCGATTTTAATAATGCTAACTCCTGCATTTTTATCATCACTTAGAATTGTATTTTGAATGGGAGTAGGTCCACGATGTTTTGGAAGGAGAGAAGGGTGAACATTTAAAATACCGAGCTTTGGAATCTCTATAACTTCTTTTTTTATGATTTGACCAAAATCCACAACTACACCAAACTCTGGCTTTATAGTTTTTAGCATAGTGACAGATTCTTCTGAATTGATGTCATCTACCTCTTTAACATTTATGTTATGCTTTTTTGCAAATTGTTTGACTTGATTGTTGTCGACATTTTTCCCACGAACTTTTGATTTTTTTGAGTTTGTAAATACTTTCTTTATTATATACTGTGGATCATTGTTCAGATACTCGAGAGCATAAACTGCAAAGTCGCCAGTTCCGAAAAATACTATGTCCATCTCTCTCATGTGGTCTGAAAGCAGTGTTGAATTCAAATGATCAATTTCGTGTTGCAATACTCTAGACTGAAACTTCTCTACATCTATCTCTATTTTTTTTCCGTATCTATCTTGACCCTCTATGACAACATCTTTGGGTCGCTTAATTACTGTAAAAATTCCAGGAAAGCTCAAACAACCCTCTACCATCTTCACTTTTTTTGTTGATTTTGATTTAATGATTGGATTGCAGACTATAGTTAAAGGAAAGGGTTTATAGAGAGTTTCCTCATTATCTACTTCGACATCGTGTTCTAGAACAACGATTTTTTTGTCATTTTCAACTTGTGGTGCGGCTAGACCGACTCCCTGATTTTTTCTCATTGTTTCAACCATATTGTCAATAAGGTTCTGAAGCTCCATATCAAAATTGACAACCTCTTTTGTAGGTTGGCGTAATATTGGATTTGGATCTGTAATGATTTTCAATTTCATCTTTTCGCTTGATTTAATTTTTTCTTGCTACCCGCCCTAGCCAACCTGTCGAAGACTCCCCGGGTACGAAAAAATTAAATCTTCGCTTCATAATATTCGATATACTTTTGAACTTTGAATTATTATCTTGTTTCGTACCCATTCGGATGCGAAACATGCCACTCCCAGTCAGTCTTCGCCATGTCATCAAGGTTATATTTGGCTTTCCATTTTAAAACAGTATTTGCTTTATCGACATTGGCAACTGATATGGATGGATCGCCACTTCTTCTTTTTATAACAGAGTATTTTACTTTTCCACCACTTGCATTTTCACATGCTTTTATAACATCATAAACGGAAAATCCGTTGCTTGTTCCAAGATTGAATGCGTCTGATTTGTTGGAATCAATAAGGTATGTTAAAGCCGCAATGTGTCCGGTGGCCAGATCGGATGGGTGGACATAGTCACGAACTCCTGTACCATCCGGAGTCGGAAAATCGTCTCCGAAAATTTTAACCTCATCTCTTTTACCTAAAAGTTGTTGAATTACAATTATCATCAAAGTTGAAGGGTTAGTCTTATCTTCTCCCATGTCCCCAGCTGGATCGGCTCCGCAAACATTGAAATAGCGAAGGGCAATCGACTTAATTGATGAGAGTTCATCATACTTTTTTAAAATTACTTCGTCAAGCAGTTTACTGAGTCCATAAATCGATAGAGGAATTCGAAGCATAGTCTTTTCTTCTTCTGTAAGAGAAAGATCTTTTCTATCTTTGTAATGAATATGAAATGCCTCAATAAATTTTTGGAAAAACTCTTCGCCTACAACTTTTTTACTATCCCAAACTCCTTCAAGCAAGTTTGATTTATCTGGTTTATATTGATTCAGATATTCTTCGCGAAGTGGCACATCTTTTTTCTCGTCTATTGGGTTTCCGTAGGTTGCAGCAGTGGAGGACTTGATAATGTATCTGACACCTTTCTCTTTCATAACATCTAAAAGATTTACAAAGTTTATCACATTGTTTTTTAGATAGCTTAAAGGTTCCGACATAGATTTTTCGACATCTAAGTGAGCCGCAAAGTCTATAACGGCATCGATTTTGTGCTTTTCAAATACTTTTCGAATATCGTCTATATTTTTTAAATTCACAACTTCAAGAACCGCTTTTGGATCGACTGCCTCACGATGACCAAACTCCAAACTATCCAATACGACAACATCGTATCCCTCCTTAACAAGTTCTCTAACTGTAATCGAACCGATGTAACCAGCTCCACCAGTGACTAAGATTGTTTTCATAATTTCCTTGTATTTAGTATGTAATAAGTTTTAAGTGATAAGTATTAAGCTGTAAATATTAAGAAATAAGTGATAGAGACTATCTGCCACCCCAACTTGACTGATCGCTTACGGAAGAATTAGGGATTCATCCACTATTGATTCTACTATATACTACCAAATATTGAAACCAAGAACTAGTAATATATATTATATGTTAACGGCTCAATGAAAACATTGAGCCGTTAACTATTTGTCTGATATTAATTTGCAGATTATAACCCTATACAAACAGACTAGTCTGTTTGTATAGGGTGTGAATCAATGTTGAAATATTGGTTACAAAAGATCATAAGCATCCACATTCCAAGTTAAGTTTTTATGGTTGGTGTATATGTCATATAATTTAGTTCGTTGCTTTGAATTATTGGAGCTCATTTTTGAAGAAGATTGTAGCTGGTAGCTGGTAGCTGGTAGCTTAACGATTATGTGGTATCGCCATTTATCTCGGATACGTTGGAAAAAGGCCAAACCTGGACCGATGAAGTCAAAGTCATTTTCCTCAAGTTCTTTTGACAATTTCATAATATTACTCTTAGCTATTTTTATATCACGATCTTCTGAAACAATCCGAACTATGTTTGAAAACGGGGGATAGTTGCTCTCTTTTCTGTGTTTGATTTCCTCATTATAAAAAAGTTCAAAGTCATGTTTTTGGGCGGCTATAATTGCTCTAGAGTTTGGCCAATAGGTTTGAATAATCGTCTTTCCTACATTGTGAGTTCTGCCAGACCTTCCAGAAACTTGGGTCAAAATTCGAAAAGTTCTTTCGCTTGCTCTAAAGTGTGGCATATGAAGTCCGGTATCAGCGGAGATGATGCCGACCAGATCGATCTCTGGAAAATCGTGACCTTTTGCAAGCATCTGTGTGCCCAAAACAAAATCGACTTTCTTTTTTCTGACATCATTATAAAGATTGTCGTAGTCCTTTTTTGATCGAATCGTGTCGCTATCTACTCTTCTGATTCTAGCTTTTGGAAAAATAGTTTGAAGTTGTGCTTCAACTTTCTCAACTCCAGCACCGAAAAATTTGATCTTTATACTTTCGCATTTTGGACATTTGGTAGGTGACTTTGATCTGTAGTCGCAATGATGACAGCGCATGTCAAAGCCGGCTCGTAGATTGTGATGGATAAGAGGAATCTCACATTTGGGACAATTTACGACAAAACCGCACTCCCTACAACTTACGAAAGTGCTCGATCCTCGTCTATTTAAAAATAGTAGAGCTTGTTTTTTATTTTTCAATATTAATTGGAGTTCTTTCTGTAGTTTCTCAGAAATGACGTAGTGGTTATCTTTTTTGATCTCATCTTTAAGATTGATTATTTCGGCTGGAGGAAGGAGAAGCTTGTTGTATCTGTTCTCCAATTTGTAGAGGTTATAGATTCCTTCTTTTGCTTTGAAATATGTTTCAATCCGCGGGGTTGCTGTGCCCAATACCAATAAGGCATTTTGAGATTGTGCGATTTTTTCTGCTAGATCAATCGCATTGTAGCGAGGATTTTGTTCTTGTTTGTAACTTTCTTCTTGTTCCTCGTCGACTATTATAAGTCCAATATTTGGACTAGGAACAAGTAGTGCGGAGCGGGGACCGATAACTATCGATTTATTGCCAGAGTAAAAATCGTTGTAGCAGTGGTATTTTTCAGACATATTTAGTTTGGAGTGCATAAGGCAGATCTGATCCGGAAAAACTTCTCTGAATTTTTGGATAGTTTGTGGGGTTAGCATAATTTCCGGAACCAAAACCACAACCTGTTTTTTATTTTTAATCGCCTCTTTCGCGAGTTTTATATAAATTTCAGTTTTTCCAGAGCCGGTAACTCCGTGAATCAATGCAGGCTTCGGTACCCCTCGAAGCCTTGGCGAAGTGGGGTTGGGTGAGATTAGATCTTTTTTCAGTGATTCAAAAATAATAGTTTGTTCACTGTTTAGCTTTTTTAATTTAATATTTGTATCCTGCCTGCCTGCTCCTCGAGTCTGAGCCTCGGAGTCGATGACCGGCAAGGCAGGTATCTTGTCACTTGTATCTTTTCTATCCCTTGGTCGTTTAATTTTCGGGGGGAGAAAGAGGGCAGTCGATTCTCCCAAAGATGCGAAATAGTGCGAAGATATCCATTTCGAAATTTTGATATACGATTTTGGTAGTGAGAAAAGGGGATTTATGGACTTTATATTTTTAATCTTAAAACTTTTGTCACTCCCCGACCCCCGCTCGGTAGAATTAACTACTCCTAAAAGAGTTCGACTTCCAAAAGGGACTTCAACGATTGATCCGACTGAAATATCTTTCATAATATTATCTGGGACTAAATAAGAAAATGTCTCAGAATCCCCCCGAGTTTTTGTTTCGACTATAACGTCTGCAATCATAGTACAAGTATATATGTATAAGAGGTGGGTGTAAAAAAAATTGACAAATAAGCTGGGAAATTAAAACACAGTATATAAACATAAAATATTCTGTATTATTAGGATTGTAATTTTTACTTATATATTAATTTTCTTATACCCACCCGTTCCAGCCCTCGAAGACTCGCCGGGTACGAAAATTAACATATTTCGCTCAATTACAATGTCTATGAAAAACACTATTTTACTTTTGACTAAAATGGTAAAATATGATATTGTAACATAGTTAGAAAATATATTATAACATCAAAAGATACAATAAAATTACCAGTGGTAGCCCCACTTCGTCCAACCTCGCTAAAAGCTTCGCTGGACTTCGAGGGGTAAATTGCGTTGATGATTAGATTATATTTAAGTGACATATGGACAATACTGAACAAAAACTTCTGCCGGTTGTAGCGATAGTCGGACGGCCAAATGTAGGCAAGTCGACTCTTTTTAATCGTCTAATTGGAAAAAGACAGGCGATAGAGAATCAAGAAGCAGGAACTACAAGAGATCGGCTTTACGGTGAAGTCAACTGGTGTGGTCAGAAATTCTCATTGATAGACACCGCTGGACTGATAAAAAATATTGACAATGAAATAAAAGAAGCTGCTATGGCTTCAGTTGAGATCGCTATTGAGGAGGCGGAGCTGATCATCTTTTTATGTGATATATCTGATGGAGGTTTACATGTAGAGCGAGAGATCGCAAAAAAACTTCGTAGAGCCAAGAAGAAGGTGATTTTGGCAGGTAATAAATGTGATAAAAAATACGAACTAACTGATCTGATTGACTACAAACGACTTGGATTCGATAATCCAATAGCCGTTTCAGCGATACAGGGAAAAAACAGCGGCATTCTTTTGGATGTTGTCTGTAAAAACATCGAAAAGATTGAAGATAATAGAATTGTGGATGATAGTTGCATAAAGATCTCAATCATAGGTCGGCCTAATGCAGGGAAATCAACTCTTCTAAATTCAATTATTGGATCGAATAAGATGATAGTTTCAACTGTTCCTGGAACGACTAGGGATAGTGCTGACTTTAAATTTAAATTTAAGGGTCAAGATATAAGGATAATCGATACCGCAGGGCTAAAGCGAAGAAGCAAAGTCAAATATGACACTCCGGAATCGTTTGCATTTCTTCGGGCTATGAGCTCTCTTAAAGACAGCAAGATCGCAATTTATATGATCGATGCAACAGAAAAAATAGCTGCCTTGGATCTGAAACTTTTAGGTGATGCAGCTTTTATGGGCAAATCTATTATTCTTGCGATCAATAAGATTGATCTAGCGGTGGAAGACAAAAGTACTTTTATGGCAAAAATCTTGGGACAACTTCAAAAAGAACTTAACTTCATACCTTGGGTTCCAGTCGTATTTATCTCGGCAAAAGAGAAAACTCATATTACAGAACTGATGAATCAGGTTCTAGAAATTCAAAAAGAGAGAAATGAAGAGATTGGCGTTGAAGATTTGCAAGCAGTTTTTAATGATGCAAGAACAACATATCCACAGATTGATTATTTTAAAACCTTGCGATTTGAGAAAGCCAACCCTCCTATTTTCAAGTTAAAAACTAGAAGAAATAAAAAACCGCATTTTTCACATATGCGATTTTTGGAAAATAAGATTCGAAACAATTTCGAGTACCGTGGAACTCCTATCTTTATCGATTGGGTTAAACCTAGTAAATAGAGTTGGGTTCAATTCCAGCTAAAATAGTATTTTCTATGTTAGATGTCTTTAAACTAGTGTACTCAAGTCTTTTATGTGTACCAAATCTGTTCAACGGTTTTATTGTCAGCCAGGCTCGGCCAATCATATTTGTTCTAGGCAGTATTCCCCATTCTCTAGAGTCAGAGGAGTGCTCTCTGTTATCTCCCAATACGAAATAAGAGTTATCCCCCAAAGTTAATTCAAACTCTTCCTTTTTCGATGTCAGTGTTTGAAAGTTGTTCGGGATATATGGTTCTGAAATAATCTGACTATTTGGATTGTCCTTATTTGTTATTGTAATTTGATTGTTTATAATATTGATCGTATCACCAGGAAGTCCGATGATTCTTTTTATGTAGTTTTGGGTTGGGGAATTTGGCGGTTTAAAGATAACCACATCTCCGCGCTTAGGGTCACTCACTATATAGGAAAGCTTTTCGGCTAAAAGGTATTCTTGATCTACAAAATTTGGCAACATGGAACTACCCTCCACTATAAAGGGCTGGATTAGAAAATAGCGGATTGAAAAAGCTATAAGAAAAACAATAACACCTGTTTTAAAAAGATCCCAAACGAAATAAAAAAAATCTTTCACAGGTTCATTTTTAAATTCAAGATCATTCAGAGTTTCTCCGATGGGCTTTTGTTCGTTTTTCATAGATATATTGAAATTATTTTTCTTACCACAATAACATTGTAAACTTTCACATTCATGTGGTCAACTGTAAATTGTGGTATTGTGTGGTATATGATAAGAGAGTTGGTAAATTTGGGCGAAATTACAATCTACACGCACGGAACCTTTTTGGTAGTGGGGGTAATTTTGTCATTATTGTCAATTTTGATTCTTGCAAAAAAATTGAACCTAAACAGAATGATAGTATTGGATTTGGTAATCTATACTACTTTTTTTGGGATAATTGGAGCGAGAATACTCAACTATGTTTTATATAGCTCAACTTATGAAAGCTTTTGGGAGATTTTCTATTTCTGGAACGGAGGGTTGGTTTCTTTCGGAGGATTTTTATTTGGTGCTTTGGCTTTTGTGGCTGTACTTAAAATTTACAAAGAAAAACTGTTTCCCTGGTTAGATGTGTTAGCGGTTGGTTTTTTAATTGGTTTTGCTGTAGGTAGATTGGGAAGTTTCTTGTCGGGCGAAGCATTTGGCACTACGTACAATGGATTTTTGTCAGTAAATGGAACTTTTCCGGTTACGCTTGTTGAATTTGTTTGGGTGCTTATTTTGTTTATAATATCGTTTCTAGGACTTGTTAAATCAAAAAAGACCAATGGGGAGTATTTTTTTGGTATAATAGCAATATACACATTGGGGAGAATGGTGACTGACTTTGGGCGAGTAGAAGCTGATTTAATACTGGGACTTAGCCTCGGTCAGATCGTAAGTTTAATGATGTTTCTTTTTAGTGCATTCATATATATTGGAAAGATTTCAAAAGAACTGAAAGAAAAGGAGTAATATGATTAGTGAAGAATTTATTCAAAAACAAAAACAAATACTGATTGACGAAAAAAAGAGACTTCAAGATAAGGTGGGGAAATTAAAAAAGTATCCAGATTATGGTAGAAATGAGGACGATAACGCTCAAGAGATGGCAGACTACCAAAGTAATTTGGGTCTAGAGGGCCAAGTTGAATTTTTGATTGGGAAAGTTGATGCTGCTCTGAAAGCAATTGAAGATGGAACTTACGGAAAATGTAAAAAATGCAATGAGATGATTGAAGAAGGGCGTTTGGAGATAATGCCCTATGCCGAAGTTTGTGTAACGTGTAAAGACGCGTGAAGATAAATTGAAATTACACACACAGAATTTTCACACAGAAAGGACACAGAAAAATCCAGAACATGAAAGATTATTATAAAAATTTCGGGTTGTTTCTCTTAACAATATTGATTTTAAGAGTGGTGACCCGATTTTTTGTTTTTTCAACTGACTATACATTAAATTCCAAAATATGTTTTGGGCTATATCTGAACAATGCTGTAGCAGCGGCGATTCTCGCATTATTTTTTGTCGTATTTGCGATCTGGTATTATTTCAAACCCAAATATCAACTACCAATTCTTCTAATAGAAGTCGGAATTCTGTCAAACCTAATGGATCGAATCTTTTTCGATGGTGTAGTAGATTACCTTAACTTTTGGTTTATCCCAACATTCAATTTGGCGGATGTTTTGATAGTTGGCGGAGCGTTGCTCTTAATCAAACAATTCTATAAACAAATTAAATAGATGCTACATGATATTTGATCATATTGAAAAATCAAAAAGTAGGCTAGACATATATCTTGACTCTGTCGAGAATGCACTAAAACAATCAATCAAGTCGGAGGAGTTTTGGCCGCTCAACCCAATCCAACTGACCGCTTATTTTTCAGATACTTTTGCAGTTGACGTATATACTTTGGTAGGGGAGCTAATTGAGAAAAATATTCCCCCCAAGGAATCTTCTGAGTATTTCCCTTCCCCTCTTTCAATTAGAAGTTTTTTAGTTAACCATGCTTCAACTGGACTGAAAACTGCTCATAATTTGGGATGGCGCAAGACAAGCTTCAAGCAAAGAGAGGACTTTTTCAGCTATTTGTTTGATGTTTTAGAAGAAAAATCGGGGAAAGACATATTTGTAGAAAGTGGCAAACAATTGATTTTAACTAAGCAAGATATTGAAAAAATTCCTATTCATAAATTCACAAATATTGACGATAGCAACAAAAAACAATTTATTGAGATAAAATTAGCATTGTTCTCTCTGGTCTGGGCTATCTATTTTGACTTGTTCGCTTCCACCGGCTACTTTACGCACGGTCTTTATCCTGTTGAAGACAACAAAGTTTTGATGATTTATGAATATTTTAATTTAAGACCACAAGACATATGGCCAAGATCATCTATAAACCCAGTTTGTAGCGCCAAGTTATTTGCAGTATATAGTGGAGACGTTGATCTAAAAATTAATTTTTTTGGAAGAGAGGACTCATTAACTGGTCATAACAACAAACTGATTTCTTTTAGTATTGAAATAGACGGCAAGTCAATGCGAATAGATGACTTGAGCAGCATAACTGAGGAAATATTCGAAATAACGACCAATCACACTAAGTATGTAAATGGATTAAAACCACTTCAAGTTGTGAAAAAGTCAACCATGATTTCGTATTTTGAATATAGGGATCTGTTCGAATTTCTAAATAAAGATTGGCGACCACCAAGAGCGATTGATGATGTGGTTGATAAGTTCAAGGATAAACTTATAGTAGAATTTGCAAAACACAAGCATGTCGAAAATATTCGAGAGATATTTGACCCGAGAAACAACATTATATAAATCAAAAAACAAACGGCTCACTATATAGCGAGCCGTTTGTTTTTATAGAGCGACTATTTAACTTTCTTAATCACTGCTTCAAAAGATTTTGGGTGATGCTCGGCAAGATTTGCCAGTATTTTTCTATTTAACAATATCTTTTTGTCTGCTATTTTCTTTATGAACTGAGAATAACTTATCCCCAATGCTCTTGCAGCGGCGTTTACTTTAACAATCCAAAGAGCTCTAAATTCTCTCTTTTTAGTTCGTCTGTGCTTGTAAGCATGTTGTCCAGCTTTTTGTACTGCTTGATTAGCAAGTTTATAAACTGACTTTTTTCTACCCTTGTAACCCTTAGCCAGTTTGATTATCTTTTTATGTTTTGCTCTTCTTACAGTTCCTCGTTTGACTCTCATGATTTTCCTTCGTCAAATATTAAGTTGATATTCTTACGCAAATCTTTCACACAGATCTTTACAAATCTTTTTCTGTTCAACCATTTGTGTCAATTTGCGTGGATGATTTGTGTTGTAATTTCTTTACAATCTTATAAGTATGGTGCTAATTTTTTAATCTTGCCTCTGTCTGCTTTTTTAACTTCAAGAGGAGTCTTTTTTCTATCAGACTTGTTGGTTAGAAGATGACTTTTAGCGGCTCTATCTCTCATAATCTTTCCGCTTCCTGTCTTTCTAATTCTTTTGATCGTTGCTTTATGTGTTTTAAGTTTTGGCATATTTTCCTTTGAAAAATTATATATTGATATTCTTACGCAAATCTTTCACACAGATCTTTACAAATCTTTTCTTAAGTATTATTTGTGTCAATTTGCGTAAATAATTTGTGTACTAATTTCTATTTATCTTCGTCGTCCTCTACCCTAAGTCCCGAAACCATTACGTTTATCATATTTCCAAGCCGTTTTGGTCTTGTTTCATAACCAAGGCCTGAAACAACTGAGAATTTTTCAAATACTTCTAAGGCCTTGTTAAAAAAGATGTTTTCTCTTCCCTTAAGACGCATAGCCACTTTTACTTTGTGACCTTTATCGAAAAATTCTTTGGCATTTTTGGCTTTGTAATCAAGGTCATGATCGCCAATTTTTAAGGTTAAGCGAATCTCTTTAAGCTCAACTGTTTTTTGATTTTGTCTTTTCTGTTTTTCCTTTTTGGAAAGATCGTATTTGTACTTACCATAATCCATAATTCTACAGATCGGTGGTCTTGCTTTAGGGTCGATCTCAACCAAATCCAAACCTTTTTCACGAGCTATTTTTTGAGCCTCTGAATTCGAAATAACTCCCAAATTTTTACCTTCATTGTCAACGACTTGAAGTGGGGAGAATCGAATTTTTTCATTCGATCGAATAAAATTTATTTTATTGGATTTTCTTTGCAAGACTTATAACTCCTTATTACGTACAAATACTATCACATTATGCTTTTTGGGTCAAGCCAAGAAGTATAAAGTATAGGATATACAATATTATTTAGAACTTTTCGATACTATCAATCTCAAGATTTCGTCACTAGTTTCAACCAGTTGAGGAGTTTTTGCGATTATTTTATTCTCAGACATTAGAGGAATGGGTTTTTTTGAAAATAGTCGAAGAGATCGAGCGCGAATTAGACTCATACCTTTGCCATCAGTCCTAACCTCGGGACCAACTATAGATTTTAAAAGCTTGAAGATAGATTGATGGTATTCTTTTGTGCTTTCAATAACAACATCTAAAAACTCAGGGCTAAGTTTCTCTATTTCAGGGTGATGGTTTGCAATAATTAGATTTTTTACCCAAGCTTGGACAATAAAATCTTTGAATTCTAGAGTTAATTCCATCGGATTTTTAAGTCCCAACTTTAGATGAGTTAAAAAGTGTTCGCATGAAGCAGTTTTGACAATGTTCATTTCGCTGATTCTTCGAAATCTGGGTGTTTCGGCAGCATCTTTGCAGTCGTTCGCACCTAAAAGTGACATCATTGGACTCGAAGCTTGAAGTGGAATTACGCCCATTGCTTCGGGGCGTCCGATCATCTTATTGGCGACAGAATTTATTAGATCATCTGAACCGACAGCGACTATGGTTGAGTAACCTCTTTTCAGTCCAAGTTCGGTCAGCTCCTCTGCATTTTGTACGGCTGAGATAAAAGTGAATTCTCCAGAAATACCTAAACCAACCAAGTAATCCTTCATCGCCTCAACTTGGGACTTTTTCTTGAATTTCTTAATGTCAAATATATAGTAGTACATTCGGCTAAGTTAATTTTCAAAAATTATTTCTTAGCCTTATCCCAAAACGATCCTTTTTTATCGTCATTCTTTTTTTCTGTTTTTCTGTTTTCTACTGAATTTTCTTGTTTCAGATCATCAGTTTTAAGTTCAGTTAAGGTTTTTTTCTCTTCTGCCATGACACAGTTGCCATTGAAGGTAGCTCCTTCACGGACGATTAGAGTTTTTGCCTTAATCTCGCCGTCAATCGACCCAGTTGGATCAATCTCTAGCTTGTCTTTTGCCTCCACTGTTCCACTAGCCTGACCAGAAACTAGCACATTTGTTGCCACAATTGGCCCTGTGACTGTTGCTGACTCACCGATAGTGACATCTTCGTCACTTTTAACTTCCCCCTCCACTGTTCCATTAATCTGAATGGATCCTTTGTTTTGTAGATTCCCCTTTACCTGCACATCAGTCCCAATGATGGTGTCGGCCTGAGTCTCCATTTTCTCTCCTTTACCTCTAAACCCCCCAACAGTTCAAAGTTAGTTAATAAATTCTTTTAAATAGTAAATACTATTTGTTATCTCAAATCATAACACAATGGTTATCAATTGAAAATTGATAATAAAATTCTGTTATCAAATAATAATTGTCAAACAAAATACCAAATGCCAAAGCAGGAAAAAAGAAAATATTATTTCATTATAATCAGAAGCTATAAGTTAGGAATTATAATCTATCATAAGGCTACTTGATAAATCTTGACACGGGTGGTATAATGTTTCTCGGTTTGCGGAAAAAAACACTACGAAAATACGAATTAAACAAAAGTACGAATTTGAGTCCATAATATTTTTATTCGTAATTTGGTCAGATTTGCCTGCCTGTCGGCAGACAGGTATTTTTGTGAAGGGGCTACTGTATACTATATTCTTACTACTAAATACTATTCAGAATGAATGAAATAAAGATCAACGGTGCTAGCGAAAACAACTTAAAAAACATATCCCTTACAATTCCACGGGATAAACTTGTTGTAATAACTGGACTTTCCGGCTCTGGAAAGTCCTCTTTGGCTTTTGACACAATCTATGCAGAGGGTCAAAGAAGATATGTTGAGAGTCTTTCATCTTATGCCAGACAGTTTTTGGGTGTAATGCAAAAGCCAGATGTTGACTATATAGAGGGGCTTTCTCCAGCTATCTCCATAGACCAAAAGTCTGCTTCCAGAAATCCTCGCTCTACCGTTGGAACTATTACTGAGATCTATGATTATATGCGCCTTTTATTTGCTCGTGTTGGTATCCCGCATTGTCCCGAATGTAAAGAAGCGGTCTCTTGCCAATCGGCCACAGAGATTACTGAACAAGTTATAGCTGAATCTAAAAAAACAAGACGGATCGCCATAATGTCACCGTTGGTTATGGACAAAAAAGGGGAGCATAAACAGGTGTTTGAGAGAATTGGGAAAGCTGGATTTGTTCGAGTCCGGGTGGATGGAACAATAATGGATCTGGAAGAAGCCAGTGCGCTCGATTTGGATAGACAGAAAAAACATAATATCGAAGTTGTGGTTGATAGATTGATTTTAGATTCTGAAAAAATTGATGAGTCAAACAGAAAAAGACTTTTTGATTCTCTTGAAAAATCGTTAGATTTTGGGGATGGACAGGTTATAGTACACGATTTAGAGTCCGAAAAAGATGCTTTTTATTCTGAGAATTTTGCATGTGCAAAATGCGGAATATCACTTCCAGAGATAGCACCTCGGTCGTTTTCATTTAACTCTCCACATGGAGCTTGTCAGCACTGTCAAGGACTTGGGATCAAAAAAGAGATAGATCCAAGATTGGTTTTACCAAACCCTAAACTCTCCATTTCAGAGGGAGCGGTAAGACCTTGGGTTAGAAATACGGCTACGTCTCCATGGTATTTTGCAGTGCTTGAAGCTGCAGCCAAGCGGCATGATGTTGACATCCAAAAACCTGTTAAAGATCTTACAAAAGAGCAACTCAAAGTTATACTGTACGGAACTGGAGACGAGATGTATCAGGTTCGTAGATATCCTACAAAGTATGAGGGTGTAATACCTAATCTAATGAGACGATACAAACAAACTGATTCTGACTATGTAAGACGTGAGATTGATAAATACATGGTAGAGGTCACTTGTCCAGTTTGCAGAGGAGCAAGACTTAAACCTGAAGTTTTGGGGGTTACAGTAAATGATAAAAACATAGTAGAGATATCTTCTCTTTCAATAGAAAAATCGGCAAAGTTTTTTTCAACTCTTACAAAAAAATTAAACGAATCAGAGAACTTGATTGCAAAACAAGTGATAAAAGAGATCTTAGAGAGATTGAATTTCTTGATTGATGTAGGTTTAAATTATCTTACGATAGATAGAAATGCGGCGACTTTAGCTGGAGGAGAAGCGCAACGAATTAGGCTTGCTACTCAGATCGGATCCGGACTTATGGGAGTGCTCTACATTTTGGATGAGCCATCTATCGGGCTTCACCAAAGAGATAACCAAAGATTACTTAAAACATTAAAAAAACTTAGAGATATCGGCAACTCGGTTATAGTGGTTGAGCATGATGAGGAGACGATGCGAGAAGCGGATCATCTGATCGATATCGGTCCTGGAGCAGGAGAACATGGTGGAGAGGTCGTATGTAGTGGAAATCCAAAAGATGTCATGGCATCAGATTGTTCTATAACCGCAGACTATCTTTCTGGTAGAAAAAAGATCGATGTTCCAAGGATCAGAAGAAAAGGAATGAAGCGTTCTATCAAAGTTTTGGGAGCAGTTCAGCATAATTTAAAAGATCTAGATGTAGAGTTTCCACTAAACAAGTTTATTTGTGTATCTGGTGTTTCTGGTTCGGGAAAGTCAACTTTGGTTAACGACATTTTGGCGAAAGCGCTGGCCAAAAAATTCCACAGAGCAGAAGCTGAACCGGGAGCACACAAAAAGATAGAGGGTACGGAGAACCTAAACAAGATAATCGACATTGACCAATCCCCAATTGGAAAGTCACCACGTTCAAATCCTGCAACATACACCGGAGCATTTACGCCGATTCGTGAACTTTTTGCCGCTACCGCAGAATCCAAGATGCGAGGATATAAAGCAGGAAGGTTTTCTTTCAATGTAAAAGGTGGAAGATGCGAAAAGTGTAGAGGTGACGGCGTACTGAAGATAGAGATGCATTTTTTGCCAGACGTTTATATCACTTGTGAAGAGTGCAAAGGCAAACGATACAACAAAGAGGCTTTAGAGGTTCATTATAAAGAAAAGTCGATCTCTGATGTCTTAGATATGACAGTTGAGCAAGGTGCAAAATTTTTCAAAAATATATCGGTTATTCACCAAAAACTCTCAACTTTAGCAGAGGTAGGACTTGGCTACATAAAGTTGGGTCAGCCCTCAACAACACTTTCGGGTGGTGAGGCTCAAAGAATTAAGCTCGCATCTGAGCTTAGTAGAAGAGCTACCGGAAAGACTCTTTATATATTGGATGAGCCGACAACAGGATTGCATTTTGAAGATGTGAAGAAACTCCTTATAGTTTTAAACTCATTGGTAGATAAGGGTAATTCGGTGATTGTGATTGAACACAATCTCGATGTGATAAAATCGGCTGATCACATAATCGACATTGGTCCTGAAGGTGGTGATAAGGGTGGGAGAGTAATAGCAAAAGGAACACCAGAGCAAGTTGCACTAGTTGATAAGTCTGAGACTGGAAAATATTTGAAGAAAATGTTGAAGTAGTATGATATAATTGGATTGAATTAAAAAAGGAGGAAAATTGAACTATAAAAAAACATTGAAAATTTCGTTAATCGTAATTTTGGGACTAATCGTAATCGTAGCAGGATACGCCACATATTATTATTTTCAAGAGACATCTGATTTAGATACGCAAAAAAGTAGTTTAGAGACCGATCTAGAGAATTATAACAAAAGCATCGAAACCAAAAAGGCAGAACTTAGTGATCTAGAAGCGGCTGCAGCGCAAAGTAGCAAAAAAACCGTCGTTGCCAAAGAGGAAGTTAGCACTGGTACAGATACATCGAATTGGAAGACATTTACAAATTCTAAATACGGTTACAGTTTCAAGTACCCATCAACTTATACTTTGGGTCCATGTACAAGTAAACCTTGCCCAAGTTTTGTTGATGAGCAACAAGGTGGCGATATAGTTTTAATGTCAGGAGATATAACAGTTAATGGTTGGCCAAGCATTCATATTGTGCATTACGATACAGCTACCTACTCTCCACCTGCCGGAGCTAATTTAAATGAATTTGTCCTAAGTTCCTTTGATTGGTTGGCTGATTATTTCCCTGCATCTCCAAACATAATGATTCCCAAAGAAGACAGTGAAGGTATAATCGGTGCAGATCTGACCACCCCAAGTTCTCCTCAGTCATATGCAACCAGATACATCTACTACATTGAAGACAACAAGCTTTTCCAAATCACTATGAACGATCCGGAAAGCAATGATGCAAAAGAGTTTTATGATGCTTGGGTAGGAACATATAAGGAAGATTGAAGTTAGAATATAGAATGTTGAATATCGTACTAGGGAAATTATATACAAATAGGAGATTAGATGGAAAACTTTGAAGAGCCAACGAAATCTAAAAAAGTTATGAAGATAGTGTTGCTTGTTTTGTTGGTATTGTTAGTATTGGGATCAGGAGCATCAGCGTATTATTATTTTGACAAATCAAAGAAAGCAAAAAGTGAGATGGAGTCGGCAAAAGAAGCTGCCGATAGTGCGAATAGTGAACTTGATAGCATAGAAAAATCTATTGCAGAAAAGAGTGGTGAAGTTGCTTCTACGGCTGATGTGGGGGAGACAGATGATTGTACAGAGGAGCTGTCTGATGCAGATGCTGCGACTATAGTAGAATGGGACACATATACTAGTTCAGATTATGGTTACACGATAAAACATCCAATAGATTGGACTGTGAATAGTAGCAATGCAAACAATGTGACGATTACAACTGCTGGAGATGAAGAAGATACGGCAAGTATGCAGATAAGAACTGGTACTGCTACCGAAATCGGATTTTCAGAATACACTCTGAATTCTGAGGATACAACCTTGGTGAATTGTTTGGATGCCATCGTGAACCATTATTCCGTTAGTGTAAACGGAAGAGTGATTGTTACAAATACTATAGATAGTGGAAAGAACTTCTTGTTTATGTTTAGTTATGAATACGGTGGAGCTTCCCAAGATGCAGATATGATTGAGCTAAACGATCTAATGATAAAGACGGTTGAGTTTGAGTAATGGCATTTTATTGAAATAATTTTTTTTGGACCATAATAATGCTTTATCGGCTCATCCACAAATTTATGGATGAGCCGATTTAGATTTTGACAATATGTACTATTTTGGTAATATGTTTTTACGGCTGTGAGGCCACGCCAGCTACTTGCTGGTGCTCTACCTCATAGCTTCAGGTGAACTTAGCTACTGGCCAAGCGTGCCAGTGGTGACCTTATCTGAAGTTGTGGTCGGTAGAGGACAGGTGGGGTCTCTGGATTGACTCAGAGAATAGCCGCGCTTGATTAGCCGGCGAACACACCTAGGGTAGGGTTTGGTTCTTGAGCGAGAGGGAGCGCAGGGTGAGCGAGGGGGATGCCCCGTCCAGATGTCGCCTATAACCTCACGGCTAAGTTGTGTCGTCGGGGGCTTAGGCCCCCGACGACAATTCGTTCGTTAACAATCGGAACAGAAAGGAGCTAGAGATGGCGTCGCTTTGGGATCACTCTGATGCAGTAAGTCTTTTGGCCCAGTACCTTGGGCTCGAAAACCCCGAATTAATCGACGAATGTCTGTGGCTCCTTAACAATCATGGCAAAAAAGGTGAAGATGGGGAAACGGTTCAAGCATTTATCCGATTCTTCATCAAGAAAAAAAGTGGTGGGAAACGCGAGATTTTAGCCCCGGTAGAACCGTTGAAGGGGCTACTTCGCACTGTGTCGTTTGAGCTTTTGTCTCGTTGTCCATTGTCCAGATTTGCACACGGTTGGCGAAAAAACAGGTCAGCTATAACCAATGCCAATGAGCACCTCGAGCTCTTGGAGGGACTTGAAAGAGCCTATGGTGTGAATTGGGATATTCAGGATTGTTTCCCGTCAACTGACCTTAAGAAGATCCGAAAAGTGTTTCAAGAGGTAATTGGAAAAGATCTACGGGGGGAGGGTGTGAGCGAGGAGATAATTGAAAGAATTATAATTATTCTCGTTCAACTAACCACTTTCCAGTATGGTCGCACAGATGTTCCCGTTCTTCCGATGGGATCTCCTACATCACCGCCACTCATGAATTTGGTTCTAAGAGCATTTGACCTTCGGGTGGCGAAAGCTCTGAAGAAGTTGGAGCAAAAATACGGACCAAAATTCACCTATACTCGCTATGGAGACGACATCTCCATAACTTCTCCATATCCGCTTCCTTCCGATGTGTTCACTCTTGTTCCCGATCTGCTTTTGGTATTTGGATATAGGGCCAACCGAAAAAAGACCATAAAGATGATGCGTGGCGGATCACGTCCCCCAATCACAGTTACCGGTTTTATCGTTGGCAAAGAGGGGCTGCTTCTTTCTGACGAGTGGCTCAAAGAAACAGAGATGGCCCTGATCCTATACCTGACTCTTCTGAATGATCCGGGAGATATCGAGTATCAGGGGCTTCGGGGTCGACTTGGGTTAGCCAGAAAGATCAATGGGGGCGATCTTCCCAAGAGGCTCGAGAATTGCTTAACTGGGGCCTTGAACGAGCAAGGAGCTGAAGTAGGAGTTAGGGCTCTTGAACTCTTGGAGGGCAAACCGCGTGATGAGGAGAGTCCGAGCGATCCATCAGATGGATACGACTGGGTCGCTCAGGCTGAAGAGGAACAGGCACGATACTACGCAGCCCAGTCAAAGCTAATCGACGAAACAGACCTCGGTGAAACCGTAGAGGCCTGGCATGAGTCAGATTTTCCTGATCACCAAGACACCGAATAGGGTTTCGACACAAACGTCGGGACCCTATTTTAGTTATAATAGAAAAACGAAAATCAAGATATGGTATACAGAACTTTTAAAGACAAAATCCCGAGTACATGCGTACTCGGGATGGGGTTTGAGAAAGTGACCAACTTGTTGGCTAGACGCAGAATATGATGTCCAATCCGACCAGCAAGTCAATGATGAGAGCCATACCTGACCACGATACCAGAAATCTGTGAAACTGGCGTGTCGGATAATGAATGGGATTCTTAGGGTCATATGGCTGGTTTAATCCGTGGTTGTAAGCTACGAGGCGCCATATGAATAGAAGGGAAAGAACAACGAGTGAGACAAGCCACCATAAAAACGTCGTCATGGAATGAACCCTCTCTCTTTTGATTCGGCTGATAGTGAGATAGTAGCACAAATTAGGTAAAATAACAACTACTCAACCATACGACGGCTCATCCTGTTTGCTGTATACTGTATATTAAATTCTTTATACTATTAATTATTATGATATAATTAAAATAGTAGTAGTAGTATTAAACAGGGAGCTATTATGGAGAGAGTTGGAAAATGGTCGTTTATAGGTGGTGTGATTCTGGCAATCATAGCTGGATTTTTCACTATCCCATATGCGATGACAATTTTGGTAGTGTTGGGTCTAATAGTAGGGTTTTTAAACGTTACAGCAAAAGAGAGTCAAAAGTACTTGATAGCGGTGATCGCTCTTATGGTTGTTGGAACTGCATCTATCCAAGCCCTTTCGGTTTTGGGGAACTTGTATGGTGTGTCTGAAACAATTCTTACAAACGCAATCTCGTTTGTGGCTGCGTCAGGATTTGTTGTTGCGATTAAAGAGATAATTTCAATGGGACATACGGAAGAATAAACGTACACAGAAACTGGTTCACAGATTTATACAGATGTGGAAATTGCTATTATAGATATGGTATTAATTATTCTGAAATGTAGAATCTGGAATTTGGAATGTTGTATATGAAAAATAAAAGGACCTTTTTCTAAGGGAAGCCTTAGACTCGGGTCCTTTTTGGTATTATTGTTGATTTTTGTGATGTTTTTTGCGCGACCGCGCATTTATGATAATTATTTGATTTTTTCTGTGTGCTGTATTCTAAATTCTGTATACTTAATACTAAGTATTTTGCGACTTTTCGAATCCCACTCTTTCAATCACACCAACATAAAAAAGTAGCACGTATACTACATTTTTATATTGGTTCGGGGATAGGGATTCGAACCCCAATTACTTGGATCAAAACCAAGTGTCCTGCCATTAGACGATCCCCGAGCATTAATTAACTAGTTGTTTAATATTTCTTCTACCTGCACCCGATTTAAAATATCTTTCGCGCTTTCTAACAGCATTGTAGGATTCCGCATTTTCACAGTAGAGTAGCTTCCAAGGTCTAAATTTACTTGTATATTTAGATTTACCTTCATTGTGGTTTTTGATTCGACGATCAACGTTATCTGTAACACCCACATATGTCTTATTGCGCTTCAGATTTATTAATATGTATAGGTAATACATAAGTGTCCTGTCCGCTCATTCTACCGAATGAGCGAGATCTCGCCATTAAGGCGGACCAAAAGTCTCGCCTTACTAGGCGGACCATTAGACGATCCCCGAATACATTGCAATCTTACCTTAAATATGGCTTCAAATCAATGAAAATGCCTCGATTGGTGCCATCTGGCCACATAATTCGAGGCATCTTTCATTTGCTCCATAAGCAGTCAATAAGCCGGGTTCTGTCGAGGATAACAATCTATCTAAGCATGGAGACCTAAAGCATCACCCGAGTAGGGTTTGATGTCAAAGGTCCACTCCACTTGCACCAAGCGAGGCTTGCCACAGACGTATGTCACCATACGAACGCGTAGTCTCTTACACTACGATTTCAACCTTACCATCGCGCCCAAAGGGCGGATTAGGCGGTGTATTTTCTTTTGCGCTGTTCTTGGACATCGCTGCCCACTCATTTTCACGAACGCTTTACTCTATGGTGCCCGGACTTTCCTCTTCGCCCTAATGGGCGAGCTGCTATCTAGACTACTTATTTAGCATTACTATTATATCAAATATATAGCATTTGTCAATGATATTTGTAAGTACATGTCGTTGTGTTATTATGAAATTGCCGTTAAATCTGGAAATATACCCTACTGGGAGAACAGAGCAATGTCAGTCTTTATGGATGTGTACGTTGATCGTGCACGGAGAGTCCGGTCAGTTCTTTGTGTCGGTCTTGATCCGACGCCTGATCATGTGCCATCTGATTATGGTGATGGTAAGGATCTGGGTCAAATGGAGACCTATCTTCGCGATGTTATCGAGGTAGCCGCCGAGAAGGCGGCCGTTGTGAAGCCCCAGTTTGCCTATTACGAGGCACTCGGGCCAGAAGGCATCATGATGATGATTCGGCTCATCGAACATGCGCACGTTCATGGGCTTCTGGTCATTCTCGATCACAAGGTCGTCGACATCGGAGCGACGATGGAGGCGTATGGTCGGGCGGTTTTTGACCAGTACAAGGCCGATGCCTGTACCTTCACACCCCTTCTGGGGGGCACCTTCCTTCCGCACGAGAAAGACAGAGCATCATGGTTGCCATGGCTGGACCAAGGCAAGGGCGTGATAACCATGATACGTACTAGCAACCCTCATGCCGTGGATTTCCAGGACGCGCTTCTCGATGATGGAAGGCACGTCTACCAGATGCTGGCCGACATGGCCAATGAATGGGCCGTCGAAGTAGTAGAACTGACGGATGGTCGAGGGATGGTGGCCGGTGTTGTTGGTGCTACCACGCCCGAGCAGGCTGTAAGTATCAGAGAGCGTGTCAGCGACGACTTCCCCTTCTTGATCCCCGGCTTCGGAATTCAAGGTGGAGTCGCCACGGATGCAGTTGCCGGTTTCTCAGATACCGGGACTCCGAACTGCTTCGTCAACAGCTCAAGGGGCATTACCCGCAAGAGTTGGCAAGGCAAGAGCGGAGATCCGATGAATCATGTCGCTGCTGCCATTGATGAGGCCAATGTCGCATTGAACGAGGCACTCGAAGCAAGGTTCGGTTGGGATATCTACACGGCCGTAGCGTAACCAACTCGACATATCCGAAAGGGGGGCGAAGTCGTGGATGGAAGATTAAAATCGTTGGCTGACGAACTTCTTCGAATTGGAGCAATCAGGTTCGGGGAATTCACACTCAAGAACGGATCTGTATCGCCTGTTTACGTCGATCTACGAATCCTTCCGAGCTATCCATGTGTGCTGAAGCTCGTGGTTACAGAACTCAGCGAGGTGCTCAAAGGACTGACTTTCAACAAGATCGTCGGACTTCCTTACGCTGGTATTCCTCTGGCAGTTGCGGTAGGCTTTTCGAACTGTTTGTCTGCTATCGTTCTGCGCAAGGAATCCCAAGGTCATGGTGCGGGTCGGCTGATTGACGGTGACTTTGAAGAGGGTCAGATAGTCGCCGTCGTCGACGATGTTATCACCACCAGTGATACCAAGATCGAGATGGCAGCGCCACTGTTGGCTGCCGGATTGACCATCAACGATGTCGTCGTCTTAGTTGACCGTGAGCAGGGCGGCAGAAGGGGTCTAGAGGCGGCAGGGTATGAGCTTCACTCGGTCTTCACCCTACAAGAGCTGATCACGCATTTTGGTGAGACCGAGCAGATCGACGCTGAGACGTCCCGCACAGTTCTCGAGTACCTCGAAGGACAATGAGGTGGCATTGTCACCCACGAACCGCGAAGGTCGTTGCCCAACCGGGCGGCGACCTTCAAAGGTTTTACAGCACTTTGCTGTATTTTTTTGTGCTAGAATTGAAGTAATATTAATTTGATTATAATCCTATGTCATCAGACTAGTCTGTCAACATAGGGTGTGAATCGGAAACTGGTAAACATGAAGATAATCTCTTGGAATGTGAATGGGATTCGCTCGGCCTACGAAAAAGGTATGGCTAGTTTTGTGCGCAAAGAAGATGCAGATATATACTGTTTTCAGGAAATTAAAGCCGAAGAAGACCAGATCCAAAATATTATTGCAGATCTTAAAGAATATCAATTCTACATAAATTCATCAAAAAGAAAAAAGGGACATGCCGGAACTGCAGTTTTATACAAGAAATCACCGACTGGTATAAACAACTTTTTGGGCTTTAAGCCTTTTGATATTGAAGGACGAATTTGCATACTAAAATATCAAAACTTAGAAATAATCAACGTTTATATGCCACATGGGGGACGTCAAAAAGAGAATCTAGATTTTAAACTCAAATCGTTTGAAACATTAGTTAATTATATTAAGAACAAGGAGAAAGTCATACTTATTGGCGACATCAATATTGCGCATACGGAACTGGACCTTGCTCGCCCAAAAAATAACAAGAACAATATTATGTTTACACCTAAAGAGAGAGCAGTGTTGGATAGCATCGAAGCATTGGGATTTACAGATACATTTAGGTCACTTTACCCCAAGGTCCAAAAGTTCACATGGTGGCCGTATGCATTCAAGGCCAGAGAGCGAGATGTGGGATGGAGGATTGATTATTGTTATACGAAAAACATCAGAATCAAAGATGCCGACATATTAACAAAAACTACTGGCTCGGATCATTGTCCAATAAGTATTTTAATTTAATTGAATGGAACCATTTTCAAAAAAAGCAAATAAATCATTGACAGCGCTACTCAATTATGCTAATATGTAATCAAAGTTAGTAGGACTCGAAGGCGAATCGTAAGAATTGTTAAGAGAACTAGTGCTTGGTCGATTAATTTTAATGTTTTAGGAAAAAACATGAACATGGACGAAACTAATGCAGATGCCCCAAAGGAAGAGAAGAACAAACTTTATGTTGGAAATCTTCCTTACTCAGTTGATGACGCTAAGCTAGAAGAGATGTTTGCAGCCCTTGAGGGTGCAGAAGTCACTGAAGCTAAAGTTATCACTGACAAGTTCAATGACAACAGATCTCGAGGCTTCGGCTTCGTTACATTGGCTAACGAAGAGATGGCCAACAAAGCTGTTGAAGAGATGAACGGCAAAGAGATTGATAGTCGAGAGCTAGTAGTAAATGTTGCTCGACCTCAAGAAAAAAGAGAACGAAGAGAGAGAAATTACGATAACTAATATCGGATAGACTCTTAACAAGAAAAGTCTCCCAACGGGTGGCTTTTCTTGTATATATACACCCTGTGGATAACTCGGTGTTTTTTTTGTTTGCAAACAGCTTCATAAATTTGATACAATATAAACATGTTTAATAGCGACTGACGCTCTGTTTTTCGTGTAAATATCATCAGTAAGCTTTTGCGTTGTGGGAGATGCTATTTTGATTAACTAAATCTTAACAATACATATAATTGTGAGGGGTAGTGACAAAAGTCATACTTCAAAAGATTAATCAGGTAAAAAGTCCAAGAGTTCGTTGGTCTCTTTTAGGACTACTTATTACTCTAATTGGTGCTATAGGTCTTATAGTAGTATTTAACCATTCTCAACAAGCTTCCGCTGCTGCTACACGATGGTGGGTTGCAGCTGGAGCAGGTGATTGGAATACAGATGCCAACTGGTCTGCTACTGAAGGTGGAGCAGGTGGATCTAGTTTTCCTGTTGCTGGAGATACTGTTTACTTTTCAGATACTTCTTCAACCCAAACACTTACACTTGATGCTAATGCAGCTTGTAAAGATATATATACAGACAATGCAGATACCAGTGGAACTGATGACTTCACTGGAACTATAGATCTCGCTACTTTTGACTTTGCTGTTGGTGATGCAAGTAATGACGGAGTATTAAGTATTAAAAATTCTGGTGCTGGTAGCCTTGCTCTTGACCTTGATTCAGGAACATTGACAATCACAAAACTTTTAGCTACTCCAGCATTTGATTTCACTAATTGCACAGTTGATGATGCAACTAGTACAATTTTGATAGCTTTTGATTCAAACGCATCTGCCGATAGAGATACAGTTAATCTAACTTCTGATGGGAATATACTTTACAATTTGATATTACACGCTAACAACGCAAGTTATCAAGTTAAATATATTTTGGTTGATGCACTCGTATTAGCATCAAATTTAAGTCTCGACAATGACGGTGCCGATAGATTATATATTGAAGGTAATGGTCAAAATGTTACAGTTAGTGGTGATTTGAGTTGTACGGGTACTGGGGCAGTTGAACGAATAACATTTGGTTCAGGTACTTGGACATTTAATGGTTCAGCAGATTTTCAAGGTAGTCTTACAGTAGCAACTGGTGGTGGTACTGTAAAAATGATGACTGATAGTGAAACTTTAGAGGGAACAACTCAATCACTTCCTAATCTTGAGATAAAAGGAAACATCTCGACCACTGTTGGATACTGGGGCGTATATGTTACTGGAGATTTGATTATAGATGCTACAAAAACTTGGACAGTAGGTAGATCTCGTTTATCTTCTTCTAGTGGAGCTAAAACTGCGACAATAAATGGAACATTAGCAATAAACACTGATTTTAGAGTATATAGCGATGGCGGCAATGTCCATAATTTGGTTTTTGGTGGTTCAGCCTCTATAGCTGGTGCAGGAACTTTCAACTTTTATGGAAACGCAGCACACACAATACCTGCTTTTGCCAATTGGACAGTAGCCAATATTCAATTTTGGATGAATGGCGGAAGTGGAGCTGTAACAAATACACTCACAGGTAATCTAACTACTACAGGCAACATTACCATATACGCCAACGACCCACAGATTCTTACTTTAGACCTAAACAACTACAATCTTAATTGTAAAGATATAATAATGAAAGGCCAAGCAGATGCTACCGATAAGATAATGGGTGGCACTGGTACTCATACAATAACGGGAAATATTGATTTTAACAGTTTGGCTACCAATACCTTTGATGCCGAAACAAGTGAGGTTATACTTGCAGGGGCAGTCGCTCAAACAATAGAATCTAATAGTCAGTCTTTCTATGATCTTACTGTTACAAATACTCACGCCAGTGGTGCTATCCTAGCAGATGCTTTGACAGTTACAAATAATCTACATCTCTCTGCCGATACTGCAAGCAATGTCCTTCTTGATGCTGCAACCAATGATCCTGCAGTAACTGTAACTGGTGTTGTAGATTTAACAGCAATTGGTGCAGGATATGAATCCATTGC
>CAZAOA010000004.1:0-50571 GCA_964486765.1 uncultured Candidatus Saccharibacteria bacterium
TACTATGCCGTTTGTTGTTAATGCTGTTTCGATGTCCTGCATTTTAGTTGTTTTGCTTACTATCAAAACGTCAATATCTCCTATCTCCTTTTTCATAGCATTGATATTTTTTAAATCAAAATGCTTATCTTCTAAGCGATTAAAAATCTTTCCTGGACGATAATGCATCAGAGCACCAACAACTTCATTATTTGCCTTTGCAACTAGCACTTCACCCAAAGATAATGATTGCACGTACTCAATATTATAGTTGGCATCTTTAAAAATGTTATCGTGAAGTAGTTCCAATGCAGATTGAAAATCCTCTTCTGTGATTGGCTCTAATATTTTAACATTTGAATTTTTATTTTGTTTGGTCATTGTTTCTTGTATCTTGTTTCTTTGCTATGAGGGTGATCTCACCTTTAAGCTTGTGATTTTTTAGATCAACAATTACATCATCAATTGTACCACCAAAGTATTCTTCAAACATCTTTGTCATCTCTCGAGCAACAAATACTTCGACATCTTTACCGAAATATTTTTTAATGTCATTTAGAGTTTTTTCAAGCCGCAAAGCATTTTCATAGATAACTACTGGAGCATCAACATTCGATACTTGATTTAGTTTTGTTTGACGTCCCTTCTTTTTGGGTAAAAATCCAACAAAGTAGAACTCTTTTCTAACAAGTCCTGAGACTGAAACAGCCGCCGAAACCGCACTTGGGCCAGCAATAGGGATAACATCAATATTTTTTTTTCTTGCGATTTTTACCAACTTTTGTCCTGGATCAGATATTGCAGGAGTTCCCGCATCCGAAACATAAGCAACATTTTTATTGTTTTTAATCTTATCCAATATTTTATCTATACTTTCATCCCTTGAGTGCTGGTGAAGCGCGATCATTTTATTTTTTATCCCAAGAAGTGAGAGCAATTTCCCAGTGGATCTAGTATCTTCACATGCAACAAAATCGACACTCTTAAGTGTCTCAATTGCACGCTTCGAAATATCGCCCATATTGCCAATGGGAGTAGCGACTACATATAATTTTCCTGGTTCAGACTTATTCATAATTCGATTCATACTAACATAAAACCAGACATTTAGCCAGTCTGGATGTATAACATTTCACATTTAGCTCTTTGCGCCTCTCCACGCCAATTCGAATATAGTCCTTTGAGTTTTAGCTACCTCATTTGATTCAATTAGCACTCCAAACGGCTCGGGCTTGTATGTAATCATAATTATTTTATTTGCATAGATGTTGATCTCGTTCTCTAACGGAAACAACTCTTCATCTATTATTCTCGACTCTCTAAGTTCGCTCTTGTTTCGCTTCAAATGTTTTGAAACCTCAACCGAAGAATTATATAGCCCTTTTATTTTTACTCCCTTCTTTACCCGCCTCTTTACGTAATTTTTTGAATAGGTCGGTATAAAATTCATGGTCTCTTTTGTCACATATGCCAAGATTTCGTCGTCTTTTTCCAAAGTGTCCAGTGTGTCTTCATACAATCTCTTTATCCCTTCTTCGCCCTCAAAGTAAGAAACCGTTGGCTTCTTGTCATTGGTGTTGTAGATTGAAAGCAGATAAGGTAGATCTCCACGAAAGCTAGATTTTTGTTCCTCGATCCGATCCAAGATTTTCTTTGGATTGTCAGCTACAAAGTAACGCTTTCCATTCTCAATAGTTTCAGCTACAAACCCTTCGTCTCTTAATCTATACAAAATGTCATACGTTGTTGGTCTTTTAATTTTTGATTTATAGGCAATTTGGTTTGCGGTAGCTTTTTCTAGCTGCAAAAGAGCAAAATAGATACTTTGTTCGTTAATATTTAGACCCAATTTTTGGAGTGATTTAAGTATTTTCATAATGTGTTATTAGTAGTCGGTTTTAGTCGACTTACTACATTATACACTATATCGTTCGTATTTGTCAATATGTTTATTTAGTAAGTCATTATGTATTGACTAATTCGAATATTTGTGAGATAATTCACTGTTTGGCAACCCCAAACGTACGTTAACAACTCAACCACAAGGAGACTGCTCAAATGAGCATCGCACTGCCAAGTCGCATACAAGTCCACATGTACATCACATGGACGATAACCGCCGTAGTCCTCCACTCCATCTGCCTCTGGATCATCGGCCACTGGACACCGCTCATCGGCACTGGCAAGATGCTATGGTTCGATGCCAACAAGATGCTATGGTTCTTGCCAGTATTGTTCCCTATCTCTCGATGGTGGGACCTGGTGCTCTACCCGGTCATATTGCTTCCGGTATTGGTATTTCACCAAGGTCAGAGAAACTGGGGCCTGATCATCGGAGGAATCGCTGTAATGATGATCGCCATGGTTCCCGTTCTGAAATACATACTCTGTGGGATTCTGCTTGTGGTTAATCTATTCTCGACCATCATATCTCATTGCTCGCATGAAGCGCGTGAAGGTGAAGTACTTGAAGTAACCGCAGTGCTTCTAGTATTTGCCGCGCTAGAGGCCAACGTTGCGTTCGGCGCTTCAATGACAATCGGACTTGTAGCGGTCCTTGGCGCCGTTTACATCACCGGCCTCCTGCTTCGTTACCTTGTGTTCGCGTTTCAGTGGCTTCTATACAGCGCCTTTCCTCTGGTTGCGGCAGCAAGAACCGCCATTGTTGAGTCGGTAAAATGGTGGTTCTTCGATGGCGAATAACCTCCCAACCAACCCAAACGAGTCCCAGTTCCCCGAAGAGCTCGACATCCGCTGTACATTCCTAGAAATAAAGAGGCAGTAATATGGAAGATATGGATCGACAAGCCCAACTTGCAGACCGGTTTCGGGGAGAGTTAGTGAACATATATCTTCAGAACTTGCTTCTTACTGAGAAATTGGTAGGGAGCAGAACTGAGGGTAAAACCTCGATCGTTAAAACTAATGAGCCCCGACATGAGGCAAAAAGACACAGGAGACTTACCACCATGCGTAACCTGATGATTGCTGTACTGATGCTGTCGGTGTCCGTCGTTGTTGCTGACGAAGTATCGCTTGGCTACTTTGGTGAGACTGGGTCGTACGATGGCGCATACATGAGCGCGTCGGTAGAGCAGTTCAATGTCTATGTAGAGCACGCAGGTGAGTGTAATTACACCCTCGCGATGCTCGATGCCGAGGTCGACGAAGGCCTCCGGGTGGGTATGCGTTTCGATTCACCCAGTATTTGGCGGCCGTACGTGAAGAAGTCGATAGCGCTGGGTGACGGTTGGGTGGTCGGGCGCTGGTCGGTCGGTGGTTTGGGAGGCGTGAAGCAGCGCTTTGACATCTTCGCAGGCTATCCGATCAACGATTGGTTGGCCGTCGAGGGCTGGGAGCGCTACCAGTCGGGATCGGCGCCAGCCCATAGTTGGGGACCGAAGGTATCGTACGGAGACTTCAGTCTCTGGTACGGCAAGAATTTCGGTGTTGGAGATGATGCTGTTATGGCAAACTACCAGGCATTTGCCTGGTGAGAAGGGGGAACTGAATTGGGCGCTTGGATAAAATGGATACTCTTACAGGGTCCAAGGCTCATTGTGCTGCCTGCCAAGACGGTCTGGATGTGCGAGTAATCCAAGGATAGTGGAATGCCCCTGGGTCGGATTACAGCGGTGAGGGATTCATCTGTATTATGGGTCTGACGAAGATACCTTCCAACCCCAAAATCACAACCGGAAGCGCCTTTATATGGTGGTTCTTCGATGGTGAATGACACCCCACGAACCCAAACGAGTCCCCCTAAGGGGGACTCGTAGTCATTTAGATCAAATAAATATTTAGAAAAATACTTCAAGTGCTAAAGTTACTATCACCGCTGCCGCCATTAAAAATACTGTTAACCAACCAAAAACCTTTACCCAAGTTGGATGAGTCTCCGCACCCATGATATTTTTGTCGTCTCCAACTTTCATTATTATATAGAGAAGTGGAACTGCGATTATACCGTTTATAAAAGCTGAATAGTAAAGTGCTTTGATCGGATCAATCCCGAAAAGATTGAAAAGTAGTCCAAATAAAATTGAAAATGCTATCACCGCATAGAACGGTTTAGCCTTACTTGGTTTCTTATTCATCCCCTCTTTCCACTTCATAACCTCGGAGAGGGCATAGGCTCCAGACCCCGCCAAGATTGGTACGGCAAGCAGTCCAGTGCCAATTATTCCTAGAGCAAAGAGCAAATAAGCTTTATCCCCCGCAAGCGGTCGCAGAGCTTCTGCGGCTTGTTCGGCTGAATCGATAGAGTGGATTCCATTTTGAAAAAGTACTGTTGCTGTCGTTAAAATAATAAAGAAAAAGACTAAATTGGCCAGTATCATCCCTGTTCTAACATCTGTTCGCATTCTAGCAATCCTCTGCTTTATCGGAGAAACCTTTCTGGACTCTTCTTTTTCAAGGTGCTCCTCCTCTACTTCTTCGGATGTTTGCCAGAAGAATAGATAAGGTGTGATGGTTGTACCCAGAATCGCCACCATCGCAAAAAGATAGTTTGAATTTAAGTGAATTTCAGGGACTATAGCTTCCATAGCCACAAAGCCCCAGTCCGGTTTGATCATTATCCCAGTTATCACATATGCAAAAACTGACAAAGTCAGCCATTTCAAGATCTTTACATAAGTTTTATAGGGAACGTAGATTTCAATTATGATGATGATTACTGCAAAAATTATAGCTGCCAGAACGAAATTGATATCTACTAATAGCTGTAAGGAAGCGGCCATTGCGCCCAAGTCAGCGCCGATGTTTATGACATTGGCAATGATCAGAAGCATAACAGCGCTGGTGACCCAGCCCTTTTTGTATTTTTTGAGCATTACTCCGGCTAAACCCTTTGAAGTCACAACTCCTATTCGAGCACACACTTCTTGAACGGCAATCATAAGTGGCAGAATCCAAGCTGCCATCCAAATCAGCCCAAAGCCGTATTGAGCGCCAACAGAAGAGTAAGTTGCTATTCCACTTGGGTCGTCATCAGAAGCACCCGTAACCAGTCCGGGACCCAAAGTCTTGAAAAAAAACTTTGCTTTATTGTAAGGGTTGTTAAAAAATTCTTTTGCCTTATTTAGCTCTTCTTGTGTAATTTGAATCGTTCCATCTGCAGTTCTGTGACCCTTAACCATCCCCCATAAAACCATCTTTTTTGCCATCACCAAAGAGATCCCCAGTTCTCGTCGAAGATCGGACAACGAAATATGTCCTCCCGCTTTCTTTAGATCTTCTAACTCTCTGCCTGCTTCTTCTAACTTTTTCTCAGATTTTGTAGTTTCTGACACAAAGTCCCCCACTCTAGAATTGATAGCTCTTGCGCTCTTACATTTGCATTAAGCTTTGACTTTTCTATTATACCTGCAATTTCTTCTTTAGAGAATTCTGTCCCCGAAGTTAGATTATTGAGCAAAGTTTTCCGCCTTGATGCAAACCCAGTTTTAACAACTTTGAAAAATTCTTTTTCGTCGCATCCCTGTATACTAAATTCTTTATTCTTCCGCCCTTTGGGCGAGACCTCGCCACTTTGGCGGGTAATACTTGCGATTCGAAGAATCGCGCTATCAACATCAGGTGCTGGAAAAAACGATCCGCTTTTCACTATCTTAATGATCTCTGGCTCTCCATATGCTTGAACCGATACGGCTAGAAGTGACATCTGCCCTGCCTGCCCTGAGCTCGTCGAACGGGGTTTGGCACAGATTCGCTCTGCTACTTCTTTTTGAGTCATCATCACAATCAGCTTTGGACGATGTTCGCTCTCCAAAAAGTGCCTAAGTATTTTAGATGTAATGTAATACGGAATATTGGCAATAAGCTTGTAGCTGTTAGCTGTTAGCTTCTTAGGTTCGATATCAAGAATATCTTGATTTATAATTTGAATATTTGAATTTGTTTGATTATTGTCTCTTGTATCTTGTTTCTTTAGAAGTTTTGCAAGTTTCTCATCCAACTCTACTGCTATCACTTCTTTGCAATATTTTGAAAGCTCAAATGTAAGTGTTCCGAGTCCTGGACCGACTTCAACAATGGTATCATCTTTGCTTAAATTGGCGGTTTCGATAATCGTGTCCAATACATCTCGATCAATTAAAAAATTCTGCCCCAAAGACTTCTTTGTATAAAGCCCGTTGCTTTTTAGAAAATGTATTAATTCCGACTTATTTGTTAAATCCATTAGTACCTTTTAAGTGGTGGCCAACGATCTTTATAGCCATGAGTCAATGCCCAAGCTGTAACGTGTATCTGCGAACTTGCATCCCAAATGCTTGCACCTGCATACCCGGCTTTAGGAGATACCAAATCCCATAAACTTTCAGAGTATTGGAATAACCCCTTATGTGGTCCACCGTTTGAATTCGGATTACCCATACTCTCGACCTTCATCAGATAACAGATCATGTTGGGATCAGCATCGTATTTGGCCGATGCTTTAAGAACAATATCATTGAATTTGCACCATCCGGTTATAACCGGTTTGATCCCTACAATCAGTATCTTATCTACCGGCTCTGAAACTATCTCTGTGCTTACCAATGTTTTAGATATCTGTTCGCCATCCTCTCGAATTACTTCGTATGTAAACTTTTTCTCACCTCTTTCTCCAGCTCGCTCAACACGAGTTTTGCCCTGATCCAGATTTGGATCATCTTTTTCAACTACATCGAAATCTATATCTTCGTATTCATGAACATTTGTCCTTGCAACTCTTATGATTTTAATACTCATACCCAACGTTAAATTTTCATCTTCTGAGAAGTTAATCTTGTCTTCATCGCCAAGTGCTACATTTTTTTCAAGAAGTAGTTCGCCAACAGTAGTAGTCCAAGAGCGATATAGGGTTGATTTTTTACCATCTACAACTGTATAACTCGAGGCTCGATGCAATGTGATCTTCCCGCCCATCTCAAAGCCCAATTCGGGAAAAGAAGTTAGTCTATCCTCCGGAAATGGGTTTACGTCTAAGTCAACCGAAATCGTTCGTAAATCTATCTCGGTACTTGATCCGCTATGTACAATAACTTCCCCTGTCGGTAAAACCTCCTCAACCAAAAAAGGCCAGCTGTCGGGTTCTGGGCTTAAAAGATCATTATTTGATTTTGCGTATGAGTAGCCGGCGAATAAAAAAACTGGAATAAATAGCAACGCCAGCAGGTTTATAATTATTTTCATGGAGCTTTGTAAAACATTTTCATGTTCAAAACGCTCAATTTAATATCAAGATTGTATTTTTGTTTACGATCATGCGACACCCTCCGACTTGTCCCTCGCCGTGCCACTTCCGTAGCTTTTGCGAAGGGTCGTAGCTTTAGCGAAGTGGGAAGCCTTGTGCGAAGGACGGGTATTAAATAGCAACAAGCCACATAATTATTCTATCACATTTCTTAAAATCTGTGTCTCCGCCAACTGGCGGACTCTGTGAAAGATCAGCCTGTCCGCAATGTTTAGCTTATGCAGGCGGGTGTTGGAATTACCTTACAATCTTTAAATCTTATCAATAACAATTTTAAAAAAGCCCCCCCCGCAAGCGGAGGGAGGTCGGACGAAGTATTAGAATCCAAGACACGATAGGATCCGAGCGACTAGTTGCGACGGAACACCCAGTGGCGTCCGTATGTCATGTCGAGAAGGTCACCGCCGTAGCTGCTCAGCCACAGACCTCCAAGGGTAGGGCTACACCTATGATCGACGCCGAAGATTTGGGGGCGGCCATCGAATCTCGCGAGCGGCTCCATGACGATCAATAGCTTATCATCGGGCGGTTGTTTGAGGTAGTGACGGCGGATCTCTGGACCGTCTGATGCCAGACAGGGCTCCCAGCCAAGCTCAATTCCGGCTTCGTACGCTTGAGTCCAGGAGCAACCCAGCGACGGCGACGGGGAGCCGAGTTCCTCGTTAGAGGCCATGACAAAGCCAATGTCCTCCTTCGTCTGAGGGATACTGTCTGCGAAGGTGGGCTGGCTTATCATCTCGCTGGCCCATCTGTCGATATGGCTGATGGGTTTGATCTGACTCAAGGCTTGGCGAAAATCCGCCTCGGTTTTGAGTGTCCCGACCCGCACTGTCAGGAACGGTGAGCGTTCGATGAGGGCGCTCCGACCTGGCACCACTAGCATCAGATATCTCCTTCTGCGTTTTATACGGGTTTCGCTCTCCCGAATTTCACTCATCAAACGAGTGTAACCCGTAGGCTTAGCTATCTATCTAAAGAGATCCTTCATTTTTATTCAGGATGACATTCATATCAGATAAACAATTAAGCCAAAAGGTGGTATTTGTAACTACAATAATATTATAGTGTAAGCATACACTAATAATCAATACTTGTCAAGCTTTTTATCCTCAACAATCCAAGCTGTCAACAACAGACATCGTGTTGTCGAAGCAAAATATTGATTTGACTATACTCAAATTTTATCTATCAAATGCTCGGGTATATGTTCTATAAAGCGTGAGATTGGATTTGCCTGAAAGCGGCCATACAAATTTCGCTCGTAAGTATTTAATAAGTACAGATTCTTCTTTGCTCTAGTGATTCCAACATAACAAAGCCTCCTCTCCTCCTCCATCTGGTGTTGGTCATCGAGCGATCTAGAGTGAGGAAAGATCCCTTCCTCCATCCCAGTAATAAATACTGTGTCGAACTCCAAGCCCTTTGCCGAATGCAAAGTCATCAAAGTCAAAACCTTGTCGTCTCCCCCAACTTTGTCAGTATCTTGGATAAGCGCCACTTTTTCAAGAAAAGCTTCGAGAGCTGCACCAGCTTCAGAAGCTTCAGAAACTTGAAATTGATTCTCAATTTCACTAGCTACAGTCATTAGCTCCTCTATGTTCTCCCAACGCCCTTCTCCTTCAGCAGAACCATCAAGCACCCATTTTTTGTATCCAACCTTCACCGCAACTTGCATAATCAGATCATCTAGCCGAATATCTTCGGACTGTTGTTTCAGCTCACGCAGTATTTTGTAAAAATCCTTAACTTTTGGTGGCAGTAACTCATATTCTTCACTTGATACTGTATACTTGATACTTGATACTTTCTGCAATGTCTTTTCACCAATCCCCCTTGGAGGAGCTGCGATTATGCGTGCCATCGACTCCTTGTCGGCTGGATTCACCATCAACCTTAAGTATGCGATTATGTCCTTAATCTCTTTTCGCTGATAAAACTGAACTCCACCCACAATCTTATATGGGATATCGAAACGAATGCAGGTTTCCTCTATAGCACGGGATTGAGCGTTGGTTCTATATAGTACCGCATAGTTATTCAAATCCCCATCTTTGCAAAGTGAACGAAGCTCAAGAGCTATAAACTCTCCTTCATCTTTTTCGTTCAATGCTTGATAAAGTGTAATTGGACGACCCGGTGCACCCTCTGTCCAAAGAGCCTTATCTGTTTTGTTTTTATTGAATTTTATAACTTCGTTTGCCGCCTCTAAAATAGTTTGAGTTGAGCGATAGTTCTGCTCAAGTTTTATCACTTTAGCGCCGGGGTAGTGGCGCTCAAAGTTCAATATGTTTTTGAAGTTTGCTCCTCGCCAACCATAGATCGCCTGATAATCGTCGCCCACCACCATTATGTTTTTGTGTTTCGAAGCCAACAGTTTCACCCAGATGTATTGCGCCTGATTTGTGTCCTGATACTCATCAATCAAAATGTATTTGAAAGTCTCTTGGTATTTTTCTAAGATTTTAGGATTCTCTTTAAAAAGCCGAACGCATTGCATGATCAGATCGTCAAAATCAAGTGCATTGGCCTCTATTAAGTAGTCCTGATAGAGTTTGTAAATCTTGGCTGAAACTTCTGTAATCGGCGAGTCAACGTATTTTGCATACTCTTTTGTATCCATCAGTTCATTTTTCGCCCCAGAGATAAAATAGCGGATCACTTCCGGTTTGAATTCTTTAGGGTCAATCTTTTGCTCTTTCATTAATCTTTTTACGACTGATTTGGAGTCAGAATCATCATAGATCACAAAATTGCGTGAATACCCTAAAACTTCCGCTTCTCTTCGCAATATCCGAACACAAACGCTGTGAAATGTCCCAAGCCAGGGAAGTCTGATAGGTTGTAGGTTGTAGCTTTTTAGCTTATTAGGTTTTTGGTTATTTTCAGCCAGAGGCTGATCGTCCTTTGGACGAGAATTTTGTTTGACATTAGTTAGCAATTTGCTTACTCTCCCCCCCATCTCACCCGCTGCCTTATTTGTAAATGTTACAGCAAGAACATTAAACGGTGAGACTTTCTTTTCCGATATTAGGTAAGCGATTCGGTGAGTCAGCGCTTTCGTTTTGCCACTCCCCGCTCCGGCGAGTACAAGAACAGGACCGTCAACAGTAGTTACGGCCTCTTTTTGAAACTGGTTTAATCCTTCTAGCATGTTCATATTACTGAAACAGTTTACCAAGAAAACATACCTTAGCCAAACATTGACACAATGGCTCTTTTTTGATAGAGTTCTGGTGACAGAATACAGAAACCCACAAGGGAGGATGCTGGACATGAAAGTCATCCGGAAAGTATATCCGTTCGTCCCGCTGGTCGTTGCACTGGCGCTTGTAGCCACTTTCCTCTGCCATCGGTTCAAGACCAATGGCGAACTCGAAGACGCTCGGATCGCCCGTATGAATGCTGAGCTGTCACGGGCAGAAGAATCATTCACCGTCCCAAAAGGTACGCTTCTGGCATCTACTGACGGCGAGAAGTGTCGAGTCGAAGTCTGGAGTACAGAAGCTATCCCCAACCCCTACAAGGTTCCGTATGCCGATAGTTACTCGCTCGATGGTGTAAGGGTTGTCATCTGTCCAAAACAACCCGATGATCCAATGATCCGACGGAAGATCGAAGATGGCGTCGTTTACGATTACCAGCGATCAGGGGCCATAGAACGGCTCATAGACGATGAGCCCATTCTCATTCCCGACATATTCACCCTGACTTCGGGTGACTCAGAAATCCAATGGGCGTTCATGCTCGCCATCCCCGACCAGAGTAAGTTTGAGTGGCGAGAAGAGCCGGCACGAGTGGCAAAGCTCTGATCGTCACCAACACCGCAAGGCCGCCCCATACATTGGGGCGGTCGAATCATTTCTAAAACATTATTTGACTATTTAGACCTAGATATTTTTTCGACAATATTCCACGAGCCAAACATTGACACAATGGCTCTTATTTGATAGTTTGAATAGGACGAAAATCTGCGACCACACACGGAGGCATTCCATGCATCGCAAAGGGTATACGCTGATTGAACTTCTGGTCGTGATCGTGCTCATCGTTTTATTGATAGCAATCGCTATGCCTTGTTATCAAAAGATAAGCCAGGTAAGCCGAAAAGCCGAAGCGGTCGACACAATCTTCCCACTTAAGGCCGGTGAGATCGCACATATAGCATCGTTGCTTGATGACGAAGTCATCGTTGTGTATCGGTATGAGAGTACAATCGAGTCACTCCGTGAATACAACGAACTCGTCGATCAAGGAACTGCAGGCCCTCTAGTGGCGCGTGTCATAAGCCAACTTCCGATCGCTGGCTCTCCGCCAAACCTATACGTACTGGGAAGTGATGGACAGTCTCTGACGCTAACGCCAAACCCTCCAACCTCGATTCATCTGCCCTGCACTTTCGAAGGGCATGAATTCACGAAAGAGATTGATGTGAAGATGAATCCGAAAGTTACGTACGTCGATCAGTCAAAAGCTCTTGCAAAGAGCGAGAGCTCCACCCGAACCGACCCTGACGCTACACGGTAGTTGTCAGGGGCTGTACAAATATTATTTCATTACATATAACAAAAAACCGCCATTATATGGTGGTTTTTTGAAGTGTTAACTTTCGAAATGGAATTGAAGAGCCAAACACTGACACAATGGCTCTTTTTTGATAGTTTGAATGGGACGAAAATCTGCGACACACATGGAGGCATGCAATGAGTCGCAAAGGGTTTAAGCTGATTGAAGTTCTGGTTGTGATCGCCGTCATCGCCGTCTTGGCTGCAATCCTTTTTCCTCAATTCGCAAAGGCAAAACGCAAAGCTGAATTGAAGAATGCCATGAGGAATGCCACAAAGGAGTCAATTCTTCCGCTAGAGCGCGGCGTGGTTGCCGCTTCGCACTCCTTGATGGATGGTTCCGTCAAGATCGAGTATCGGTATGACCGAACCATCACATCTCTGCAGAATTATGATGATCCTGAAACCGTGGTCATCCACGAAACAGCCGTACCACTAGTGGTGTATGTCGACAGTCAGCTTCCGATCATTGAATCACACACGACGCCATCTAACCTTCGTCTGAGAATGGCCGACAACCGATTCGTAGACATAGACATTGAGCCACTATCGATATCGGCGATCGATTTCCCATACATCCACAATGGCGAGGAACACACAAACAAGATCCCGGTCGAGGTTGCCCGAACCGAATACCTTGATCTGTCTGGATTAACAGACACAGAAGTCGATATCGCCCGACGTACCCGAACCGACCCTGACAATTCGTAGTTGTCAGGGGCTGTACAAACATAATTACATTACATATAACAAAAAACCACCAGTATATGGTGGTTTTTTGAATGGGCGAAAGATAGAGGTAAGCTTACCTGCCCGCAACGCCTCGCAAGCTCGGCTTGCGTGGCGGGCGAGGTCGGGAACAATATTTAAAATACTTGTTCACAATCAAAAAAACACTACTTGTTGTAATGTCTTTTTGAATGGGCGAAAGATAGAGGTAAGCTTATCGGGAACAAGTATTTTAAATATTGCCCGGTTACATTTCTTTCGCCCGAAAGGAGCCTAGCAGGTTATGTATTATCCCTTATGAAACAAATAGTCACACAAAAGAATTTTTCCTGCTTTACTCTCTTTACATTTTTGGCCCTACCCATTCAAAGTACAAAGAATGACTGAATAATTTAGTAGGACTGAGCTGGGAGGAAGATGACGATAACAAAGTTTAACATTACGCATCATCTTCCTTATAGGAGGGCGGGAGCATTCCCTCCAAATCCCATCTCACTCTTACTAAAAAAAACGTCCACGGGGGACGTCTTTGTCTTTCTAATAAGCCAAGCAGCTAATAAGCTACAAGCTAACAGGTCCCTCCGTATTTCAATTTTTTGTTGTTAATGAACTTTTGTTTTAACAAATTATATCATTATATCTCATATACAATATGTTGTCAAGTCTTTTTGTGGTCTGGTATAATTCACGCCATATATTTATCTAATATGCGAGTGGATATTTAGCATATTTAACCTAAATATTGATTAATATCTCATATACAATATTCAACATTCCAAATACAGTATTCTGCTTTATCAGTCTATCGGCTCAAGATCCCTAGCACTGATTTCTCCAGCGCGTTTTTTCTCAAGATCCCTAAAGCGCATCTGCTCTGGATGGAAGAAAAGCTCACAAGCCCCAGTCGGACCATTTCTATGTTTTTTGATCAGAACTTCGGTTATCCCTTTTCTGTCTGTATCAGGTTCATAGTACTCTTCGCGATACAAAAAGGCTACCACATCGGCATCTTGCTCGATAGATCCACTCTCGCGTAAATCCGAGAGTTGCGGACGTTTGTCAGGACGATGTTCAACAGCACGAGAAAGCTGTGAAATCGCAATGACCGGTACGTCGAGTTCACGTGCCAATCCTTTAAGTGAACGAGATATTTCAGAGATCTCTTGGACTCGATTACTTTCCCCTGAACGAGATCGACCTTCCATGAGCTGCATATAGTCAATAATAATCAGCCCCAATCCATGTTCCATCTGAAGTCTTCTTGCTTTTGCTCGTATCTCCATCACATTTGCCCCAGCAGTATCGTCCAAAAACAGAGGTGCTTCCGCTAAAACCCCCATCGCATAACCTATCTTTGGAAAATCATCGTCACTTAAGTTTCCCGTTCGAAGTTTCCAAGAATCAACTCCTGCTTGCGAGGAAAGCAATCTGTCCACCAGCTGGTCCTTACTCATCTCTAAGGAAAATATCCCAACTGGGATCTTTTCCTCGATGGCAACATGCTCTGCAATATTTAATGCAAAAGAAGTTTTACCCATAGATGGACGAGCCGCTAGAACTATCAAATCAGAATTCTGAAAACCAGAAGTTAAGTTGTCAAGATCTCGAAAACCGGATGGGGTTCCGCGAAGAGCACCCTTTTCTTTATCTTTATGAATCTTATCGATCCTATCGAAGGCTTCGGTCAAAACATCTTTAACTGGAACAAATTTATCTTTTAAGAATTTTTGTGAAACCGCAAAAAGTGCTTGCTCGGCCTTGTCCAATGTGTCAGAGATCTCTGCATCTTCCTCATCGTATCCCAACCCGCCGATGGTGCCAGAACATTCTATTAGGCGACGCAAGACTGCTTTATCTCTTGTAATTTGTGCGTAATGGACAACGTTGGTTGCAGATGGAGTCAGATTCACTACTTCTGCAAGATAGCTCGATCCCCCAACTTCATTAAGCTTGTCGTCGTTTTCCAAAACTTCAGAGAGCGTTACAATATCGATCGGCTTTCTCTGTTCAAAGAGTGTGATCATCGCACCAAAGATAACGCCATGCCTATCCTCATAAAAATCTTCAGAGTAAACTACGTCGGCAATCTTTACGATGGCGTCTTTTTCTAAAAGAATCGCACCCAAAACTGAACGCTCCGCGTCTATATTTTGTGGAGGAATCCGAACATCCTTAGGGATGTTCACCTTCTTCTTATTCCTCCTATTATCTTTTCCCTCACTTTTTGCCATAATTAAATTTACTAGATTCTACTGTTCAATGATCATCAAATGATTAATTGTTTAAATGAAAATTAATTGGAAATTGTGAATTGATAATTGAAAATTAATCATTGAAGATCTCTTCTGCTGCTTTTTGAAGATCGTCATCAGATGATGAAACTGTGGGTTTGCGTCTTAAATCTGCGATTCTACACTTCACCCTTACATTTTGCCCAGAAACTTTGTGAATCACTCCTTCTAAGATGGATATGTTTTTTGCTTCAGAAATTTTGTCTTGATGAAACTTGAACTTGACCCCAACTATCAGATTTTCAGCTTCAGCACCAACCGGTTTTGCATCTCTTAAAAGCGCAGCTAATGTTGAGTTTTCGGTCTTTGTTTCATTTATTACCTTTTGCCATATATCTTCTGAAAAAGATTCGAGGCTAACAAAAGTGGGGAGTTCGGGGCTAGCTTCCAAAGCTTCAGGAGCTGTATTAACTTTTTGAGCTTCTTGCTTTTGTGAATCGATGATATCTTCTTTTATCGATTCAATGTTTTGCAGTGGAATTTTTTCTTCTTTTTGGATTTTTGGTTTTTGATCATTCGAATTTGCCACCGCCTTTGGCGGGGTCCCGCTGAAAGCGGTGATTTCTTCGTTCTTCAGTTTATTAGTTTCATTGAGTCCTGTGGACTCAATGATTGCCATCTCTATCGGAAGCACCGGATAACTGACATCTTTTATTAGCCTGCCAGCTTCAATAAAGATCTCAATTAAGTTTATCAATCTTTTAGTTGAATTGATTCGGTCTTTCTTAGAAAAATACTTTTCTGAAAATTCTTTAATCTGCTCGGTATTCTCTTTCGTATCCTCGAACAATACTTCATTTGAAGAAACATACAACAAAAGCTTTCTTAAGGTTTCAATAATATGGACATTGAACTGTGAAAGTGAAATTCCCTCTTTATAAAGATTTTGGGCGATTTTTAGTCCCTCCTCCGGGTTAGTACTAAAAATCGCCTCAAGCATATTCATCACCTCAACCTCTGAGGCAATTCCCAATATATTTTCAACATCGGTCAAATTTAACTTCTTCTTAAAAGATGAAGCTTGATCTAAAAGAGAGATCGCATCTCTGTGTCCGCCTTGAGCAGTTGTCGCAATTAAGTCCAGTGAATCATCATCGATCTCAATTTTTTCCTTCTTGGCAATTAATTTTAAATTTGTAACTATATCTTTTTTGGAGATTCTTCGAAAATCAAATCGTTGCGTTCTTGAGATTATAGTTGCAGGAATTTTATGTGGTTCAGTCGTAGCTAAGATGAAAATTGCATGATTGGGCGGCTCTTCCAATGTTTTTAAAAGTGCGTTGAAAGCTTCACGGGTCAACATATGAACTTCATCTATAATGTAGATTTTGTATTTAAGTTTAGTTGGCGAAAACTTCACATTTTCACGAAGTTCCCGTATCTCGTCAATTCCACGGTTAGATGCTGCATCAATTTCGATAATATCCATCGACTTTAAATCAGATATTTCTTTGCAAGATTCGCATTTGTTACAGGGTTCACCCGTTTCATTTTTAATATTCAGACAATTTGCTACTTTTCCGATCAATCTCGCTGTAGTAGTTTTTCCAGTCCCACGAGGTCCAGTAAAAAGGTACGCGTGGGAGAGCATATCTTGTTTGACCGCCTCTAAAAGCGTATCTCTAATGTGGTCTTGACCTATAAGATCTGAAAAAGTTATTGGACGATGTATGCGATATAAAGACATATTGTGTATTTCTTGGATTTAGTGCTTGGTGTTAATATTATAGTTGACTTATTCACTTCCATAACCCCTCGATCATCATAGTTATCAAATAGTGAATTCCATAGCTTTAAGTTTTAAGTTTTAAACTATACACAATTGTTATCCATAGTTTTATGCACAGATTATCCACAACCTTATCCCCGTATTGCAGCTAAGCTGCAAATCCTTCGAATTGTCTGTATTTTCGCAATAAAAAAACACTTGCTAGTAAATTTTCTGGTTGGTATAATGTAGATAGTTTACTAGATTGTAGTTTTTTAAGTTTCGAATCTTTATCGTTTGGGTTTGTTTAGTATTTAGATGTTGATCAATTGTTCGACACCTGCCCGTCCTGCGCTCGAGTTTGTCTCGAAACCTATCCGCCGTGGCTCGACCACGGCGAGACAGGCGGGTTCGCAGACGAATCGTCGCTACGGAGGGCGCGACAGACTATCGATAAAATTAAGGTGTCGCGGAGGGGAATGAACAGAAAAGAGCTAGCGAGGGAACTGGCCAAAAAGACCAAACTTTCGGCTAAGCAAGCCGAGAATCTTATAATTGCCTTCGGTGCTGTAGTCACCGATGTTCTAGAAAAGCAAGAAAAAATCGTTTACTCAAATTTTGGGACATTTTACACTGTTCACTATCCTTCAAAAACAATCTATCACCCAAAACTTGGCAAAAAGAAAACCATGATAATGCTTCCGACCAATGCCGCAAAGTGGATGCCCGCAAGTAATATTAAAAAGATGGTAAATGGAGGAGTAGAAGTGGATGAACCAACTAGACACAAAGCAACAAAATCTCCGATTCAAAAGCCAGATGTTAAAGATGTTCCAGAAAAACCCAAGACCGAAAGCGTAAAGCCGAAAGTTGCAAGTAAACTCGATGAGATCGAGGATCTGGAAGAATATCAGAAAGCCAAAAAAGAGATGGCAGATGGGACTCCTTTTGATGTTGGAGATAAGTCAACGTCAAAAAAAGTCAAAGAAGTAGAAAAAGAGCGAGCAAATATATATGAAGAAACTATGGCGGATGGTTCTAGCGAGCTCTCAACTGTGGACGGCTCAATCAAACTTCATGATGACAAAGACGATCATACGATAGATGATGGTCGCAATATGGATAATAGTCATAAGATGGACGATATAGTTGCAAAAAATAAAGAACTTGAAGAAGAAAAAGATAAGAAACCAGAGAAAAAAGAAACAAGTCACGATGGAGCATTTAGCAAAATAAAATCAAAGTTCGGGTTTGGCCATAAAGATGATGAAAAAGTGGATGAAGTCAAAAAAGAAACCAAGGAAGATGAAGAAACGTCTGTAAGTCTTGCAGGATCAGGTATTTTTGGAACTGAGAATATGAAAGATCGCGAAAAAGAAAAAGATATTAAGACTACTGGAGCACGAAAGATTGATAAAATAAAAGACGAATTTCACGAAGGCTCAAAAGGCGATGATGATGATTCACTTAGCAAAAGTGCTGAGATACAAAAACCGAATTTAAGCCTAGTTAGAGAGCCTGTAAATATTGTTTACAAGGACCTTACAAAAGAAGATATCGATAAAGAACTTCTCAAAAAGGTTCCACTTAAGATTGCCAGAAAATACAAAGCCGTTCCATTGAATGAGAAAGATGGAGTAATCTCCGTTGCTATGGTTGACCCGCAAGATGTCGAGACCAAAGAGATCTTAAAAAAGAATTTGGGTCAAAATCTTCAAATTGTGCTCTCTACTGAAGCAGATATTAATCATGTTTTGAATCAATACCAAGGCTTGGAAAGTGAAGTTACTAGCGTTATAGAGGGTGCCGTATCTGCAGGAGAGAAAGATGAAGAAAAGAAAAAGAAAGAAGAGAAAAAGAAAGTTACTGCAGATGAGATCTCCGATGACGCTCCAGCTGCAAAAATCGTGGATTCATTACTGAAGCGCGCCATTCGTGATAAGGCTTCAGATATTCACATAGAGCCTGCTGAGAAAGAAGTTGAGGTCAGATTCAGGATTGATGGAGTACTTCGAAAGAAAGTTTCGCTCCCTAAAGACATTCAGGCTGCAGTTGTTTCTCGATTAAAGATCTTATCAAATATGAAGATTGATGAACAGCGTGTGCCTCAAGATGGAAGATTTAACATGATTGTAGATAATAGACAAGTCGACTTTCGTGTTTCGACCATGCCAATCTCTTCTGGTGAAAAAGTAGTTATGCGTATCTTGGATAAAGAAACTGGAATTTTGACAATAGAACAGTTAGGTATTCAGGGTAGTGGTAAAGTAGTCATCGAAGACAACCTTAAAAAGAGCCATGGGATGATACTTGTTACCGGTCCTACTGGTTCAGGTAAGTCCACCACTCTTTATGCTATGATCAGCAAGATTTTCAATGTTGGAGTAAATATTATTACACTTGAAGATCCGATTGAGTATCAGATCAAAGGAATCAACCAAAGCCAAGTTAATTCAGCTATCGGTTACACATTTGCAAGTGGGCTTAGATCCATTCTAAGACAAGATCCGGACATTATCATGCTTGGGGAGATTCGTGACAAAGAAACTGCAGAGATGGCCGTTCACGCCGCTCTAACTGGTCATGTACTTTTGTCTACTCTTCACACAAACACAGCTGCAGGTGCAGCACCTCGAATGATTGATATGGGTGTTGAGCCATTCCTTTTAACTTCTTCCATAAATGTAATTATTGCTCAAAGACTTGTAAGAAAGATCTGTAGCGAATGCAAAGAGGAAGTCAAGCTTGCTCCCGAAGAGCTAGAAACAGTCAAAAAAGAGATTGAATTACTTCCTGAAAAGGAAAAAGCTGAGATTAAAAAGAAAGACATTAAGTTTTTCCATGGAAAAGGCTGCAAGACTTGCGATAATTCTGGAACAAAAGGACGAATTGGAATCTATGAAGTACTTGATGTAACTGAAGAGATAAAAGCGTTGGTTCAACAGCGTTCTTCAGACGCAGGGATCCATAAGATTGCAATTTCACAAGGGATGGTTACCTTATTACAAGATGGAATAATCAAAGCCGTAAATGGTGAAATACCAATGACTGAAGTATGGAGAACAACTAAGGAATAATCAAACTTCAACTTTCAATGTGAAAATGGAAATTGGAAATTGGAAAATAATATTATGCATTTTAAATACACAGCTAGAAATTCTGAAGGAGAGCAGATTAAAGGTGAAATCGAAGCTGCAGATGAGACTTTGGCGTCTTCTGCGTTGAGAGAAAAAGGCTTATATATAAGCTCCATGAAGAAAGTATCTGAGAGCAAACTACCAGAAATCCCGTTTCTGAATAAAACCAGCCTTAAAGATAAGATAATTTTCACCCAACAGCTTGGGATAATGATTAAATCGGGCTTAAACGTAGTTGACGCTCTAAAAGCCTTAAGTACAGAAACTACAAATCAAAATTTCACCGACGAGATTACCGACATTATCTCAGATGTAAAAGGAGGAGCCCCACTTTCTGATGCTTTTGCAAAACACCCCAGAACATTTGACCCTGTATATATCAGTACTGTGCGATCTGGTGAGAAATCTGGAAAGTTAGATGAAGTCTTGAAAAGGTTGGCAATTCAACTTGATAAGGATTATGAATTAAGTTCCAAACTTAGAAGTGCAATGTTTTATCCTGCCTTTGTTTTAACTGCACTTGTAATTGTGATGGTTCTTGTAATGATTGTGATTGTGCCACAACTTACAGCAATATTTGAAGATGTTGGTGTCCCTCTGCCTATATTGACCAGAATAGTGATCACATTAAGCAAGTTTATGCAAAGCTATATCCTCTACATTGTTATCGCTCTAATCGGCATATACGCTTTAAGTGTGTATTATGGACGAACCACTTCAGGAAGACATCTTTATGATACTCTCAAGCTTAAGGTTCCAGTTTTTGGAAAGCTTTTAAAAAAATCCTATATGGCCAAATTCACCCGAACTTTTGCCGGGCTTTCAGCAGCAGGCCTTCCCCTACTAGATATCTTTAAAGCCGCGAAAGAGGTTATAAACAACTCTGTTTACCAAGAAGAAATTGCTAAAATGGAGAAAAAAATTGAAGTGGGGGAATCCATCTCTAAAGTAATCAAAGACTGTCCCCTATTTCCTGGAATGGTTGGGCAACTGGCTTCAGTCGGTGAGAAATCTGGAAGCATTGATTTGGTTTTTGACAGCATGGCAAACTTCTTTGACAAAGAAGTGGACAATATTACTTCCAATCTCTCAGTTCTTCTTGAACCGATTCTTATGGTAATTATGGGAATTGGAGTAGGACTTCTGATTGTTTCTGTTCTACAACCGATATATGGCTTGGTCAATGCATTGTAGAAAAAAGTTAGTAGTTTCGTGGTAATACAATCAGTTTCGTCGATAGTCATTCATTAAACGACTATAATCCATTGCAAATATTTCAATTTGATATTAGAATATAATTAGAATATAATTTCGGTATTTTTGCACGTTGTTAAGGAGGGTTTTGGGGATTTTTTCATCAAATTCAGCAAATGTTTTCGGGCTTGATATAGGCTTCGAGACTTTGAAGTTGTGTGAAACTCGAAGATCTGGTAACTCTGTTAAGATTGTAGGTCTCTCTGAACACCACATTACCGAAAGAATTTTAGATAAAGACACCATAAAAAATAAGGCTAAAGTCGCCAATATGATCAAGGAATCAATGCGTACAGCGAAACCTCATTCGATTAGGGCCAACAAGATTGTGACAGCTCTACCCGAAACATTTGTATTTTCTAAAACCATACAGGTACCCAAGATGGGACCAAAAGAACTTACAGTTGCTATCCCCAACGAAGCAGCGCAGTACCTTCCAATGCCGATTGTTGAAGTCTACATAGACTACCAAGTCTTGGTAACTCACCCCGAAGAGAACCGAATGGACATTCTTGTCGCAGCAGCCCCTAAAAGGCTTGTTGACGATTATGTTGAAATGGCCAAGATGGCGAAGATGGAACTTGCTGCACTAGAAACCAAACCTGTAGCAGTTGGACGGGCTCTGATTCCTGAAAAATCCAACGAAGGAATCGCTATCTTACATATAGGGACAGAGATTTCTCGAATATCGATATGGGACAAAGGAGATATCCGCCTTATCACTACCGTATCAACCGGAAAAAACAAACTTCTGGAAAGTCTTGGTATGGTCAATAAAAGTACGGAAGAAATTACAAAGATCAGCCTTGATGAGGAGAAAAAGCTAAACTTAATGCTACCACTAAATTCTATAATTGATGAAGTCGCAGAAGCAATCAGGTATCACCAAAATCGTGGTTATAAACCCTCCCCCATCAAACACATTGAGCTTTGTGGAACCGGCGCGCTCATATCGGGAATAGATAAAATAATTGAATCCGAGATAAAGATAAAGACCGAAGTTTCAAGTTCACAGTTCAATTTAAAAGATAGCCTTCATCCACAGTATCTGACAGCATTTGGATTATCGTTAAGGGAGATATAATGTCGATTACCACTATTAACCTAATTCCTCCCCGAATCAAAAAAGAACAGAGATTGAGACAAATCTCGAAAGTAGTTTTTTCGTTCTTTTTCGCATTACTTCTTATGTCCATTCTCGTATATGGAGCAATTTTCATGGCAAATTATTATACTCAAGAAGAGCTTACTTCTGCACAAAGCGAATTAGCTGAATACGAGGTTAAAATTAAAAAACTAGAACCGTTAGAAAAAGATGTAACACTTATTAACTCACGATTAAATAAGATCTCGGAGCTTCGAAAAAATAGCATGCTTTGGAGCGAATTTTTGGAGATCTTCAATAACTCAACTCCCACTGAACTGCATATTGATTCATTGTCAGTTGATTACAAAGCGAAGACTATTGTCATGGCTGGATCAGCAGAGACTAGAAGGGAGATCGTCAAACTCGAGACAAAGCTAAACACAATGGAATCTTTAACCGAAGTAGGATTTAGCTCATCAACCTACGACGAAACTGATTACAACTATAACTTCTCGATGACAGGAGTATTCAAATGAAATCAACTCAAACAAAAATTATAATTACAGCTCTGGTTTTCATATTTATTATTGCTGCCATTATATTCTTTGGGATCTATCCCGAAATACCCAAATACTCAAACAACAAATCAGAGCTTTCTGAAACCAAGGCAATGATAGAAGAGGCAGATTTTAAATTATCAGAGCTTAACAAGCTAGATAATAATTCAGAGGAAGTATCAACTGCAAAAGAGTTCGTTACCGGACTTCTTCCAGAAAACATATCGACTTCAGACTTTGTCGTAAAAGTTGAAGCTATGTCTGTCGGCGTACCAGTCATCGTCAGTACTTTGTCTACCGGATCCAGCACTCCAGCCGCTAGCGCGAGCAAGGCTGCCGTCCCCACACAAGACAATAAAGGTTCAGACAATTCTGTGGATTTTTCACTGACAGCAACAATCGGTTATAACACAATTTTAGAAGTAATAGAAAAGCTTGAATCATTCCCTCGCTTCAATATTTTAGATTCTATTAATCTGTCTGGACGTGATAAAAAAACTCAAACTTTAGATCTTCAAGCAAAAGGAAGAATTTTTTATGGAAAATAAAAAAAACATAAAATTAATTACAATGATTGCAATCCTAATAATTGTGCTATTGGGAATGGTCATGAGCTTTTTTCTCTATAGCTATCTAACTGAAAGTTTGATTTTAGAAACCGTAAACAAAGAGCCGATTGCGATCAATACAGAACTTTACCAAGAACTTAAGGGAATACCTTCATATGGAGTTCCTGTCACTGCAGAAGAACCTGGGTATGGACGAGACAATCCATTTATACCATATAAAACCTTGCCAAGCGAAATCGAAGAGGCAGCTGCCCTAGCTGATACTTCAGTTAACGAGGCCATAGCAGAAACAGAAACTCCAGCAACAGAATAACTACTCTATAAATAAAAAAAGAATCTATAGATTCTTTTTTTATTTAATTTAACTTAATCAGATTTCTTACCTAAAGCTTTCTCGACTTTCTCGATCACGTCTTTTGGCATCTCTTTGCTTTTTATCAGATATGAGTCTTTCGGTCCCATAAGACCTTTTAGCTTGTCTATCTCCTGAACCAGAGCGGTCAATATAATAATGGGGATTTCTTTTGTCTTTTCTTCATTCCGAAGCTTCCCCATCACATCTATACCATTTAGCTTGGGCATCATGATATCCAAAATTATTAGATCGGGTTTGACCTCTTCTGCTTTTTTCAAAGCCTCTACACCGTCTGCCACTCCAATAACCAAATAACCTTCTTGCTTAAGACGTTCTTCATACATCTCGCGAAGTGTCAAATCATCATCTACCAACAAAATTGTGCTTCCCTTTGCCATATTACCTTTCTTTCTGAAAACTCCGATTTTTTTCGAAGTTATTCAATATTATACTTCAAATACATTCTACACTACTACACTAAATTTACTATAATCAAAAAACTGGCTGTGGAACAATTGTCGGGTTAGTGAGAAAAAATGAGCTTGACCCGCTAGGGGCATTTCCATACTGATAAATCACAAAGTCATATATGTCATACAAAGTTCCGGATTGTCTATCTATATTTGCAATCAATGTTCTAGTAACACCACCGAAATGTCCGACTGAGTGAATAGTAGTGTAGGGTGAAGCTATCTGGACATCACTGATCGTTGCAAACATCCCAATTTTCGCCCCACAACCGATCGGCTTTAAATACAATTCTGTTTGACCACTAAATGGTGCAGCAGTGGAGATACTGCGAATCTCGCCAAGTAGGTTATTTATTCTGTAAGTTTTAGGGTTATCATTTCTGTTGGATTCAAAAAGCTTCACGTACCCTTCCAAATTAAGGGTACTTTTGTCTGAAGGCCATAAAACAGCCTTAATCTCTTTCAGCTCACCCATAACAGTAGAAGTAACCTTAGACTCAAAATACAACTTGTCACTGCATTGCGTTTTGTCGGCCTGAACATAGAGCTTGATATCGCTATTATTTGCAGCAACAATATTTGTAACATCAATCTTAATCGCTTCATCTTGCTCTAGCCAATAAATCTTATCATAGTCACTGTTCGCAAGCTCTGGTAATGATAGCGCACCATCATTGTTGATGTCATCTCCATAAACATCTGCCAAGTAGTTCATGTTCAAATCGTAGTACTTTGTATCCAACTTAGAGGTTGAGATAACTACATCACGATTCAACATATCTACACTATTTGCATCTGAAACATTGCTTCTCATCATCTTGTCCTCGTCATATGGATTTGGCAGCTGTGAATTCTTATCATACCTGTATCGAAGCATCCCCTCCTCAATTCCAGATTCAGCCGCATAGTAGGCAATAACTGAGTTTTCATACAATGATGCAATGTTCTGATTTAAAAAGAACAACCTACCAATTCCAAAAACGATACCACCAACGGTCGCCATTATCAAAAGCGCAATTATAAGAGCTGACCCTCTCTTCTTCATAATAACTAAATTATATCATAATCTAGAAGGAATATTGAATATTGAATGCAAAGTATTGTATAAGTCTCGTTTTCATAATTTTTCAGTTCTTCAATCCTTGGATTTTTTAGTATATAATATGAATTAGAATGAGTGGAAAAGATCATAAAAAACTAGTTAACTTCATCGAAGCGATTATCTGGGTTGGCATCATAGCCCTAACAATAATCACTGTTTTGGAGTTTGACTGGAACCAGGCTCAAAATATATTGCAATACATCCTGATTGCAGGTGCAATTGCCTCTATCTACTTTTATCTCACAAACCGATCACTGTATAAAAGGTCTCAAGGACAAAATGAAGAACTTCAACTGAAACAAAAAGAGATAAAAGAGTATCACGCAATTACCGATTTGGTGATCAATAACTCTGCGGATGGTTTTTTAATACTTGATGAAAACCAGCAGATTGAGGAGTTTTCTCCCGGGATGGAGAAGATAACAGGGTTTTCAAAAAACGAATCGATCGGAAGAGATGCAAAAGTGCACCTGAAGTTTCGATCAGATAAGGGAATCTCACTTCTTCCAGATCTAATGTTCACTGCAGGCGCAATAAGTCAAGACCCCTACGTTCGAAATTACATTATCAATAAAGACGGCAAAGACATCACTATCGAGGCAAGTTATGCTCTGACAAAGGGCGTTAAGGGTAAAACCAAAGCCTTAGCGATCGTTCGAGACATTACCTACGAAGAAGATTTGATTCAAAGAGATAAAGAATTTATCGCTGTAACCTCTCATCAGTTAAATACCCCCCTATCCATAATCCGGGGCTACTCCTCTCTTTTGCTCCAAGGTAAAGTTGGAACTATCTCTGCAAAACAGAAAGATTCTCTTCAAGAGATATATAACTCTGTTGAGAAGATGATAACTTTGACCAACAATATGTTATCGGTCTCGAGGATTGAGCAAGAAAAGATAAAACTTAACGTTGATGATGTAAATGTGGGAGAGCTGATCGAAAGCGTCGCAGTACTATTTAGGCCTAAAGCAAAAACAAAAGGAATCGAGTTTTCTATTTCTGACATTAAAAATAATCTAATTATAATGGCAGATGAAGATAAACTTTTTCAAGTAATTTCCAATTTGGTTGACAATGCGTTAAAATACACTAAAAAAGGATCAATTAAAATCGATGTAATAGACAAAGCCAACAAAGTCCTATTTAGAGTGACTGACACAGGAATTGGGATATCAGAAGAAGATATAGAAAAAATTGGCACTCGTTTTTTCAGATCACAAGAAGCAATCAATGTGGATAATCACGGCACTGGACTTGGACTATACATTTCAAAAACGATAATAGAAAAACATAATGGAGAATTAAATATTGTGAGCCACTTAGGCAAAGGAACAACGATAAAGGCGACCTTTCCCAAAAGACAACAAATTAAATAATTGGAATAATTAATAACGACGAAGGAGTTTTATGGCTAAGATCTTACTGGTAGATGATGAAGAAGCAATATTGAACATGTATGGCAGTGCTCTTGTAGAGCATGAAGTTATTAAAGCAAGAAACGGTAAAGAAGCGTTAGAAATGGCTGAGAAAGATGCACCGGAATTGATTCTTTTAGACATAATTATGCCAAAAGAAAACGGGTTAGATGTTTTAGTGAAGCTAAAAACTGGAGATAAAACCAAAGATATCCCTGTTATAGTTTTAACAAACCTTCCAGAGGAAGCCTCCGCAGAAAAAGCAAAATCCCTTGGGTCAAACGGTTACTTCGTAAAAGCTAAAATCGAGCCAACAACATTGGCTGAAGAAGTTAACAATCTTTTGAAATAAATTTTATATAATATAGTTCTTGAAAAGTGAGGCTTTTTTTGGTATATTGATTGATGTTTTGGCGCCATCGTCTAGAGGCCTAGGACGCCGCCCTCTCACGGCGGTAACAGGGGTTCAAATCCCCTTGGCGCTACCAAAATAATTCGGCCATAGGTCGGATTTTTTATGTGGCAAGGGGTTTGAACCGGGAAGGGGTCGGGAAACGGGAGTTTCCCGTTGGAGGAAATGATTCAAAACCGTGGGTTTTGAAAAACCAGCAACTGGTTTGTGAAAATCCCCTTGCCGTGCCGGGCATAGCTTTAGCGAAGACTGGGCGCTACCATAAACAATTCAAGCTTTTGCTTAGATTTTTTATGTGGCAAGGGGTGAAAAACCCCTGTTGCTATAAACTAATATCAAAATCACTCCAATTAGATGAAGTGATTTTTTCATTAGTTTTATGTTTTTCGCATTAAGTTTACGTTAGACTTTATATAACTAATAGTTTTGCGATCTCTTGTCCAAACAGCATTGCTGCATCTGGTCCATTTGCAGTTACAACATTTCCATCTACTTCAACCGATTTCCCGGTATAATTCGCTCCACCTTTTGTCAGATCGTTTTTTGCACCGTCCCAACAAGTTGCATTTTTGCCATTTAAAACACCTGCATTTGCCAATATTGCTGGTGCCCAACAGATAGCAGCAACAACCTTTCCTAAAGCAACAAAGCTTTTTGCCAACCCGTGGGCTCCCTGATCATGTAGATAACTCTCTGCCCCAGGTCCACCGATAAATATGACGGCATCAAATCTTTCAGGATCAAGGTCATCAAATGTATAATCCGGCATGATAGTTCTACCAGCGACTCCTCTACACTCATTAGCTCCAGAAGATGCCATCTTGATACCTATACTGGCTTCAGAGAGAGCATCTTCGACACCACTTAACTCTGCATCCTGAAATTCGACGCAAGGTATAACTATTAAAACTTCATTTTCACTTCCCATAAAACCTCCACAATAAAATAATATTTTAGTAAATGTTTGGTCCACCACTGTGAGCAACGTTAGAACTGTTATTCAAGTTAATAAAGCAATTTGTATTTCAAATCTATAAATAGTGAATCATTATTCTTTTTTCGTCTTCTGTTTTGTTTTCGGACTTTTATTTTGCTTTACAGTAGGTATTGGCTCCCTATCTATAAATGTTGATTTTCTATCTGAAATTGATAGAGTAAAGTCCATTCCAACCTTTTCTAGAAATTGCATTCCCAATAAACTGTCGTTTGATGTTTCAGAAAGAGACATCACACCAAAAATCTCTTTTCCAGCAAATCTTATTGTCCCGAAACATTGCAGATTCTTTACTTTTCTGCCATCAGCTAACACTGAGTTGCCCACACTGAGTAGCCTCAGATTAGATCTTAACCCTATCGCTAAAGGAATTTGCAAAAACCCAGTGAAGCCAGTATCTACGATAGCAACAACTTTAGTTGGTTCGGTCAATCCCATCACTTCTACGGTAATTTCTGGTGAAAAGTTTTCAATTATTGGGTATTCGAGTTTAGGCATATTGTAAGTAGTTATTTTTAAGTAATCCCACAGAGTAAAGTATCCGATTGGGATATTTATTTTTTGAATATTCAAATAATTTGACTTCATCAGAAGACGCTATCAAGAAGCCACTAACCGGCTCAATGGCAACGAACCAATTATCCTTTACGTTCTCTTTGATAAAATCACGATTTGCAGAATAAAGTCTTGCACCAAAACTGCTAAGCAAATCAAGATCGTTAGTTTCTGCTTGAAGCTTCTTACCTGGCAAAGGTATTTCTACGATATCTTCTGCTACATCAAACTGGTTCGTCATATTAAATTCCTCTAATATAGTTTTTTTCACTAACAACTTTAGCTTAACTTAATCACACATAATGTGCAATATAAAACATTTAACTTTGTGATCTATGCTAGAGATGCTTTTAATAATAGTACTAACCAAAATAAAAAAATAGCACGTATGCTACATTTTCATTTTGGTTCGGGGACAGGGATTCGAACCCCGATTCCTTGGACCAGAACCAAGTGTCCTGCCATTAGACGATCCCCGAATATGTACAGATACTATCAGGAATAGCCCTAAACATCAATCAAATGACATAATCATAAATTCATAAAAATACTACCCAAACTTTGTGTATCCCTCCGCATATTTGCTTACCCCTAACCCCTTGCCGACGTATTCATCCATCGCCATTATCGCATCATCGTATTTTTTAACTTTGAGTTGAGTTTTAAACATCTTTATCGCCTCATTCTTGTATCTAACGTATTTATCTATCGGGAAAATGATATTTGGATTACCTATTCCCCAAACATGATATTCCCAAACCTCCGGCTTCTTCCCCGATGCGACACGGTCGGGGTTCCGACCCTCCGGGCGTCGGAATTTACACCTTATAAAAGCCTTCTTAAAAGCCTCATAGACGTTTTGATGATCATGATGCCACTCTATACCACTGGGAATTAAAACAAGCTCTAAAGGATGAGTTTTAAGTTCTTCCAAAATATTCTCGTCCAGCTTCTTTCCTTTTGTGCCCTCTTTCATTCTCAAAAAGTTGACTTCGCTTACATCTATTATTTTCGATGCTTTAAATGCTTCTTTTTCCCTCTCAACAACCAATGAACTGTCAACGACTCCTTCGCGATTACCACTTGCTCCATTAAAAATGTAGAGAACTCTTATAAATGCTCCCTCTTCTGACAGATGCTTCAACAATCCTGCACATCCAAAAATCGCATCATCTGGATGGGGCGCCAAAACCAAAACGTGCTTTGCATTCACAGAAGAAACGACCTTGGTTTTCAAATGATCCCGAGTAGTCGAATGAACAAATTTATCATCATCAAAGTATTTTATTTTCAACATCAAAACTCCTTAGAAAGTCGTACATACTCATCTTCCAATCTCTTAACCACCTTATCCCAGTCAAATTTTTTAAGTCTTTCTTTCCCACCTCTAATTAATTGAGCTGCTAAGGCAGGTCGTCTTAAAAGCTCATCAATCGCTTCGGCAATCTCCTTTGGGTTTTTTGCAGGAATCAGCATTCCACTTTTACCATTTTCAATAACATCTTTCACTCCCCCGACTTTTGTTGCCACTATCGGAACGGAAACACTCATCGCCTCCAATAGCACTATCCCAAATGTTTCTGCAACAGAAGAAAGAACAAAAACATCCCATTTCTTCACAAAAGTTAGCGGATCACTCTTTCTTCCCATTAGAGTTACATTGTGTTCAAGTTTCAACTCTTTAATCAGGTTTGAAAGATTCTTTTTTTCGGGTCCATCTCCAATGATCTCTAGAGTTGCATGCGGATGATCATCGACAATTTGCTTCATAGCCCTAATCAAGTATTCATAACCTTTTTGTGGATTCAGATTTCCAACCGAACCAAGGTGGGGAGGGTGATTGGAATGTGCGATTCTGCGTTTTGATTTTGAAATATTACCTTTAAATTTTTCAGCATCTATGGCATTTGGAATTGTTATTATTCTCTCTTTTGGTGCCATGTTGGTTTCAACCAGATACTCTTTAACTGCGCTAGATACAGCGATTATTAGATTGGTTTTATTATTTAGTTTTTTTAGAACTTTTTTCTGGAACCACTCATTAATTCCGCCAATGCTATAGTCGGCATCCCATCTGTGTTCGGTGTAAACAGAGAGTGCTCCAGTCGGAATTGCCATTCTACCCAGCAAACCTGCACGTGGTCCATGAGTATGAACGATCATCGGTCCAAACGGATTTTTGTCCGACTGGATTTGTGACAAAGTTTCAAAGATCTTTTTCTTTGCTTCCATGTCGAACTTGGATCGCATTGGAATTTTTATCACCGAAATCTTTGAAAGTTTCTCGGCCTCATTTGGCAAATTCCCAGAAGGTGAAATCAAAAACAGATCGAATTTTCTTCTGTCGATGTTTCGCAAAATTCCCAAAACATGAGTCGGTCCCCCTGAAAGATCGGAGTCCGCTATGATCTGGACTAGTTTAATTTTCCCCTTCTTCTTTTCCATACCCCTCCACGACACCTTAATACTTTTCAATAGTTTGTCGTGCCCACCAAAGCGACGTTTCGGCTGCGAACCCATAGGTTTCGAGACGAACCCGAGCGACGGCTGGGCTACTCATTATCCTATCTCAATAATTCTATCGCCTTTTCTATCCTTTTTATCGATTCTTCTTTTTCGAGCGCTACCAAAAGTTCAATCGGTGATGGTGATCTCTCTTCTCCCGAAAGCGCTACTCGAACCGGCCAAAAAACGTCTCCGTTGGTCAAACTATTGTTACTCACAACTCTAGCTAACACTTCTTGCAAATATTCCGCGTTCCAATTTGAGTCTTCAACATTTTCAAACTCTTCAATAACCCACTTCAATCCTTTAGCTGTTGCTTCTTTGTCTGATTTTTTGAAGACCAATATTGTCGATTTGTAATCTGGAGTCTCTCTTAGTTTTAATATATAGTCCGCTGCTTCTTTTAAAGTTTTATATCCACCACGTTTTACAATTTCAGATTCTCCAGAATTTACTTCATCGACTCCAAACGGTACCATTAGATTGCCCAATTTACTATCTGACAATTCTCTCAAATAATGCTCATTAGTATCATTTAATTTATCTTCGTCAAATATTGCAGCTGCTTTATTTACATTTTCTATCTTAAATTCTTTTTTTAGTTCATCAAGAGTAAAAAACTGTTTGCTATCATCTTTAGGGTTCCAGCCTAAAAATGCCATAAAGTTGATTAGAGATTCTGACAAATACCCATCACTTCGAACATCTTTCACTGATGTTCCATTATGACGCTTGCTCATCTTCTTTTTTTCTGCACCTAATATCATCGATAAATGTGCATAGATTGGGATATCCCAACCAAACATTTTGAACAATACTATATGCTTTGGAGTAGACGAGAGCCACTCCTCCGCCCTGATTATATGTGTGATCTCCATCTCATGATCGTCAACAACTGCAGCCAAGTGGTAAGTTGGAAAACCGTCAGATTTCAAAATTATCTGATCATCTATCAAGCTTGAATCGAATTCTACTTTTCCTCGAACCAAATCGTTGACAACGATTTTTTCATTTTCAGGCATCTTCATCCGAACAGCATAGGAGCTATCTTCAAGATCATTAATGTCAATTTTAGCATCGCGACAATGTCCTTCGTATCTTGGAGGCAATTTAGATTTTTCCTGTTTCTCTCTATCAGCCACAAGTTTTTCTTTGGTACAAGTGCAGATATATGCTTTTTCATTATTTACTAGATCAAAGGCGTGTTTTTTATACACCTCTTTGCGATCTGACTGGATCATAGGCTTGTCAACATTATCAGGAGTAATTCCGAGCCACTTCAATGATTCAATAATTCGTTCGACTGATCCCTTAATAAAACGCTCTCTATCAGTATCCTCAATTCGAAGTAAAAACTCTCCACCTTCTGACTTAGCAAAAAGATATGCAAAAAGAGCGGTTCTGGCTCCGCCTATGTGTAGCTCCCCTGTTGGACTTGGTGCAAATCTAGTTTTTATCATATGTAAAAATACTTAAACGCTTTTAAGTTCTATACCTAGATTATCACATTCAGATAAATTTTTCGACACACTTTCAATTCACAGCATTTATAAGATGCTCAATTCTTGGGGGGTTTTTGTGCATGTGCACACCGATCACATCAATCCGAATAGTACTTTTCGGATACTCCTGCTCCAACGCTTTTCCAAGTAACTTCAATTTCTGCTGCTTTTTATACCTAACTAAATCTTGAGCAACACCAAATTTGTCGCCCTTCACAGTTTTAACCTCTACTAAGACTATGGTATTCTTGTCTTTAGCCAACACATCTATCTCTCCACAAAACATATTATAATTGGTATCTAGTATTTTATACCCGATACCTATCAGATACTTAACTGCCAACTTTTCGCCTACATCCCCAGTTTTCTTGTTTTTGCTTTTATCCATATTTATATAATATCAAAAACAGCCCTTGAGCTGGGCTGCTTTGTTATATCTTCTATAATTATTTGTCTTTTTTATTCTCTTTCTTTGAATCTTTTTTTGTATCAATCACTCTGTCACCTGCGGCTGCTTTAGCTTGGGCTTCTAGTTTAGCTTCTGCGGCTGCTTTTTTAGCAGCTTGAGCTTCTGCCTCTTTGGCTTTTTCAGCTGCGATTCTAGCTTCCTCTTCTTCTGCGTTTGGCTCTTCCCAAAGTTTTGCATCCCTATTTAATTCTTTTAATCTCGCTTCCTTACCTTTCAGCTCTCTCATATAGTAAAGTTTAGATCGTTTTACCTTTGATTGTTTTACTCTTTCAATTTTGATAATTCGTGGTGAGTGAAGTGGAAAAACTCGCTCAACACCAACTCCGTAGGACTCTTTTCGTACAGTAAATGTTCCATCGATCCCTTTTCCGTGTTTTGCGGCTATAACAAGTCCTTCAAAAATCTGGATCCTCTCCTTTTCACCTTCTTTGACTTTCAAGTGAACTTTAATCGTGTCTCCGGAGTTAATCTCTGGGACATTTTTCTTTAAGTATTTGTGAGTTATTGTATTCATAATATTGTTTTAGTGGTCAGGGGCGGCTACTCCAGCCGCCCCTTGTCGGATCATTCTAGCCCAGGAAGCGTATGGCCATTGACGCTCAAGGGCTAGCACTCACAGTTCCTGTCAGGTCCTCTGCCGCCCGAGCATCGCGCAAGGTAATCTCGCGGATTATCTCCCTTTGCTTCTCTTCGAGTCGCGCGAGACTCTCTTGATCATCTTTCTTCTCAGTCGGTACATTTGCGGAGTCAGCCACTTTTTCACCCCCAGTCTCTTGTTGTGGTGTGATGTTGTGCTACGATTGTTGCTACTATTTCCTGACTTCTTCGCGAGTTAATGCTTGATTGCAGATCGGACATCGAACAATTCCGATCGATATCTCAGCAAACCTCTTGCAACCAACACACCAAAGCTCAATTTTCGACTTCGCCATCGCCACGCTCCCGATACGTCCGTGATGGTACGGTCAATCTTAATCAACATTTGATCAAGTATTGGCGATACAATCTACTTTACCACACTTACAAACTGTCTAATCTTCTTATTGCCAGTAAAGGCTGTTACTTTTTTCTCTTGGAATTTAACTGTTCCCTCGATTTTAGCATACAGAGTGTCATCGTTTCCAATTCCTACATTGTCGCCAGCATGATATTTGCTTCCTCGTTGTCGAATGATTATCTCTCCAGCAGTAACCTTTTGGTCACCATAAACCTTAACGCCTAAACGTTGTGCATTTGAATCTCTTCCTAACCTTGTGCTTCCTCCAGCTTTCTTATGCGCCATTGTAATCCTTTGGATTACCCCTACCAATTACGAATCAAACGAAATTACGAATATATAGTAGTATTCTATTTGTACTTTCGTGTAATTTGTACATTTGCGAAGGGGTTTTAAATACTTAAAACCACGATTTCACGTTTTACAACCTGATAGTCTCTCCCATATCTAAGGGAACAAGATATAGTGTAGCCTAATTTTTCTATTTCGTCAACAATTTCTTCAAATAAACTCCTGCTCTCTTTGTTCTGAAGTTCATAGGTTGGAAAAACTAAGCAAACTCTTTTTAGATTCATCTTCTCTTTTTGAGAGTAAATGTTTTTTAAGAATCCTGTATAAAGTTTTTTAATATTACTAAGCTCCTTGGTCGCTTCATCCTCACCAACAGTCTGTTTTTTAGGAGTTCCCAAGTATGGCTCCGCAACTACAACAGTCTCAACATCTGAAGCTAAATATTGTGCATTCGTTGCATCAGCTTTTTGTATTTTTTTATCAATGCTATCTATCTGGATTTTATAGATCCTTGAAAGCCATTTTAGATTCTCTTTTGTATCAAATACTGCTCTCTCTGAAATATCGCTCCCAGCTACATCTAGATCCAGTACCATAGCCTCTAGTAAGATGTTCCCCGAGCCACAGAAGGGATCGAAAATGACTACGTCATTTGAATTTCCAATTTTCAATTCACAATTTTCAATTATGGAATCTTTATTTTTATCATTAGAAATTTGAAATTCATCACCAATTGCTATATTTATCATCATTCGAGCAAGTTTTGGAGGAATCATGCCAGAGAATCTATCACCTTTTGGTTTTCCATAATCTCTTTTTGACCATTCGTTTGGATTTGTTACCGCAATCAAAATCCCAACATAGTCGTCAAACACACCAACTTCAACACCATCTTTGTTAAATATGCCGTTAAAAGATTCCGCAGAAGAGAGAGCTTCGCCTTCTTTTTCTTGAACAAATCTAGAGCTAATCTTTCTTCTTGATAAAACTTTTTTAATCTCAAAGCCTAAATTCTTGAAAAGTGGTTTTTCAGAGTAATTCGAGATAGCATATTTCAGCTTTCCATCCTTTTTTTGCTTGGAAATTATATCTACAATCTGGGTTTTAATATTTTTGTCTCTGAAAGAACGTATTTTATAAATTTTAATAGTGCCGCCCAAACGCTTCATTAGCCTCGAAACCTCAATTGGTTTTGAATTTTTGATGTTGAATAGAACTATATTTTTATCTACACTAAGTATAGAGGTCGTCTCGACATTTTTATCGGGATTGATCCTTTCAAAATCAAAACACAAAGAGCGCAAAACTGATTCCAATTCCTTAAGCGCTATTTTTTGTTCACGCCCTAACAAAAAAGCGTACATGTTTTTGATGTTTTTATTTTCCATTTCCAATTGACTATACCATATTCTAATACTTTTATCAATGCCAAAAGAAGAAATAAAATCTGACTTTGTCCATATTCACACGCACAGTCATTATTCTATGTTAGACGGAATGGCGAAGGTTCCCGATTTAGTAAACAAAGCTAAAGAGTTGGGCATGTCAGCCTTAGCACTTACTGATCACGGGGTTATGCACGGCGCAGTGGAATTTTATGAAGAGTGCACTGAAGCTGGAATAAAACCGATCATCGGATGTGAAGTTTATGTCGCTCCAAGAACTCTAAAAGACAAAGTACCGCGCGTCGATGCTTATCCCTATCATCTAATTTTGGTTGCAAAAGATATGGAGGGTTACAAAAACCTGATTCAACTTACTACCATTGCTCACCTTGAGGGCTACTACTACAAACCGAGAGTCGATAAAAAACATCTGCGCAAATTCTCAAAAGGTCTGATCGCCTCCTCCGCTTGCGTTCAAGGAGAAGTGCCGAGAAAAGCTTTAGAGGACATAAAAAAAGGTCGTGAGGCAGTTGAAGAATACATCGATATATTTGGCAAAGACAACTTCTATCTGGAGGTTCAGGAGCATAAAAATGTTGAATCCCAAGCTGCTGCTAACAAGTTAATGTTTCAGCTTGCTAAAGAGTTTGATTTAAAGGTTATAGCCACAAATGACATTCACTATGTAAATACCGATGACGCCGAGGCACAAGATGCGCTGATATGTCTTCAAACCTCAAGATTGATGAGCGAAGAAGACAGAATGACGATGGCCAATGACAATTACTCCATGCTTTCTGAAGAAGATGTTCTAAAAGCTTTTCCAGATAACAAAGAAGTGGTTACAAATACCAAAGAGATTGCAGATCGCTGTAATCTGAAGCTTGATTTGGGCGGGATAATTATTCCGGACTTTCCTGTTCCAAAAGATCACACTCCAAATTCTTTCTTTCTGGAACAATGCTACTTGGGGCTAAACAACCGTTACGGATCATCGAAAATATCTAAAAAAGATCTTCCAAAACCTGGAGTTAAACCAAAATTTAAAGATCTGAAGATAGCAAAAGAGATCTGGGATAGATTCAAGTACGAGTTAAGTGTAGTTGAAAATATGAAGTATCAGGGATATTTTTTGATCGTTTCCGATTTTATCCGTTGGTCAAAAAACCACAAGATCTCTGTCGGACCTGGTCGTGGCTCTGGAGCAGGATCGATTATACTTTATGCCCTTGATATTACTGACATTGACCCTCTCCCATACGACCTTTTGTTTGAGCGATTTTTAAACCCTGATCGAATCTCTATGCCAGATATTGATACCGATTTTGCCGACGATCGAAGGAACGAAGTTATCGAATATGTTACCAGAAAATACGGCAAGGATCATGTAGCCCAGATTATTACATTTGGAACAATGGCAGCTCGTATGGCGGTTAGAGACGTAGGAAGAGTTCTTGCAATGAATTATTCTGAAGTGGATACAATTGCTAAGCTAATTCCGACTGGTGAAAAACTTCAGGAAGCTCTCGACTCTACCACCGAGCTTAAAGAGCTTTATAATGCTGATGCAAATGTAAAGCGATGCATCAATATCGCAAAAAAACTCGAAGGAGTAGTTAGACACGCCTCAATGCATGCAGCTGGAGTTGTTATATCGAGAGACCCGTTGACCGAATACGTGCCCCTGCAGGCTGCTGCCAAAGGCGATATCTCGACCGTTACTCAGTATTCTATGAACCCTATCGAACACTTGGGTCTTCTTAAGTTTGACTTTTTGGGGCTTGCCAACCTTTCGATCATTCAAAATGCACTTCGAATTATTCGAAAAACTAGAGAAAAGGAGATTGACATTTTAACGCTTCCACTAGATGACAAGAAAACCTATAATCTTCTTTCTCGCGCAGCAACTACCGGTGTTTTCCAGCTGGAGTCAGACGGAATGAAACGTTATCTAAAAGAATTAAAACCCTCAGTTTTTGAAGATATTATAGCTATAGTTGCGCTATATCGACCGGGACCGATGCAGTGGATTCAGGATTTTATCGATCGAAAAAACGGTAAAAAAAACATAGAATACGTTCATCCAAAAGCTAAGGAAGCATTAAAAAACACCTACGGGATTATCGTTTATCAAGAACAAGTGATGCAACTTAGCAAAGATATGGCCGGTTTTAGTGGTGGTCAAGCCGATACTCTTAGAAAAGCGATGGGTAAAAAGATAGCATCTTTAATGAAAAAGGTCGGAAAGGAATTTTTGGATGGTTGCGTTAAAAATGGAATCGATAAAAAAATTGCCGAGGATCTCTACCAAGCAATGCAAGACTTCGCTCAATATGCTTTCAACAAGTCCCACGCCGCCTGCTATGCTTTGATCGCTTACCAAACTGCATACCTAAAAGCCCACTATCCTCCAGAATTTATGGCCGCTCTTATGGCTTCGGAGCAATCTGACTTAGATAAATTGGCATTTTGCCTTCAAGAGTGTGAAGACATGAAAATTAAAGTTTTGCCTCCTTCTGTCAATGAATCTTTCGTCGATTTTGGAGTAGTTAAAGAGAGCGGAAACATCCGCTTTGGACTTAGTGCGATAAAAAATGTTGGAGAGCAGGTTGCAGAAGAGATTTCAGAGGGTAGAAAAGATGAAGGAAAATACAAAGACATCGAAGATTTTGTGACTAGATTAGGGCCCAAGGTGATCAATAAAAAATCACTCGAGTCGCTTATAATGGCAGGTGCACTAGATGATTTGGGAGAGCGAGCTGAACTAATCTATAACATTGAAAAGATTTTGGCTTACTCTTCTGGACTTCAAAAAAGAAAATCATCTGGTCAAAATTCACTCTTTGGTGAAGAAGATGACAAAAATATAATGAAGATTGAGTTTGAGGAAACTTCACCAGCACCAAAACGCCAAAGGTTGAGTTGGGAGAGAGAACTTATGGGTATGTATGTTTCAGAACACCCCCTAACTGGAATCTCTCATATGATAGAGCCACATCGAACGTGTCAGGTCAAAGAAGTAAATGAGAGCAAGGAGGGCGAATTTGTTCGCATCTCCGGCATCATTACATCGGTTCAGACTATAATGACCAGACAAAACCAAAAGATGGCGTTTGCACGTTTTGAAGATCTTGGGGGTTACTTAGAAGTGTTGATATTTCCGAAAATGTACGAGGCTTTAAAAGATTTTATCATTCCCGATAAAATCGTCGCTGTCGACGGTTACATCAACTTCAAAGATGGTTCGGCCAAACTTCTGGCTGAACAGATTCAAGAGATCTCCGAACAAGCATCACTATTAGACTTTGAACCACGCACTAAAAAAACTCAAGGATATGGCAAGGGCAACTCATACGGTTCAAATGAAAATGGTGCTGGATTTAATAGTTTCAATAACCCTCCTGTACCTAAAAAACCGGGGGTAAAAGAATATAACTTCTCACCCAAAAATCTGACCGTAACTATTCCCAAAGGATCAGATAAATCAATCCTTGCCGATCTCAAATCTGTATTTTTGGAGAATAAAGGAAATTCTTCAGTATCGATAAAAGTGCCAGATAACGGTCACGGCTATAAAGAGGTGGCTATAAAAGCAAAAGTTTCGATCGACCCAGTGCTCAATCGAAAACTTTATGAACTAATTGGTAAAGAGAATGTAAGTGCAAACTAGCTAACCTATCAATTTAGTAATTTTTTGTTGTAAGTCATACGGGTTGGATATATTTTTTGCAACAATCTCTTCCCCTTTTGTCGCTCCGGCTGTTCGAATTATTAGATCTCCAAAATTAAGTGAGGTTTTAATCATCCCGTCCATATCAGATGCGACATCTTGAATTTTCTCTAAACCAGTCTCTGTGATCTTTCTTTTGAAAAAACCTTTTTGTTCCAAATTTATCACCCTTTGGTTAGTTACGATAAGAACTGACGATGAATACTCAAAAAATGCCTTTGAAAAGATCGCTACTGCAACTAAAACACAGACAAATGTTGCCAATGAAAACAGCGTGCTCGCTCCAAAAAAAATCAGAATCAATACTGGAATCGCCAAAAGCATCACAACCTTTAAACCGGGCCAAAACATAACAAAAGGGTGGTTTTTTATGATCTCTTCTATCTCTTCGTCCGAACGTTGTCCTTTAAAAGTGAACTCTTTCATAACATAATTGTATCACGAATATTGAATCATGAGATTTTTTCCATCCATTTAGATCAGTAAACGACATAATTTACTTGATTCTTGATTTATGATTACTAATACTTTTCAATTTTTTTAAACCGACTATGATAAGCCCCAACAATAATACCAATATGCCAGCGGCATAAAGCTTATTTGTCGTTGTTGTTCGAAGGGCCACCCAAGCAAATGCTGTAGCGATGAGATACATAGAAATTAATGCAAATTTAGGAGAAAAACCAGCGTCTAAAAATCTGTGATGTAGATGAGTTTTATCTGGCGTAGTAAAAGGATTTTGACCTCGAAGGACTCTGCCTAAGGTCACAATTATCCCATCTACGATAGGAAAGCCCAAAACTAAAAATGCTGTGGCCAATTTACCACCAGAGATAAGGGTTAAGGCCCCAAGTACAAATCCCAAAAACATCGATCCGCTATCTCCCATAAAGATTTTGGCTGGAGGGAAATTCCAGACTAAAAAACCAACACAAGCACCTGCTAGAATAATCGAAATCAAGGCGACCGATGGTTGGTTAACGGCCAGAGTGATTGAAAGTAAAAAGATGGAGATGGCTGCTATAGTTGAAAAGCCGGCCGCAAGACCATCTATGCCATCAATAAAATTAATCGCATTCATCAGCCCAACCAGCCAAATTAGTGTCAAAAGATCAGACCAAAGAGAAAAATAATAGGTGACGCCACCTATAGAAAGTGCAGGAATATAAACTGAATTCAGATTGATAGGGTCACCGAATGGATTGATGAGTGTATCAATTCCTAGACCAGAGATAATAACTACCAAAGCGGCTAACAATTGAAAAATGATTTTTTGCCAAGCCTTTAGACCCTTAATATCGTCAAGCAGCATAGAGAGTGCAATTATCGACGCACCTAGAACCAAACCTATGGATTTTTTAAATATCTCGCCTTCAAAGTATCGATCTTTAAAAATAAATATTACTGCAAGCGAGACAATTAAAAATGCGATAAAAATTGCAACTCCACCTATACGTGGAGTTGGTTTTTTATGGATATCCCTCTTTCTCGGTTTTGAGACCAGCTTGAACCTAAGTCCAATTTTGCGGACAATTCCGGTAAGTAATATTGACAATATTAATGTTGTGACAAAAGCTAGTAGATACATGTTTTTTCGTTAATCGTTTGCGATGCCCGTAACGTCATACGTCATTCGTTTAACGTAACCGATTCCGATACGGGCTTCGTTACCGTTACCGACTGTCCTACTCATTAAACATCGCCTTATGATCGGATCTTGCATAATCGTCATATATATCTTCTTGTGAAAACCAGTGAGCAATTTCGTGCTCTGCCTCTTTTGTATTTTCAGATGCGTGCACAATGTTCTTAATTGCTCTGCCTTCAAGATTAGCTGAAGCAGGTGAATCCACAGAATAGTCGCCCCTTATAGTTCCGATATCCGCTTTACTTGGCAGTGTTGTGCCCGCTATCTTTCGAACCATGTCAACAGCGTGAACTCCATCAATAATCATAGCTACAACCGGTGCCTCTGTCATATACTCAACAAGCCATTTTCGAACCATCTTACCGGCCTCCATCTGATCATCGGTTCCCATATGATCCTTCGGTTTCAGACCGTACTCTTCAAATACCTTAAAACCTTTTTCACCAAGTCTATTCACCCACTCATCATCTTGCGGGTAATGGCTGTCGATGTGTTCCAATGTCGGTTTTATCATCTTAAGTGCTATAACCTTTAACCCTCGCTTCTCAAATCGCCCGATTACCTCGCCGATCAAGCCACGTTGTACTCCATCTGGCTTAATCATTACAAATGTCCTCTCCCATGCTGGACCTTTTTCTTTCTTGCTCACTTTCTGCCCCTTTTCACATTATTTACAATATTATTAAACTCATCTTCATCAACATTTGGACCAATCGCTGCCATAACTATTTTATCTAAATTAAAGTATTTTTTTGCCAAATTTATAATGTCATTTTTAGTAACTGCCATTATTTTATCGATATACTCTTTCGGCTCTTCAAACATATCTAAAATAATCTCTTCAGTTGCGTATTGAAACGCCCATTCGCTCGAATCTTCAAGCTCGATAAAAAGCGATCCTTTTATTATCTCTTTGGCTCTATCTAACTCTTTGTCATCAATATTCTCAATCAATTTTAGATGCTCTCCTATAATCGCCTCCGTTGCTTCCTTGGCTTTGTCATTACTAATCCCAGCTTTTGTAGTCAAAAGTCCGGTATTTTTATATGGCAAATACGATGTGCTTACATGATACGCCAATCCTCTTTTTTCACGGATTTCAGAAAACATCCGAGAACTCATTGAACCACCCAAAACTTTTGCCAAAACTTTGGCAATGTAGAACTCCTCTTTATTTTTAGTACTTGGAAATTTGAAACCGATCACGATATTGGTCTGCTCTGTCTCTTTCTTATATGTTTTTATCGATATTAACTGGTTGTGTGAAACCGTACCATCTTGCTCTTTTCGAAAGTCACCAAGCTGAAACTTGTTTTCAATCTCTTTTACTAACTTATCAGAAGATGCATCGGTAATGTTTCCAGCTACCACCACAACAGCATTTTTATAGTTATAATGTTTCTTTTTATAATTATCAATATCATCTTTTGATATTGACCCAACCGTTGAACTTACCCCCTGAACCGACCTTGATATATCTGAACTTGCAAAAGCCGCCTCCTCGAATATATCTTTGACTTTTTCTTGAGGTAAGTCATCGTACATTTTAATCTCTTCCAGTATGACATTTTTCTCTTTTTTAACTTCTGCTTCAGGTAAAGTTGCATTTGAGACATTGTCAGAAAGAAAATCGATCGCGTCGAAAAGGTGATCGGATGAAGCTTTAACATAATAACCTGTGTATTCTTTTGAGGTAAAGGCGTTATGTTCGGCTCCGATAGAATCAATAAATTCTGCAACTTCTTTTGCAGTTTTTCTACTTTTCGCCCCTTTATAGATCATATGCTCAAGAAAATGAGAGATACCAGAGTTTTTCTCATTTTCATGAACCGATCCGACACCAAATAAAATCATCGCTGTTATCGTTTTTGTCGATTCAAGCGGTATCGTGATTATCCTTAGTCCTGATTTTGTAGTAATCTTTTTGTGCATTTCCTACTGATTCTAACACAATCTTGTTGTATTTTAAAGGTAATTTTGATAGTATTTGTTTAAGACAGCTTGAAGTTGTTATTGTTTTAGTTGTGGAGAGATGTCCCTGCTTCAACAAAATTATAGAATCATTTGATATCAACATGGAGAGATGGCAGAGTGGTTGAATGCGGCGGTCTTGAAAACCGTTAGACGTGCAAGCGTCTCGTGGGTTCGAATCCCACTCTCTCCGCCATGTAATATATTAAAGTATTGTTTTGTGGCAGGGTCAGGAGAACATCGAAATCATTATTGAAGTTGTGGAGAGATGGCTGAGTGGCTTAAAGCAACGGATTGCTAATCCGTCGGTGGCATAAAAACCGCCTCGTGGGTTCGAATCCCACTCTCTCCGCCAGTTGGAAAATTCAAAACATGTGTATGTTTATAGCTTTAACCAATAAACACGGTCGCAACATTGCATATCCAGAAACGTTGTACAAAATGAATCTCGGCCTAAAAACAATGAGAACAATCAATGGCAAATATATTAACAAACAAATTCTATGATCAAATGGCTATCGATTTTTTAAATAGAAACACCACTTTTTCAACTAACAAAGAAAGGGAATTCCAAATAGACTTAACCGATCATAAGGAATATTTTGCTGAAAAAGAAGACAAAAATAAAATCGAGGATATGAAAATAAATATTCCATTAAAGAATAAAATACGTCATCCCGGTCAATGCGATGTATTAACAACCTATTTTGAAATTAATGACAAACGGATAAATAGAATTTCTAAAAAAATCGAAAACAAAATGAACCATGTTTTACCGAGTAATTTCGACATATATTTTCCTGAATATTCTACATATCATATTTCATTAGTTATGATACACGATTTAAGACCCGTCGATATGAATAATTCTGAAATGCTATTACATAGAAAATCAGAGAAGGAAATTCAAAAAATTAACGACCTATTATCAGAAGTTAATATCAAGCCTTTCACAATTAATTTATATGGACTTCGAATCGGATCCGATGGTTGCGGCTTGTTTACATTTTCAGATGACGGTAATGTAGAAAAATTACGAAGTGTAATAGGTGATAAAATATCACCTTATTTACAAGGAGAATATTTAAAATACAAAAAGCCATTCATCCACACAACGATTTTTAGAATATTAGACCAAGTTGATGGTGGGACTTATGAAAAGATTAAAGATATTCAAAGAGAATATTTTTGTGTACTTAATAGTGATATATCTCTAAAAATAAAAAAATTCGAATTTTCAAGAGAGACTTCTTGGCAACATACTAAAATTCAAAAATTAAATATATATAATTTTAAGTAAAAACATCTGGACAAGATACACTTCGTACAACACGGATTATATGCGACTTTCGACTATCGCCTTTCTTGGGCTTCGCCACATTTTGCCTTTGGCAAAACGTCAAATAATCCGAAACGTAATACGCAATTCAAAAAATATTTTTCTATCCTACATGCAAAAAACGGAATTCAAAAATAATTATTTTGATGTAGTGGTTGGTCGATTTTCTTTGCACTATCTTGCTAAATTTGATTTAGCATACATAGAAATTTTAAGAATCTTAAAAAGAGGCGGCTGTTTAATTTTCGTGGCTCATCATCCATTCAAGGATTTAATGATGCAAAAGGTTAAAGAATATGGTAAAAAAGAAGTCATTAGGTTAGACTTGTATTGCAATAAAGTTCCAATATATTTTCCTACCCACACATTGCAAGATTACTTCTCAAAATCGTTTTTCAAATATTTTTGTATTGATAATTTTCAAGAAGAGCAAAGCCCAGAAGAGTACCTTGATGAATTTAGATTACCAGGATTTATTGGTGTCAAAACAATAAAAAAGTGATGTGGTGCGCCAATGAAATTGGCACAGCCTAAAATTCCGCCGAGAAAAAGAATCGTCCCCTCTCGGGCGTGGCAGATGGGGTTTTACACAAAGAAAGTTTGAACATTGTCCAAAAAACTCCGCCATTTTGCAAGCTCTCTTCGAGTCTGAGCCTGAGTGCTATTCCCTCAGAGTTGAAAACATGGTCTTCGACCAGAGCTCAAAGAATGTTGTGAGTAAATGCAATGTATCGATCGACAATTATTACAAAAGGAGGAATCGTGGCTGATGTAAAAAAAACAAATACTGCAAATGCCCCCGACAATACCCCGGTATTTTCGTGGGAAGCAAGAGAATTTGCTGATTATAAAAAGAACGGTTCTTGGTTTGCAATTGTTATAGCTGTTGCTATAGCATTGGCTGCGTATTTCATTTGGCAGAAGAATTGGACTGCGACTGGTGTAGTTGTCGCCGCTAGCTTTGCCCTGATCGCTCAGTCACGAGTTAAACCAAAAAAAGTCAAATGTGAAGTTTTTAGAAGCGGTGTAGTCGTCGATGAAAAGGCACATCCCTATGAGACTTTAAAAAGTTTTTGGGTTCTAGGTGGGGATCATCCCACAGTCAGACTTGAGCAAACTTCACGTTTCAGAGCTCCAATCAACATGCCAATTGCTGATGAAGACCCTGAGCAGGTCAGACTTTATCTTGCGAAGTTTCTGCCTGAAAATGAAGATCAGGGGGAAGATTTTACAGATACAATTTCACGTTGGCTACGTTTCTAATTATAAACCTAAACTTGCGAATCTGCCCTCGTAGCTCCAGTCATAGGCTGGCAGGCACTGAATATCACGTCCTCGTAGCTCAGTTGGATAGAGCGTTGGCTTGCGGAGCCAAAGGTCAGAGGTTCAAATCCTCTCGGGGATACCATTTCTAATTAATTAGCATTCGATAATGATAAAGATTGAATTAAATACAATCCGAAAAGCTCAAAAAACTCTAAATAAAGTTCTAAGACCCACAAAACTGATCTTCTCTGATTATCTCTCCGAGATGACAAATGGCAGTGTTTTTCTTAAACCCGAAAATCTTCAAATAACGGGTTCCTATAAGATTCGAGGTGCTTATGTAAAAATCGCCAGGCTTTCATCAAATGAGAAGAAAAAAGGGTTGGTGGCTTCTTCTGCTGGCAATCATGCCCAAGGCGTCGCATACGCCGCAAAAGAGACCGGTGTCCCAAGTACTATTGTGATGCCGACAACAACACCCCTGATTAAAGTGGACTCCACAAAAAAACTTGGCGCAAAAGTTGTACTATTTGGTGACTGTTATGATGATGCATACAAGAAGGCACGAGAAATCGAAGAAAAAGAAGGATTAGTTTTCATCCATCCCTTCGACGATCTCGACATTATCGCTGGTCAGGGAACAATTGGACTTGAAATCCTCGAAGAACTCCCAAATGTCGACTACGTCCTCATACCAATCGGTGGTGGAGGGCTCGCATCTGGAGTTGCAACCGCTATAAAGTTGTCTGGTTCAAATGCGAAAATAATTGGGATCGAACCATGTGGCGCAAACGCGATGGAAAAATCATTGAAATCAAAAAAGCTCTGTAAGCTGAATAGAGTGGATACTATCGCAGACGGCGTTGCAGTTAAAAAACCTGGAGACCTAACTTATGAAATTGTATCCAAAATGGTAGATCAAGTTATAACTGTCTCTGATACTGAAATAATGGAAGCATTTCTGGTACTTTTGGAGAAACAAAAACTAATTGCTGAACCAGCTGGATCTATAAGCGTTGCTTCACTTTTTGGCAAACTACAATCTTTAAAAAATAAAAATGTCGTCTGCCTTATAACCGGCGGTAATATTGACGTTCTCACAATCTCGGCCCTAGTCTCTAGGGGCCTAAAGAAACTCGGAAGAGTCTTTGAATTTTACATTGATCTGACAGACAAACCAGGAGAACTTTTAAAGATTGCTGAAATCCTTGCCAAATTAAAAGCAAATGTGATCAAAATCAACCACGACCAATTCAACAGCATTGAGCGAATCAACAATGTGAGAATCACTTTCACTGTCGAGACAAATGGTCACGATCATATAAAAATAATTAGAAAATTTCTTAGAGCAAAGGGATACATTGTCAAATCGAAAAACTAATCAGGGGTCTATTCCTAAAGCGATTGGGCCATACTCGCAATCAGTTGCGTTTGAAAACCTTGTTTTTACATCTAGACAAATCGCCCTTGACCCTATAAGTATGAATTTAGTTAGTAGAGACATAGAAAGTCAAACCGAACAAGTTATTCAAAACTTGAAAAATGTTCTAAAAACTACAGTCTTTTTAACAAACATGAATGATTTTGATTCAATGAATAAGGTATATGCAACTCACTTCTCTCATAAACCAGCTCGCTCTACGATAGAAGTTTCTCGTCTTCCCAGGGGAGCACTGATAGAAATCGAGTATACAACTTGTACAAAATAATAGATCTCTGATAAAATTGTATAGGATATCTTTTTGATATCGGGAGCATTGCGGTAAGCCAAGCGTAGTGTTTGAATTTGGTTTTTGAGCAAATTCTAGCTATATGTGAATTCACATGTTGTATTTGTGTTTTCTCTGGAGGGGTTAAGAACCTATTTTGTAGTTGTTTATTATACCCTACTGTGGTATATACAATATATATTGGGTATATTTAAAAATATCCGATATTTGATAAAAAAGCTATGAATACGAACAAATTGTACTATTTATCAAACATACATATCGCCTATTCTTATCTCTTTGCTACTACTACTGCCCAGACACTTTTTGCGCCATCTGCTTTCAATACATTTGCGCACTCTTTAAGCGTAGATCCGGTCGTAGCCACATCATCGACAAGTAAAACATTTTTATCCTTTATCAGTGCTTTGTCCTCGCATCTTATGTTGCCTACAATATTTTTTAACCGCTTTTCACGGCTTAACCCTATTTGGCGCACAGTATTGGTTACTCTCTCAAGAACTAGACCACCCTTATAACCCAAACGATGTGAGATGTAACGCGCCATCAATTCGGCGTGATTATAACCACGCTCACCGATACGAGATGTGTGCATCGGTACCGGTACGACAATATAATCTTCAAATGGGATACCGCTTCTGACGATCCGCTCCACCATCAGTTCCCCTAAAAGATCCGCAAACTCAAAGTATCCGTTGTACTTCAAATAATGGATCATCTCTTTTGTTGGACCTTCGTCAAATCGCGTTGCAACCAAGATACCCCTAAGTTTGTCATTATTTTCACTACGACAGTTTTTGCAGTGCTTTGACTGCTTTGAAATGCGGCCACAGTAGAAACAAGTGTTGGTTTTTATTCGATATATACTATTTACACAATCAAAACAAACCTGCTCTCCATGCTTTTTGCACTCGACACAAAACTTTGGATAAAAAGTGTCAAGTATAGTCTCTTTTATTTTGTTATATAATATCTTCATCTGTGCCTATATTATATCAGATCCAACGGATATAAGGCTGGATTTGCTTTAAACCCTTCTTTTTTATATTGAAATACTTCTTTGTGTTTGTATATGTCAATTCAATATAACATATAGTTCTTTTCAGGATTTGTATAATCTGCGTTTATCAGCGTAAATAATCTGTGTTAGAAGTATCTTGATATTTATAATGTGTTGACGACATAATTTCATATGTTTATAATGTTTATAGAGTGCTTAAGGATTCCAATTCAAGTTTGGGTTTTGCGATTTGATATTTGGGGTTTTAAGTCCCGGTTTTTCGGGACAGTTGAGGGGCAAATGGCTGAAGAAGATACACAAAATGAAGGGCAACTTGCCGTAGATGTTTACCAAGACGACCACAGCGTCTATATTTTGGCGCCTGTTGCCGGAGTAAAAGCAAACCAGGTAGATATCTCTATCACCGATGAAGTGGTAACCATTCGTGGTGAACGAGTTTCAGGACATGATTCTGCTGATGAACAACACTTCACCAAAGAGTGCTATTGGGGGGCATTTTCACGCTCTTATGTTATGCCGATTGCGGTAAATTCAGATAAGGCTAAAGCCACCTTGAAAGATGGCATGCTTAGGATTGTCATCCCTAAAGATGAAAAAGTTATGACAAAGTTCATAGAAGTTTCAGACACATAAATTCTAATTTGAAATTACAACACACCTGCCTGCCGGCAGTCAGGGAAACTTCACATCCCAACGGGGGCCCTTAGGGGCATAATAACACAGAAAGCTGTGTTTTTTTATTGTATCTGCTCCCATTTCATGATATTTTATTCATAATACAAAATAATGGTTAAATATAGTCTATTGTTAAATGGTTCTGGTTTTGTGGTTTCTTAACTGTTGTATTCTGGTGCTGTAATATTTATAGATAATGAATATCATTAATGGATATTAGGAGAATATGAGTAAAATTAGAAAAGCAGTCATACCTGTTGCTGGTTACGGAATAAGATTTTTACCAGCTGCAAAGGCGATCCCAAAAGAGATGTTCCCGATAGTTGACAAACCGATTATTCAGTATGTGGTAGAGGAGCTAATTGAAGCTGGAATCGAACAGATCATATTTGTAACGTCCTGGCACAAAAGTTCAATTGTAAACCATTTTGACAGACATCTGGAACTTGAACAAAAGCTCAAAGAATCTGGTGGAAAAGAAGAGTACATCAAAAAAATTACCTGGCTTAGCGAAGCTGTCGAATATGTAGCTGTAAGGCAAAAAATTATGAATGGCAACGGTGGAGCAATACTTGCAGCGAAGAATATTGTGGGAAACGATCCCTTTATCTGCTTTTGGGGAGATGACCTCTTTTCTGCTCGACCTTCAAGGGCTATTCAGTTAGTCAAGGCGTTTGAAAAATACGGAACTCCGATTGTGGCCGGACTTGAAACTAAAGCAAAAAATGATGTAAACAAATATGCCTACTGTAGTGGTGAAGAGATAAAAGATGGTATAATAAAAGTTGATAAGATTATTGAGAAGCCCGGAACCCTCGAAGGCGTCCATAATTTGGGTGTCTCCGGATTTATATCAACTCCAGATTTATTTGAAGCGTTGGAGAGATTTAATGCCAAAAAGGGCAAAGAACTTGTTTATGTGGATGGTTTGAACATAATGCTAAAAGATAATAAACCGATGCACATTATCAGGCTGAACGAAGCAGGTTTACACGACTGTGGCAACTGTTTAAACTATCATGAGTCAAAGGTTAATTTAGCATTAAAAGATAAATAGATTGACAAATGGTTCAAAAAGTATGTGTCTGATTTTGCCAGAGGAATACCAACGGACGGCGAATTGGTCAATGAGAAAATCAAGCGAGCTTCATTCTTGGCAAATCTTCAGCAGCATGTACTGAGAGATTGTATGGTTGAAGGTAGGTTTCATAGAGGCCAAGCTCTTTGTGAGATTAAAGAGCGGTTGGCTCACCAGAAAAATCAACTGAAAGGTAATTGGGGCAACAAAGGCAATACTGAGATGGATTTCTTCACTCAGTCTGGCAAACCAGGACAGGGCCTAAAGTGGTGGACCTTGCAGAATGATTTGTCTGGCTCATGTGTAGCTACAAACATGGATGTGGTTGAGCTGCTAAAGTCTGGAGCATGCGATGTCGAGTGTGCTTATTTCGACCCTCCTTATGGTGGAAATTCTTCAGACTATGCTACGATTTACAGATTTCTTGAGGAGTACATTTACAGTCAAGAATTAGAAGATTTGCCACACATGCAGTCTTATACGAGCAGATTTGTTAAGAAGAGAACATACGAACAAAACTACGTTGAAGTGCTTGAAGCGGCTTC
>CAZAOA010000005.1:0-1934 GCA_964486765.1 uncultured Candidatus Saccharibacteria bacterium
TTGTAAATACTATATACAATTTTTTGAGTGCTACTATCCTTTTTTTCGCATATAGCTCACTGGTATAGCGCATAGTCACGGTTAGAACTGCACCACCACCAACTGCAACAATCATAAGAACCGACATCAACGCCGACATCTCACCATAAACCTCTGGCCCGAGCATTCGACCCATCAGCATATTAAAAAGATAGGAAAAGATGCTTCCTATTATTGTGCCAACAAAAACAATTGCACTGTTCGAAAACAGCTTTTTTGTAGTATTCATAAGTATTTTGATAATATCATATCTAATCCCCTTTTCAAAGCTAATAAATATTGTGTTACAATAAAAAAGAGAACTCAATAATTTTAACTTTTAAATTATTAACTTTAAACTTGAACCGGAGGTTCACTATGCAAGTAGATATTGAAAAGATACTACCAGTGACAGAAGCCAGAGACAACTTCAACAAGATAATCGATGAAGTCGAGGGATCAGACCACCTTTACGTTTTAACCAAAAATGGCAAACCAAGTGCCGTAATAGTTGGTGTCAACCATCTGGAAAAATTAACTGGTGAGACTCATGATGCCATAACCCAAAAAGTTGAAGAATCAAATACCACAATCGCTGAAAATGAACCTGTTGTTGCACCAGACACTACCCCCGCTCCAGTAACTCCTCCGCCTGCCGTGGCTCCGGACCAAACTCCTGTTGCTGCGCCAGCAAGCACTCCAGCAATTGAGGATCCTTTCGCAATGCCAACAGAAACAGTTAAAGATAGGCCAAATACTGAAGCAGGTCAAGCATCAACACCACCTCCACCGACCCCAGACAATACTCCAAAGCAATAAGTAAACAGTGCTCTACATACAGTAATAAAATATTAATTAGCTCAGATATCTGAGCTAATTAATATTCGATATATCAGTGAAAAAATCGTTTTGAATATCTTATAATAATCGGTGTGATATTTCCGCGATCACGATTTTATGACACTTTGTTTACTTTGAATGTTTAATATGGCGCCACACATACCAAATGATAAATAATACTATCGATATTACGATTGCTAAGTCGAAGTTATGCAGTTTCTCTCGTATTAGCTCCCAATTCTCGCCCATCTTAACGCCTGCATAGGCTAGAGCTACGCTCCAGATAAATGCTCCTAAAAATGTGTAGATGGAAAATTTCTTTATATCCATTTTGGCAATTCCGGCTGGAAAAGAGATAAATGTCCTAACTACAGGAAGAAGCCTGCCTGCAAATGCGGTCCATTCACCATGATTGGCAAACCATTTATCCGCCAAATCAAGGTCGTGCTTGGAGATCAAGATATATTTTCCATATTTTTCGATCAACGGTCTTCCGCCCTTTGCCCCTATCCAATATGCAAGAAGTGAGCCACCTAAGTTTCCAAGTCCTCCCATAATTGATACTATCCAAAAATTCATTGTGCCATCTGCTACCAAAAAGCCAGAGAATGGCATGATTACTTCAGAAGGCATCAAGATCCCACAACTCTCTATGAACATTAGAAAAAATATCCCGGGGTACCCGAGAAGATCAATCGTCGAAACTACAAAGTTGGCGAGAATGTCGATTATTTCTGTGACCATAATTATCGATTAATACTTATTTGCTACAAGTACAAGGATCGCACTTGCAATTTTCACATGAACACATATATCTCCTTATTTATTTAATACAATACTATCTTATCAAATTTTAATACTATAGAACATCCCGCCCCGATAATCGGGGCGGGGCGGTTCGCTACTCCTTTTCCTCCTTGTCAATACAGGGTAATTTTTTGCCAATCTCTTCACACTTTTCCCGACATTCGGTACATGTTGGATGCCCGGCTTGGGCTCCCCATGGCAACAACCACTCATCGTGGCCTCGTAAATATGGGTAACATCCTTCAACGGGTCGTGTCATTGTCCTGTCC
>CAZAOA010000005.1:1944-47741 GCA_964486765.1 uncultured Candidatus Saccharibacteria bacterium
CCTGTCCCCTTTCGAGTAATTAAAAAACAGCCTCTTAGGCTGCTTTGTATCGTCATATTTAGAACAATTTAGACAACATAGAAGCAACCCAACAGGAGTTTGGCTTTGTGATGATGTCTAGTTTGAATGCTTATTTTTTTCATTGCTTTGTCACTATAATACATTATTTTCTACTTGTCAAACTTTATGGCATGTGTGTACTTTCTGCACATGTACTTTTCATTCCCTGCTTCCGACTATATGTTCCATTTTGGAACATGTGCTTCAGCTAATACCGATCTAAACAATCGAGTATGTTCCATTTTGGAAACAACTGACAGAAGCAATGTGCATTTTTTGCACATTGCAACTACCTGTCCACCATGTTCTTTTTTATAAATTTTTCAATCGAAGCTAGAACCTCATCCTTAAATTGTGCAGGCGAACTTGCGACCCAAACAGCGAACTGATAAAGACTTTCACTTTCAACTTTAACCCACTTGCCATTTTTTGACAAAAATACGAACAGAGTCGTTATAGCGATTCGCTTGTTACCGTTTTGAAAAGGATGGTTTTTTATCATCAGATAAAACAGGATCGATGCTTGTGCAATCAATCCATGATAAAGATTTCTCTTGTTGTATGTCTGAAAAGGAGTGTATATACAACTTTCGAGCACATTTGGAAAACGAGTTTCAAAACCTGGGATCGGTTCATCCCACTTTAGCATCTCTTTCGCCATTCTGTGAGAAAGTAGTTCGACTTCTTGGATTGAAATTCGAAGAACCATTATTCCTCCCCGAGCTTTCGAATTACATCTCCGTATTCCCTAAAAACTTTCTTAACCGCATGGTCAATATTTCTTTTTTCCTTCGCATTGACCTCTTCTGTAAAGATAAATAGATCTTTTTTTCTTATAATGTAATTTCGCCCCACACGTTCTGCGGGGATAGTACCGTTTTTGATCAGACGAAAAACCTGGGTCCGGTCTAACCCAGTTATCTTTGCTGCTTGCATTGTAGAAACACAATCTGTATGTTGCATAGTACTTTTATTGTATCATATGTTGCATACTCTTGTCAATACAACATGTTATTTTACATTAACAAGGAGTTCATTAATTGCATACATGTTAACAGAAGCTTCATATATCACATACTCTACTTCTTCGTGGGACAAAGCTCCATCATTGTGTTTTGAGTTTTCATTGAAGAAATGCTCCAACATGCTTAGTGACTTAAATATATTATTTATTATTCTTGGATCAATATCATTGTCTTTCAACGCCTTTCCAAGCTCCTTGATATTACTTTCCAAGCTATTCTTATTATTTCCCAGAGTATCTTTGAGGTATTCCTCTAAAGAACGACGTATTGCCTCCACTGTTTCGATTCGTTTTTTGGGCGTCTTCTTTAAGTGGGCTTTAAGAGCTTTTTTAAAATGCTCATTGCTTTTATCCCCAAGAAAAGAGAGCACTTTCTTTACGACTTTTTCATCAATAAACTCTTCGCCTTCTGGTACAAATGTTATCTCTTTATCATAGTCATAATCACCCATTATAACCACCTTAACGCCGATACTCGAAAGACTTACAATTTTATCGATTGCATCGTACCAAGAAGATTTGTTGTTTATACTATCTAGGTTAAGTGCTATTTCCAGACGAGCAAATAAGATTTCAAATGATGTTGATTCCATTATGCTGTCATATATATTACTTCCCACAGTTCCTGAATATCTCTTGTTTCGCCTAACATGCTCTATACGCAAGATATTACAATATTCAATAACGTCGCTATCACTACGAACTAGATCAAGATCCTCATACGGGAGTGTATTTTTTAATAGTTTCTTAAAATCGTTAAGACTGCACGGGGAAACCTCTAATGCGTCTCCCCACCTTTTATTTATTTTCATAATCTTTTCTTTTAGTTCTGAGCTCATGTTTAATTATGAAACGAACTTGGCCAGTTTGAGATCATAATAGACTCACTTAGAGCCGGGTGGATCTCTCTCAGTTCCTGCCATACTTGTTCGGTCACATATGGAACGAACGGATGCAGAAGAATCAATGATTCGGTCAAAACTTTGATCAAAATCTTTTGAGTATTTGTTTTTAGTTTCTCGTTTTCAAGCTGACCTTTGGCGGACTCGATGTATTTGTCAGCAAATGTATGCCAGAAGTATTCGTATATGGTCTCTCCTGCCAAAGAGAAGCGGTATTCGTTGAGATGTTTTGTCATCTTTAGTATTACTTCTTCGTGTGATTTTAATATCTGTTTATCAGCTTCAGTTAGAATTGACTCGTCAATATCTAGATTATCAATTTTTTCTTCTCCAAGCTCTCCACTTTGAAGATTGCCATTTGAAACACGAAGTGCAACGAAACGTGAAGCATTCCAGATTTTGTTAGCAAAGTTTCTGTAACCCTTTATCTTTGACTTTCCAACTGCAACGTCTTGACCTGGAGTTGCTCCAACAACAAGCCCCATTCGAAGCGCATCTGTGCCGTATTCGTCTATAACATCGAGCGGATCGAGCACATTGCCTAAAGATTTACTCATCTTTCTGTTATGTTCATCTCGAACCAATCCATGCAGATAAACTGTATGAAATGGCACCTTTCCAGTAAGTTCGATTCCCATCATTATCATTCTAGCTACCCAGAAAAAGAGTATGTCGTAGCCAGTTTCCAATACTGATGCAGGGTAAAAGTTTTTCAAATCTTCAGTTTCACTCGGCCAGCCAAGTGTTGAAAACGGCCACAATCCACTTGAAAACCAAGTGTCCAGTACGTCAGGGTCTTGAACCCACTCGCCTTCAGACGGAGGATTTTTGCCGACAAAAATATCCTCAGCTTGTAGGTCGTAGCTTTTTAGCTTCTTAGTTTCTGATGTTTGAGCATTTGCATCCTGTTTGTACCAAACAGGTATCCGATGTCCCCACCAAAGCTGACGGCTTATGCACCAGTCATGTATATTGTCCATCCAATGAAAGTAGTCTTTCTCGAATCTTTTCGGAATTATAGTAACTTCTCCATCTTTGACAGCTTTTATAGCTTTTTCTGCCAAAGGTTTCATCTTCACAAACCACTGCTTTGATGGAATCGGCTCAACTGCCGTTTCACATCGGTAACAAACTGACAAATTATTCTCAAACTCTTCCTCTTTTTCCATCAAACCGGCATCATTCAAATACTTCACCAGCTTCTCTCGTGCATCCTGAACGGAAAGATCGGCATATTTACCAGCCTCTTTTGTCATCTTGCCATCTTCATCGATAACTTGCACCGTCTCAAGATTATTATCTTCAGCCATCTTCCAATCTATTACAGAATGAGCCGGAGTAACTCCAAGCGCTCCTGCCCCAAACTCTTTATCAACTGCTCTGTCGGCGATAATTTTTATCTTTCGCTTAACTCCATCTAGATCAATATCATACTCTTTGCCAACAAATTCTTTATAGCGATCATCTTTCGGGTTGACCGCGACAGCAGTATCTCCGAATTTGGTTTCAGGACGAGTTGTAGCAATTGTAATTGGGAAATTTTTATCGTATTTGAAGTAATAAAGTTTAGATTTTTGTGGAGTGTGCTCGACTTCATCATCCGAAATTGCACTATGACACTTCGGGCACCAGTTAACTATGTATTTACCTCGATAGATAAGGCCCTTTTTGTGAAGTCTAGAAAACGCCTCAACTACTGCCTCTGACAAACCTTCATCCAATGTAAAACGCTCTCTTGACCAATCTGGGCTGGCTCCAAGTCGTCTAATCTGGCGAGTAATCTCATTTCCGTGTTCCTCTTTCCATTCCCAAACTTTCTCAACAAATTTCTCCCGTCCAAGATCATGTTTTCTAATCCCCTTTTTCTTCAAATCTTTCTCAACAACCGCTTGAGTAGCAATCCCTGCATGATCCACTCCGGGTATCCATAAAGTAGGTTCGCCCAAAAGTCTGTGGTAGCGGATCATAATATCTTCCAATGTAACAAACATGGCATGACCTATGTGAAGTTTGCCTGTAATATTTGGTGGTGGAATCGGAATTACGAAAGGTTTTTGGTCTGCTCTCCCCTGTTTGCCATCATTAACTTCAGGCTTAAAATACCCGGAATCTTCCCAGAATTTGTATAATTTCTCTTCATACTTTTTGGCTTCCCATGTTTTTGGAAATTGTTTGTTCATATGTTTAGATTATCAATTTATTCACTCAATTACAACGTGAAGTTTGAATCTACTTTTATCTCGTCCCAGTGTTTTACATCTCCTCTTTCAATATGATAGTAAGCAGCTAAACCGATCATAGCTGCATTGTCTCCACACAAATTTAGTGGTGCAATTTTCAGTTCAATGCGTTTATCAGTTTTTAAGTTTTTAAGTTCTTCGGTTAATCGATTTCTCAAAAATCGATTCGCTGCTACTCCTCCGGCTAGAAGTACTGCTTTTGGTTTGTACTCTTTTACTGCCTTTATAGTTTTTGTGACCAAAAGATCAACCGCCGCATCTTCAAATGCGGAAGCAATCTCTTCTTTATCAACTGCACTTAATTCTCCTCGTTTTTTGACCTCGGTTAAAACAGCTGTTTTCAAACCCGAGAAGGAAAAGTCAAAGTTTCTTTCATTTATCATCGGTCTTGGGAATACTAGCTTGTTAGGTTGTAGCTTATAGCTTGTTAGGTTTTTAGACTCGGATTTTTGGAATTTGGAATTTATAATTTGTTTGTTACTTGTATCTTGGAGCTTGGAGCTTCTATTTCTAAATTGTTCAGCCAGTTTAGAAATTGCCGGTCCTCCAGGAAAACCAAGACCTAAAAGTTGTGCCACTTTATCGAACGCTTCACCAGCAGCATCATCTCGAGTTTGGCCCATAGTTTCATATTTGCCGTGATCGAAAATCATCGTCAATGCAGTATGCCCACCTGAAACTGTCAGCGCCAAAGCAGGAAAGCTGTTAGCTTCATCATTTTTCGTACTTTTGTACTTTCGTTCAATTTGTAAATTCGTGAAGGGTTCAGCACATAGTGCTGAATAAATGTGTCCTTCTATGTGGTTTATCGGAATTATTGGCAGATCTCTTGCATATGCAATCGACTTTGCGGCATTAAATCCAACTAAAAGAGATCCAATCAACCCAGGCCCAGAAGTTACTGCAATATGGGTGATATCAGAAAAACAAACTTTCGCATCAGTCAACGCTTCTTCTATTACAGGCACTATCGCTTCCATATGAGCACGCGATGCAACTTCGGGAACAATCCCGCCAGTTATTGTATGAAGATCTACCTGAGATGAAACAATGTTAGAAAGGACTACAGGTTGTAGGTTATAGCTTTTTAGCTTATTAGATTCAGAATGACAACCGCAAATGACAGCAGCCGATGTCTCTTCACACGATGTTTCAATTGCAAGTATAAGAATAGGTTTTTTCTTTTCCATAACAGAAACTACAATAGCAAACTTTCGTAAATTTTGCTAGAATCAGACTATGAGTATTTTTCAAACTCCCGAGTGGGAGAAGTTTAAATTACAAACTGGATGGCAAAAATCTTATAGAGTCGATGACGTTTTGGTGTTGCAAAAAAACTTGCCGATGGGGAGAACAATGCTTTATTCTCCGAGGGTAAGTAAGTATCAAGTATCAAGTATCAAGTATGATGTATTTTTAGAGAAGATATGGGAGATCGCAGATACCAATAATACAATTTTCTACAGGTTAGAGATTGACGACCTCAAAGAAAAAGCTAGCGAAGCTTTAGAAGCTCTTGAAGCTGTGGGCTTTCAAAAATCCTTCGAGGAGATGCAGCCAGAACACACCTTAGTGATAGATCTTTCAAAAACAAAGGATGAGATTCTTGCAGAGATGAAACAGAAAGGTCGCTACAACATAAAGGTGGCTAAGAAACATAGTGTGAGTGTAAAAGAATCAGATTCGATCGAAAACTTTTACTCCCTTTACGAAACTACGGCCAAACGACAGAAGATCTCTTATAGAAACAAAGATTATTTTTTCAAATTGTTTGACATCTTGAAAGAGAAAGGCTATGTTAAAGTGTTTGAGGCGACACACACAGAATCTTTACACAGAACGGGCACAGAAAAAGTTCTTGCTGTGGCAGTTGTGGTGTATTATGAAAAACGAGCAACTTACCTCTTTGGCGGTTCAAGCCAAGAAGAAAAACAGACAATGGCGCCCTACCTTTTGCACTGGGAGATCATGAAAGATGCTAAAGAAAACGGCTTTTTAGAATACGACCTTTTTGGAGTAGCGCCAGAAGATCAGCCAAAACACCGATGGGCAAATGTGACAAGTTTTAAAAAGAAGTTCGGCGGAAACTACCTTGAATTGGTCGGAAGTTTCGATCTAGTATTTAAACCATTTGAATACAAATTATTTAAATTAGCAGAAAAGGTAAGAAGATGAAAAAAACATTATCAAATTTATTGCCACAAAGCACTAAAAACAAATTTCATAAGATTAGTTCTTCATTATCTGCATCAAAGTATGGAAAGCCTAGTGAAAAGATTAAGGTAATTGGTGTCACTGGGACTAAAGGCAAAACCACTGTCTGTAGTATGATAGCAGTTATGTTAGATAGCGCTGGGATTAAAAATGCAATGGAAACAACGATAAATACCAAGATTGGTGATGAAACAACCCCCCATAAAACTAAAGACAAATGGGTTACTACTCCTCCACCTTCTCATCTACAAAAGTTCTTAAAAGATGCAGTTGATGCAAAATGCGAATACGCCGTTTTGGAAGTTACTTCACAAGGAATCGACCAGCACAGAGTTGCCAATATAAAGTTCGATACATTGGTTTACACAAACCTAAGTCAAGAACATCTCGAGTACCATAAGACGATGAAAGAGTATTTTAATGCGAAAAAGAAAGTCTTCGTTGACAATCCAAAAGCAAAATTCATTATCAATCAAGATGATAAAGAGTGGCAGAAGATCTATGAACTCCCAGCTCTACAAAAGTTAACGTATTCAACTAAAAAAATAGTTGTAAATGGAGTTGTTGCACGTAAGATTATTCCGACAGCAGACTCTATAAGTTTTACTGCAGCGCACCAAAAGGGACAAACTACAATAAATTTGAATATGCCAGGAGTTTTCAATGTTTCAAACGCTTTGGCGACATTTTCCGTCGGGCTTGCCTTGGGTCTCAATACTGAAAAGATTAAAGCTGGACTTGAAAGTATAATTGGAATAACAGGAAGGATGGAGTCCATAAAGGTCAGCCCAAAGCAAAACTTTACAGTTATAGTAGACTACGCACATAACGCTGATTCGCTTAAAAATGTTTATGAAACCATAACAGATAGCATCAAAAAAAGTGGCGGTCGCATGATCGCAGTTCTGGGTGCGACAGGCAAACGTGATAACACTAAAAGACCGATTATGGGGGCACTAGTTGGAGGATTTGCTGATCTAGCAATTTTTACCAATGAAGATCCATATGATGAGGATCCAAATGCAATAATGGAGGAAGTGGCGGCTGGGATCTTTAAGGGAGCAAAAAAGAAAGGTCAGTGGAGACTGCATAGGAACTATTGGAAAGTACTTGATCGTGCTCAAGCTATTAAAAAAGCTATAAAAGAGGCCAAAAAGAACGATGTTGTGATCATAACTGGGAAAGGGGCTGAGGAGGTAATGGCGGTAGGGATCGATGAATTCGTGCCTTTTTCAGATAGAAAGATTGTTCGAAGTGAGCTTGAAAAAAGATTCAAATAGATAAATTACGATTTACTAGAACTACAATCGAAATAATGCGAAAAATACGCTTGACAAATGAGCGTATTTTTGCTACGCTATAGGCGTGTAAAGATGAAAATCCAGAGCCTAGAGGCTCGGCAAAAAGGTGAGAAACATGAAGCGCATCGCGCTGATTGTAGTTGCAATCGTTTTTGCAGCCCTCACAGGCTGCAAGGATACGGCTTCAGTAGGATCAGATCGTTACGCAATGGCCTCTGAAGACATCCCACTGGCATTGCCAGGAGAAGTCGCAGAGGGGGCTGTGTCGACAGACATAGCACCCGAGATTCCGGTGGTCGAGAACCTGCCGGGATCGAACGATAGCCGAACTTGGCCCCCGACCGAGAAGGAGTTCCCGGGCCTGATACAGGGAGCAATAACCCCATCCCCCGACAGTGCTATCGAAGTCCATGAAGTGCATGGCAGACTTGTCAGGCACTGTGGATTGCTCTATCTGCAGTACTTCATCAAGATCAAGAACACTAGCAATACGATCGTCAAAGATCTAGAGTACCGGCTAATCATCAACGAGCAGGAATCTAGAAGTGACAGCATGGTAATAAGTCACAAGGAAGTGTACATAGGACACTTCGGAAGCCTCAAATGCATGGCCATGACGCCAGAACCAATCAAGCCCATGGAGCGATTACATTCGCTCCGGGCTGAAATCGTCGGCTTCCGTGGCCCTTAGCCAGCCCTCGATGTTCCCTGACCCCGTCTCCATTGGAGGCGGGGTTTTCACATTTATACCACAAAACTCCTTGACAAAGTGCTCTATATTTGATACAATGGTCTAATGCATATTTTTCTGCTGACTTGTGGTTATTTAAGAGATGCATTAAAAACCATGAAACTACAAATACAAAAACCAATAGAAAAAAACATAGAGATTCCGATCGAATCTGCTACTTCGAATGAGTCGAAGATTGAACAGATAAAGTCGGAACTAGTTAACTGTCAGGCTTCGCCAGAGATGTGCAAAGCTGAAGTTATAGATATGTGGGACGAGATCGACGAACAATCGGCATAACTCTGTTTGCCATATTTGATCCTAGTTAGGCTCTTTTTTTATTTCCTCAAGAGTATCGCGGTTCCCGCCGTGAAACTTCTTATGAACTTCTCGTAAACCTTTGTTAGTGACATGAGTGTAAATTTGGGTAGTTGAGATGTTTGAGTGACCAAGTAGCGACTGAACTGAACGCAGATCAGCTCCGGCTCCCAAAAGATCAGTTGCGAAAGTATGCCTTAAAGTGTGAGGAGTAACCTGTTTCGAAATCCCCGCTTCTTTAGCGTACTTCTTGACCATTCTCTCGACACCCCTCGGGTTTATCCTGTTATTTCTATTTGACAAAAATAGAGGTTCATTTTCCAATTTCTTGAAATTCTTATCCTGCTTAACTTGTGTTGACACAATATTTGGTTCGGTGTTATCTTTGTCCAGCTTGTATTTCAATCTTAAATAATTGCTAATCGCACTTTGAGCTCGCTCTGAGACAAATACCACTCTTAGCTTCTTGCCTTTCCCCAGCACTGCTATCTCTCCACTTTCGAAATTAATGTCTGAGACATTTAACTTAACTAACTCCGAAACCCGAAGTCCAGTCGAAAACAAAAGTTCCAAGATTGCTTTGTTTTTTGCGCCCTCTACATCGTTTGCATTGGGAATAGACAACAACTTCTCATATTCTTCAATATTTAAAAAACTTACTTCTCGATCCCCTGTTTTTGCAAGTGTGATCTTTTCGGGAGAGAGTGTTTTAATGCCACGAAATGAAAGGTAACGCAAAAAGGCTCTAAGTGCTAGAACGTGATGGTTTTGAGTCGACCCCTTCAGCTCTCTTCCGTCTCTAGACCTTAATCGGTTCACATACAGTCGGTACTTTCGAATAACCTCTTGGTCAATATCTTTAGGTTTCAATATGATAGCTTCGTCAGCTTGAGCTTTCTCATTTTTAAGCCATGCAAAAAAACGGTTAAGATACCTGTCATAGTTTGAGACAGTTAAAATAGATTGTCCTTTCTCAATCTCACAGTATTCTAGAAACTCTCTTTTAAATTTTTTTAAGTCTTTTGGTGCAGTCATATTTATATATTTTTGTAGCTATATCGTACCAGATATGCTAAAATTTATCTGCATGAATCAATTCTTAGATAAAATTCGTACACTGGATTTTGAGACCTACACAAAGATGTACAAATATGGACAGGACAATCCTGACATCGGCTATGCATTTTTCTTATCCGCTAAATTCGGCATAATTATACCGTTTTCGGCTTTCATCTATCTTATCTATACAAAAAAGATAAATGCTTTGATTTGCTCTTTTTTTGCGATGGGGCTAGCAGGACTGATCGATGTTGTGGTCTTTGTTTTTTGGAAACGTCCACGACCATACATTTCCCATGCTAGCGTAGTTGACCTAGATGCTGCAAATTTTCGAGTTGATGTGGCTTCTTTCCCCTCCTCTCACACATACATCGCATTTGCAGTTGCTACTTCAGTTTTTCTATATGGTCACAAAAAACTTGGCTCATTTTTATTTGTGATTTCAATATTAATTGCAGTTAGCAGAATCGCTACTGGTTTGCACTATCCATCCGACGTAATTGGCGGAGCACTTTTGGGGATTGCAGCCGGAATCGTAGCCTACATAATTGTTCACAAAGCGGAAAAGTTATGGGAGTAAGACACTACCAAAATGAAACCACGCGGTTAAACACGGATCATAATTAAGATTAAGTAAACGAAACCACACCTGCCCGAAATGCTACGCATAACGTGGCGGGCGGGCGGTCAAACACGGGTCGTATTTCAATATTTGTATTTTTGTTAGATTTGTATTTTTGTGAAGGGAAACTATGGAGTATATTCAATCAATCATCTTTGCGGTTGTTCAGGGGATCACAGAGTTTCTGCCGATCTCCTCTTCAGGACACCTTGTTTTAACCCCCTATATCTTCGGGTGGGAATACAAGGGGCTTGGTTTTGATGTGGCACTTCACTTTGGAACTCTGATTGCAATCATTGTCTTTTTCTGGCATGATATTGTTTCAATAATTTCGAATGCTTTCGGAAAAAAGCTACCAACTACCAACTACCAACTACCAACTAATATTTTGTGGCAGATTCTCCTAGCAACCGTCCCCGCCGGGATCGTTGGTTTTTTTATCTCTGACTTGGTTGAACAATACTTACATACCCCAGTTCTAATAGCAATTAATTTGGCAGTATTCGGTATTCTTCTTTGGATATCTGACTCTCATCTTGCTAACTACAAGCTGCAAGCTACTAGCTACAAGAAAACTTTTTTGATCGGCCTCTTCCAAGCCATCGCCCTGATGCCAGGAGTTTCTAGATCTGGAATCACGATTACAGCTGGAAGATTTTTGGGACTAAATCGCGAAAACGCAACACGATTTTCATTCCTTTTGGGAATTCCCGCTATGATCGGTGCTACACTACTTGAAGCAACAAAAATGAATACAAGTCAGATTGACCTCCCTTTTTTGTTAGCAATAGTTTTTTCGGCTGTAGTCGGTTTTTTTGCAATCAAATATCTGATAGAATATTTAAAGAGGGGCACCTTAGCAGTTTTTGCCGTGTACAGGATAATCCTTGCTCTGGTTGTTTTGGTCGTATTTTACCTAAGCTGATGAATGCAAAACAAAATCTATAGCCCCAAAAGACATCGAAATAAGTTACCTTTCCCCAGTTTCAACTTGGCTATGTTTGTGTTAGTCATACTTATTCTTCTGGTTATAATAACTGCACTCAAGCCGCCCATTGCTATAAGTTTTACAAAATCTGGAGATAAGAAACTTCGAGATGAAAAGTTCGTTGAAGCCACAGTTGAATATAAAAAAGCAGACTTTCTAATTGATTCAGTTGAGATTGATGCAAAACTTAAAAAAGTTAATGAAGCACAAAAAGACATCTTAGTAATTGAAGATCTGATCAGGGAGAAAAACGATATAGAGCGGCTCGATCTCTTGAATCAGGCAAAGTCAGTCCCAATAAACGAATACGAATCTGTTTTGATCGTAAAGAAAATGCTAGAAGCTGATGAGCCGATGTTCGCACTGATTGTAGCCAACACTGCCTTAGAGATGAACAGAAATTACAAAGATGCATGGCTCTACCATGCAATCGCGCATCTTGAAACCACACAAAAAGTTAAACTTACTTCAGAAAACAGAAACTTTCATAATACAAAAGCCAAAGAGGCATTTGAAAAAGCCAAGCTTCTCGACCCAAACGACGAATTGATTGACAAATACTTGAACCAATTAAGATAATTTAGAACTGGAATAGCCCATCCTACGCATACAGACTGCAAAGAACAGTAAAGCTACGGAGGGCGCGACGAACTATTTATATATATTAATGTGTCGCGGAGGGGAGATGATAAGAATACAAAAAATACTAGCGGCATTTATAGTCGGACTTGTTTTTTTGTTGCCAATTTATCCGGTGATGGCAATATCGCCACCAGACACATCTGCAAACATAAAATTAGAATTCACTTCACCGAATCGAGAATCAATTCAGGCAACTGTAATTATCAACGATAAAGGCTCAGAACATGATCCAATTACATTAACCAAACAAGATACTTCACTTACGGCTGATGATATATCGGAACTAGACAACGTAAAACCACCATTTGGTGCAAAAAATTTTACTATCTATCAGCTTACTAATCCCGATGAAAAATGCATTCGTAGTACCGTCGGCATCCCAAATCCTATTGTAACTTATCACCCAATTTTATTATTAGCATATACAGTTAGTAATGAAAGTGAATACTTCAATCTCGGGTCATTCATATTGATCAATGGCAAATACACCAGAATCCAACTTAAAGCAGGTAAAAATTGTGATATTGGCAACGGACAGATTACTGACTTTATCTACACATCGATACGACACGCAAAAGGAGATAATGGAGCAAATAGCATCGGTTATGCTCTAGATCCAACCGATATAAGCGCCAACTGCAATGAAATTAGCGAAAATTGGATATCAGCGAAGAGCAATATGAGATTATTGCTTTTTCCGGTAGATGGCAAACCTAATTCGAAGTATTGGAACATAACCACCGATCTCGATCCAGAGTTCAATGAAGACAATATTACTTTTGGTCCGATTATTAAGTCTTTTGCCGCCGGTCTAGTCTCTGGAGGTCTAGGCACATTGCCAACCTTGTATAGCACCGATATTCTTGATGTAGAGGTTAGAAAACAATACAAACTAACAAAATCAGGGTTTTCTGTGTTTTCATCTATTGGCACAAATATTAATAATATAAGAAAATCTATCAAAATGTTAGGAAGTGAAGACGACACCATTGCGACTGTTTGTCCATCCATATCACTTCCAACAAAATTCAAATGGGACGACTCAATTGAATCAGATGTATATACAAGTCTTAAAACTTTCTATGATGATCTTGACGTCGTATATCAAGATTTTTTAGATTTGTTTCTTATCGCTTCAGCTCCCACAAGTACAGCCGGTGAAGACGCAAGTTTTTGTGAAGGTATTGGTGGCGGTTTTCTTACCCAGACTTTCAATCAGGCTTTTTGTGCAATCATAGTTTTTGTAAAAGAAGGTGTTGATTCAATGTATAAACTAGCACTTAGTTGGATGAATAGTTCAATCGGAGTTGATATAACCCAAGAGGAACTTCCTGATGAGCCATCAACCCCAATAAATTCTGACTCGACTACTGTTGATTCAGAATCATCTACCACAGAATCCGAGGAAGAAGATTAACATATGACCACAAACCATAAAAATTTTGTATCTTGGTTACCTACTATTGGCGTTGCTATTGCAATAACGCTGGCAGTTCTTGTGGTGCCAGAAACTACTCATGCTGAAAAATTGTATGAAGTATTGAAGGGGCCAATAAGCACTGATCCAGATGTAATAGCCAAAAGCCCCTCAACCACAATAAAAACTGTTTGGGATGCAATCCTAGATCTTATCAACTATGCTGGGATTGGTCTTTTGATATTCATAGCCTTTGCGAATATATTGCGCTTGAACATAAACACTTACGGGATCAAAAAGTTTCTACCAACTCTGATTTTAGCAATAGTCGCTGCAAACTTTAGCTACCTGATTTGTCGTATCATAATCGATCTCTCGAACATAGTGATGTCTGCACTGATCATAGGTCCCACGGGTGCTAGTGGTGATGGATCTGCGATTGGCTCCAGTCAAATCGGCATCGCTAAAGTTTTTAAATCACCATTGATTCAAAACACGATGGATGCAATGGTTGATGAAGGCTCTGGAAAATTTTACTCTGCTGCTTTTTGGAAATTGTTGGTTCTAATAATCTTTGAATTTATCGGAGCGATTTTGATGTTTATTCTGGCTTTTCTCTTCTTCATTCGAAACTATGTAATTTACTTTTTAGTCGCACTCTCCCCTCTAGCTTTTATCTCAACAGTATTGCCTCAAACAAAAAGCCTATTTAACCAGTGGTGGCAGAATTTTATGAAATGGGCATTTTTACCGGTAGTATCTATCTTCTGGCTCTGGCTAGGTAGCAAATTTATAAGTACGATAAATGATTACACAGGTTTTTTGGCTATTGTCTTTGCAATGGCTTGTTACTATATGGCAATCACTTCTCCCTTCAAACTCGGTGGTGGGATAATGAGTACGTGGCAAGGAGTAGGAAAAAAAGTTTGGGGGGCAACGGGAGGGAAAGCCACTGGATTTGCAAAACAACGTGTTGGCGAACGATATGAAAGAGAAAAAGGAAGAATAGCAAATCGATTTAGGGACACAAAACCTGGTAAATGGTACCTAGATAGAGAGGCTTCGAGGCAGTTAAGCAACGAAGCGCCAGGACTTGTAAAGGAAAAACAATACAAAGATGCCAGGATAAACGAAATCTATAAGCGAGTCGCTACCGGAAAAGGCGGACCAGAAATTGGTAGGTATAAGGCACAATTGCGACAAGACGCTGGAGCAGAAGCCAGAGAAAACCCTCAAATCCATGACGCTAGCATTAGCGAAGTCAAGGATATGCTTGAAATCTACAAAGATGACAAAAGAGGGGGCAGAATAGCGCTTCCAGGCGATGACCCTAATGACAGGATCAACAAAGAATGGACTGACGATGATACTGGAGGAAGAAAATTGATGGCTCTTCTTGCTAGAGTCAAGCAACTTCAACGTAGCCCTGTGCACGAAGAAAGAAAATTAGCAAATGATCTAGAAACTGAAATTACCGACAATCCTTATTGGATAAAAAACAAAAAAGGTATGCCTATACAATTGAGCCAAATAGATCAAGCTGGGTTCCAATCTTCTTCAGCTGTGGGGGAAGGCGTTGATAATATACCCGTTGACTCATCCACAGCAGTAAACATAATCGGAGAAGATAGAGTTAAAGCGATAAGGGCTGTAGCGATCAATGGGAGTGGAAACTTCGAAGAGTCTATAAAAAGTGCTGGGGTGGATGTTAGCGGATTGTCAGATGAAGAAAGACAATCAATTCAAGAAATGCACGACAGCATTAGAAGCAACAGAAGTAGTTTAGTCCAAGAAGAAAATGATGCTGCAATCAATCAACTTGATCAAGAAATGTCAAATTTTAGAATAGTAAAACAGCATCTGACGGAAGACACCACAACAAATCTAGAAGGATTATCAAAGCAACTAGAAAAAGGAGCCTCACAGATTGATAGTGATCTACATAGCGCTTCAGAAGCTGCCAAGGGGATTGCTCCAGGCATCTCAGCCAAGTTAAATCTCATGAAAGGTGATGGCGAAAAAAAGGATTTTTTAAAAGGTTTTTATTCTAATCTTCAACACACTGTTGAAGGGTTTGCAACTACACAACCTAAACCAATCAGTAGCCTTAAAGGCGATATGCCCGCTTATGCAAAACAGTGGGAGGACATGGAAAGAGAATACTTGGCTAGTAGAAAAGCGAGTATGCAAAATCAAGTTAAAAACAGTGTAACATCTAGATTAATCCTAGATGGACAAGCTGAAAATATCCCCAGTGGTATATCAGTTGGTGATGCAAGAACTCAACCAAATGCTCAGGGCACCCAATTTATACAAGGAGTTGCAAACCAAATAGCTGATTCAAACCAAGGCATAATTGAAGCAATTCAAAACCTGCCAGCAGGTAGCCAAGCTACAGCGAAAGATAATGTTTCAAAAGAGCTAAGTGACGCTGTGGGTCAAAGCATCCGTGAAGCAATGCCAGCTACTTCAATTGACAGTAGAATAACTTCTCAAGATACAGAGAGGGCCTTAAGAAAAGTTTTTGGAGACAAAAAAGCTATGAGCGGTCTTTCTCAAGCTATAGGGAAAGAAACTGGAAAGATAGCGGATAAAATTAAGATTCCTATTCCGAATAGAACGGATGGAATTAGCCCTCCTGTCCACACTTCAACAACCAACACTGCTGCTGCTACTCCAAGCCCTCCCCGCCCCATCGGTTCTAATCCAAATAACATTGGTGGTCCAAAGCCCTGACAAGGGATTAACCACTTATTATCTTACTTCACAATAAACGACTGTCTGTTATAAGCACCCCTTAAATATGATTGGGGTGCTTTGAACGCACTGTAGCCGCCTTGCGGCACTATCACAAAAACCCCATTGCGGGGTTTTCTCTATCTTGTTATAATATGATTGTATGGAAAAACCAAGTTTATTTGGCGTGTTTTGACTGTAGAACGACAAGCCAATGGTTCTTGGCATTATTAAGAAATATTTGTCTTACGGTAACGAAGCTCGTATCGTACGTCGTCAATAGTCCAACGTATAAGACGATAGATATAACCGAAAACGACTCGGGCGTCGCCTGCCTGCCGGCAGGCAGGTAACCGAGAAACGATTAACAAAAACGTGAGGGGAAAGTGCGCTACAAGGTTCCACAAAACATCGATATGCCAGACCGAATTCTCGGTCCTTTGACTATGCTTCAATTCGTCTACGCTGTAGTCGGAGGCGGTCTTGCTTATGTATCTTTTATCTCTCTACCGGCCCCGCTCTCTACCCTTCTTGCGATTATAATCGTCCTTTTTACAATTGCGATAATCTTCTTGAAAATTAACGAAAGACCGTTTCTCCACTTTGTTGCTTCTTTTGTCCAATACTTGACGACTCCTCGAAGCAGAGTTTGGCACAAAGGATCTGAATCCGACCTCTCTGTTGAGATATATCATACAAAAAGTAAAACAGATACAAACCAAGTTGGACAAAAAAATGTGAAAAGCGAACAGATCGCCGACTTAGCAAAAAGACTGGATAGTAAATGATAGTCATTCGTCTTACGATAACGAAACCTGTATCATAAAACGTCAATGGTTGATCGTATAGACGATTGACATAACCGAGAAACGATTAACAAAAAAAATATGAGCAACGCATCGACTCAAGAAAATGTGCCAATAGCCGGAATCAAAGACGGTATTGTGATCCTTAAAAACGGCCAGTACCGACTTATTTTGTCGGTTGGGGCTATAAACTTTGATTTGAAAAGCGAACAAGAACAAAACTCTTTAGTTTTTCAGTATCAAAGTTTTCTCAACTCTCTTCATTTTCCAATCCAGATCGCAATTCAGTCTAAAAAACTTGATCTTACTCCTTACTTAAATACAATTTCGACATTGGCAGAAAATCAACAAAATGAACTTTTGAAACTCCAAACCACAGACTATGTGGATTTTGTAAGACAGCTAATCGGTGTAGCAAATATTATGAAAAAATCATTCTATGTAGTAGTTGGGTACCAACCATTAGCAAGCGCAAAGAGTGGACTTTTGGGAAAAATATTTCCGAAAAATAACGAAATCTCAAAAGTGAAGGTCTCCGATACTGAGTTTACACATCATGCAAAAGAGCTTCGCCAGCATGCTCAAACAGTCGCATCGGGCTTAGCGGGAATGGGACTTCACGCAAAACAGGTCTCTACACAAGAAGCGATAGAACTTTTCTACAAAATATTTAATCCCGAGATTTCTGGGAAAGAGAGAATGACAGAAGCTAAAAATATCTCATCTTCATATATAACTTCCGCAGCAAACTCGCCAACCAGTGAGACTCAAAAATTGGACAGTCAAGCAGTGGAAGCAACCAGTATAGGCGGTCCTACTATCGATAACACTACTCAAGTTCAAGAAACACAAAAACAACAAGCAAATGAAGCTTCACGAGCTTCAAGGGAAGCAGCTCCAGCTGCTTCGGTTGCAACAGATGAGAAAGCTTCAGAGACTTCAACTACCTCACAGACCCAGACTCCAACACAAAATCAACCGACAACTCCTGCTCAATATCCAGTCTCACCTTCACCTCAATCCGAAAATCCTAACCAACCATCAAATCTTCCACGGATTGAAAAACCAGTAACCCCTAAAGAACCCGATGAGGCAGCTACTCCAGTTCAAAGTCCTGACTTAAACAAAAAGTTTTCTGATTAGGTAGTAGGTTATAGCTTCTTAGCTAATTAGCAAGACAATACATAATATAATTATGAATGACAAAATACACAGCTACAGAGAGTTAATCGTTTGGCAGAAATCAATGGATTTAGTCGTAGAGATATATAGAGTTACGGTGCTATACCCAAAATCAGAACAATTCGGGTTAATCAGCCAAAAAAAAAGATGTAGTGTATCGATACCATCAAACATAGCAGAAGGCAGGAAAAGAGGATCAAGAAAAGATTATAGACACTTTCTTTTGATGGCATATGGATCTGGTGCAGAACTTGAAACACAAATAGAAATTGCTAAAAGATTGAAATTAGTTGATAACAAAGAATGGAAAACTGCTGATAATTTACTTTCTGAAGTAATGAAAATGTTAAATAAAATAACCAATGGCTTATAGTCCTAACAAACTAATAAGCTAAAACCTAGGAAGCTAACCATGGCAGATGAACAAAACGCCAGAAAAATGGCGAAACAAAATGTAATAAATCGCGAAAAAGGCGCAAAGGATATGGCTTTTTGGAGCAATCAAGATAAAGAGCTCCAAGCGAAACTTCAAAAAGGTATTGCATCCGTAAGAGACATCATAGCCCCTGCTGCATTTGTAGTTGGTTCAAATCATCTTCAAGTTGGTGCCAAGTTTGCACGAACCTTATTTGTGTTTACCTATCCTAGGTACTTGGAGACAAACTGGTTAAGCCCAATTATTAATTTCGATATGACCATAGACGTTGGAATGTATATTCATCCAATGGAGACTAAAGATGTGATGGGAGATTTGAAGGGTCAAATCGGAAAACTAGAGTCAACCCGACAAATTGAAGTTGAAAAAGGACAACCAAGAGATGTGGAGATAGAGACCGCCCTTGGAGACATCGAGGCACTTCGAGATGTTCTCCAGAGAGGAGAGATCCGCTTGTTTCAATTCGGACTTTACTTTACGATATACGCAGATTCTCTTGAGGAGTTAAAAAATTATACCGACCAAGTGGAATCTACTTTAGGCAGCATGCTTATCTACACCAAAGAGTCTTTGATGCAGATGGAACAAGGTTTCAACTCTACTTTACCCCTGATGTCTGATCAATTAGACATAAAGCGCAACTTCGACACCGGCTCACTCTCCTCTACCTTCCCATTCACATCGACAGATCTTACCCAAGAAGACGGAATCTTGTATGGAATAAACAGACACAACAATTCTTTGATAATCTTTGACCGCTTTAACTTAGAAAATGCCAACACTGTAGTTTTTGCCAAGTCCGGTTCGGGTAAATCTTATGCCGTAAAACTGGAGATTTTGCGTTACCTGATGCTTGGAACCGATATTGTGGTTGTTGACCCAGAAAATGAGTACAAGGCTCTAACAGAAGCTGTGGGTGGCGATTATCTGACCATATCTTTGAACTCTGAAAACAGGATCAATCCTTTCGACATTCCAAGACCGAAAAGTGAATTGGATGAGTCCGGTAAAGATTTACTTCGATCCACCATATCTTCAGTTCACGGTTTAATCAATTTGATGGTAGGAGGATTGAGTCCCGAAGAAGACGCCTTAGTTGATAAAGCACTTTATGAAACATACGGATTAAAAGATATAACAACAGATCCCGAATCGCAAAAGAATGAACCACCACTCATGCAAGATTTTTATAACGTCCTTGCAAATATGAATGGTACTGAAAATCTTCGAGCAAGGCTCTCAAAATACGTTGAAGGTACATTTGCAAATCTATTTAACCAACCTACCAATTTCGAACTTAAGTCAGGCTTTGTGGCTTTTTCAGTAAGAGATCTGGAAGAGCAACTTCGCCCCGTTGCCATGTACCTTATCTTAGACTACATCTGGACCAATATTAGAATGGAGATGAAGAGACGAATTATGGTGGTTGATGAGGCTTGGTGGATGATGCAATACGAAGATAGCGCCAAATTCTTGCACGGCTTGGTTAAGAGAGCCAGAAAGTATTACTTAGGAGTAACAGTTATCTCACAAGATGTAGAAGACTTTTTGGGCTCAAAATATGGAAAAGCAGTTGTAGCAAACTCATCTATGCAACTACTTATGAAACAATCAACCTCTTCCATAGACATCGTTTCTGACACTTTCAATCTGACCGAAGGAGAAAAATACCTGCTCTTAGAAAGTGATGTTGGAGAAGGACTCTTCTTCGCCGGACTTAACCATGTTGCTATAAAAGTTGTGGCTTCATTCGCCGAAGATCAAATCATAACTACAGATCCGAGACAACTTTTGGGGAAATAATATTGAGCACAACCACCACAAATTGCTTCCACAAATTAACACAAATATTTGTGAATTAGTGCAGATTGGTGGATAAGATTAGTGTCGGTTGTATTCAAAATAAAAGATGAAACGCCTTAAGGTCAACAAAAAAACAATGTACACAGTTTTAGCAGTAGTGGTTTTGTCTCTACTTCTTTTACTTTTGCTTCTAAATAGGTCTGGACTAAAAGTAAATATTGAACCTAGAAATGCGCAAGTTTCCATCGACAACATCCCTTTAGTTGTTAGAAATAACGGCTTTGCATCCACAACACTTTCCCCGGGAAACCACATACTTACGGTTGAATCTGAAGGATACATTTCTCAAATTATTGAATTGAATCTGAAGAGAGCCAGAACATCTGAAATAGAAGTTTCGCTTCAACGCATTCCTAAACCTTATTCAATATCTGATGATGCAACAGCGGCAGACAATGTTCAATTCATCACCGAGGGAGATGATTTTAACACCGTTTTCTATTTCGCAGATAACGCATCTGCACTATACAAAGCTAAATTCAAAGTAAATGATGCCGGCAAAATTGAAACTATCTACAATCTGCCCATCTCCAACCCTCCACTTTCAGGCATTGAAGATATAATCTGGTCACCCAAAAAAGATGCATCAATCCATAAAAAAAATAAAACTGCTTATTACTTTGACTTCAAAAAATATAATTTCGTAAACCAAGAAGAGGTTAAATATGGAGATAACATCGGTGACATTGTCTTCTCTCCAGATGATTCAAAGATCGCTTACTACTTTGCCCCTGCTTCAGGTGAAAAGTCTCTAGTATTTGCCAATAAAGACAATACCGATATCACAAGAGTCGCCAATTTAAACGATGCTAACATTAAAAATCCGTATCTAAATTTTTCACCTAGTTCCGAATGGATTATAGTAATTCCTAGAAATGACAATACTCAAGAAAACAAGATTTTCCTTTTTAACGCATACACAAGGTCCTTTAAAGAGGTAAGCGATGCCGGGAACAATTTAGAAGCAAAGTTCTCTCCTGACGGCTCGAAGATAATCTACAGCACTTATTCGGATGACCCAGCAAATCCGGTAAAGTCTATAGTCTCCATAATGGATGCAAATGGAGAGAATAAAAAAAGTTTAGATCTTCGGGCAGAGATAGGAAAGATTGACTGGTTTGAAGGATCAAATGATAAAGTCGTCGTCGCCACTTGGGATGAAGAGAAAAAAACTGAATCAGTATTTGTTTACGATGTTATAAAAAAACAGAATGAGGGGCTTTTTATTGAACTACCAGAGAAGAAAGTTGTAAAAGAGATTATCTCACCACGAAATGGCAACCTTATCTATTACATAGCAAATGACCAATTTTATATCGTTTCACTAGCTGATTAGCTCGTAGCTTATTTGGGGAGATATGAGGGGATTAGATAAAATTCATTATAAAAACGGAAATACAATACTTATTGGTGTTGTAGTGGTTTTAAGTTTGATTATCCTCTTTATCGCAGGTGGTGCACTGGCTGGTATGACACTTTTAACCATTAAAAATAGAACCGGAGAACTTAACCCTTCATCAGTAAATTTCGGTGGAATATGTGGTGGAACAACAGCTCCAGCAACGACACAGGAATTTAAATCAGGATCACAAACATTTTATATCCCTGAGGGTGGCGTCGGATTGATATCGCAAGAAGATCATATCGCCTCCAAAGGAGAGGGCCAACCATCTGATGTGAAAGATGGCATCAAAGGACATTTGAATATTACTTCTTTTGAGTCAAATTGCCCCTCTTCACACCCATTATGTAATATTGACAATCAGACATGGACACCGCCAGAAAATGGAAGCATCGGCAGAGGATCAACAGAGATTCCATCAGCTGAACATTCCACATGGATAATGAATTCAAGGTGGTATAGCAATAATGACCCTGAAACTGGTATAAAAGTTAATCCACCAGCAGGAACTCGGGTTATTATCACTGCAAATAAAAACGGCAAAAGCATTGTAGCAGTCGCCGGATATGAGTGGGGACCAACTAAAGATCAAGTGATTGGTGCTCAAAATGAAGTTCTTGCTAACCTAGCAGTCAATCACAATGACAAAATAACTTTCGGCTTTGCAGTTGACCAGACTTTAGCTTCGGGGGTAGTTTACGGTGCAGATTGTATCAGTTCTGGTGCAGTCGGTACTGACTACAGAAGCATTGGGCCTGGGTTTAACGGCTATGCAGGAAAATGGCAAAATGTTGATCAAGTGATGAGTGCTCTTGGAGGTCAAAACCAGATTAAAAGAGATATCGTTACTGTAAAATTTATGGATATAAAAGTCTCAATACATAAATCAATTATCAATAATTTGAAAAATGTAGAAAGTGACATCATCGCATCAGGTACAAAATACACGATCAGACAAAAAGATACTGGAGCCTTTCATATAAGACAAAACACTAACAATTTAAGTGTTCTTAGTCCTCACTCAACAGGACTTGCGATAGATGTTAATTGGGAAACAAATGGAAACGTCAGAAGATCTAGCCTTAGCAATACTACAGCAAGAGATCCTAACGCTTGCACTAAAGACATTCCACAAGAAGTTAGTGATGCTTTTGAAAAGAACGGTTTTTTTTGGGGTGCAAAGTTTAGGAATGTTTGCGATCCTATGCACTTTCAATATGGAGGAAATTGGGATTGATTATGCCAGAAGAAAAAGATAAAAATTTAGACCCAAACAAAGCGCCTGAGGAATTTCAAGAAGGTGGTGGTCCTTCTATCGACACAATTCGTGGTGCCGATGAAAAAATTAAAGATGACACCTCTAAGACTAGAGGTGGCTTCAAGGGTAATCTTGCATCTTCAGCAAAAAAGGGAGCACTTCAAGGCGCCGCAAAGGGTGGTGTTAGGGGAGCCGCTGAGGGGGCTAAAGACGCTGCCATTGACACTACTGCTAAAGTTGGATCAAAAGCCGCAGGAGGTGCAGCTTTTACAGCACTTGCGGCTTCCGGTGTTGGAACATGGGCTGCTGGAATAGGAAAATGGACAACCGAACAGGCCACAAAGATTGCGATAAAGCTCGGCCTCAAGGACGGTAATTGGAAAAAGGCACTTGCGGCCATGATGACTCCAGCAATTACCATAATACTTCTATTCGGTATCAGCGGAATTGCCATAGCTAGAATAGTTAAGGCCAATAGGGGCGCAGACGGGAATTCCGTTCCAGAATATATTGAAGCTTCGAATCCAGATGACATTGCATTGCTACGTGAGTTACTTGGAAAAACACCAGGCGGTATGATATTTCCTGCGGTACATAAAACTGCTAGTGACATTTCCAGCCCATGGGGCAAGCAAAGGGAAGGCTACGTCCATAGGGGAATAGATGCGTATGTCCCAATCGGAATTCCATACTACGCTGCTACCGATGGAGAAGTAATTTATCTGGAAGATACCATAGCTGATCACGATGAAAACGTAGATAATTACAACAGTGTAGGTGATAGTGAAAATGGAGGCTTTGGAAATACTATCGTCGTTCGTGTTACAAGCGGGACTTGGACCGAGCACCTCTGGGAAATTCACCATCTGAAACAAAACTCTTCCACTGAACTTGGACTCAAAAAAGGAAGCCTAATTAGAAAAGGCTCGTTTATTGGTCGAAGTGGACACAATGGTAGATCATCTGGACCCCATATTCACTTTCAAGTAAATAAGCCTGATGGAAAATGCGAAGCTACAAACAGATCCGGCAGACCGTGTGGAATAACAGACGACACTATTGATCCAGTAATAGCGCTAGGTTGGTAATATGAAAAATACAGTATATAAAATTATAAAAACCTTAACATCATACCTGATTATCGCTGTCTTTTTGATTTATCCGTACCTGCCGATTATCGACAATTACAGCCAAGCCAAAGCATTCGAAATTTTGGATGAAGATATTGTTGATGGAGGAGTAGCACCGACTGATACCACAGAGGACGATCTACCCGAAGCGCCAACTGATTTCGAAATTGATGAGGGAGGTGCTGAAATTGAATTTGGCAAAAAACCTGCAAACTATGTCTATGAACCTGACGTTTATCAACCCGAATACCCAAGCGATGTTGGGCAACAAAGATTCAACAGCGAACGAGTTGTTCTAAATGCTACCGACAGACGTGATCTTGATAACACTTTACTTCTAAACAGTGTGATACCGAATCTATATACTGATCTTGAAGAGCTCTCAACTCTCACCGGTCATAGTGTCGATAGGCTAATCTCCTATAGAGATTCAGATGGAGAGAAGTTCTCTAAAGCTGTCCTTGAGGCTAAAAACAAGATAGATGACTCCTACATTAAAGAAAGACTTTTAAATGATTATGCCAAATTGGCAGAATTTTTAAGAATCTCTCAAAGTTCAGTAATATATGAAATCAACAACAATATTGAGGCGATCGAAGGCGAGATCGATGAAGCCCAAAATAGTAAGATAGATAAAAAAGTTATAGCAACTTTGGCGTATCTGGTTCGACCAAAAGATGACCCTAGGGGTGGTGCCGGGCATTGGAAGATAAAGGTTTATAGACTTCGAAGAAACTATACTCGAGAAAATACCAAGTTCTCCAGAGAATCATTTGAAGCCGAAGAAGATGAAGCAACAAAAAAAGAAAAAGAAGATCAAACAATTGAGAGCTATAAGTCCGAAACCGAATCCAGTGAAGTCAATGAACTTTTAAATAACTCTGGACTGAACGAATCAGAAGTTTTAGTTGCCGGAGAGATTCAATCCTCTGAAAGCAAGATCGACCAACAGATCTCTGACTTTATCCTTGTCGATGATGAGAGTTCGGCCACTATCTCGGCCCACTATAAAGGCCAAGCGATAGACATCTCTGAAGTTGATGATTTTAAGTGTACTTTGATTCAAAAGAAGCGTCTTGGCTCCGACAAAAAGACTGCAAATCCACCAAAACCTTTAAAACTTCAATGGCAAACTAGTGAAGGATATGGCGCAGACCAAGATGCAATCGACTCAAGCTACAACGATATGCTGGTCTCAATGAGCGAAGATGCCATAGTTGAGATGCTCTCAAGCATGAATATAGACTTCTCTGAATTGGGTGATATGGAGTATGCAAACTTCGGTGATATTATCTCTATTATCGGTCAAGCATTTTTAGCCAATTCTATAAACGCTCCTAATGGAGAGATTTGGAAGTTCGATCTGCCTGGAGTTCTAAGAGGTCTTGGTGGTGTCATAGTTGCAGACAACCTTAACTTGGATAGAGAACCTTTTTTGGATCCCTCTTTAAACTCCGTAGACGATTTAAGTCAAGCAGTTGGACGCTACGCCATAGAGAAAAGGCTAAACCTTCCCTACGGCGCTCTAAACGGCACCGACAGAGACGAGATTTTTACTCAAACTGGAATGAGCAGAATCGCATACGAGTTGGGACTTCCCTATGACATTTTCAAATACGAGATGACCAATGAAGATCAAGTCCACCAAGCAGTAGGCTCTCGAATCGTTGAGGAAAATTTGGGACTTCAGTTTGGGTCCTTCTTTGGTAAGCAAAATCTAAAGGATATTGAAGATAGTACCGGAAAATACAAGCTAAAAGGACTTTTAAGCTTTCCTAAAAGCATTGACAGCTTATTAGAGATACCAGATGGTACCACAGCACAGTTAAAGTCGGGTTCCATGAACCCTAGTAAATTCAATGAAATTGTTGCAAGATCTCACTTCGTCTCCATTGCTTACAACTACCCTAAACTTAATGATGGTGGGGGTAATGAAAACTTAAGAGATGAGATGTTCAATCTGCCAGAAGGGACTATCGATAGGTTCTTAACCGGGGCACTTTCTGTTGAAGATTTAAAGAGTGCAGGTTATAGAGCGGTGGCAGAAGGGCTAGAGACATCTGACACCTTAAGAGCAAGTCTTGAAGACTTCTTAAGAAACCCCAACATCTACTTTACTGCAAAGAAATACAAAATTGACAACGGCTCTATAGTTGAAGTTTCAGGAGAGATTCAGGAGCTATCAGAGGGCAAATACGCCTCGACCCTTGGCATAGATATGAATGATGTTCAAAGCATCTTTGTAAGTAAGTCCACAAATGATGCACTGGGCATTTACAACAGACTTGGAGAAAGAATTCTTTCGGAAGCAGTCAGAAACTCTTCCGCAATCGAGCGAGGAGTCAACGATTTAAAGAACAGGATACCGGCTGTTGCAGATGTATTGGACACCTATGAATTCTACTTCGATAGAGTCGAAGAGATAAAGAAACGCAGTGCATCTTTTAAGTCTCGATCAAGCGAACTTAGGGCCGCAGTTGATGCCATAAATGACCCATCGGTTGAAGCTTTAGCTAGACAGATGAGCATATCTGTTGCAGAACTTGAAAAATCCCTAGATCTTCTGGAAAATAGCAACATTTCAGCCTCAAACATCTATTCGGTGATTGAGACGATTGTCGTCGAAACATCTTCAACTTCAAACAGAATGACTTACGAGCTCGGAGCGATAGCAAATGCGACCGAAGTTAGAGCAAATGGTCAGATCGTTAGCCTGATAAATGCACTGAATAGGGATGTCGAGGTAATCGCAAAAGCTTCCTATGAAATTATCACTGGAGAGACTCAAAACGGCTTTAGGATAGAAGATCTCAATCTTTCGAACATGATGAGCGGTACAACTGGCGAGTTGGTACTGCTTCTTTCAGGAAAAATTGACGTCAAAGATTTTCTCATCTATCACGCTTCTGCTAAATTAGGAACTGAACTAAATCTTCCCCCACTCGCCTTCAAATACGCTGCAGCTATCATGGAATCTGTTGTTAAGGACGATGTCGATATTAAGGATGCTTTTTATAGAGCATTTGGAATGGCTAGTTTGGAAGAGAAGGCCGGCATCGGATCGACAGGTCAGATCCTAGATGACAAAGAGATGGGATTTGCGGTTACTATCAACCAAATTCGCGATGGACTGGTTAAAAATGCCAAGATGACGACAGACAACGCCAACCAAGTCATATTGGAAGCCTTAAATCTTCAAGGATTTAGTTTCAATAGCTTAACTCACGGTGACTTCGGAGCTTGGGCGACAGCTCGTGAAAAGGCCAAGCAAAACGATGTTAAAAATAAAATGCCGATCGGAACGACTGAAGCATTTGTTAAAAGCGAACCGTTAGGCAAATACGATGAAGCTTCAGTTGAAAGTGACGAGATACGAGAACTGGCCACAAAATTGGGTATCTCTGAAGCAGCCCTTGAGACATTTGTCGCCGTTCGAGATGGCGCAGAAAATCCTTCGATCAACAAGATTTATTATGTAGATAACAACCGCTACATCGAGCATCAAGACACAAGCGGACAATGCGCATCAAAACCTTCACCCGATGACAGCTACTACTACTTCGACCAAGACGGCCAACACGTATTTAGCTCATATGCCGCAGCTAATGAATTCAGGATTGCAAACCCCGATAAAGAAGTTGATTATCTCGAGGAAACAAAATCGGCAATCATTAAAGCAGTCGATGATTGGACAAATTCAAGTGGATCTCTCCTGCAAGATGGTTCAAACCCAAAAATCGATATCGACAAAAAGATTTCAGATTTTCTAAATAACAACTCTCAGGCAAAATTTGATAATTATGATTCCCTTTTACTAGTATTTGAAGCAAAAGGGATATCTTCTCTATCAACAGATAGCGTTTTTAGCCGAGCAGTTTCATCCAACAATGAAGTTCCAATCGACTTTCTTAAGATATATGGCTACTCCATAATTGAGCACTTTGCTATTAGCTATATGAACGATTACTTAGGAATATCGTTTGGACGTGCCAAACTTACCCCAGGAGACTTTTTCGATCTATTTAATGGAAGAGCAGAAGAGGTTTTTGGAAAAGTTGGTGGCGCTATGATGGATGAAGAGTTGGGGCTTCGAAGGGGAAGTATGGAAGAGATCATAACCGCCTCAAACTCTGACCAGAGACGCTGTGCAATGGAGAGAGCCGCAATGCAGATTCTCGGTGATGTTTTGGGAATTCATGGGCTTAATCTGCAGGGATCTATCTACGACAATTTCGGTGGTGGCAAAATCGAATCTTTCTTGGCTCTTCCTGACAAATCTTTCAACGGAGCTAATTTATCTGAACTAATATCTCGAATCGGAAAAACTAATTTCATTCGGGCATTTAAGGTACCAGTTCCGAGTGAAACAGAAGAGTTTTTAGGCAACTTTATGGAAAGTCAGCTTGGAAGTGAATACTACAGTGCTAATAGAAGCAAAAATGTCTCCGACAAAATTGCAGGAATTGAGCTGTATCTTCAGGCTCTTGATTCAGACCCTTCAGTTGAAGTTAGATCTCAAATCAGAGATGCATGGAAAAAAATTGACGGCTACCTTGATAAAGCGATTGGAACCCTTGCCGCCTCCTCTTCAAGCCCTCTCTGGAGCGATACCAATAATAATACAGAGATAGAAAATTATAATAAAAATCTAAATGATAATAAAAATACTTATAGCGAAGAGGAGTTTCGATCCATCTTTAGATCATTTATATCTAGGCAAAATACTCTGGACAACGCATTTGGAATTAACAGTGGCACCACACAAAGATTGCTAACGGGACTTATCTCACCAGATAAATACCGAGAGGAAGTTTCAGACACCGCAATCGAGTCAATCGCAATAGATGCACTTATTAATGTGCTGGGACTAGACAATACCGGGATAAATTCTGTGCGTGTTAATGAGTTAAAAAATGCCTTGAAATTCTTAAAAACTGGTGACTTATTTGATCAATTTGCAAATTCTACACCGGCTGCAGTAATCTACGAGTTTTTAGATGATCTCTTCTCATTCAATCTAGACAAGAAGGCTGGCTTTTCATATGGAACCATTGAAAAGATTCTTACTCATCCCGATAGAGCCCTGCCTGTGATACTGCGAGAAGGTGCAATTCTACTGGATAGACAACTTGGGCTGGGAGGCAATGCAAATGCTTACGGTGGTGACATTGGCCCAGGCTTACTTCGATACTTAAGCCTCTCAACAATTGTTGATTATGCATACGGAACTGAAGCTGATTACAGCCTCTGCTTGGCTCTTGATTATGACAACAATTCGACCTACTCAAGTCACAAAGATTGTATGGATAAAAGACGAAACGTAAAGTATAAATCCGCTGTAAAACAAAATGCAACCAACGCCATCAACCGATTCCTCCTCGACGAAACTGGTGTAAGGCTCGAAACCAGAGGAGCAAACGGTCAAATAATCCTTTCAGATAAAAGGCATGGTATCGATATGCCAATTAACGAGATAAGTAAGATCTTCGATGGAGATATGCGACCTTTCTATGTATTTTCAATGGCATACGGAATCGGATCAATCCTTGGAGATGAAAACGGAACCATGCGAATAAATGAGGAGCTTGCGTTTGAGTATATGGACATTTACTATGCATTTTACGGTGATCCTGACGTCGAAGATGCCGCAAGAAGAAGAGCGGAAAATAGGATCTACGCCATCAACAATGCAGATCCAGAAGTTACTCCACTCGACGGCTTCTTGCCAATAACCGATCCAAGCCCAGCACTTCCAAGAGGATCAACAATAACTACCATAAGAAATTCCCGTCATCAAACCAGAACTGCACCAACTGTTTCAGCTCTAGTTGAGAGCAATATAGACTCCAAATACAACATCCCAACCGGCTCTAACACCTCTGCTCCGGCTGTTTCAAGTTTTACACAACTTCCTCCAGATCAAAATGATCAAAAGTACATCGCAAATGGAGTATTTGATGATAGTAAATACGGTGACGACTACAACAATTACATGCAGAGCTACTCGAATTGGCACCAAGAAAATACTGATGCCAACCTCATTAGACAGGAAGCCAAGACAGCTGGAGAAGAAGCACAAAGAGAAGCAAGAAAGATGTTTGTCGAACAGTTCAAATACAGAACATCTGATTGCCTTTTGGCCAAACTTGATCCGAGACTGCCTGCAGGCTTTTCTTGGGCTATGTGGAACGGAGATGAATATGTAAGAACTGCATTCGTTCTGCAATACATTGAGAATTGGATTAAAGATGCAGGCTTCTTCGACAGCTTGCCACAAGAATTTAGAGATCTAAATCTACTAGTTCCTCTTCAAAACTTCATAGCTGGACCAAATGAAGGTGACTGGGGAGTACTTCTGGGAACCTCTGGAATGCTGACATCGCTCGATAGATTTATGGTTCACAATTCTCCAGAGATAATGGGAATGACCATAGAGCCAGGAACAGTTGGGGCAATCTATTCTTGGATTCAAAGCGGAGATTCTGGAACACCTGCAACTATATTGGGCAACGAAATGCCGACACTTCAAAGCGTCTATGGCACTAATTGGGTGATCGGAAGGATCTCAAGCTGGGCCGATAGAAAACTGGGGCTTCCGAGTGGAACAATGTACCAATTCTACTCATTCTATGACCAATACTCTGCTATAACTAATCTAAGTAGCGTTTTAAGTAAGTTTGATGCTGGAACAAAAGGGATTAGCGAAGTTGCAAAATTCGACAACTTTGGAGCTGGAATAATCGAAGGTTATGGAAAATATGTAGCCGGTCTTGGAGAAGGCGAAGTAGCCGATAGCCTCAAAGAGTGGGCAAAACCAAGGCTAGACAATATGAAGGCCGACCTTTACGCTGCACTAATTAGCTTTGTAATCGATCTTGCTTTCTCAAAACAGATTGCGTCCCTAGAGCAATCCTTGGGACTTGTTCCTGGTTCTGGCACACTGCTAGTCACTATGGCAGTAAATGTATTACTCGGAGTAGCCGTGACTGTTCCTCTTGTAATGTTCGTAGCTCTTAACCTCTTTGGCGTTTATAGAGTCATCTATAGCTGTACTCCAGATGGCTACTACCCTGCTATTGAAGATCCTCCAGATCCGAACAAATGGGATTCGAGTTCTGGCGTTGGAACATTTAACGCAATGAATCCAAAAATTCGAGAACAAAAATACATCGAGTCAGCACAATACAAGGCCAATCGACTTGTTGGAGATCTTTATGAAATGCCATACAGAACTGGAAACGAGTCCCTTGTCCCAACTCAAGTTATGACTGGAAGATCGGAAGACGTGATAACTTGGGCACCGTACTTAGATGATACGGTCTGCAAGAAAGTTGGTGGTGGAACCGCACTAGATGACGGAATCTGTGATGGAACTAAAGCCGGGCTATGGCAAAATCCACAAATGAGCTCATATACTCATATCGGGTTCTAACGAACCCTAAAATTTCTAATATCAAATTCCCAAACATGCGAACGCCCCGACAGTTACGTCGAGGCGTTGTAGTGTTCTTCCTAATCATCCCTCCAATGAGTGCTTGTGAAGCGGTTGTTTACTTTCCTGTAAACTGCGAAGATCCTTTCAATGACTGCATCTGAGATCACTGTCTCTTCATCGAAAACAAGATTGTAACCGAGCTTGCGTGCCGTCTCCAGTCCCGCCTGCTTCTGGCGATCATTCAGTGCCTTATCAGCAACACTACAAATGTTACTGAAGAAGTGCCAAAGGAGCACCGAGTCGACTAGGTCGACCCCACGAATGTCGACGAGCCAACGATAGCGCCCCTCGCTACTCCCTTCTACCACCGGCTCCAACAAGTAGTGTTTACGATCCTGTAGCAGGTGCACCATGATCTGCTTCATTTGTTCACTACTCCTTTCTCCTCGTTGGCTATTTCGATCTTCACGCTGATTACCATGAACAAGGCTACTAACAACCCGATGACAATACACATGGCAACATCTTCTCCTCGAACAAACGCACATCCGATACCACTGCTAGTTCCGAACATAAGCGCAATATTCGCCGACTTGCGTACGGTCCTATCTTTAATCCACGACATCGAGACCTTTAGTGCCCCCCAAGAAACACCAAGCAATACTGCCTGGATTAGCCGGGATAGAGAGATTGCCATCTCCATTGTCTTGCTCCTCTGCCTTGTAGATTTTCCAGACAACAAGTTATATTATCATGTATGCACTCTTGTGTCAATGTTCCCGTCGTTTTTTTAATATTTCTGTTTGAATCGTACTAGCCTTGACAAGAGCCTGCTGCCTACATTATAATATTAGTTAATGACGTGTTTTTCGTCACTTTATGAATACACAAGAATTACTCCAAAAGCTAGGTATGGGCAAAAGAGAATCAGAGATATATCTGACTCTTTTAGAATCGGGACCACAACTTCCTCAGCACATCGCCAGAAACACAGGCATCAAAAGAACTACTCTCTATGAAATCTTCCCCGAGATGATAGCGACTGGTCTTATCTCAGATTTTTCACAAGGCAAAAGACGCCTGTTTCAGGCTACAGCACCCAAGTTCTTATTAGAACGCTACGAGAAAAGATATAAAGAGATTAAGAACAACATCACAGAGCTTACCTCGATCTATAGGATGCAGGGACTGAGACCAAAAGTTGAGATGTTCGAAGGCTATGAAGGAATCAAAAAGCTATATATGCGTACCTTGGAGGAAAAAGAAGAGATCTTAAGCTTTATGCAGGTAACCAAATTCAATGAAAAAGTGGTGGATTGGTTGCAGCATCGATATGTTCCCATGAGAGTTAAGAAAGGGATATGTGTCAGAGCCATAATTCCCAAAAAAGATGAGCCTGAAACAATCATGCCACACGGGAAAGAGTACATGAGAAAAACAAGATCGGTTCCATGGGACAAATTCCCTTTCAGAATTGAAGGATTGGTTCAGGACAATCGAATATTTTTTGCCACATACGAAAAAGGCGGTCCTTTGGTTGGAATAATAATAGAGTCCAAACAGATTGCAGACACTCAAAAGGCTCTTTTCAATCTCGCTTGGGAAGGCGCAGAGAAATACCAGTAGAGAAATTCTAATTTCTAATTAGTCTAATTTCTAATCAAATCCTCGCCCAAAGGACGGTTAAATTCCCGGTTTGGTACTTGGTGCTTGATGCTTGGTTCTTGAGATTTGAAATTTGTTTCACAAATTTAGTTCGTATTTATTATGCGGACTTTTTTTACTACTTTTCGCCCGATCTTTTCCTCAATATAATCCATTAGCTTTTGTTTCTCCATATCAAGCTCTTGGGCAAGGGAAGAATTGCTTACCGCAAGCTTTAGTGTGCCCTGTGTAAAAGAGATGGTAGAAAAACGCCCCTTTCCCCACTTATCTGCATAAAAGCAAATCTGGGAGCTTACAGCTGCTCCCCCAAGACCCTTTTTTGACATGTTTTTCAAAAGCAATTTTGAGACTTTATCCATGAGATGATTGTATCATAAAGATAAAAAAACATCCGAAAGGATGTAATAAATCGATAATAAAATATTTTATGTGGCGGCGCGTCAATTTGACGCGCCCTGTTTTGTCCTCGCCATGACCACCACAAGAGTAACAATCGTCGCGAGTATATATGCCATGGGGATTGTGATTCGTTCAGAATCAGAAATGGTCGTCACATCAACCATCTCCTTCGTAACTAGATCAGTCACGACATAACCCAAAAGAGTAGATGCGCCCGCCAACCAAGCCCACTTGAAGACACCAGCAACTGTTCCCGCAATTAACCCAATGCAGAACGCGACCAGACACGCTGCGAGCATTATATGCCACCGTCCTCTCTTGTTTGAGGGCACTCACCTTCACCTACACGAAACATTAACACAATACAAAAAAACATTCAAGAGAATGTGGATCGTTGTTCGTTTTTAGAGCTCAACTATCTTCGCCCGATCTATTAGATCCTCTGGCAAATGTTCCTTTTCTGTCGTTGTTATAACAGTTTGGTATTGTAAAATTATGCCTCCTAAGTGCCCTCGCCTCTTTATATCAAATTCGGAGAAGATGTCGTCTAAAAGAAGTATCGGCGAAGCATCATCTTCCCAGCGCATCGGGTCATTTTTCATGGCATCGCTTAAAAAATTGAGTTCAGCGATTTTAAGTGCCAAAACAGCTGACCGTAACTCCCCTCTCGAGGCATAATTCGCCATATTTTTAGTATTGAGTGAAAATTCAAGGTCGTCTCTGTGCGGTCCATAAATCGTTGCTCCATAAGCTATCTCTCTAAGCCTATTTTCCTTCAATTTTTGCCCCAGATCATCTCCAGATTTATTTATATATTTTATCTGATACTGACTTGTTTCGTCTCCAGAGATTTCAATATATAGTCGCATCAACTCTTTATTGAACGACCAGAGAACATCTAATCTTCTTTTTGAGATTATCTTTCCATGCTTCACAAGCTCATCATCCCAGAATTGCAACTCAACTTGACTTGCCTCCCCTTCTCTAATCGCCTGAAGCAATCTGTTCCTTTGGCGTCTAACTTTTGTATAACCAGAAAGTGCTCTTAGATACTCTTTATCTATCTGAGAAATCATAATATCTAAAAAGCGCCTTCTCTCGGCCGGCGCCCCAGTTATGATGCCTATAGTTTCTGGTGAAAACACAACTGCTGGCTGCATACCGATAAATTCGGTTATCCTCTTAGAGACACCACGAATCTTTCCGACTGTCTTAAGCCTAGGGGTATCGGTTATAAATACTTCCAATTGATCGGCAACTACTCTTGCAAAGTTATCATCAAAATTGATCAGGTTTCTCTTATCATCCTCACGAAAAGAGCGACCGTGAGCAATAACCGTGATCGCTTCTAAAACATTGGTCTTTCCGACACCATTTAGTCCGATGAGCACGGTAGTTTTATCTAGATCAATATTGTACCTCTTGTGAGATCGAAAGTTTTCAAGTGTCAAATGTCTTAACATAACTTATGAACTAATATACTGATAAACAAAATAATACTCAAAAACGGATAATTCAATATTCTTAGTATTGTTCATTGGTTCTTTGGTTTACTGGTTTATGAGTTCTCAAAACAGATTCTCATGAATCTGTTTTGAGTGGCATTACAAGATAAACATAGTCTTTATTGTCTTTGGAGGTAATCACGCATGGTGATGAGTCGTCGTTAAATTCCATCTTGACTTCTGATCCGTTCAATACTCCTAAAACGTCTATCAAATACCTAGCGTTGAAGGCAACCTCCACTTCGCCACCAGTAGTTTTGGCCTCGACAGTTGATTGGGTGTCCCCTACCTGCTCTTGAGCAGATCGAATAGTTAGTCCACTGCTACTTACTTTGACTTTAATATTGTTAGCTATCTCCTTAGCGAACAAGGCTGACATCTTTATGGCTGACAAAGTTTCTAAAAGATTGCTTACAGATGAAATAGACGAGGTTTTGGGAATTATCTGTTCATAGTTGGGAAAACTTCCCTCAATTAGTCTAGATACGATCTGAATCTCCCCCAAGACGAAAAACACCTGGTTTTCATCGAGTGTTATCTCGACTTCTGCTTCGCCATCATAGCCCGATGCGATCCGAAGTACTTCATTGAGTGTCCTTGATGGTACTATAATCTCTTTTTCTTCTGTATTATCTGTTATTTCAATCTTTTTCTCTGCCAATCTATAAGAATCTGTAGCAGCCAAAGTCAAAGTCTTTCCTGAAAATTTCATATATACTCCCGCCAAAACTGGTCTGGTCTCGTCATTGGCAGCCGCTAGAGTGACTCTTCGAAGCGCATTAGCAAGCTCTGATGCTTTTATAGATAAAAACTTGGATTTGGGGCGAGCGGGGACTGTTGGGAACTCTTCAGCATTTATCCCTTTTATATTTGCCCTATACTTTTTAGACTTTAAAGAGAGGGTCAAATCCTTAAGAGATATTGAGATGTTCTCATCGTTATTGTTCAAAACAAAGTCGGAAAGTAGGCGAGCGGGGATAGTCACAATTCCATCACTTTCAACCTTTCCAACCATCTTTGTGGTTATGGCGACTTCCAGATCCGTTGCTGAAATACTAAGTTTTCCTTCCTTTGCCTCTATAAGAACATTACCAAGGACGGGGAGTGTGGTTCGGTTTGAGACTATGCGTCCTACTTGGTTCAAAACTTTAGCGAAATTGGCCTGTTTAACTTCTGCTTTCATAAATGCTCCATTTAATATTTTAAATACAACCGACACTAATCTTATCCACTAATCTGCACTAATTCACGAATATTTGTGATAATTTGTGGAAGCAATTTGTGGTGGTTGTGCTCTAATTTTGTATTTGGAATCTTATTATAACTCAATTAAATACTGAGAATTATCCACAGCCCCTGTGGATAACGTTTGTTTTTGTTTTAGATCTTTTTGGTTTACAGTAGTGAATAATTCGGTTGTAGTATTTACTACCTGTGGATAACTTTAACATTTACCTTATATTTCTGTGGATACTTGTGGATAAACTGTGTATATCTTTTTTACTTATACACAGTTTATAACTTATACACTTTTTGTCCCCACTTTTTCCCCCACTTTTTCCACATACATCGAAGCATTTATATTCAAGTTGGTTCTATATAATTTGACTTATCCACCTTATCCACAGCCCTTATTACTATTTCTATTATATTTCTTAAGTATATTTATATATAAACCTATAGATTGTTCTATAGTTCAGACAATCGCTAAATAATTGTATAACCATCGTTTTAACTATCGTACTATCCCACTATTGAATGTATCTTATCTTTTATAGTAGATATATCGTCTTTAAGTCTTGGATTTATTGATAACTCAGAATCTATCTTATTGCAGCCATGCATAATAGTTGTATGATCTTTTCCACCCATCTCTTTTCCGATCTCTGGAAAACTTAGGGAGATTTCGTGGCGCATCAAGTACATTAGAACCTGACGAGGCATAACGATATCTTTAGTTCTTTTTCGACCCAGTATATCTTCCTTTGGAACAGAGTAGTACTTACAAACCTCTTTTATGACCAATTCGGGCGTGATAATAGTTTTTGAAATTTCGATTATTTGACCCAAAACTTCGGCAGCCAACTCTTTTGAGGGTGCAACTTTTTTAAGCTCTGCCATCGCTATTACCTTAGTAAGTGCTCCTTCGAGTTCCCGAATAGATGATTTGATATTTTCCGCAATGAAATTAATAACCTCATCATTTACTTGTGTTTCATACCGAGCTGATTTACGCTTAAGAATGGCCGCTCTTGTCTCTATATCTGGTTGGCTGATGTCTGCCACCATTCCGCCCTCAAAACGTGTTGAAAGACGCTTCTCAAGCCCCTTGATAGCTTTTGGAAAGCGGTCCGCGGTTAGAACAACCTGTTTGTTATTTTGGTGCAGATGATTAAAAGTATGGAAAAATTCTTCCTGTGTGGATTCCTTTCCGGAGAGGAATTGGATATCGTCAATAAGCAAGATATCGACATTTCTATAACGATTTTTAAAATCCTTAGCTCGTCCTGACCCGACTTCCACAGCCTGAATAAAGTCGTTTACGAAGGTTTCAGTCGAGACATAGAGGATCTTTGCATTTGGATTTTTATTTAAAATCTCTTGACCGATCGCTTGCATCAGGTGAGTTTTACCAAGACCGCTCTCTCCATAGATAAAGAGGGGATTGTAAACTGATCCGGGAGTTTTAGCTACAGCATCTGAAGCGGCGTGAGCTAGTTGGTTTGAGGGCCCTACCACAAAGTTTTCAAATAGATAAATGTTGTTTAGAGTTGAATTTTTGGGTAGTGAATTTTGAGTACTTTTTCGACCTTTTTTATCTCTCGGTTTATCCACAGGGTTGTGGATAACATTGGTCTGGTCGGGGATAACTGCTTCACCTGGACTGGGGGCTTGGATCTTAAACTTTACCGCATCAACCTTCTCTCCTGATTGATTTTGTAGAGCATTTTTTATCTGGTCTATATACTTTTTCTTTAGCCAATCTTCTACGAAGAAAGTTGGCACCCCTATTATAAAAACACTCTTTTTATAGTCGATGATAAATGTGTTTTTAAACCAAGTTGTAAAGTTAGCCTTGGAGACTGTTACTTCGATCTCTGAAAGTGAATTTTTCCAAATCTTAACTTTGTCCATAGGGTGAATTTAATGTAACTTAAGTCTACTTTATTTAGTGTAAGTTATCCACAGGGGATGTCAATACTGTGCCTTGCAAGGTGATAAATTCATAGACCAAAGTTCAAAAATCAAAATTATGGAAAATACTTTTTTATACGGTGTATATATTTCGATTATAAAATATGAAAACGAGTCCAGGCAGATGAATGCCTAGACCCGTGAGTTTTCGGTCGGTACTCCGTGGGGGAGCCCCTTCGGAGCACCGACCTTATGTTGATTCGAACTGCAACCGGTGGCACATCGGAGCACATCATAGGTCGTAGCTGCAGTATCGAATGCAAATGTATTGTATCAACCTAGATTTATTTGTCAAGTAAATAAAAAAGTATTATCGCACAAGCTAATTCTTGACTGATTATAAATTATGTGCTAAATTTGTTTTGTTATACAAAAAACTAATAAACTAAAGAACTTAGGAATCGATAAACAGATGATCCAAAAAGATCTGTGTAAATTTGTGTAAAAGATCCGTGTAAGAATTTCAAATTATCATCATGAGAAAAGGAACTTTCCAACCAAATACAAGAAAAAGAGCCAAAAAACATGGCTTCTTTTCTCGAATGGCCAAAAAAGCAGGGCGAAATATCCTTTCTCGAAGGCGTACAAAACAAAGAACAAAATTGTCAGCTTAAATAGCTTTAAACTTTAAGCTATTAGCTATAAGCTAGTATAGATACCCATAAGGGTATTTTTTGTTTTACCCCATAAAACCTTTTGCTGTTTGTGAGATTGACAAAATGAAATAAATAATATAAGATGATATGTTGAGTCGTCGAATCTGTGTTCGGAGGCAACCCATGCCTATAACGACTGAAGTGACGGAAGATGGGATCGGGATCGTTCGAGTCGTTGGGGAGGTTGTCTATTATCCAGATGGCAATGTCATTCCTGATGGTCCAACAAGCACTGATGAATTGAGAAAAGAGCTTGATGGACTTATCGACGAGCATCAAGTCGCCGATATCGTCATCGACCTGAGGCTGGCAACTTACGTTGCCCCGCGCGGGTTTGGCCAGATGTTGGTCGTATTGTTCCGATGCAGAACGCGAAGGGGAGACATGGTTGTTTCTGGAGCCGAAGGTTCAGTTTGGTCTGCGGCAAGCACCGTTGGGCTGGACAATGTCATCGACTTCTATTCGGACGAGGAAGCGGCGATTGCCAAGCTGACCGAAGACGGAGTCAAATGTGCTTGACCTTCGACAACTTCACCAAAAACCCTAGCCCCGTATGATTGAAATCGTGCGGGGTTTTCCTATTATTTGAGAGTATTATGTGCTAATATCAAGTCATGTTAAAGAAATTAAATCGCATAACCAGAGACAAAGACTTTAAAAAGATTTTTAAGCGATCTAAGAAGATTGATACTGAAAATCTCTCTTTGCGTATACAAAAGAGAGATGAGATCCCTCGGCAAGCTCGGGATGACAACAAGACTGGATCTGGCTTCAAGCTACAAGCTACAAACTACAAGCTACAAAACGGTCCTCGTTTTGGTTTTGTGGTATCAAATAAGGTAAATAAGCGGGCAACACGTAGAAATGCATTGAAGCGAAGGCTTCGGGCTGCAGTTCGTGAAATAATATCAAGTATTGATCCCAACATTGACGTTATAATTTTGGTTAAAAAAGATTTCGAATTTCCATATAACTTTCAAACCATAAAGAAGCAGGTTGAAGAAGGCTTGAAAGAAATGACAAATTACAAATGACGAATTTCAAATAAAATATCGAAACCTAAATTTCAAACAATTTGACATTTGAGAATTAGGAATTTTGTTCGTCATTAGACATTCGAATTTTGACATTATGAAAAAGATACTAGTATTTATTATTGAATTGTATCAACATACTCTTTCACCTGATCATGGTTGGTTTAAAGGACTATATCCAGCTGGGTATTGTAGATTTACTCCGAGTTGTTCAGATTACTCGAAAGAGGCTATAATGAAAAAAGGAGCCGTAAAAGGCTTTGTTGTTGGGGTTTGGAGAATAATGAGATGTAACCCATGGTCTCACGGGGGTTTTGACCCCGTTGAGACAATATCCAAGATACCTGCCTTGCCGGCAGACAGGCAAGAAACAAGTAATAAATAAATCCCAATTATCAAAAACCAAATATTTAAATTGCTGATACTAGATCCTGAATCGAGTTCAGGATGACAGAAGCAGACGCTTAGCATTTCTCCTCCTAATAAGCTAAAAAGCTACAACCTAAAAAGCTAATTTATGATCGCATTTTTTAGAACAATTCTATACGTTCCCTTTTATAACCTGCTGATTTATTTTGCCTGGATGTTTGGAGGAAGTGTTGGTTGGGCGATAATTGCAGTCACCGTAGTTATCCGAGTTTTACTCTTGCCAAGTTCTCTTAAGGCAACCAAAGCTCAAATTAAAATGCAAGCTTTGGCTCCAAAACTTGCACAGCTAAAAGAGAAATTCAAAGGCGATCAGAAAAAGTTGAACGAAGAGACGATGAAGATGTACAAAGAAGAAGGCGCCAATCCACTAGGATCTTGTTTGCCGCTTCTGATCCAACTTCCAATTATCTGGATTCTTTATAGAGTATTTTTAATAGGCTTCGACGAGAGTAAGTTTGAGATGCTTTATGCATTTGTGCCACAACCCGAGCATCTTCAAACATTTTTCTTCGGGATAGATCTTTCAATCCCGAACCTTTGGGTGTTGCCGATTATAGCAGGAGCTTTGCAGTTTGTATTAAGTTATATGATGCAGGCGAAGATTCCAAAGAATAATTCAAAATCGAATGATCCGGCTTCGATGATGACAAAACAAATGATGTATATATTTCCGATCATCACGGTATTTATCGGACGATCCTTGCCAGCAGCTTTGGCTTTGTACTGGATAGTAACAACCTTATTTAGCATCGTTCAGCAAGTTTATGTCAATAAGACCATTAAGAATGAAAACAACCGTCACAAATTTAGTCCACAAATAAGCACAAATAATAAAACTCCGAACGACAAAACATCAACAAAAAAAGAAGAACCATCTATAATAAAAGATGAGGCAGAAAAAAAGCCTGATATGATAACAAAAGTTTTGAAAAAACGACAAGAGAAAAAAGAGAAAAAAGCCGGGGTTTCTGTTACGATAAGAGAGAAGAAATAATTTAATAGCTAGAAGATGACAGAGTAAAGCAATTTATGATTATTTTTAGACGCAAATTTAGACTTTGGGTATGGATAATTCTATTTATCCTATTTTTGGCACTACTCTGGGCATCATTTTTCAGAGGGGCAAAACCATCTTTTAGTGCTACTGGAAGCGTAACTTTGCAACCAGGGTCTGAGGGCAAAGACTCTACTGCTTTTGGTATATTGCCTGATGATCCTGGGAATTATACTACTTTGTGGTGTGGGGGTGGAAGCGGTAGCCCTCCGCCAGCTCGTTGTTACCTAGAATTTGACCTATCTTCTGTTCCCGCTGGAGCTACAGTTGATTCGGCTGTCCTTTATCTATATAAAATTGGTTGGTTCGGACCAATTGATTCCACAATAGATTTGTCTCTCCATAGGGTCACAAGCTCTTGGGATGAGGCGACTTTAGACATAGGTAATGAGCCATCGAGCAGTGGTTCTACAGAGACAACAACATCGGTCGGTACTAGCAACACTTGGTATTCTTGGAACATCTCTTCATTGACTAGCAGTTGGCAGACCGGTGCAGTGTCGAATTACGGTATGATGATAAAGCATCCGACTGAAAGTGCTGATGTTGGTAAACAGTTATACTCATCTGATTTTGGGACAGCATCTTTGAGGCCAAAACTTGAGATAATTTATTCTTATACTGACCCCATCCCAGATCCTGACCCAGATCCAGATCCTGATGATCCCTCTGATCCAGATAATCCATCAGACCCAAGCGATCCCTCTGATCCAAATAACCCTGATGATCCTAACAATCCTGATGATCCAAATAACCCTGATGATCCTAACAATCCTGATGATACTACAGACACCTCTGTTGTATCATCACTAGCCAAGTTATTTCAGCAACCAGAAGGTCTAAGACTGCTTGCAAATGATATCGCTAAACTTGCATCTGAAAGTTTAGCCCTCCAAGTGTTTCTGGCTACTGCAGGAGGACTTTCGGTCATTTCCGCTCTAACAGTCGTAGCTACATCTCTAGCGGCTCAAGTGGGGATAAAAGAGCTTTTATTTGTAATCATTAACTATATTTTAACTCTGTTTGCTGCCAAAAAGCGTGACAAGGCAGGACTTGTGTATGACCAAGGTTCAAAAGAGGCGGTTAGTGGTGCACTTGTAAACCTGCATGATTTTAAAACGATGAAGCTGGTGGCATCTGCAATAACAGATCACAAGGGGCACTATTTCTTCACTGTAAAGCCAGGTGACTATGCGATGAGTGTGGTTAAAAAAGGCTACATTTTCCCATCTCATTTTGCTAAGCGTGAAAAAACTTTAAACGAAGCGGTCTACTTCGGTCAAACAATGAAGATAAAAGGAGCTGCAGAAGCAATCAACGTAAAAATTCCGATTGACCCGACTGCAAAAGCTAAATCATCTAGAACCATCATAAAGGTCCTAATGTATTCTAGCTTAGTCAGGATGACCATTATGATAGTGGGGACTTCGGTAAGTGTATTTGCTTTAGTGTTCAACCCAATATTGATTAACTACATAATGACTGCAGGCTATTTGATTCTTTGGGCGATGGAGTATTTCGTTCAGCATAGAGAGCTTAAGTTTTCTAAAATTGTTGATAAAGATTCAAAACAACCGATTGACCTTGCAATGACAAGAGTGGTTTCGGAATCCGGCAAGATTAAAAAAACCTATGTTACTGACTTTGGTGGAAGATTTATCCCATACTTATCGGAGCGTGACGACTCGATAGTAATGGAGCGCACAGGTTATGTTCAGGCCAAGGAGAAACCCGGCAAGAGTGGTTTTGTTGAGGGACACACCTATCTTTTGTCTAAGAAGTAAAACGATTGGGAGTGGGTTCAGTTGATAATCTTTAAACGCAAATTTAGACTTTGGGTGTGGATAATTCTTTTTATCCTATTTTTGGCACTACTCTGGGCATCATTTTTCAGAGGGGCAAAACCTTCTTTTGGTGCTACGGGAAGCGTAACTTTGCAGCCTGGGAGTGAAGGAAAAGACACATACATAATAGAAACTTTTTGGGGGGCACGGGGTGACCAGACTTCTATGGGTGTAGGCGGGGGCAACGGTGATGAACCATTTGCTTCAAGAGGATTTATTGAATTTGACCTTTCTTCTGTTTCAGCAGGAGCATCCATCGATTCTGCTGTCTTGTGCCTGTATTATTATGATTTCTATGGCCCATTTGATGTTTCCGAGTCAATTGGTGTTTATAGAACAACTACTTCTTGGAGTGAAGCAACACTAGATATAAGCAGTGAACCGACCTATAGCGCATCTGCAACTGCAACTACTACAGTCGGTAGCAGTTCAGCTTATGGTTGGTACTCTTGGGACATAACATCTTTGGTTTCTGGCTGGAAGTCTGGATCGATTGCAAATTATGGAATAGTAATCAAAGACCCAACGGAAAATTCCTCAGTTGCAAAAAACTTTTATTCTTCTGACTTTGGAACCGCATCCTTGAGACCGAAATTAGAAATTATCTACAATGATTCTGACCCCATCCCTGATCCAGATCCTGATCCAGATCCAGTGGGTCCTACTGATCCAACTAATCCAGCTGATCCAACTGACCCTACTAATCCAGATGATCCAACTGACCCTACTAATCCAGATGATCCAGCTACAACATCACTTACAAAACTGTTCCAACAACCAGAGGGTCTAAGACTGCTTGCAAATGATATCGCTAAACTTGCATCTGAAAGTTTAGCCCTCCAAGTGTTTCTGGCTACTGCAGGAGGACTTTCGGTCATTTCCGCTCTAACAGTCGTAGCTACATCTCTAGCGGCTCAAGTGGGGATAAAAGAGCTTTTATTTGTAATCATTAACTATATTTTAACTCTGTTTGCTGCCAAAAAGCGTGACAAGGCAGGACTTGTGTATGACCAAGGTTCAAAAGAGGCGGTTAGTGGTGCACTTGTAAACCTGCATGATTTTAAAACGATGAAGCTGGTGGCATCTGCAATAACAGATCACAAGGGGCACTATTTCTTCACTGTAAAGCCAGGTGACTATGCGATGAGTGTGGTTAAAAAAGGCTACATTTTCCCATCTCATTTTGCTAAGCGTGAAAAAACTTTAAACGAAGCGGTCTACTTCGGTCAAACAATGAAGATAAAAGGAGCTGCAGAAGCAATCAACGTAAAAATTCCGATTGACCCGACTGCAAAAGCTAAATCATCTAGAACCATCATAAAGGTCCTAATGTATTCTAGCTTAGTCAGGATGACCATTATGATAGTGGGGACTTCGGTAAGTGTATTTGCTTTAGTGTTCAACCCAATATTGATTAACTACATAATGACTGCAGGCTATTTGATTCTTTGGGCGATGGAGTATTTCGTTCAGCATAGAGAGCTTAAGTTTTCTAAAATTGTTGATAAAGATTCAAAACAACCGATTGACCTTGCAATGACAAGAGTGGTTTCGGAATCCGGCAAGATTAAAAAAACCTATGTTACTGACTTTGGTGGAAGATTTATCCCATACTTATCGGAGCGTGACGACTCGATAGTAATGGAGCGCACAGGTTATGTTCAGGCCAAGGAGAAACCCGGCAAGAGTGGTTTTGTTGAGGGACACACATATCTGCTTAAGAAGCAATAGGTTATTGTATAACGGTTATGATACCCGTATAGGCGATTGGTAGGCGTTTGACGAAAGAGATAATACAAAACGGGTTACATAACCAAATGACGCCACACTTGGCTAATGATGGCTTGAATGAGTCATTTTTTTAATGTACGATAATATGGCAGTTATAGAGTAAATAATAAACAGGTGGACGGATGCAAGAATTAATTATAAAAGTTAAAGATGTTTCAAATGATTTGATCGGATCACTTGGCTTTGATGTGGATTCGATTGTCACTCACGGTGACGGAGTGGTGATGGTCAACGTCCAGTGCGATGAGCCAGCTCTTCTAATCGGTCGTGGAGGCGAGGGGATCGATGCTATTCAACATATATTGCGTTCACTGTTGAGGCGAGATCTGATGGAAAAACGAGCCAACGTGGTTTTAGATATTGCAAACTATAGAGACAAACGAAACGACAGAGTCCAGCGTGACGCTAGAGAAAAAGCCCTTCAAATTCTTTATACCGGGATGGGCGAAGGACGGTCGTG
>CAZAOA010000006.1:0-7473 GCA_964486765.1 uncultured Candidatus Saccharibacteria bacterium
ATTTTCTTGCTACCCTCCCCCTGCCCGAAACGCCTGAGCGTATGCGATGGCGGGCGGGTAGCCAACCTCTCGAAGACTCGCCGGGTACGAAAATCTCATCAGAACTACAAAATATTGTTGATTAAGGTACTATATAGATAGTTTTTCCATAATTTTTATTTTTGCATTTTGAATTATTATTTTGAACGACATCAGGAGTGAACTGTGGACGAAGTTGAGCAAATTAAAGAACGGCTAAATATTGAGGAAGTAATCTCCTCTTATTTAACATTGAAGAAAACAGGCAGTAACTTAAAAGCGCCTTGCCCTTTTCACAATGAAAAAACTCCATCATTTATGGTTTCGCCGGAACGCCAGAGTTTCAAGTGTTTTGGTTGTGGTGAGGGTGGTGATGTTTTTACATTTATTGAAAAGATGGAGGGAGTTGATTTTTTCAATGCTTTAAACATCTTGGCTGATAGGGCTGGTGTGAAATTGAAACCGAGGGGAGTAAAGTATGGAGATAAAGAGTTCAAGCCAGATCAAAAGACAAAACTTTTTGAGATAAATAACTGGGCTTCGAGGGTTTATCATCAGATACTAACCCGTCATCCGAAGGCGAGCAAGGCCAGAGCATATATAAAAAAAAGGGGACTAACTGATAAGACAATAAAAAAATTCCAGATCGGTTATGCGCCAGATAGTTGGGATTATATAATAAAATTTCTTGAAAAAAAGGGCTATAGTCAGAGTGAAATCTTCAAGGCAGGACTTTTAGTTTCTGGTCAAAAAGGGGGCTACTACGATCGATTTAGAGGTCGGATAATGTTTCCAATCTCAAATGTTATGGGAAATGTGATTGCTTTTACTTCCAGAGTTTTAGTTGATGACGATAAAAGTGCCAAATACCTAAATTCAGCGGACTCTTCGATTTATCATAAAGGAAAAGTGTTGTACGGGCTCAACTTTGCGAAGATGAGTATAAAATCAAACAACTTGGCGGTTTTGGTTGAGGGAAATATGGATGTGATAGCTTGCCATCAGGCTGGTTTTGAAAATGTTGTTGCCGCTTCTGGAACTGCAGCGACTGCAGACCAGTTCAAGATTTTATCTCGTTACAGTAGTGAAATAGCACTAAGTTTCGATTCTGATGAAGCCGGTGAAACTGCTATGAAACGTTCAATTATCTTGGCATTGGAAAATGACATCAACATAAAGATTGTCGCTCTTCCAGCCGCCTTCAAAGATCCAGATGAGGCCATAAAAGCAGATCCAAAAAATTGGGAAAGGGCAGTTTTGGGTGCAAAGCCTGCCTTGGAGCATTGGGTCGATCTTTTAATAAGGAAAAGCCCAGATCTGTCAGTTACAGAAAAAAAGAAAATTGCAAAAGAGGTGCTTCCGATCATTAAAACCACATTTTCCGAGATTGAAAAAGAACACTACATTCACTATCTTGCTGGGAAACTCTCGATCTCTGAAAACTCCATAAAAGATACTATAAAAAAGACGAAAACCCCGCATAGACAACAGCCTGGCAAAGCTAATTCAAATGACAAAGAAAAGAAATCAGATACAAAACTTACCAATATCGAAAGGGTAGTTGGGATGATTTGGAATGATCAAGAGCTTATTAAATTGGTTAAGTCTGATCTAATAGCAGATAGTGAAAAAGAATATATAAAAAAGATTCTTAAGCAGATAAATTTAGGCAGTATCATAAAAAGTGAATTTTCACCTGAAGAGAAAAGCGATCTCGATCAGATTTCGATTGTGGCTATGAAGGATTTTGATAGTAATAAAGAGAATTTGAAAGAAGAGCTACTCTATCTTGTAAAAAGAATTGAGGGTGATAGCAGAGAAGATATTAGAATAGATTTTGCTCGTAAAATTGCAGAAGCTGAAAAATCTGGTGATCAAAAAAAGTTGAAAAAACTGGTTGAAGAATTTCAGGCATTGATAAAATAGCTAAAATTTGATATCATTTACACATTGGAAAGTATAATCCGAATCTACAAATCATATCCGAATCTACAAATTATTAGAACTATTCAATACTAGATCCGTGTTAATCCGCGTAAAGGATCCCTGCCTGCCGGCAGGCAGGTGTGTTCGAATATCAACTACAATATTATGGCAAAGAAAGTAATTCAGCTTATAAAAGAAGAACCACTGCCCTTTTCAGATGAGATAAATGCTCTTATGATGAAGGGGCGATCTCATGGGTTTATATCTTCAAGAGAATTTTTACAGGTAATGCCAGAGATAGAAAACAACATCAAAGAACTTGATGAAGTTTTTGACTATATGTTTTCTAAGGGTGTTGAGATGAAGGATAGTTCAGAAGAGGGGATCTTGTCTCAAGTTGTTGGAGACTCAGATCGTAAAAAGATGCTTTCTGAAGAAGCGATAGCGGGAATAGATGACGATTCAGTTCGAATGTATCTTCGAGAGATCGGACGAATTCCACTATTGAAAACTGAAGAAGAAGTTCGACTTGCGAAACGAGTAGAGAAGGGCGATTTGGTTGCTAAAAAACAGTTAGCAGAAGCAAATTTACGTCTTGTAGTTTCAATCGCTAAAAAATATATAGGGCGAGGACTTGGGCTACTTGATCTAATCCAAGAAGGCAACACCGGTCTTATGCGTGCTGTTGAAAAGTTTGACTATAAGAAAGGTTATAAATTCTCAACATATGCTACTTGGTGGATAAGACAAGCGATAACACGTGCGATTGCTGATCAAGCACGAACTATTCGAATTCCGGTTCATATGATTGAAACTATAAATAAACTTATTCGAGTTCAACGTTCGTTAGTGCAGGATTTGGGACGAGAGCCAACCCCTGAAGAGATTGCCCAAGAGATGGGGCTAGATGTAGAAAAAGTTGAGCACATAATGAAAATCTCGCAAGAAACTGTTTCTTTGGAGGCTCCGGTAGGAGAAGAGGAGGATTCGAAGCTCGGAGACTTTATAGAAGATGACAAAAATCTCTCTCCTGAAGACAATGCAGTTTATCAACTTCTGAAAAATCATATAGATAAATTTTTGGATGAGCTAAGTCCACGAGAGCAAAAGATATTACGGATGCGTTTTGGCTTAGAGGGTGGGCGATCCCACACTTTAGAAGAAGTTGGCCAAGAGTTTGGAGTTACAAGAGAGCGGATTCGACAGATTGAGGCAAAGGCACTTCAAAAACTTAAAAAGCATGAGAGAAGTGAAAATTTGAAAGACTACTTAAAATAGAATACAAGCCCTTCGCTAAAATACAAATAACTTCCCAAAAATACAAATATAGAATCAATCACTGTTTATATGTAGAGAATATTGGGATAGAAATATTACGTAACGATATGTCAAACGAAAAATCGCCCAAGAGGCGATTTTTCGAATATTTAAGAATATTAATTTTACAATTTATTCTTTGCCCTTCTTTTCGCAATCAGCCAAACAAACAGAATAGTGAGAAGGGTTGCGATTGTGGTCAATGCGGTAGTAGCATAGCTGGTGTTAAAGAAACTGTTGTCGCTCCAATATAGAGTGTTTTGAAATACCGATGATTTGGCCGAAAGTGCGTCTGTATCATCCTTAGCTTGAACCGATATCTTATAAATCTCTCCAGCATCAAGCCCTGTAATCTTATAAGATGTTTTATCCTTTTCAATATCAAATGGAGAAATCTTAGAACCAGAAGCAATCTGGGCTGTAACTACATATCCTGTTAGATTTTCTTCTTCGTTTGCATCCCAAGTAACCATCATTGAATTTTGCGTGTGGTCTATGACTTTTACATTTTTAACTTTAGAGGGACCGATCCCAGCAGGGGTCGTAATCGCAACTATGTTTGAGCTAGCCGATTGCAATGTGGATTGAAAAGCTCGAACGACATAATAGTATGTTGTAGAAGATCCGACAGAATCGTCTAAAAACTCAACTATGTTTGCATCTGTTTGTCCAATTTTTGTATAGCCAGAACTTCTCTTTAGTGATCGAAAAACCTTGTAGCCATCAATGTCAACAGTAGTTGAAGATGTCCAGCTAAGTAAAACCCCTCTGGTCTCTTTTTTTTCATCAGTGACAAACTTTGCGGTAAGTGAAGTTGGTTTTGTGACCAATTCAGAAGTGTCTCCAAGTGCTTCATCTGAAACATTTGCGGACGTAATGGAACTTGTGTCTGGGGTTGTACCTTCAGTAACCGGATCATCATCACCGCCTGGATCGGTCGGAGGCGGGTCGTCATCGTAGCCGTAAGTCTTAAAGCCCTGGTCAGTTTGGATGAATGAAGTTGGACTACTTGGGAAGCTATGGATCATGTATCCGTAGTTGTAGTAACCGGTGTTCCTTCCATACCATCGAAGATTTGTGTTGTTCCCAGCATCTAGACAAATCCAGTGGGGATCATTTGCAGTAATTGCAGTGTCTGTTCCATCAGAATCGCTCATTCTTTCAAATCCTTCAGCAGCTGGACCTCTAGTTGTAAATGTTTCCAACACATCTCCCGGAAGGCTACCTGAGTTGGTTCTTAGTGTAGCTGTAACTGCACTTCCATTGCCATCGGATAGGTAAACATCCATATAGCTTGCGAAGTTATCTTTTGTTGGTGTTATCATCTGACAAACTTGACCAAAGTTTTTAACCAATACATAGACATTCCAAGTATCGGGTGAGAATTCGTACGATTGATCAAGTTCTGGAGTTGCTGCAGAAGTTGGCTGAATTGATAAAAAAAGCATCCCAAAAATAATGGATGCGATAGAAGTAACGACAAGACCAACAAACCTTTTTTTCATAATATGCCCCTCATAAATTATTACAAATTTGTGATATCAATATTATACCAACAATAATCTATTATAACAATATATATATCAAAAACCACCAGCCTGTTATAGCTTGGTGGCGATCTATTGATATGGTGTCAAATAACCGCGGTCACGGGTAAATTACACCATATTTTGATATAATATAACTATGAAAAAATCCACAAAAGAGATGTTGAAGCTGTCTGCAAAAGAGGTATTTTTAAGCATTGTTGATTTAACTGCAGAAGTGGCAGGGATGAATTATTATTACAGAAAAGGCGTAGAAGAGTATCTGTTAAAGAGGGAATTCGAGAAAAAAGAGATAGCTGAAAGGTTTAAGTATCTTAGAAGGGCAGGATATATTGAAACATTTATGGATGAGAATAATAGATGTGTAGAGATTACGCCAAAAGGGAAAGAATACTTAAAGAAAATCAACTATACTGAGCTAAAGATAACTCGATCCGAGAAATGGGACAAAAAGTGGAGAGTTGTAATATTTGATATTCCAGAAGATCATAAAGATCGAAGAGATATGTTTAGGGAAAAGCTTTTAAATCTGGGTTTTGAACTGATTCAAAAAAGTGTTTATGTTTATCCATTTGAATGTACAAATGAAATAGCTTTTCTAAAAGAATGTACACTTACGACAAATAATGTAATTATTATGATATCGGATATCATCGAGGGCGAAGAAAAGATATTGAATAGATTTATGAAAAAAGGTGTGCTAAATATCAAGGATCTTGAGTGATATATAGAAAGTGTCAAATATCCGCGGTCGCGGATATAGTACACCACAATATCTAATGGTGTGTTTTGAGTTTACATTAGAGGTAATTTTTGGTATTATCTTTTTGTATTCCGGAGTAGCTCAATGGCAGAGCAGGACGCTGTTAACGTCAAGGTTGTCGGTTCGAATCCGACCTCCGGAGCCAAACTTAAAATTACTAGCATTAGGCTAGTTATTTTTATTTACCTAAATATTGATTGAACTAATGTCTAATTGAGTCGTAGTTTTGTTATCTCTCAAGTATCGTTGTCGTATCGATCAGGGTATTTGCATTATTGTAAGCCCTTAGGACTGCACTATTCGAGTAAACTGACATTAGAAAGTGACCAAGTGAAGTCTGACCTGAAGCTACAAAGTAATCCACACCATTTACTTCTGTTTTTTGATAAACATGTTCGTGGCCGGAGATGACGAAATCAACTCCATAAGAAATAAATAACGGAACCATTGCACTAAGCATTCCTTTCGTGTCTCCACCAACACCATAAATAGGGTAATGGAAAATTACTCCTGTTATTCGAGATTGCGAGGCTTCACTTTGAAGATCACTTAAAAGCCAATTGTATTGAGCCGATCCGCTTGCAACAGATGTTGCATAATTATCCAAAATCACCATATGAAGATTGCCAGAATTCACGGAATAGTAGTGCTCGTTGCCGGGGAATGTGAAATTGTCAAAGTAAACTGATGAGTTTCGCTCATTGTTGCCTTGAGCAGCATAAAAAGATTTTGTCGATAGCATTGTGGCGGCAACAGCATTGAACCTATCTTTGCTCGCAACTGTTCCATCTTCTAGAAGATCACCAGCATGAAAGATCGGATTTGCACCAGAGCTTAAGATATTGTTAACCACTATTTGGTGAATAGCATCTTCTCCGTCGGTATCTGATTGGGAATCTCCGTAAAATGCTACATAAGCGGATGCAGATTCAGATTCTGGAGTTGAATCAGATGAGCTACCATCGGATGATTCAGATGATGACTCGGATGATGATGAAGAAGAACCAGAAGTTTTATTTGAGCTTTTGGACGATTTTAAATTCTCTATCTCTTTTTGAACTTCTTCTGTGGGGTCATTGCTATCATAGAATGCGATATCAATTTCTGATTTTTTGGAAATATCGAAATTTGAATACCTAAAATAAGCAAAAACACCTCCGCTCATGACTAGAATAATAATGACAATTAAAAATAGATTTTTTCGGATGAAAGATACCAGATTGTTCATATTACTATTATAGTCGTATTGGAAGAATAAATCATTATATGGTAAAATATAGCCAATAAATTGATTAGGAGGGACTATGGCAGATTCTAATGATACGCCGTCAGCACCAGCACCAGCACCAGCACCAGAGAAAAAATCTTCTGGTGGTGGAACTTGCATTACGATCGCTATCACTGCACTCATCACATTTGTTCTAACGGCAGCGGCAGTTGGCGGAGGAGTTTATCTTTGGCAAAAGGCGGTTTGTGTAGTTGAAAAAGACGATTTATCTAGTGCAATATCCACAACTAACGTCGCTAACAATTCATCGACTACAACCGATGATAGTGCTTCCACATCATATGATATGACAGTTGAAGGAACTTCTCCTACAGATAACACGGAGAATTTTATCGTCTTAACTCTTGGTACTGTTCCTGGTGCAACTTTAGACTATGATACCGCGAAGACCTACTTGTCAGCATCAGAGAGAGCAAAATTTACTGATGATTCTTACATCCCACTATTTTATGGAATCCAGGAAGGTCCAGATACATATGAGATGAAAACTCAGACCATAAACGGCAACGACGCAACGGTTAAAGTAGATGTACTTTATGGCGAGATGATGGAAGCCTGAGATCTTTCTCTTATAAGGCCGCTTGGGGCGAGGATGATGCAATGTTTCATAGATA
>CAZAOA010000006.1:7483-46902 GCA_964486765.1 uncultured Candidatus Saccharibacteria bacterium
TGGTTTCAGAAATGACGCCCAATAATATCGAACAACAGAAAGACAATAAAGAGCCCCAAAAGAAAAGAAGTCCATGGGTAGTAGTTTTGGTGGTTGGAATTATATTATTATTCATAATAGCAGCAGTTTTTCTCTACTATTATTTTAATCAAGAGTGGCGAGGACGTACTTATAGTTACGAAAATTCGAGGTTTGCCTATAGCGTTGATTACCCGATTGATTGGACTCTAGGTGAAGCACCGACCAACAATGACGGTAGAGACATTAGTTCGAATGAAGATGAAGTATTATGTAGCATATACGGTTTTAACAATTCGTTGACATCGGAAAGTGGCGGCCCTCAATCACTGGACGAATTTGTAGATTGGATGCTTTCAAATGAAGAGATTGATTTAATCGAAAGAAGTGATGTAAAGATTGATGAAGCAGATGCCAGGCGTTTGCTATACAACAGTATGGGAAATGTAATGGAAGCAGTTTACACCCTGAACAAAGAAGATGGACTCGGTTTTTGGTGTAGCTATCCGGATGATAAGATAAGAAAAAAGTACTCAAAAACATTTGAGGGGATGTTTAAAAGTATAAAACTCGATATTGGCGAGAGTGTAGATTTTGGTGGAGATAATTGTGATGCATTGCTAAGTGGAGTAAGCATTCCCTTAATTGACATGGATACTATTGTCGATGCCAGTTATACTGGTGTTACTATGATCGATAGAGATAGTTGGGACAGAGAAAAGTTACCAGCAAAAGTTATTGAAAATGAAAACAACGGTTATGTTTGTTACCCGACACCGCTGGAATTTAATAGTGAAGAGAGCGGGGGTGACGAGTTGAGTCAACCCGAAGTTACAAAAGTCGAATGGCTGTGTGAATTGGAATACGAAGATTTCAAATATATAAATTCAGATGATCCCGAGAAAGATCTGCTAATATCGAGTGGATATGGTTGCGAAAGTGTCAGCTGTGAAAAAGATGGATTGGATGATTCAGTGCTCTTATGCACGAAGTGATATAACATAGTTCGCGTTTAAAATGGTTTTTTGTAAGTAAATATTAAATTATGGGGGTAAAATGGACTCAATCGAAAAAGGGGTAAAAGTAAAAAGGGATGTATTGATTGTTATCATCGCCGTTTTGGTGTTAGGTGCAGGGGCGCTAGGTTATTTGTATTACACTGAAAATCAGGATAAGAAGAATCTTTCTGATGAAAACAAAGAATTGCAAGATCGTTATGAGGAGATCAATGCAAAGCTTGAGGGAGAAGTTACAGATTTGACTGGCGGTACTGAGTCTCTAACTGGAGAAAAAAGCACGCTCTCATCAAAAAATGCAACACTAACTAGCCAAAATGCAGATTACGCAGCCGGTATGGTCAAAATTAAAGCCTACAATGATTTTCTAAAGTATTTCAATTCTGTAATAGAAACTCATGGAGGCTTCTCGGGTTGGACTACTGCAGAATTCAATACCGCACAAGGTTTAGCAAGTGCAACTGGAGATACCAGCTTCGTTGCAACTGTTGACTGGGCTTGGTATCAGACGTCAATTCCGGCTATTGATAGAATTGTTAGAGTTCAAAAAGAGATCGCTGCAGGGATAGAGGGAGGAATAAAATAGAAAAATGAAGATATTGTCCTACATATTGGTTTTCATCATAGGACTGGCCTGCGGGGTTTGGGTGTTTTCGTTGATGACAAGGGGTGCCATACAAGACGATGATGATAAAGATCTAAGTGTAGTTAACAATTATTCATTAACACGAGATGTTACAGTTTATATGCCGTGGTGGGATCAAGATAGAGCGTTTGAGACGATCAAGCAAAACAAGGACAAGGTCAAATACATAAAAGCTTTTTGGTATGAAGCAAAAAAAGATGGCTCGATCAAAAAATATACTGGTGCCGAAAATGACGAGATAGAGGAATTTGCAAAGCAAAATAGTATCGGGTTTATTCCGGTCATAAATAATGATTTTTCGGCAGAAACTGCTAAAGAATTAGTTTCCAACTCAGAAGTATCCGCAAAACATTTAGACAATTTAGTCAATATGGTCCAAGAGAATGAATTTGACGGACTGGAGATTGACTATGAAGGACTTGATGCGGAAGATGGAGCAAAATTTTCAGCATTTATAGCTAATTTGTCCTCAAGACTGCATCAAAATAATAAAGTTTTACATATTGCAGTTCATGCAAAAACTTCAGATGAGGGGACTTGGGACGGTCCGAAAGCTCAGGATTGGAATGTGATCGGAGAAGCCGTAGATCAGGTAAATATTATGGCCTACGACTACAGTTGGGCAACTTCCGAGGCAGGAAATATTGCCCCTATAAGTTGGATTCAAGAAGTTCTGGATTATGCAGTTACTAAACTGCCTAAAGAAAAAATATCTCTAGGGATCAATTTTTATGGGTATGATTGGGTTAAAGAAGCCGGGCAAGATGTGTTGTATGAAGATGTTTTAGAGCTAATCTCAGAGCATAAGCCGACAATATCAACTACAGATGAGTTTGAAAAAACATTTTTGTATACAAAAGATGATGAGAATCATACTGTGTATTTTGCTGACAGTGAAACTGTAACAAAAAGACTAGAGTTAGTTTCAAAGCATGATCTTGGTGGAATAAGTATCTGGCGAGTTGGTGGTGAAGATCCAGCCATTTGGGCTGCGGTTGCAAGCAATTTATAGTTGACCTGAAATATATATGTGCTACTGTGTGTACTATCTATTAGGGCACTATTTTATGCGTCCCAAAAAAACCAAAGAAAAATCTGATGATGATTTGGCAAAACTAACACGAGATAGGGGTGAGTCGTTAGCTTTTTAAAAGTGAATTTAGTGTATAATGAAGTCACTATGAAAGGGATTTGGATAATAGTTATATTGATTCTTATTTTATCCGTGATGGGGGTTTTGCTTTACTATTCGGGTGGGATAAAAAAGAAAAATGAAGATTCCAACACAGAAGCTTCACACAGTTCCCAAGCTGACAAAGACACAGAATCAGAACAGAATGATACAGATATTGGAAGCGAAATATTGAGCGAAAATATCCCACTTAAAAATTGGTCAGAGCGAATTACTAAAAAACCATTTGGAATATTGATCTCACCAGAAACTTCTCCGGTTCAGCCAGAAAACTTTTCGGGTTATCATACTGGTACTGATTTTGAAATATTTGATTCTGAATTAGAAACCGAGGTTGAAGTCAAAGCAATTTGTGATGGAGAGGTTGTTGAGAGCAGATACATAAATGGCTATGGAGGAGTAACAACGCAAAGTTGTGATATTGATAATGAAAAAGTTTTAGTTCTCTATGGACACATCGACATTTCAGATGTTAAATCTAGTATTGGAACTTTAAAAAAGGGAGAAACGATCTCAATTTTAGCAGATGATAATAGCTATTTTTCTGATAAAGAGAGAAAACATCTGCATCTTGGCATAATTGATTCACAGACTATTAATTACAAGGGTTATGTTGAATCGGAGAGCTTATTGGTCAACTGGCTAGATTTTGAGAAATTAGACAGATAATTTATAATATAAATGTAATTAATTTGGAGGGGAGATGAGAACTCTAAGAATAGTTATTTTGGTTATTTTGGTTTTGGCTGGTGCAGCTGGGACTTATTATTATTACGATCAGAACCAACAATCTAAAGATGAATTAAATGTTTTGAAGCCAGATGCTGGTGAAATTGGTTCTGACACAAAGAAAGTTGTTGTTTACGGTGATACTCGAACTGGAGATGATGAACACCGTTCAATTATTGCCCAAATAAAAGAACAAGCTCCATACGCAATTTTCCATACTGGTGACTTGGTTGATGATGGTGATGTGGCGTCGCAGTGGGATACATTTAACGAGATAACAGTAAATCTTTTCAAAGACAGATGGTTTTATTCAACTCTTGGCAATCACGAAAAAAATTCTGACAATTATTTTGAAAACTTCGTACTTCCTGGAAATGAGCGATACTATTCTGTAAATATTGGAAACGTTCACTATATAGTTTTGGATTCTAACTTTAAGATAGCTTCAGGATCGGACCAGTACATTTGGGCTGAGGCAGATCTAAAAAATGCTGCAACTAAGTCTGACTTTCAAGTGGTTGTAATGCACCATCCACCTTATTCGACTGGAGCACACGGTGATGACGAGGGCGAAATGAGGACAAAGATTGTTCCGCTATTGGAAAAATACGGGGTGGATCTGGTTTTTTCTGGTCACGATCACAGTTATGAGCGGGCAGACAACAACAACATAGTTTACATTGTCGCAGGAGGCGGAGGAGCACCACTTTATCCTCAAAAATTTGAAAAAGAGTACTCAAAACTCTTTATGGAGACGCTCAATTACTGTGTAATAGAGATGGATGGTGAAAATTTAGCAATGACAGCATATAATGAAAAATCAGAAGTGATTGATAAGGTTATTATCAAGAAGTAATTATCCCTCGCTAAAATACCTGTCTGCCGACAGGCAGGCAAATTTAACGAAAGTACAAATTAGAGAGCAAACTTTAGTTTGGATGATGAAACGAATTCAGAATGACAAAATATTAATATTATACAACCCACCCAAAGCACAAGAGCGCATTGAAGGCGGGTAGAGAGGACTCTATAAAACCAATTTGGACAATAATTATTACCGTAATTATTACGGCTGGATTAGTCGGTGGTGGTGGGTATTATTACCTCAACCAAAAAGCAGAAGATGAAAAGGCAGTACTTCAAGAGCAAATCGATGTTTTGCTCGATCAAGTTACATTGTTGAAGAAAACATCGACGGCTACAACAACGGATGACTCAACTTCAAGTTCATCGTCTGCAACATCAAGCACTTCTGATGATTGGAAAGTATATACAAACTCCACATACAATTTTACAATCACTTTTACCGATTTGTGGTCAAGGTATGATATCGCTGCTGAAAAATTGACTGGTTCGGAGTATATTTATTGGGTTTATGTGCCTACTACCGACGAATCATATAGTTTCGACAAGCCTGGTTACGTAGCTCCAATCGCTATTAGTGTATTCACTCTTGATCAGTGGGCGTCTGTATCTGCCACAGAAGGACCAAAACCCACTAAAACTGATGAAAATGACACATATGTTTTGGCATATTCAACCTGGCAGGATGCACCAACGGATTTAGTCGATAATGGTCTTGCTGATGAAGTTGCAACAGTTGCCAAAACTGCAAAATTTACTGATTAGTGACCAAATCTATCAATTTTGTTTAATCGGCTCAACGAATTCGTTGAGCCGATTAGAGTATATAAGCAGTACCAGACACATTAATTGTACTATATAATAACTAATACGAGCTATATCTTGACATATCCCCCTGGGGGGGATTATTATAGTATTAAGAATAGTATTTAGAATACAGTATACAGTATGTAGGAAATGAGTTATTGAATGTAGAATTAATTATTATTGGATCCTGAATTCCGTTCAGGATGACAGACAAGGAGAGTCATGAAAGCACCAAAAGATAGGGCAAATCACAGAATAAAAATTATTAAAGGACATTTCAAAAAAATTGAGCAGATGATTGAAGATGATCGATACTGTATGGATATAATAGTACAGAGTTTGGCGGCGCAAAAATCTCTTGCAAGTTTAAATAAATTGCTTTTAGAGAATCATTTGAAGTGCTGTATTTCGGATAAGTTTAAAAATGGCGAAGACGACGAAGCGATAGAGGAGTTAATAAAATTGTATGATTTAAGTGGAAGGGGCTAGATGAAACACAAAGCAAATCTAGAGATTACCGGTATGCACTGCGCAAGTTGTAGTGTTCAGATTGAAAATAGGTTAAAAAAGATGGATGGGATTGAATCAATATCTGTGAATTATGCAAATGCAAGTGCAAATGTTGAATTTGATACAAAAAAGATCGATTTAGCAAAGATAAAAGCAGAATTCAAGGAACTTGGTTATGAGGCAACAGGATCTGAAGAAATGATCGGTGGCGATATGGATAGTATGGATCATAGTAAGATGAATCATAATGGTGAAGATCATTCTATGCACGCAAAAGCAGAGGGCAAGGCAGAGATTAAAAAACGATTGTATAAGATAGTCTTCTCGGCAGTTGTTGGAATTTTGATGTTGGTAATGATGATGATTTTAAAACTCGATTCACTTACTTTCAAATACATTTATCTGGTGGCAACACTATTTGTGATGATCTTTTCCGGTGCGGAGTTTTACAAAGTTGGAATTCCTAATTTTGTAAAACATGGAATGGCCACTATGGACACCTTGATAGCCCTGGGCACTCTCTCTGCATTTTTGTATTCATCATATGTCGTCATATTTTTGTCTGAAGGTGCAATCTATTTCGAAACGGCTGTATTTATTATTGCACTTATTTTGCTCGGTCGTTATCTTGAAGCATTGGCGAAATCAAGAGCATCTGACGCCATTTCAAAACTTTTAGAACTTGGAGCGAAAGAAGCAAGAGTTTTAAAAAACAAAAAAGAAGTTATGGTTCCGATTGATCAGGTAATAGTCGGCGATATTATTGTAGTCAAACCCAGAGAAAAGGTTCCGACTGACGGAGAAGTAGTTTTCGGCTCTACATCTGTAGATGAATCAATCGTTACAGGTGAATCTGTCCCAGTTGAAAAAATGATCGGTGATAAAGTGATTGGCGCTTCAGTAAACCAATCCGGGGCGTTTAAATTCAGAGCTACAAATGTTGGTTCAAATACGATGTTGTCCCAGATTGCCAAGTTAGTAAAGGAGGCTCAGGGCTCAAAAGCACCGATTCAACGCATTGTAGATAAAGTTTCACTTTACTTTGTTTGGGGAGTAATTATTGTCGCTATCCTTACATTTGTTGTCTGGTTTTTTGTTTTAGGAAATACATTTGTTATTTCACTTATCCCTGCCGTTACAGTTCTTATCATAGCTTGCCCTTGTGCTTTAGGTCTTGCTACGCCGATGTCTATAATTGTTGGAACTGGAAAGGGCGCAGCAGAGGGAATACTGATTAAAAATGCCGAATCTTTAGAAAAAATTAGTAAAGTTAAAACTATTGTTTTTGATAAAACTGGAACAATCACAGAAGGCAAACCAACCGTAAATCAAGTAATGTTCGATAAGAGTAGCGATCTAGGTGAGAAAAAGATTCTAGAATTTGCGGGATCGGTTGAGAATTCTTCTGAACATCCACTTGCTCTTGCAGTGGTCAACTTCGTAAAAGAGAAAAACATAATGATCAAGGATGCAGATAAATTCGACTCCGAAAGGGGAGCAGGGGCAAAAGCAGAGGTTTTGGGGAAAGAGGTTATGGTTGGGAAGTTAGATTATCTTTTAAAAAACAAAGCAAGTATTGATCAAAAACTTGAGAGCGATGCAAAGGCACTTCAAGAAAAAGGCAATACGGTTATCTATCTTTCAGTCGATAAAACGGTTGTGGCAATTTTCTCAATTTCCGATAACATTAAAAAAAGTTCGAAAGATGTCATAAAACTTCTTCATAAAAAAGGAATTGAGTCTGTTCTTTTAACAGGGGACAATACTTCAATTGCAAACAAGGTAGCAAAAAGTGTAGGGATAGATAAAGTTTACGCAGAGGTCTCTCCAAAAGAAAAATTAGAGATTATAAAAGATATTAAAAAAGATTTGCCAGAAGAAAAACTTGTTTCAATGGTGGGCGATGGAGTGAACGATGCCCCAGCGCTTGCTGTAGCTGATGTAGGGCTTGCGATGTGAACTGGGACAGACGTGGCCATAGAGGCCGGAGATGTAGTTTGAGTTCACGGGGATTTACTTAAAGCAACCGAAGCTATCGCATTGTCTTCTGCCACTAATTCGAACATAAAGCAAAATCTGTTTTGGGCATTTTTTTATAACACAGTTGCAATTCCGATTGCAGTTTTTGGATTGCTCAATCCGATCATTGCATCTGGAGCAATGGCATTTTCGTCGATTTCAGTAGTATTAAATGCACTCAGGCTTAAAAAAACTAAATTAAAATAAGAAAGGGTATATATGATGGGATTTGGAATTGGAAATATGATGGGGTCGCTCAGTCCATTTTGGATGGTATTATCTTTTGCGTTGATGATCACACTAATATTGGGAGTAGTTATAACAATTCTAGGAATTGTAAAATATTCTGATGACAAGAAAGAAGGAAAACTTATGGTTTGGGGAATTGCTCTTTTATTAGTACCACTACTAGTTTGGGGGATAGTAATGACTACAAGCTCAAACGATTTGTTTGATTCAAATCATAATATAGATAATTACAATATGATGACGAATTATTAATAAATAATGAGGGAATAAGGAGAAAGATGGAGAGCACAGACAAGTGGGTAATCGGCATTATAGTCGCGATATTGTTGATAATAGTTTTCGGGATAGGGGTAGCTTATAGCTTAAATACGAAAAAAGACAAAGTGTTAACCGAGTATTCTGAAACAGATGCAGAGAAGCCCAGCATTGCTTTCGATAAATTTGAGCATGATTTTGGTAACCTGACACCGACATCAGTTGAGTCAACGGTTTTTATGATTAAAAATACGGGGCAAAAGCCTTTGAAAATTACTGATTTTAAAACTTCTTGCGGTTGCACTTCTGTTGTTGTTACCATAAATGGAGAAAAAAGCTCGAAGTTTTCTATGCACACAAATTCAAGTTGGATAGGGGAGATTGTGCCAGGAAGCAATGCAGAAATCGAAGTAACTTATGATGCTGCAGTACATCCAGCAGAGGGAGATGTTGAACGATTTTTATACTTCAATTCAAATGATCCAACTAACCCAAATCCAGAACTTAGCATTAAACTTCACATCGAATGAATTTAACACTAGGGGCAATTTTATCAGCAGGATTACTTGACAGTATCAACCCATGTGCAATTGGGATTATGCTTCTTTTCATATCTCTTTTGTTTTCACTAAATCGTCAGAGAACGGTAGTATTATTTTTTGGAGCTTTCTATATCGTTGCAGTATATGTTACTTATCTTTTAATTGGGCTTGGGATTTTAAAAGCAGTTCATCTTTTCGGAGTTCATGGATTTTTTGGTTACGCCGCAGCAGTCTTACTTATTATAATGGGAATTATACATATTGGACCCAGCTGGCTATATAGATTTAAGTGGATCGCTTGGATGAATTCTTGTCATATCCCACCCAATTATCAGAAGCACTTGAAGAAAGGCTCGATTATTGGAGGATTGATATTAGGTGTATTGGTCGCAATCTGTGAGTTTCCCTGTTCTGGAGGAGTTTATCTTGCAACGATCGGACTTTTATCTATCAAGACTACATTTTTGATTGGAGTTATGTATTTACTGTTATATAACATAATGTTTGTTTTACCGTTGGTACTGGTCTTTTTAATTGCCGGCAACAAAAAAGTACTAGATAAAATGAGCAAGTGGCAACAAAAAAATATTGTAAAAGCAAAAACAACCATGGGTATAATTATGGTTGTTTTGGGATTGAGTTTGATTATAGTAATTATTGCCTAATCTACGTTTCCTTCTAAAATATGTTCTTCGGGAGTTCTGTCGTCAACTGTCTCTCTGGTTATAACGACCTCGTTATAACCCTCGTATAGATTGTTTGATGAGTACATTAGCTGAAAGTTGCCATTTTCAAGCTTTGACATTTTACCGGTTGAAAAGAAAATTAGTGAAGGGTTTTTCTTAACTAACCAACCCTCGTAAAAATTATTTCCAGTTAAATCAGGCAATGAGGCATCTACTAAGTGGTTGAGTTTGTCGTTATCCCTAAGAACGTATGCAACCCCTGAACTTGCTCCTCCTGAAATATCCTCAAGTTTTCCAGTTAGTGTTAGGTCATTTTCAACGATTGAAGCCATAATCGCTTGATCTGGCTCAATCAATGCTTCTTCATCTGGGTTGACGCTCGAGCTTTTTATGGGTGTTATCTCTTCTTTTTCAACATCTTGTGCTCTAAAATAAAGCAGTCCACCGCCTAGAACAATAATAATTACGACTAAAATCGCTACAAAGGTACCTTTATTCATTTCATATCCTTTCTGCCCAGACGGGCGGATGGAAATAAGTACTAGCTTTGTTTTTATGTTATCTAGATTCTAAAGGTTTCAAGGAATTTGTCAACAGATATCAAAAAAATGGTATAATGGAAAAAATATTAAGTAAGGTAAACATGCCCGTTAAACAACTTTTCAACTCAGTGACTTCTTCTCACAAAACTAAAGCGATTCAAATGCTTATCTCGCACAGTACTCCGTGCCCAGACTATTTTATGATGATGGTTCTAGCGATTTTAATGGCGACATTTGGTCTTTTGGTCAACAACATCCCCATCGTTATCGGGAGTATGCTGATCACTCCGGTTCTCTATCCAGTTTTATCTTTGGCAATGGGAGTTGCGATTTCAGATCAGAAATTGATGGCGCGTTCACTGTTTACTCTTACAAAATCCGTTATTTATGCAATCATTGCAGCTGCCGTGGTCACACTATTATTTAAAACTCAATTTCAAGATGTTTCTATCGATGTCATTAATTCTCAAGCAAGACCGAGTCTAATTTATGCTGCGGTTGCTATTGTGGCTGGATTGGCAGCGTCGTTTGCCCTCTCAAAGCCTGAGTTAAATGAAACTTTGCCGGGAGTTGCGATTGCGGTTGCACTTTTTCCACCTCTGGCAGCGACTGGGATAGGAATAGGAATATGGAATTGGGATCTAATCTCTGGTGCATTTTTACTATTTTTGATCAATGTTCTGGGCGTTCTTTTCGCTAGCATGGTGATTTTTTCGATAATGAACTTTTATGTAAAAAGAGGTGAGATAGATAAAACAGTTGATAAAGAAGACAAAGCGATATAGACTTAGCGAATATTTCATAACTCTGTGCGCCAAAACACCCCGATTATCAGGTTGAGGTGTTGTTGTTTTATCGAACTTATGGTATTATAATTCTGCAAATGATCCCCCGCAAGCGATCATTATAAATTGTCGAGCACTTCTCGTGTTGCAATCCGGTGTGCGGGGGATCTACCAAGTGAAAATCTTGGACTATGGCTTCAATGCCATCCATCCGGCGCAGGCAACTAGGAGTGCTCAGAATTGGAGCCACCCGATCAGGGTGGCTCTTTCTATTGTTAGAGCAAACAATTGTGATATAATAATGATATGAAAAAGGTTGGGGTAGTACTACTTTCCATAACTTTTGTTTTTGTGGCTTTAGCCACAATTTTTACGATAAATATCAATCAAACTTTATTAAAACCAGCGTTTTATAAAAAGATACTGAGCGATAATAATGCATACGAGCGGTTTTTAGATACAGATCCAAAGTTTTTTGTAAGTCTTTTTAACGATCCAGAATCAGAGCAGCCCGATATATTCAATAAAGATAACTTGGCCAATGCCATAAACAGCATAGGGTCGAATACTCTTAAAAAAATAGTTGAAACTGGGATAGATGTAGCACTCTCTGGTTTCATCAAATCTGATTCTTTGGATCAAAGCATAGATCTGACTGAGATTAAATCGAATCTAGTTTCAAGTGGCGATGAGATCTCAATAGCATTTGCTGAAACCATCCCCGATTCTTATTCACTATCTACAGAAGATTTGTCCGCACCAAATTTAGGTGGTCTTTCTGTTATTATAATAAATATTGTACTTATTGTTTTGCTTGTAATTCTACTAGCTTCGATCTGGCTTCTTTCTGAAAGTTGGGAGAGTAGATTTAAAACTTTGGGAATTTTGCTGTTTGTTGTCTCTTTGCCAATCTTAGTTGTGTCAATTTTAGCTCTTTATGTAATTCCAATCAACTTCCAAGTATATCCAGAAATTGCAGAGCTAGTACTCGATCTAGTCAAGTCGCTTCGAGACGGGTTTATCTCATTATTTTTAATTGAAGCGTTGGTAATGGGCATCTTGGCTCTGGTTTTATATGTGCTTGCAGTTGTAGTTTTGAAAAAAAGCGACAAGTTGCTTCCAGAAGAGAATTAATAAAAGAGCTTCGATGCTAAACAAGTTTAAAAAACTATATAAATCCAAATCCTTCATCTCCACTGTTCTAATCATCGCAATCGCTCTAGAAGTGTTGCTTTCTGGTTGGCTTAGCTACAAAGCGTATTATAATGAGGGCTACTTCATCTCCAGAAATATTACAGCAGAGCTTTTGCCAGTAGCAGATGAGCTTGCCGACGCCGCGGTAGAAGATACAGCAGAAGATGAGATCAAGAAAAGACCACCGAAGTATTCAACTTCTGGAAGTAAAACCACAATTGAAACATCTGCAGGAACGGCTACTGCTATCTCAACTGGCGGTTCAATTTCAGGCGCCGATGCTGACAAACTTGCCGGTTATGCCGATGATGGACCCTCAACTATTACTTACAATGACACAACTGGGCGCTATCCTGGTTTAGGCGCTACTCTAATTAGTCATTTAAACTCCTCTTTGCTCAACAGTTCGTCAGATAAAGCCTATATGTATGAGATCGAGATTATCGATTGCAGTTCATGTAATTATGGAGGACTCTACACCGGAAGTTATTTGCAAAATGGCTCGGACATTACAACTGCTTTTGGTTGGATAAAACTAAACTCGTATTGGTATAAAGACTCACCATATTTTGAAGACTATATGAAGTTGATTTTTTCTCATGAATATGGTCATCATTATTCCTTATATCACAGGTGGGTGGATCTTGACATTGGTTCAGATGAAAGATGGCCAGCATCGTATTATGCGAATAGGCCCTTAAGTCTTGCTTCTACCGCGGTTGATTATTCGAAAGGTTGGGCCAATTGTGATACTGAAGTCGTTGCAGAGGACTACTCATACTTCTATTCTGGTTATGGTCAACATGCGATGAGTGGAACTTACGGCTACCCGTCAGCAGCGATAAATACATGGTTGCATGGACTTTCAAATTCAGTGCCGATTGACTCGACACCGCCGACGGTTTCAGTTACCGCCCCAGCAAATGGAGCAGAGGTTTCGGGTTCAACTGCTTTTTCTGCCAATGCTTCTGACAATGAAGCAGTTACTCGAGTAGAGTTCTTTGTTGATGATGTTCTTATAAATACCGACTCAAGCGCCCCGTATTCCTACGCTTGGGGTTCAGCCTCTGTTGCAAACGGATCTCATACATTGAAAGCAAAAGCATATGATGCTTTTCAAAGCGCAGAATCGTCCATAACTGTAACTGTTAACAATGTTGGAGTTGATGCAGAGAATCCGACTGTAGTCATTAACCAACCAGCGACAAATCCATATGCATGGTCAGCAGGCGATCTGACCGTTGAGGCGACAGGAAGTGATAATGTGGCAGTGGTTAAAACCGAATTTTATATAGATGGAGTTTTGGCAGCAGAAGATCTGGATAGCAACATTATCCGATTGTGGTCATACGCCCCAACTCCAGTTGGGTCATACACTCTAACTGCAAAAGCCTATGATGCAGCAGGCAATATTGGCGAGAGTTCGATAGTTATTAATAAGTCTTAAGCTATAAGCTAATAAGTTAGTAAGCTAATAAGTTGTTAAGTAGAAATAAAAAGTCACTTCTTAGGAGTGATTTTTTAAACTATCAGATCGATACCGTGGATTGCGTTGTCAATACCTTGATGGACAGAATATAAAAATCTAAGACCAAATATAATCATAATAAATTTATGTATATAATTCAGTACCAGAGCAGATAAATAGCTTGTAGATAAAAAAGAGATACAAATACCACTATATCTAGTGGTGGGGGTATTGCATAGACTACTACATATGGGTAAATTGTTAAGGCGAACATAAACCGAAGGCCATTAGACCTCCTACGAAAGTACGAATTTAACGAAAATACGAAAAGAGATATTCAGATAATTATATTAAAGTTCTCAATATTGAGAGGGAAAGGTGAGGGATGTTCAAGAGGATTAGAAAAAGAGATGGTAAGCTTGTTGGTTTTGATGTTGAGAAAATCGCATTAGCAATCAGCAAAGCGGGTAAAGCTACATCAGAATTCAATGATGACGTTGCGAAAAGACTGGCCATGAAAGTTGCCAAAGTTGCACCAGAAAAGATTCGAAGAAAGATCCCAACTGTTGAGGAGTTACAAGATGTGGTTGAAGATGTGCTTTTTAATTCAAAGTACAAAAAAACTGCAAAAGCATATATGCTCTATCGGCAAAAGCGATCCGAGATGCGCGCCTTAGTTGAAGGCTCTCAAGTTGATCTAATTGATCAATACATCGGAAATTTGGATTGGCAGATAAAAGAAAATGCAAATATGGCTTATTCTCTTCAGGGACTTAACAACTATATCTCTGGAAGGTTATCAAAGAATTATTGGCTTTCAAAAATATATTCTCCAGAAATAAAAAGAGCAACTTTAGAGGGCGACATGCATATCCATGACCTAGACGTTCTCTCCGTGTATTGTGTAGGTTGGGATTTGCAGGATATTATCCGAGTGGGATTTCGAGGAGTAAAAGGAAAGATTGAGTGCAAGCCGCCAAAACACTTTAAAACCGTTTTGGCTCAACTTGTTAATTTTTTCTACACAATTACTGGTGAAGCGGCAGGTGCACAGGCGATTTCAAACTTCGATACTCTGGTTGCACCATTTATTCGAGAAGATAAATTGAATAGAAAAGAGATAAAGCAAGCTATTCAAGAATTTGTATTTAATATGAATGTACCAACGCGTGTTGGTTTTCAAACTCCGTTTACAAATGTCACACTTGATCTGATCGTTCCAAAAACTTTAGCCGATGAGGCAGCAGTTGTTGGTGGAAAACCAAGAAAAGAGACTTACAAAGATTTTCAAGAAGAGATGGATATTTTTAACGACATCTTTGCCGAAGTTTTATCTGAAGGAGATGCAAGTGGCAGAGTATTTACTTTTCCAATTCCGACCTACAATATTACAAAAGATTTTGATTGGGATAACCCAAGACTCGACAATTTATGGAAGATGACAGCAAAATACGGAATTCCATATTTTTCAAATTTTATAAATTCCGATATGGATCCAGAAGATGCTAGATCGATGTGTTGCCGACTTAGGTTGGACAACAGGGAGCTAAGAAAGCGTGGTGGTGGACTTTTCGGCGCCAACCCCTTAACTGGAGCTATCGGAGTAGTCACAGTTAATCTGCCGCGACTTGGATATAAATCTAGAGACATGAGAGAATTTTTATTCAATCTCGGTTATATCATGGACTTGGCTAAAGAGAGCTTGGAAGTTAAGAGAAAAATTTTAGAAAATATGACAGAAAATGGACTTTATCCTTATTCCAAATTTTATCTAAGAGAGATAAAAAAACGGGACAATGTTTACTGGTCAAATCATTTTTCAACAATAGGGCTTATCGGCATGAACGAAGCGCTTTTAAATATGATCGGGCGTGACATTGCAACGGCAGAAGGACAAAAAGTCTCCGCTGATATACTGGACTTTATGAGAGAAAAGATATCTAGCTATCAAGAAGAAACTGGCAATAATTATAACTTAGAAGCAACTCCTGGTGAAGGGACTTCGCATAGGTTAGCTCGGCTAGATAAGGAGATTCATCCAGACATCATGGTCGCAAATGAATCTCAATATATTGATGAAAAGAAACCGGCATATTACACAAATTCTACCCACCTTCCTGTTGACTATACCAAAGATATTTTCGAAGTCTTAGATCTTCAAGATAATCTGCAAACCAAATACACAGGTGGCACAGTAGTTCACTTATTTGTCGGAGAAGAGATTACCGATATCAAGTCAATGAAAAAGTTGATTAAAACAATCTGTGAGAACTATCATTTACCATATTTTACTCTTTCCCCGACGTTTTCAGTTTGTCCAGTTGATGGATACATGCCAGGTCGGGTAGATAAATGCAAGAAATGCGACTCACTGCCTGAGATTTACTCTCGAGTGGTCGGATACATCCGTCCGATTCAACAGTGGAACGATGGAAAACGGGCAGAGTTTGATGATAGAGTGACAGTCAAAATGAATGCAAAAAATGTTGATACATCTTTGGAAAAAGAGGTACATGAGGAGATGGTAGCAGAACAAGCAGAACTTATATAAATAATCAAGGACACAAGATACAATCATCAAACAAATTCAAAAATCCAAATTCAAAACTGGTTTGTATCCTTGTTTCTTGTATCTTTCATGTTAATTGGAGGACTTCAAAAAACTACATTGGTTGACTTTCCAGGGACAGTGGCGTGTACAGTGTTTACACAAGGCTGTCCTTTTCGTTGTCACTTCTGTCACAACCCCGAGTTAGTTTTATCAGATCAATTCAATCCGATAATTTCAGAGCGGGAGATATTTGATTTTTTGCACGATAGGCTTGGTAAAATCAGTGGAGTCTGTATTACGGGTGGGGAGCCTTTAATGCAAAACGATATTGAAAAGTTTATCTCGCACATAAAGTCGATCGGATTTAAAGTTAAGTTAGACACCAACGGCTATTATCCTAAAAAATTAAAATCAATAATCGACTCTGGCGACATCGACTACATTGCTATGGATATAAAGGCACCATTGGGTAAATACAGGAAAGTGACAAATATCCAAGATACAAGAAACAAGATACAAACAAATTCAAATAACCAAACATCAACATCAATAAACTTGATTATGAACTTGAATATTGATTATGAATTTCGAACAACAGTGGCTAAACCGCTTCATAACATTGACGATATAATATCGATAGGGAAATTGATCAAAGGGGCAAAGAAGTATTATATCCAAAACTATGTCAAAAGTAAGCAGATAAATGAGAAAATGAATCTTGAACCCTTTTCTGACGAAGAGTTAGAAAAAGTTGTTAAAAAACTGAAAAAAAGTATCGACCTAGTTGAGGCAAGGTAATTGAATTGATCTAATTAAACTATCGACTCAATCAATCGTTGAGCCGATAAGGCGTTGACATTGTTGATCAAATATTATAGTATGCTCTTAGCGAGTAACCACCGAAAGGTGGAATCCTACTTCTGTCCAATCGGGCAGGGTTACGAGGGAAGTGATCGACAATGAAGATTGGCTCACTTACAGCAGCATGGTCAGACAAGCCGCTGGAAGAAGTACTTGATTTCTTTGCCGAGAGCGGGTTGACCGCGGTCGAGATCGGCACCGGCAACTACCCCGGCAACAAGCACTGCGACCCGTCCGAGCTCAACGGGAGCAAGAAGAAGCGCGAGGCTTTCTTGGCGGCGATCACGACCCGCGGTCTGGAGTTGTCGGCGCTGTCTTGCCACGGCAACCCGCTGCATCCCAACGAAAAGTTCGCTGGGGAGAACCACGGCGTATTCCGTGCGACCTGTGACCTGGCAGAGTCACTTGGGGTGACGAGCGTCGTTGGCTTCTCGGGTCTGCCGGGTGGCTGTCCTGGGGACAAGACACCCAACTGGATAGTCGCGCCCTGGCCCGAGGATCACGCCGAGGCACTCGACTATCAGTGGAACCTGGCGAAGGAGTACTGGGATGATGAGGCGAGGTACGCCGACAAGCGTGGCGTCGATATCTGCTTCGAGATGCATCCCAACTTCCTGGTCTACAATCCGGAGACGCTGCTTCGGCTTCGCAAGGCCGCCGGCGAGCGAATCTGCGCCAACTACGACCCGAGCCATCTGTTCTGGCAGGGCATCGACGCGCCGAGCTCGATCCGCTACCTCCAGAGCCATGGAGACGTCATCAAGCACGTCCACGCCAAGGACTCGCTCGTCTATCAGGACAACGCCCGCATCAACGGCGTTCTGGACACCAAGCGCTACGACGACGAAGCCAACCGCTCATGGATCTTTAGGACGGTCGGCTACGGCCAGAGCGAGTCCGTCTGGAAGGACATCGTCTCCACCTTGCGGATGTGCCGCTACGATGGGGTGCTGTCGATCGAGCACGAGGACAGCCTGATGGCCGCCAACGAAGGCTTCCTCAAGGCCATCGCTTTCCTCCAGGATGTCGTCATCCACAAGCCCCCCGGTGAGATGACCTGGACGAAATAACCTGGAGCGATCCAGGATAGCACGAACATCAACGAGCTCCCCAACGGGGAGCTCGTTTTGCGTTTCATTGACTCTATACCGGATAGAACTTTTGTTGTCGTTCTTATGGGCTTTATGCCTGACAGATAATACGTTATACTATTTATATATGAATTGGTATTATCCAATCCTCGCAGTTATTTTGGTTTCACTCCTATCGTTCTCTGGAGCGTTGGTTTTGGTTTTGAGCCGAGATCTGTTGAGAAAGACGTTGCTTATACTTGTGGCGTTTTCTGCTGGTGCACTGATAGGTGATGCAGTATTGCATCTGATCCCAGAAGCAGTTGAAAGTGCCGGGGAGTTTAGTGTAGAGATATCATCTCTGATATTTGTAGGAATTTTGCTGTTCTTCTTATTAGAAAAGTTCTTACGCTGGCAACACTGTCACGATGTAGAGTGCCAAGATCATCCTAAACATTTGGGAACGATGAATTTGGTAGGCGACGGCCTTCACAATTTCATAGATGGAGTTTTAATCGCTGCAAGTTTTATGGTCAGCATTCCGGTTGGAATTGCTACCACTATTGCAGTCATCGCCCACGAGATTCCACAAGAGTTAGGAGACATAGGTGTTCTTATTCACTCGGGTTACAGCAAAGCAAAAGCGCTCTTAGCAAACTTTTTTATGGCCTGCATTGCCATCTTAGGTACTGTATTGACACTTATAATTGGCGAATCTGTAAGCAATATTGAAAAATACATCGTTCCAATCACTGCTGGAAGTTTTATCTATATCGCACTTTCGGGTCTAATCCCTGAACTTCACAAAGAATCAAAGTTTTCTAAATCCGCAGTACAATTCTTGTCTCTAATAGCAGGATTAGCAGTTATGTATCTGTTGTTATTTTTAGAGTAGCAATTATGTATCAAGTATCTGGTATCACGTATCATGTATAAATTAGGAATTATGTATGGGAAAGAAAAAGATCCAGAATTTTACTGATTTAGATGCCTGGAGAGAGTCGTATAAGCTGGTAATCAGTATTTATGACATTACAAAACAATTTCCTAAAGAAGAGATATATGGATTAATAAGTCAAATGAAAAGATGCTCTGTTTCTATTGCATCAAACATTGCCGAGGGTTTTTCAAGGAGAACCAACAAAGAAAAGGCTCAATTCTATTACATATCTCACGGTTCACTAACTGAGCTTCAAAATCAGATAATTATTTCTAAAGGTTTGAAATATATTAATAATCAAGAAACCAAGGACTTGTTAGATCACACTAAAACTACTCAAAAATTAATTAATGGTTTGATAAAATATATTAAATAAATATACTTGATACATGCTACTTGATACATGCTACAAAACAATACGTTACACATTATACACTTTGGCTTTAGCCACAGTTTTAGTTTTAATGACACCTACTTTTATTCACGCAGCTGAGATTGTTGAAACTAGTGAAAGTGGAGTTTGCAGTATTGACCCTGAAGTGGAGTGTTCTGAAGAAGATAGTACAACCGAGGGTACGATTGCAGAAAGTGAAGTTTCCGATGAAAAAATCGTATATTTCTTTTACGGCGAAGAGTGCGCGCGTTGTGAAGAGGAGGAAGCATTTTTAGACGAGCTTCAAGTTTTACATCCAGAAATCAAGATAGAGCGATACGAAGTTTGGCACGATGAGAAGAATCTGGAGTTTTTCAAAGAGTTCGCAGAGGGCAAAGGCTTTGGTGCTACAGTTGTTCCTACAACCATTATTTCGGACCAATATTTCATAGGTTATGCTTCTAGAGAGTTAAGCGGAACCCAGATCGAGAAGGCAATCTATGACCTATACGAAATAGATGCAGAAGTTGGGGAACGTGCGATCACCATTCCATTTTATGGAAAAGTCGAAATAGCCAGTTTATCTCTTCCGATCATAACCATTGTTTTGGGGTTGATAGATGGCTTCAACGTTTGTGCGATGTGGGCCCTGGTTGCATTAGTTACAATACTGATCGCCACCCATGATATGGGAAAGATTCGTCTGATTGGTGCGACTTTCCTTATCTCATCTTGGATAATCTACTATATATTCATGGCGATTTATCTAAATACTTTCGCTCTCTTAGCTGCGATTTCAATAATTCGGATAATAATAGGACTTTTAGCCATATTCGCTGGCGTCTGGTATCTGCGAGAGTTTGCACGATATGATCCTACAACGTGCAAAGTAACCAATTCAAAACAGCAAACAACGATTATAACTAAAATGAGGGATCTGACCAAAGTTAAGAGCTTTTGGCTACTAATCGCAGGGGTTATAGCTTTGGCATTTTCAGTCAACTTAATAGAGATGGTCTGCTCAATCGGTCTTCCTGCAGTTTTTTCTCAAATCTTGGTTCTTTCAGACATCCCTAAGTGGCAGAGTTACCTTTATCTCGCTCTCTACAACACTCTTTATATGCTAGATGACGTTGTAGTGTTTATTGTGGCTGCAGCAACTATGAATTATGTGTCCATAAACCATAAATACGATAGATGGACAAAGCTAGTTGGAGGAGTTCTGGTTTTGGCGCTAGGAATTATCCTTATCTTTAGACCAGAGTTGCTAAGTTTTTAGAGTAATTTGTTAGTTTGGTTTGATACGTTACCTATCAGGTAACGTATTTTTGTATTACTGCACGATTTTGGTTTTTTAATAATTGTTTACTTGATAATAATACGGGAGGGGGGTATATTGTGGATATGCGGGGGTATTTCTGGGGAAAACATTGTTTTCACCAGAAATACATAAAAGGTAGAGACCACACTGTTACTTCTCACGGCTAAAGACACTGTTGTATCAATTCTAATTAGCTAATAAGCTACGACCTAATAAGCTATTAAAGATGCGTCATAAAAAGATCTACAATCGATTAAGAAGGATAGAGGGGCAGATTAGAGGTATAGAAGAGATGATACAAAATGATAGAAAAGAGGAAGATCTCCTCATACAGCTTGAAGCTGCACGATCATCCATGGCTTCTACTATAAGTTCTCTGATAGAGTCAATGCTCGATAAAGGGTTAGATAGTAAAGTGGTTTTGACAGAAAGCCAAATACAGGCACTATTAAGATCGATAAAAAAATGAGTTTGGAATATAGAATATAGAATGTAGAATGTAGTATTTAGAATATGGAATGTAGAATATAGAATAGAGAATTATTCAAACAAAAAACCCACCAACTGGCGGGTTTTTTGTAACATGGGAATTAATTTAGGCTACAGATCCAACGATTGTTCCAAGAACAACGGCTAGAACGGCAACGATAGACATAGATGTAGCTTCGAAAGCAGTTAAAGCATCATAGTTAACATGTTTCTTCGGACCTACATTTGCAACTGTTCTGTTCATGACCCTCCTTAGGTCTTAATAATTATGTATCCCTTATGGGACCCGCAATTATTACGGGATGACAACATAAATTGTCAATTAGATCATTGTATCAAAAAAGTATATGTTTGTCAAGGGTTTTTATGGTCTAATACAGTATTTAGCTACAAATAGTATATGTTTACAATATTATAACCCTCATTTATATGGGTAATTGTATAGCTATCGATGTAATTGTGCGGGTCAAATCATACTTGTTTTGAAAAATAATGCAGTATCGGGTAGAATGTATTTAGTATTAATTGAGGATACAAAATGGTGGATGAGGATAAGAAGGCAGAGTCCCGTGCCGGTAGCGTCGGGAGGAAAGTTTTGGCTGTAGATCAGGAAATCTGCATCGCTTGCGGTGCCTGTGAAGAGACGGCCCCCAAATACTTCAAACTTAAAGGTGATGAGGGCAAATCGAGTGTGATTAAAAAAAATGTTGACGAAAAAGATATTGAAATGATCAAAGGTGTCATAACAGAGTGTCCGACAGAAGCAATCAGCTACAAATGATATAAATCTAATAACGAATTTGAACGAATTACTAATTACGAATAACTCATAACTTACTAGCTTACCAACTTACCAACTTACCAACTTACTAGCTTACAATAGAGGTTTCTATGGAGGGGAGTACTAGTCTAACAATTCTATACTTTAATTGGTGGTACACCGAAGGTTACGGTCGGCTTTTCAAGTACATCAAGGCATTTTACATTTACATGACTGATCTTTTTTCAGTCAGAATTAGCATCAGAACACTATTTGCTCCTTGGAAGAGAGATAAAATCTCATATGAGGGTTTGACGCTACAACAAAAATTCCAAGTCTGGAGCTTAAATATGGCCTCAAGATTTATCGGTCTAATTATAAAAGTTATCGCACTATCAATTTATCTGATTGCAGTTGTAGCCGTTTCGATCTTTTCGGTTTTCTTGATTATATTTTGGCCACTAATGCCTTTTGTTGCACTTTATCTAATCGTTATAGGGATAACAAAACAAGTATAATGACGGATCAAACAATAAAAATTGATGCACAAAAAAGCGTTGTTGGGAAAGCAGTCCAAATAGATCGCTTTACTTCTAATCTTCTTATGAAACTGGTCTGGTTTGCTTTTTGGATTGCGGGGATTGCATCAATACTTACACTCGTTTATATATTTGTGAGTCCAAATAAGATCTCCGATCAGCAACTTGGACTAATATATATTGTATTGGGCTTGTTTTTGTTTTATCTGGTTGTTAGAACCTTCTATATATCTAAAGTTAAAAATCCCAGATCAATTCCGATCGAAACGGCCTTAGAAAAAGTCTCAAAACACAGTCAGATAAATGTGTATAGACTATTTTCATTTGAGCTTGCAAAAGTTTGGCGAGGAGTTATCGGCAAAGACTATGAAAAGTTTTCAAGTCTCGACGTACTTTCGGCTTTGTTAGACTCAAAAGATATGAATTTTATATTAGCTCGAATCGGGGTAAATAAAAAAGATCTTCAAGTAATCACAGATAGTAAGAAAAAAGGAATTGAGATTGATCCCTTAGTCAAGCGATCTATAGAAATTGCAAAGGCAGAAACTCATCATCAAATTGAAGTAGGTGATATGTTTGTGGCACTGTGTGAATTAGACAAGGAAGTAAATAAGCATATATCAGATATTAAACTTGATGTTACCGATATAGCAAATGTAGTTTACTGGCAGACATCGGTAATTAGAAAAAATATTCTCCACAAAAAGCGACTCTTTGATCCTGACAATCTTCGATTGACTGGGGGGATAGGTAGGGATTGGTCATATGGCTTTACACCGATGCTAAAACAATTCTCTTATGACTTAACTCAAACTATAGCCAGTGGTGGAATAAATCTTGAGATAGTCGGACATGATCAAGAGATTATTCAGATGGAAGAGGAGTTGAATCGTGGAGCAGGCGGCAATGTACTTTTAGTTGGCGAGGCAGGCGTAGGCAAGCGTACAACCCTTTTAGGATTTGCAAAAAAAGTTTATGAAGGTCAAGCCGCGGGGTCGCTATCTAACAAACATATTATCCAAATTGATATAGATGCGCTTATTGCCCGGGCAGGAAGTGGCGAGATAACCGCGAGGGTTCGAGAAATTTTGAACGAAGCGGCGAGTGCAGGCAATGTGATTATATTTATTGAAAATATTCAGAATCTATTATCAAGCGGAGACGCTGGAAAAGTAAATGCAGCAGAGGTGCTTATCCCCTATCTCGAAGCAAAAGATTTGCATCTGGTAGGAACTATGAATGTGGCAGATTACAATCGCTATATTGCACCAAAGGGAACTCTTGTGGAACGCTTTACTAGAATAAATGTAACCGAGCCGAATAAGGGCGAGATGATCCGAATCTTGGAAGATGTTGTTCCTGAGATAGAGTATCAGACCAACTCTCTTGTCACCTACAACGCCCTAAAAGAAACAGTAGTTTTGGCAGAGAAGTATATACTAAACATTCCAAACCCCGAGAAATCGATAAATCTTCTAGATGGTGCTTCTGCAAAAGCGACTTCTCTTCGCGGTAAAACTATCGTTGTCCCTCAAGATGTTCATCATTACGTCTCGGAAAAATACGAAGTTCCAACGGGTGAGATGGCAGCAGATGAGAAGAAGAAACTTTTGGAGCTTGAAACGATTATGCACAAACGAGTAATTGGTCAAGAAGAGGCGATCAACGCCATCTCAAATGCGATGCGAAGAAGTAGGGCAGGGGTCTCGGATAGTAAAAAACCGATCGGATCTTTCTTGTTCATGGGTTCAACTGGTGTTGGAAAAACCGAAACTTCAAAGGCTTTAGCTGAAGCTTATTTTGGTGACGAAAATAAGATGATTCGTTTTGACATGTCAGAGTATCAAAATAAAGCGGATATATACCGACTTATCGGAACCAATATGTCGGGTAATGAAACTCTTGGTTCTCTTACAACCGCCGTTCGTGAACAACCTTTTTCTCTGATCCTTTTAGATGAGATAGAGAAAGCTCACCCAGACATTTTAAATCTTTTCTTACAAGTTTTAGATGAAGGGAGACTCAAGGATGGTGCTGGTAGGGAAGTTTCTTTTACAAATACCATCATTATCGCCACTTCTAATGCGGGCGCTAACCTAATTCGATCATCTATCCAAAGCGGGATTGAGTACGAAAAGACAAAATTGGCCCTTATAGATTTTATTCAAGAGAAAGGAATCTATAGACCAGAGTTTATCAATCGATTCACTTCAGTTATAGTCTTTTCGCCACTTACAAAAGAGCAGATAGTCCAAATTGCTGGCCTGATGATCGATAGACTCAAAAAGGTTGTTTACAAAAACAAGCAGGTTAAGGTTGAGATAACAGCGGACGGGGTATCTAGGTTGGCCGAGCTTGGTTATGATCCACAGATGGGTGCACGTCCTATGCAAAGAACTATCCAGGATAGAATTGAGGACATTTTGGCTAAAAAGCTACTTTCAGGTGAGCTCAAAAAAGACGATAGCATTACATTCTCTGCGACTGATATGATTTGATGTAATATATATTATATGAATAAAAGATCAAAAAAACGCAATTATATTTCTTACCCAGGTCCGGTTTGGGTTTTTATAATTGCAGTTGTGCTTGGCATCTCGGTTTATTGTTTGGTAGCAAATCGTGGTGGATTACTTTATGCCGGCTGGACATTATATAATGACTGTTCAGGGGCAACTTGATAAAGTTCTAACACCAATTAGTGAAGAGATCATATTTGAGATAGCACAAGCAAATGGAGGCAAGATATCGGTTCTTGATGAAAGTGATGCAAAAGGTGGAGTTTTGGGCGCTGTAGTTAGTTCTGTGACAGATAATTGGCCGATGACAATTGTAATAATTATGGTAATTATTATTGCAGGAGTCGCTATCTGGTTCATCATGAAAAAAGTCAAAAGAAGAAAAAATGAGACACCGTCTCTGTAAAGATATCGATAAAGGAAAATTATAATTCAAAAAAACACCCTGTGGATAACTCGGTGTTTTTTTTGTTTGCAAACAGCTTCATAAATTTGATACAATATAAACATGTTTAATAGCGACTGACGCTCTGTTTTTCGTGTAAATATCATCAGTAAGCTTTTGCGTTGTGGGAGATGCTATTTTGATTAACTAAATCTTAACAATACATATAATTGTGAGGGGTAGTGACAAAAGTCATACTTCAAAAGATTAATCAGGTAAAAAGTCCAAGAGTTCGTTGGTCTCTTTTAGGACTACTTATTACTCTAATTGGTGCTATAGGTCTTATAGTAGTATTTAACCATTCTCAACAAGCTTCCGCTGCTGCTACACGATGGTGGGTTGCAGCTGGAGCAGGTGATTGGAATACAGATGCCAACTGGTCTGCTACTGAAGGTGGAGCAGGTGGATCTAGTTTTCCTGTTGCTGGAGATACTGTTTACTTTTCAGATACTTCTTCAACCCAAACACTTACACTTGATGCTAATGCAGCTTGTAAAGATATATATACAGACAATGCAGATACCAGTGGAACTGATGACTTCACAGGAACAATAGATCTCGCAGGGTTTACTTTAGCTGTTGGCGATGGAACCAATGACGGAATATTTAAGATTAAAAATACAAGCCCAGGTAGTCTTGCTCTTGATTTAGATTCAAGTACAGTAACAATTACCAAACTCTTAGCCACACCATTATTTGATTTTACTAATTGTGCGGTTGATGATGGTACAAGTACAATTCTTGCTATTTTTCACGCAGACGCATCAGCAGATAGAGACCCAGTAACCTTAACATCAGGCGGCAATACTCTATATAATCTGACACTTAATGCTAACAATGCGAGTTATCATGTTCGTTATGATTTGGTTGATGCTCTTGTTATCGCCAATGATTTCAAATTAGATAATGACGGAGTAGACAGGTTGTATTTTGATGCCATCAGTTATGATGTAACAGTTAGTGGTGATTTTTCTTGTACTGGTACTGGGGCTAATGAATGGCCTGTTTTCGGTACTGGAACGTGGACTTTTAATGGTAACGCTGATTTTCAAGGATCGACACCTACTTCTGTCGCTGGTGCTGGTCTATTAGTAATGACGACTGATGGTAATGTACTAGAGGGTGCTTCTGCAAAAATTCCCCCACTTCAAATATCAGGCAACACATCTACCACGGCAGGATATTGGGGTGTGTATGTAAACGGTGATATAACAGTAGACGTTGGCAAAACTTGGATAGTCGGTAGGTCAAGAACACTTTCTGCTCCAAGCCCGGTAGTTACAATAAATGGGGATATGGTTGTTAATACTGAATTCAGATTTAGTTCTGGCCCTGGTGCATCTACTTCTATAGCAGCTGCTAGCAGTGGAAATATAAGTGGTGCTGGTGTTATAAAATTCTATGGTAATGATGATTTTACTGCTGTACCTGCTATGGTATGGGACAATACTGGCGGTATAGCTATAACAAGTAATAGTGCTGGCACAGCTACTCGGACTCTCCCATTTAGTGGCAATCAAACAATTTCTGGCAATATAGAATTTCAAAATACTCATGCAGCCAAAACAATGATTTTGGATGGTAGTGGCTATGACTTTGATGTTGCTGGTGATATTCTTGTCGATGGTGGCACACAGGCAACAGGTGGTGAAACAATAATATGGGGAAGTGGCACGTGGAATATTACAGGAGATATAACTATAGGTGGCGGAGTTGGTATAGGGGCGATGGATAGTTCTGATAATGGGGAAGTTATTTTAGATGGCACTGCCGCCCAAACAGTCCGATCTGATTCAGATAGCTTCTACAACCTGACCATAGAAAATACCCATGCCAGTGGTGTTATCTTAGCTGATGCCCTTTCGGTCACCGGCGACCTCAATCTATCAGCAGCTGCAAGCAATGTCCTTCTAGACGCTGCCACTAACGATCCTGCAGTAGCTGTAACCGGTAATGTAGACTTCACTGGAGTTGGCGCTGGCTCTGAATCTATCTCTATGGGAGATGGAACTTGGACAGTTTCAGGTAATGTAGATCTTACCGCAGGTACTGTCACCGCAGCTAGCTCTACTCTTCTTCTAGCTGGTGCCGCCAACCAATCAATAACTTCTAACTCCCAATCCTTCTACAACCTTACCTCTACAAATGCATCATCTGATCCAGGTGTTACATTTGTAGATAATGTAACAGCAACAAATATGTTTACTGACATTACTCCTTCTACTTTCTTAACATTTACTGCAGGTACTACTGCAGCCTTTGCAGATATCAATCTAGATGGTCAAGCAGTTGGAACTAGAATCACAGTTCAATCAACTACTACTACAGATGCTAACTGGAATGTAACAGCTACACCTCAAACAGATGTAAGTTATGTCACAGTATCATACAATGATGCAGATGCAGGTTCAGAGATTGATGCATCTAACGGAACCAACGTTGAAGGAGCTTCTGTTACGAACTGGCTCTTTACATCTGGAATTGACATCACCGGAGTTTGTAAAAAGTTCAATCAATCCACCAACTGTGCAGACACAGAGACAGTTAAAGTCGCAGTTAACGGAGTACTTCAAGCTGAAACTGATACTACCTTAACTGGAGCATTTACAATATCCTCTGTTACTGTTGCTTCTAGCGACATCGTCACAGTGTTCATTGATAATGTCGCAGATGCACTAGAAGCCAATGCAGTAACTAAGTATGATGGCACTGGAAACATCACTGGAGTACTACTCTACGAAGATCATCTGACCATAGGTAGTGTTGACAACCAAACATTAGCTAACACTGATCTAGATAGTTATGACAACTCTGTATCTGGTGATGAAGATATCTTCTTTGAAGTAGATGCTTCAAACGATCTATTAGTAGATGGAACATCACAAACTGCTCAAGATAGACTATATATAGTAGCATCTAACATTTATCGACCTGACTCTGCAAGTTCTGGTAATGTTACAACAACTCATCTAGAAAATGCAGGAACTATTACAGGAGATAACAACGTTTTTACAATTGCAAGCAACTTGGTATTGACATCAGGTCAATCAAACACTGGCACTCTAATTGTTGGAGGAGATTATACTGTAGAAGCTGCCGCGACTGGCGGAACATCTGCACTCCAGTTCACTGGCGGTGCAACCCAGACCTACACCGATAACGGTGGCACAGATCTTACTGGAGCCGTCACTGTTAACAAAGATAACGGCGATACTTTAACTATCACTGCTGGTGATACATTAACTGTAACTGGTGCTCTTACATTAACTAATGGTCAAGTTAACACCGGAACAATCGATGCCGACAGCACCATCTCTGTAGCCTCAACTTTTGATGGTGGGACTGGCATACTCCTTCTTGATGCCGGTGGTCAAGATTTTGAAATAGCTGATGGCACTTCTATGTGTGGTTTAACCATAAGTGACGCCACCACAGATATTACTTTTGCCGCAGGGGTTTCAGCTTCATTTGAGGGAGACTTAACCATGACTGCTGGTACATTTACCGCATCTACTGGTACGATTTCATTTTATGCCGACGTTGACATAAGTGCGGGAGGTACATTCACTCACAATAGTGGCACTATTGCATTCAGATCTAACCTGGATTCTGTACTTGATCTTGACTCAACCTTGACTCTTAATAATGTGACCTTCAACGGAGCTTCCGACAACCGCGAGTGTACAGTATCTGCAGGTGATATATTATATGTTGATGGCACCCTTACCTTGACTAATGGAGCAATAGATACAGGTACCGTTGATGCAAACGGAACTGTCTCTGTGGCTTCTACCTTTGATGGTGGCACAGGAATACTGCTTATTAACGGTGCAGGCGACCAGAGTTTTACTATACCTGACGGAGCATATATGCCCGGCATTACTCTAAATAGCGCTGCTACAGAGATTGATTTTGCATTAGGGGCTACTGCGACCATAGAGTATTATTTCACTTTGCAGGCAGGTACATTTACCGCCTCCAGCGGTACACTTACATTTCAAGAAGCGTTTGATGTAAGTGCGGGCGGCACATTTGATGCCAACGGAGGCTCTATTATTTTTAGGTCTTTCCCTATGACTCCTGCACTTGATCTTGATACAAGCCTGACTCTTAACAATGTAACCTTCAATGCAATTTCTGATAGTCGCGATTATGTTATGCCTGCAGATGATACATTAATTATATCTGGTACCCTTACTCTGACCAATGGAGGAGTAAATACCGGTACTCTCAATCCTCAAGGCGATATCCAAGTTGATGCCACCTATGATGGTGGCACTGCACTGATGTTATTCTCCGGCGGCAATGCCCAGACTTATACCAACGATGGTGTTAAAGATAATACAGGAGCCGTCACTGTCAACAAAGATAATGGCAAAACATTAACTATCACTGCTGGCGATACTTTAACAGTAACCGGCACTCTTACATTAACTAATGGAGAAGTTGATACAGGTACTATTGATGCCAACGGAAGTATCTCTGTTGCTTCTACATTTGATGGAGGTTCAGGCATACTCTTTCTTGACGCTGGTGGTCAAGATTTTGAGATACCAGATGGCACCTATATGTGTGGTTTAACCATAAGTGATGCTACCACTGATATCACTTTTGCTGCAGGAGCCGATGTTACATTTGAGCAAGATTTTGTCATGACTGCGGGCACATTTACTGCATCTACTGGCACGCTTACATTTTTCATAGATTTTGACATAAGCGCAGGCGGTACAGTCGATGCTAACGGGGGAACTATTATATTTTATTCTACCAATGATGGTGGCCGTACAATTGATCTTAATACAAGCCAAACTCTTTATAACGTGACTTTTGATATTAACACTGATGATCGCGGATATACAATAGCTGCAGGCGATACATTAATTGTAGCCAACGCCCTTGTTTTGACCAATGGAGTGGTTAACACCGGCACCATTGATCCAAACGGAACTATCTCTGTAGGTGCTAGCTTTGATGGTGGAAACGCAACCCTTCTTGTCAATGGCGCAGGCGACCAAAGTTTCACTATACCTGACGGAGCAGAGATGTGTGGCATCACTCTAAACAGCGCTGCCACAGAGATTGATTACGCAGTAGGGGCTACTTCGACCATAGAAGCTGATTTTACTCTGCAGGCAGGAACATTTACTGCTTCCAGCGGCACGCTTACATTTTATTTTGGTTTTGATGTAAGTGCGGGCGGTACATTCAACCACAATAGTGGCACTATTAATTATTATTTTGTTGGTGGCGATGGATCAAACCATACAATAGATCTTGATTCAAGCCTGACCATTAACAATGCAACCTTTTATGGGAATACTGATGGCCGCGGTTGTACAATAACTGCTGGCGATACATTGATTACAACTGGCACCCTAACCTTAGCTAATGGGATAGTTAGAACTGGCACCCTCAACCCCCAAGGTTCTGTTCAAGTTGATGCCACCTTTGACGGTGGCAATGCTCTGATGTCATTTACCGGCGGTGCAGCCCAAACCTATACCAATGATGGTGGCGTAGATGTCACTGGAGATATTACTGTCAACAAAGATGATGGCGATACATTAACTATCACCGCTGGCGATACTCTAACTGTAACCGGAGCTCTTACCTTAACTAACGGTGAAGTTGATACAGGTACTATAGATGCAAACGGAAGTATCTCTGTTGCTTCTACATTTGATGGTGGCACAGGAATACTCCTTCTTGATGCTGGTGGTCAAGACTTCGAGATACCAGATGGTACCTCAATGTGCGGCTTAACTATAAGTGATGCTACCACAGATATTACCTTTGCCGCAGGAGCCGATGTTACATTTGAAGGAGACTTTACCATGACTGCTGGGACATTTACAGTCTCTACCGGCACTATTACTTTCGATAACAGTTTTGATAGTTCAGCAGGTGGCACTTTTACTCATAACTCTGGGACAGTGGAGTTTAATGGTGGTCATGTAACGTTTGATGTAAATACCAGTGAAACCTTCAATAATCTTATTGTCAACCAATGGGGTTCGGGTATTATTTTTATTGGCTCAGGAGATACCATAGTAGTAGGTGGAGCGCTTACACTGACTGATGGCAACCTAAACACCGGAACTATAGATGCAAATGGAAGTATCTCTGTAGCTTCTACCTTTGATGGTGGAACTGCTGTTTTGCTATTAGACGCTGGAAACCAGGACTTTGAGATCCCAGATGGCACCTCTATGTGCGGCTTAACTATAAGCGCCGCTACCACAGATGTCACCTTCGCCGTAGGAGCCACTGTTACATTTGAAGGAGACTTCATTCTTACTGCAGGTACATTTACAGTCTCTACCGGCACTATTACTCTCAATGGCGGTTTTGATAGTTCAGCGGGCGGCACATTTAGCCACAATAATGGGACAGTAGAGTTTGATGGTGGTAATGTAACATTTGATGTAAATACCAGTGAAACCTTCAATAATCTTATTGTCAACCAAGGAGGTTCGGGTCATCTTACTATTTCCGCAGGAGATACCATAATAGTAGGTGGAACGCTTACCTTGACTGATGGATTAGTAGACACCGGTACCCTCAATCCCCAGGGGGATGTGCAGGTTGATGCTACTTATGATGGTGGCACTGCACTGATGTTATTTACCGGCGGTAACGCCCAAACCTACACCAATGACGGCGGTGTAGATGTTACTGGAGATGTTACTGTCAACAAAGATGATGGCGATACCCTTACAATAACTGCTGGTGATACCTTAACAGTAACAGGCGCTCTTACATTGACAGATGGTGAAGTAGATACAGGAACTATTGATGCCAACGCTGCTATCTCTGTAGCATCTACCTTTGATGGAGGAGACGGTACACTGCTTTTAGATACAGCTACTGACCAGAGCTTTACTATGACTGATGGTACATCTATGTGCGGTATCAATTTAAACAACAGTCATGTTTCAACTACAGTAGCTCTAGCAGCAGGTTCAGCTGTAAATATGGAAGGAGACCTTAACCTTATAGACGGTACATTTAATTCAGATACCGGAGCCCTTACCTTTAGTGGTGCTGGCAATCAGATACTCACCTATGCAGGTGCTACCATAACTACTGGTAACTTCGGTATGAACAAAACTACCGGTGACTTAACTATTACTAATAGTACTGCTTCACACAATACATTTGTTGCAAGTGCCAGTATGACTCTTACAGCCGGAGCTCTTTATCTAGATGCTGATGGTGATGGGAATGTGATACTAGATGCTGCCACTAACGATCCGACTGTAACCATAGGATCTGACATTGACTTTACTGGTGCAAGTGGAGTAGGAGCTGAATCAATCTTAATGGGAGATGGTACTTGGTCTGTAGGTGGAGATATAACTCTTACAGATGGAACTATAACTGCAGCTAGCTCTACTCTTGAAATGACTGGAGCGACAAAAACTCTAACAACCAATGCTCAAACTTTCAATAACTTTACAGTTTCAAACTCAACTGGTTCAGGTCAAACTGTCATTATCTCAGGAACACTCAATGTTGGAGGCAACCTTTATGTTGATTCTACAGGAGCAGGTGAAGCCAATCTTGATTGTGCTACCAACAACCCAGCAGTAAACGTAACAGGAAACATAGGCTTTATTACAGGAACTGGAAATGAAGACATACATATGGGAACAAACACATGGACTGTAGGTGGTAATGTAGATTTTAGGGGCGGAACAATAACTGCAGGGAGCTCAACACTTCTTTTTGATACAAATGGAAGTCAATTCCATGGTGCTGGTGTCAGTCTGTACAAGTTAACAATATCGGCAGATGTTGAGCAGCTGACTTATTTGTCTGTTACTAACGAGATAACAATTGATAATACTAAAACATACTCCGGAACTGGAAATCTCTTTATCTCAAATGGATCAACTATAACACTCAATGGCATAATGACTGGTGTGACATTGAGGCTCTCTGACTCTGCGTGTGCAACTCTTGGAACAACTGGAACGGTAACAAGCAGTGTATATTTTGCAGCTGCTACGCAGAATATTACTATACCAGCAAGGACGTACGGGGGAGCAGTGGGTATAAACAATAGTACAGCATCAGATTATACTGCAACAATAGGAACCAGTGCAGCGCAAACATTATCCGCTGGTCATTTAATCTCTGGTGCATATTCAACCGGCAATATGATAGTTGATGCAGCAACCTATAATCCTACTGTAAACCTTAGTGGTAGAATTGATTTTACAGGTAGCGGTGGCGGTACTGAGATATTACAGGCTGGCAATGGTACTTGGACCGTAAGTGATTTTATTGATCTTACCGCAGGTACCCTAACCGCAGGCAGCTCAACCTTTGTCCTCAACGGCTCTTCTAACCAATCTATTACTTCAGCTTCTCAATCTTTCTACAACCTTACCTCTACAAATGCATCATCTGATCCAGGTGTTACATTTGTAGATAATGTAACAGCAACAAATATGTTTACCGACATTACTCCTTCTACCTATCTAACATTTACTGCTGGAACTACTGCAGCCTTTGCAGATATCAATTTGAATGGTGGAGCAGTTGGAACCAGAATCACAGTTCAATCAACTACCACTACAGATGCTAACTGGAATGTTACAGCAACACCTCAAACAGATGTAAGTTATGTCACAGTATCATACAATGATGCATCTGCAGGTTCTGAGATTGATGCATCTAACGGAACTAACGATGAAGGAGCTTCTGTTACAAGCTGGAGCTTTGCATCTGGTCCTTACACACGATGGTGGGTCGCAGCTGGACCAAGTGATTGGAATACAGATGCCAACTGGTCTGCTACTGAAAATGGAGCAGGGGGTGCTAGTTTTCCTGTTGCTGGAGATACTGTTTACTTTTCAGATACTTCTTCAACCCAAACACTTACCCTTGATGCTAATGCTGCATGTAAAGATATATATACAGACAATGCAGATACTTCGGGTACAGACGATTATACTGGAACTATAGATCTTGCTACTTTTGACTTTGCTGTTGGAGATGCTTCTAATGACGGAGTATTGAGTATTAAAAACACAGGAGCAGGCAGTCTTGCCCTTGATCTTGATACGAGCACAGTTACTATTACCAAAATTACGGATGGTACAACGGCATTCGACTTGACTAACTCCGCAGTAACCCAAGCTACTTCAACGATCAAGGTTGTAGGTGATGGCAACATAGCTGCCGCTACTTATGTTACCGGATACAGTGATGGCAACACACTCAATACTCTAGAAATTCACAATAACGACGATACATATGATTTCTATTATATACCAGGTGATGACCATGATCTTGATGGCAATTTGTACGAATATGCCAATGATGCAAGAAATGTTTGGTTTCGGAACACATCTAATTACGACATTACCATAGATGGAGATATAGATTACCTTGGTGCTGGAGGAGGAAGAGAAAGAATTAATTGGGGTTTGTCTCCTGCCGTTTGGACCGTCTATGGATCGGTGAACATGAGTGGCGGTTGGAGTGGCGGTCAATCTTCTACTGCATTGTTGCGAATGATGATGGATGGAGAGTCATTGATAAGAGGCGATGGGGAAGGCATACCAAACCTGCAAATCAGTGGCAATATCTCTTCTACAGGTTCTATATATATCGACATAGACCTGACCATTGATGTGGGCAAAACTTGGACTGTTAATCAGGTATATCTCTCCGGTGGCTCGGCGGGTACCCATACTTCTATCATCAACGGCACGCTATCGATTGGTACAGAATTTCGTGCATATTCCAACAATGGTAGCTATCATGCACTTTCCTTCGGTGGCTCTGCTTCTATAACCGGTGCTGGAATATTTAGTTTTTATGGTAATGAAGCTCACACTAACATGCCAGAATTTACTAATTGGACTGTAGCAACTATTCGATTTTGGATGAACGGAGCAAGCGGAGCAGTAACAGATACTCTCGGTGGCAATATGACTACCACCGGAGCAGTAGAGATATATGCCGATGATCCACAGATACTCACTCTCGACTTAAACGACTTCAACTTGAGTTGCGATGATCTGACAATGGTTGGGACTGATGGAACAGATAAGATTATGGGAGGCACAGGTACTCACACTATAACCGGTGACATTGATTTTGATAGTTTGGCTACCAATACCCTTGATGATGAAACCTCTACCTTTGTCATGACTGGAGACGGTGCCTCACTCACATCAAATAGCCAACAGTTTAACAACCTTACTATAGAGAACAATGTTATATTCGCAGACAACCTAGATGTTGATGGAAGCTTCAAGTGTATTACTGCCAGTAAGACCATTACCTTTACTGCCGGCATCACTGCTCTACTTGATGATATCAATCTTAACGGTCAAGCTGCTGGAACAAGAATTACTATACAATCTTCAAGTGCTACCAACGCTTACAACTGGACTGTTGGCACCAATACAGACGCAGACTTTTTAACTGTATCAGACAGCAATGCAGCTGGTGGTATAGAGGTTGTAGCAACTAACAGTGATGACGCTACTGGCAATACCAACTGGGACTTTGGTGATTATCGTTGGTGGGTAGCATCTGGTGCAAGTGATTGGAATACAGATGCTAACTGGGCTACTGTAGAGAACGGAACAGGTGGATCTAGTTTTCCTGTTGCTGGAGATACTGTTTACTTTTCAGATACTTCTTCAACCCAAACACTTACACTTGATGCTAATGCTGCTTGCAAAGATCTCTACACTGACCTTGCTGATACCAGTGGAACAGATGACTTCACTGGAACAATAGATCTTGCTACCTTTGACTTCGCTGTTGGAGATGCCAGCAATGACGGAATCCTAAAGCCAAATTCTGGCAACTTTGACCTTGGCTCCGGTACGACGACGATCACGAAGAATACCAACAGTACGATAGCTTACGATTTTCGGGGTTGCACGGTTACGGCTGGGTCGTCATCGCTGGTAGTTACTAGTGATGGACTCTCTGCTAATATGTCGGCTATTAACTTATACAGCGGAGGCAACATCCTATGGGACCTGACTGCTGCTCTCGATGATGCTACTTATTGGGCGGACTATGTACCCCGCGACAACCATACGGTGCAGAATTTCTATCTGTCTTCCAATACGGGTCCAGGCTTGGGCTGGTTGGGACATGTAGCTAATATAGACATGACAATAGCTGGCAACATGGACATAATCGGTGCTGGCGGGCCTGAGTATATCCGCTGGGGGTCAGGAACATGGGAGATTACTGGATCAGCCGATCTGCAAGGAGCCGGGGGCCAGCAAGCCAATGGCATACTACGGATGCTCTCGCCAACAGACTCGGCGACCTTAGAGGGTAACGGTTGCGTTGTACCGGCGCTACAGGTTGAGGGGGATCTCAGCACAACGGTAGGGGCTAACGGGGTTTATGTCGCAGGCGCCCTAACGATAGATGTAGGTAAAACCTGGACGGTCAGCAAGTCGCGCCTTGACCCGATAGAGAATGTCAACTTCAACCTCAACGGAACCCTAACTATCAACGACGAGTTTCGCATCATATCTTCGACAGGTGATTTGCCAACCCTCGTTAAGGGTGGCTCAGGTGCGATCAACGACGATGGGAACGGGACATTAATTTGGCAGAACGAAATTGACCAGAGTATTCCGGCTATGACCTATGACTGTCACGTGGAGATTGAATCTGCTGGGACTCCTGCTGATCCACTGACCGTCACACTCGGCGGCAATGTTATACTTGGAGCTGGCAAGAATTGGCTCTTTGACAGCAATGATACCGTCGTCTTCAACCTTGATATGAACGGTAACGACCTGACAGTTCCTGGCACTTGGACACAGCTCGGTGGAATTGCATCTGGTACCGAAAAACTCACCCTTGGTGCAGGTACACTTACAGTTGGAGGCAACTTCACCGCCGACTCCAGTGAAGCGGGTACATCTACTATCGACTCATCTGGTGGAGGCGAGGTGGTCTTCAACGGAGCAGCAGCTCAAACTATAACCGTCGGTGGTAATAGCTTTCATGATCTTACTATTACAAATACTCACGCTAGTGGTGTTATCCTAGCAGATGCTCTATCTGTAGGAGGCAACCTTCATCTATCTGCTGCTGGCTCCAATGTACTTCTAGATGCCACTACAAACGATGTTGCTGTAACGGTAACAGGTAATATTGATTACACAGGAGTTGGAGCAGGTACAGAATCCATAAGTATGGGAGACGGTACTTGGACAGTAGGTGGCAGTATAACTCTTACAGATGGAACTATAACTGCAGCTAGCTCTACTCTTGAAATGATTGGAGCGACAAAAACTCTAACAACCAATGCTCAAACTTTCAATAACTTTACAGTTTCAAACTCAACTGGTTCAGGTCAAACTGTCATTATCTCAGGAACACTCAATGTTGGAGGCAACCTTTATGTTGATTCTACAGGAGCAGGTGAAGCCAATCTTGATTGTGCTACCAACAACCCAGCAGTAAATGTAACAGGTAACATAGACTTTATCACAGGAACTGGTAATAAAGATATACATATGGGAACAAACACATGGACTGTAAGTGGTAATGTAGATCTTACTGATGGAACCATTTTAGCAAGTACATCTACTCTTGTTATGAGCGGAGCAAGTAAAGTTTTAACATCAAACGGTCAAACACTATACAACTTCTCTCCTTCCGGAACCATATCAGTTGGAGATGATCTTATAGTTTCTAATATCTTAAACATCACTGCTGGAACATTTGATGCTTCAAGCAGAACTATAACCTTATCTGATTCAGGTACTCCTTTTGTAGTAACCGGAACTTTTACACCTTCTACTTCAACCATAAGCTATACCGGCGGCGCAGCTACCAACGTAACTTCTACTACTTACAACAACCTAACTCTAAATCAAGCAGGAACTACCTTTACCGCAGCAGGGGATATGACAGTTAGTTCAACACTAATCATCTCATCCGGTGAATTCGATGCCTCAAACAGAACCATAACTCTATCTGGTTCGGGTACAGTATTCTTAATCGGTGGAACATTTACTCCATCTACTTCAGCTATAATTTTCACCGGATCATCAGCTACTAACGTTACTTCTACTACATACAACAACCTAACACTTAACCAAGCTGGAACTACCTTTACAGCAGCAGGCGACATAACTGCATCCAATGTACTAAACATCAATGCTGGTATATTTGATGCATCAAACAGAACTATCACTCTCTCTGGTTCTACTACTCCTTTTGTAGTAACAGGTACCTTCACTCCTTCTACTTCAACTATAAGTTATACCGGCGCAGGAGCTACTAATATTACTTCTACCACTTACTACAACCTTACTCTAAATCAAGGAGGAACTACCTTTACTGCAGCGGGCGATATTACCGCAACGTCAATCTTTGATATTAACGCAGGAATATTCGATGCATCAAACAGAACTATCACTCTCTCTGGTTCTACTACTCCTTTTGTAGTAACAGGTACATTCACTCCTTCTACTTCAACCATCAGCTACACTGGTACTTTAGCAACTAACGTAACTTCTTCTACTTACTACAACCTTACTTTGGATCAAGGAGGAACTACCTTTACTGCAGCAGGTAATATAGTTGCATCCAATGTATTTAACATTAACGCTGGCATATTTGACGGTTCAAACAGAACCATCACCTTATCTGATTCAGGTACTCCCTTTGTAGTAACTGGAACCTTCACTCCTTCTACTTCAACCATCAGCTACACCGGCGCAGGAGCTACCAACGTAACCTCTACTACTTACTACAACCTTACTCTAAATCAAGGAGGCACTACCTTTACCGCAGCAGGAGACATAACTGTAACTACTGTACTTGACATCAACGCTGGAACATTTAATGCCTCAAATAGAACTATAACCTTATCTGGTGCTGGATTAGCTCTTGATATTAACGACACCTTAACTGCCTCTACCTCTACCTTTATCTTTTCAAGTGCTAGTGCTCAAACTTTAACTGCAAATGCCAACAACTTCTTTAACCTTACTTCATCAAACTCATCCGCCTCTGGTCT
>CAZAOA010000007.1:0-579 GCA_964486765.1 uncultured Candidatus Saccharibacteria bacterium
ACATCCGACTTGCGAAGTTTGCCTGATTTAAATTCTTCCCAAGCTTTAAACAGAATGGCTTGATTTAATAATTTTTTCAAAAAATTTTTAAAAATTTTCATAAGAAAGGAAACTATGGGCGATTTTGAACTCCCAATTTTGAAGAAAGCCTATGAACTTTATAAGCGATTTTATATTATCAGGAAAAAAGTTCCAAAACAGGATCGTTATTCGATCTTCTTAAAAAGCGAGAATAGTTTGTTAGAGGTTATTGAAAATATTTTAAAAGCGAGTCAACTATCAAAAATTGAAAAAATGCCTTCTCTGAAAAATGCAAGTTCCAGTCTTGGTTTATTTAAATTCTTTGTTCGACTGATGAAAGATGTCAAAACTATTGATCTTAAAGAATATATCATAATCGAAGCACACACTGATGAAATCGGTCGTATGCTCGGCGGTTGGATCAAATCGATTCAGAGTTAAAAATACGCCCGACTTTACGAGCGTATTTTCCAGGAGAGACTTCGGGGGAAGCCAGCATGAGACGGAGCCATAGTTCTCGTTCGGATTGTCGACCCTGAAGGCGTTGAACTTGACCTT
>CAZAOA010000007.1:679-36899 GCA_964486765.1 uncultured Candidatus Saccharibacteria bacterium
GCCGTCGTTGAAGTTCAGGTAAGGTGCCTTATCGGCTTGACCATCGGCTTCGGAAAGTTTGCTTTGCCCATCTTTTATCAGTGGAAGTCGAGCTTTGCTTCTCACAACTTTAAATGTGAGATTATATGCTCTTCTTCCTGTATTTATTCGGCAGTAGCACGATAATTCGCACACCTGCACCAGACAAAAGCAAGCAGTATCTCCTCAAGCACAACTCACTCTCGGAATCCTTGAACTCCGAGATTCTGGCTGTTTAGCTGATTTGAGATTTCGGCGACAGTATCAATAGATAGCTGTGCATTAGCCTAATTTCATAACTAATATATACCAATATTGCTAGGTTTGCAAAGAAAGAAAGAGGGCTACCAGTATGGTGGCTGGTAGCCCATGTGCGTCGACCCGCCTTCGGCGGGCATCCAAGAGTCAAGTGACAAGTTGCCAAAAGACTCGAGGACTTGAGAAACGAGTAACATCCTACTGCGGGGGAAGCCAGCATGAGACGGAGCCATAGTACTCGTACGGATTGTCGACCCTGAAGGCGTTGAACTTGACCTTGCCGTCGTTGAAGTTCAGGTAAGGTGCCTTATCGGCTTGACCATCGGCTTCGGAAGAGAAGTCGTCGCCGGGCAAGTCCATGTGGAGCTGCTCCCAGCGAACGAACCGCTCGGGATGGGTCAGCGTGATGGTCGAAGCTTCCAGCGATCCTGCGCCGAACTCCTGAGCCTCGAAGCACTCACGAGCCCGAAGGACGGAGCGTCCGCGATGCCGCAGACCGAGCTGTATAGGCAGGACGATGATGTCTGAGCCGCCCTGCATCTCTATCAGGCGGTCGAGCATCTCGATCGTGCGCTCGGTACGCCAGAGGTGGGCTGGGTCAATCTGCCCGTCGCGGTAGTTGTAGAAACTCCGCGATTTAGATATCTTGCCCAGCAGCAGCTGGACACTACTGCAGTACGCAGTCGCGCGATCGGTGGCTTCGGGATGAAACAGCCGCTTCAGGGCTGACTCGCTCGGAACGGCGAATACTCCCTCGACCCAGTCGGGCACTACGAGTTTGGCGTAGATGTCGTTGTACCATCTCAACGCTAGCTCGGGATCCAGACCGGGCAGGATGCCCAGCAGGATCTCGACCTGCTGCGGGAAGTCCTTTGGGCCCTGATATTCGGGTGGGTAGGCCCAGGTTGAGTCGACTTGCTGGTCGATGTAGCGGTCGGTAGCTGACAGCTCCTGGACCAACGCCATCATACGCTTCTTAAGCTCGCCACCGTTCTCGTTGAGCCTTTGTGCCTGGGCATCGGTGAGGCCAGCCTGGTTGTAGGCCGCCTCAAACAGCCCGACAGCGTGTAGGCCCCTTGAATCTCTGGACGTGATCAATGTCTCAGACATCGTCATCATCCTCCTTTGGAATTCTGCTCCGCATAAGCGAATTGCAGTCTTTATCCCTCTACTGGGATAAGCACGCTAAAGACCAAATAATCGATCTCTATTGCGCTTATCCTAGTGTATTATTGAGGCTCTATTCAACTTGAAAGTATAGCATAAATATGCCTAGCATGTCAAGTATTTCGTCTTGAGCCATTTTCATGGATTTACTCCCGCCAGTCTTCTCATCTTACCCTCCTTCGCTCTACAAGCTACGGACGGGCAGGTAGAACAAATGTCCCGTCCCCGCCAAAGGCGGACAGGCGCCTCAAGGTCGTTCAGATTTTTCTTCCATCATCTGCTCATGCTGGTGAACTCTAGATTGAATCAGGCTCGCTTTGCGCAACTCATTTCGCGACAATCTCGTACCTCGATAGACGCTTATTCGTTTTGAAAGCTTGCCTGGGGCACAAGGGATATATACCAATATTATAGTGCTACTTCATGCGCTTCGCACACTCTTAAATCAGAGAGTGCTTGCTTATTCATTCGCACATAAATGCTCGCTTCAGCAACTTTTACTCCAATTGTATTTCCGTAAAAGATACTGGCTCGCAAAAATTTCAAATAATTATGAGTTTCTTCCGCCAGTCTTCCCATCTTATAGAACAAAACGCCTTATTGCATCAAGGTCGTTCTTCTCATAAGGAGCTCCACCTTGACCCAATAAGCCATTTTGTTCTTAGTTCTAAATCAGACAGGCGGGAAGGTCGACCTGCTTATTTTGTAATTAATTTCAGGAGATAAAAATGGATTTTGTTTTAGATGAATTGAGAGTTGCAAAAATTACACACAAAAACGATGTGTTTAGAAAGTTAGGTTTCGGGGTTACCATGACTTGTGGAGCCGCGCTCCTTCCAGATGTGATAGGGTTGATGCAGAAGATAAGGGCATTCGATGATTTTACAGAGAATAATGATCCGTACAAAGAGCATGACTTTGGAAAGATCGATTGGCACGGAAAGAAGGTAATCTGGAAGATAGATTATTACAACGAAAAATTAAGTTGTTATGAGGATCCGCTCTCTAAAACTTGCAAGAGGGTAATGACAGTGATGCTAGCAGAGGAGTACTAATAATTAGGCCTGAGGCTCTTTTGAGTTTTCAGGCCTTTTTTGTTGTCAGTATTATATTATCTCTTCCCAAATCTCAGCCATAATTCCAGATTCTTTAATGTCCTCAATAGTAGCAAACCAAAGCTCTAGGTCCTCGGGATTTTGATAATCATCTAAAAGTTTCTTTGTCGCACGTTTTGCAAAGATCAAAAGAGATTTAGTTTGACAAGCGAAAAGAACTGTAGGGAAAGAATTCTTTGTATGTTCTTCCCACTCATTAGAATAAAATAGTCCGATATAGTTTTTAATCTTCTTTTTAACCATATGCTGTGGTGTAATTGAATCCAGCAGAACTAAAACATACTGCTTATATTCTGTTTTAGTTTTTTTAGTAAAGATAAGCTGCGGGCTCAAATCTTCCATAAAACTATATAAAGAATTTGAGGTGACATCCGCAGCGGTTACAAACTGGTATTTTGTTTCTCCTTTGGTGTTTATCTTTTTGAACTTCAAGCAAATGTCAGCTATAAATAGCTGTTTTTCAATAAAACCGTAAGATCTTTTACTATCACGATAGAGTTTTTTGAGGTATTTGTTGTTGTATAAGTCTTTTGTTTTATAAAACTTGATAGCATTTATCCCAGTATAGTAGATAGCTGGTTTAGTATTTTGTCCTATTGAGTTTGAGTATATTCTATTTAGATACTGTTTTTCGTTTAGATCTTTTAGCCAGGAGTTGATTCTTTTGTAGTCTTTGTGATTTAGGAAGTCTTGAATTTGGATTCTGTTAAGATATCGGAATTGGTGAATTAGAGAGAGTATTTCTATTTGTTTTTTGGTTATTTTGGGTAATGTCATATTTTGTTTAGTTTGAATTAGTTACTGAGTATATCCAACCCTACCTACCCATACATATGTAAGGATTAGTGCGACAAATACTGCGCGATTAGTCTCGAATTCTTGGAGTTTTTGTCCTAGCCCGTAAGGACAACATCAGATACTTCTTCGTCTATGCTCTTTTCTTCTTGCAATCGGATAATCGATCAACGGCTCTTGTTTATCTTTAACTTCAGATTTCTTCACGTCCTTTCCAGAAAGTAGCACATCTAAGTACTGCTCAACCTCATTTCTAGGGGTAGCATAATTCTCCCTTGAATAAGCGAGCACTGACTTTTTAACCTCATCACGACTATCAACACCTAAAGGTACAGTAACTCCAGAGAAAGCATTTTCACTAGCATCGTTACTAACCTTCATGTAGAAGTGGTACGGAGCAAGGTTCACGATGTCGCCCTTCATAACCTCTGGCTCCATGAATGGCAATATAAATCTTTCATCATCTGGACTAGCCTTTAAACAGATTATTGTGTTGGCATTTCCAGCAACAACCTTTAAGATATTTTGATCCTCAACCTGAGCAATGTTTTGGTGAGAAGCAATCAGCCCTACTCTAAATTTCCTTCCCTCAGAAGTTATCTCTGAGAATCTTGGTGTAGCGAAGTTTTGAAACTCATCGACATAGAGAAAGAAATCACGTCTTTTATTCTCAGATATATTGATGCGTTGATAAGCTGCCATCCAGATTATCGAAGTAAGGATTGTACCGAAGAAGAAACTTTGATCTTCACCAAGTTCTCCTTTGGCAAGATTGACTAACAAAATCTTGCCCTCGTTCATTATTTGACTGATATTAATAGTGCTTTTTTCTTGCAGAAGAACATGTCGCGACATTTTGGTAGTAATGAAGTGTCCGAGTCTCTGAGTTAGCGGAGCCGTTACACTTGAAAGTTGCATTTTTCCAAGCAGAGCAAATTCTTTATTCCAAAATTGCTTCAAGACAGGATCTGTTAGTAAGGCAGCTGTTTTTTTCTGAAAGCTTTTATCAGTCAACAGTCTCTGAAGAGTGAAAAGACTTGGATTTTTTGTCTGCATAGCGGTTAAGGTGGCGTTACGCAGTATATGCTCCATTCTTGGACCCCAATACTCTTTAGCTGTCATCTTGGCGAATATGGCCAGTACAGAGCTGGTAATCCACTCTTCCTCATCTTCTTTATCTTTGAACTTTACTCCGGGAGAAAGGATATTTAGCCCAATCGGCCATTTCCTGTCTGATGGGTCAAAGACCACCACATCACTCATTCGATTCTTCGGCACGATCTCTAAAAGTTCATGGAACATGTCGCCATGGGGGTCAAAGACAGCCAAGCCCTTACCATTTAGCATATCCTGATAAATTGCACTTTTAAGAAGTGTGGTTTTGCCGGTACCAGTTTTACCAATCACGTACATATGTTTTCGGCGTTGTTCAATAGTCATACCGATTGGAATGCTATTCCCATCATAATCATTTACTCCGAGCATTATGTCGAGATTGTTTTTTTCTTTTTTGAACGATAGCGGGGCTGGCAACTCCCTACTGCGAACTCTAAGCAGATCTTCACTGTGGACATCTGTAGTAAATGGAAAATGATACAGAGCACCCACTTCAGACGAAGAGAGAACTAGCGATCCGCCAAATCTTTGTGTAAATCTCCACTGTCTTAAAAATTGTGATAGCCTGCCAAAATAATCTTTCTTTGCAGATAGGGCTTGACCACAAGAATGACGATAGCCTGCAAAAGCAGACTGCATTCCCTTGTCCTTTTCCAGCATCTTACTCTTCTCAACAATTAGAAGAGTTCGAATACTTGCTTCAAAAAGTGGGTTTGAAAGTTTAGACTTTGCAAGCTCAGAGAATTCTTTATCAGCTGGAGATACCTCGTAGGATTGCTTTGACATAGCTATGAATTTTGGAGAATCACCAGTAACGAATTCGGCTATGAAAAAAAGTGGAGTCATTACTATACGAGTAATAAATTCTATCACTCTGATAAATACTGTTGCCACTCTTTGCGTTTGAGTGTTTTTTGACCAGTCGATGTATTTGCTTTGGCGAAGTTCCTTTCTATTTTTTGAGACCTCACGTCTAAGTCCCCCCTTATTAGAACGAGTCATAGGCTTCAAGGTTACCTGAAGTGCTAAAAGATCGTTCTTTTTTAGCCTTGCCATGTTTGCAGTCAGATACGCTAAAGGGTCATGTTTTTGATGATCGTTTTGCTCATTTAGGGGCAGGGTAAAATGTTTAAATTGTTTAAACTCAACTACTTTATGGAGGCAAGATGAGTCATTCTTCATGGGCAAGTAGTCTTTTATCCACTTTATCTTTATATCTGGAAGATACGCTTGTAGAGTCTTTTCAAGACTTGAGGCATGAGACTTTGGGATTCTGACAATGTATTGTATTCCTGTCTCTTTTCTAGAGACGATCTCAAATGAAGCAGAGATCTGACGCATCGACAACTTTTCTTTCCATGACTTTTGCTCCAAAAGACCAATTATTAGGTTAAAAAACTGAGTGTTTGATACTGTTGGCTTTTTCGTATTGATTGGAGGGGTTATCTCTAAAAAGACAATGGGTTCCTTTAGATGGCGGATAAGGCGAATCAAGTAGAGCAGGATAATAAAAAATAGCCATAAGGCTACGATGTAAAGGGCGACAATCAATAAGCGATTGAAAGTGGCAGTGAAGCTTGGAGATGACAATACTTCGCTGAAGTACTTATATAGGGATAGATTGGAGATAGAAAAACTCATATGCTCCTAGCCCACCTCCATAATTAACTGCTACCATATTATTAGCATATACTAATAGAAAAAGTAAAGCACGTGCCAAAATTTATTTGCCTTTTCTTATCGGCTCAGTTAATTTTATGTGAGCCGATAGATATTACAGCGTTATGTCAGCGTGGGCTTCGGTCTGCGTAGTAGTGCTTGATTTTAGGTGTGTGGGGGAGTATGTTTTAAGTATATATTAATAATGAAAGGGAATGATGAAAAAGTCGTTAATCATTGTGGGTATTTTTTTAACAGTACTTCTAATAGGTACAACTGCTTATGCTAAGCCAATCAAAAAAGCAGCAAAAGGGATTGTTCAGGTGATTGTAACTAATTGGCCTGAAAATCAAAATGTAACAGTCACAAACAGTGATCCAATTCAAGTTGAAGAAATTGGTGGACAAACACAAGAAGTGGACTACAAACTTGTCACAATCGGTAGCAAAGGGGTGTATGTTAACAACAAAATATCTTTAGGAGAAGCCCAAGAACGAGTTCTGTACGCAAGTTATGAAGGAAAAGGAAAGATGATTTACGCAACAGTGGTGGGAGCAAAAGGCGTTGGCATACAAATTGAAACTGACGGAGAAATAGTAGCATGGGGTGATGCTTATGATATTTGCACAATTTTTGATGCACCTGGTGTTGGTAACGGTTGGAAGTGTCTCATCAAAGACTGGGAGACAGAAAGGCACGGGGCACTAGAGATCAATAATGAATATTTGTTTGATGAAGAAATTAAAATATACCTTTACCGTGTGACACAAGACACTTCTATTTCAGGTGCTCATATAGAATTATTGGTCGAAGAATAAAGGTACAGACAAATCACGACAGTTCAATTAAATCCATCGGCTCACATCTTTTTAACTGAGCCGATAGATCTTACAGCGTTATTAAGTCAGCGTGGTCAAATAGCTTCGGATCTGGTATAATCTAGTAAATTGTGAAGTAAATACAAGGAGAATATGAACCATTGGACAAAATTAAGCATTGATTTTGCAAATCAAAGAAATTATTTGGATGAACTGTTTAGGGTTTACCCATGTATTCCCGATAATTTAAGGGAAGTTGATGAGGAAAAATGGATCAAGGTTGAACAAGCTTTTGAAAATAAAAATAATTCTGGACTATTGAAAGAATTATTATCCTTTGAGCTTTTCCCAATTAAAGACTCGTATGTTGCATATTTAAAGAGAGATTCGGCATCCGTTGAAAGAAACCCTGAAACCGTAAATAGACTTTGCTCCAGGCTATACCAAATGGGTTTGAAGGTTATTGAAGAAAAAAGCACAGAGCCAAAAGAAACAAATAGACAAATAGGACCATTATTCCGTAGGTGGCTTGGAAAAGAAGAGCTCGGTCTGCCATTATTTGGGCATGACAAGTTTATTTCAACAAAAGAGAATGCAATATTGGATAGTGGAGATAATGGACTAATGCATTTTGCCAAAAATCATTTAGGATATGAGGGCACAAAGGGTATTGATTTAGTTATAAGAATGCACGGAAAATATGTTGTTGGAGAAGCAAAGTTCCTTACCGATTTTGGAGGGCACCAAAACGCACAATTCGAAGATGCAAAAAAACTACTACAAGACCAAACAGTACAGGCAATTAAGATAGGAGTATTAGACGGAGTGCTATATATTAAGAGTAAAAATAAGATGCACAAGTATCTCACAGACCACACTGAAGAATATAATATAATGAGCAGCTTAATTTTAAAAGAATTTTTATATCAACTATGATTCTAGGATACAAAAACAAGAAAAAAGCTAGTGAAATTATTAATAAGACTAAGTCTGCGATATTGTCAGATGAAATTGATACTGAAAATAACTTATTAATTAAAGGGGACAATATTAATATATTAAAGACACTACTAGAAAACGGATATAAAAACAAAATCGATTTAATATACATTGACCCCCCGTTTGCGACAAATAACACATTTCGCAAGGGCGATGATCGCTCAACAACAATTAGTAGTAGTTTAACTGATGAAGTTGCATACATTGACAACAAAACAGGAAAAGAATTTATTGAGTATATTAGAGAAAGAGTGCTACTCCTAAGAGAATTACTAAGCGATAAAGGATCGTTCTATCTACATATAGATTATAAAATCGGACACTATATTAAAATTGCACTAGACGAAATATTCGGAATAAAGAATTTTAGAAATGACATTTCAAGAATCAAGTGTAACCCAAAAAATTTTAAAAGAAAGGGTTATGGGAATATCAAAGACATGGTTCTTTTTTATACCAAAACCGATACATTTATTTGGAATGAGCCCCTAGTGAAAAGAAAAGAAGGGGAAATCAGCAAACTTTTTAATAAAGTTGATAAGAGTGGCAGAAGATACACAACTAACCCGCTACATGCACCTGGTGAAACCAGAAATGGAGCGACTGGTCAAATATGGAAGGGAATGAAGCCACCCAAAGGGAGACATTGGCGTTATAACCCGAAGGTACTAGATAAACTCGAAACAGAAGGATTAATTGAGTGGTCAAAAACGGGTGTCCCAAGAAAAATAATCTTTGCTGAAGATTTTAAACTTAAAAGAATGCAGGATATTTGGGAATTCAAAGACAGCCAAAAACCAAGTTACCCTACTCAGAAAAATTCAGAAATGCTAGAATTAATCATCAAAACATCTTCTAACGCTGATTCTGTTGTTATGGATAGTTTTTGTGGATCTGGATCTACTCTGGTTGTATCTAACACGCTTGGTAGAAAATGGATAGGAATTGACAATTCCGAACAAGCAATTAAAGTAGTAAAAAAACAACTAGAAAATGAAGGACTGTTTTCAAGATATCAATTTTTAAATGCAAAATGAAAATCAATCATATATGGTAGAGCTTTGAAAGATATCAAGGATAAATAAGTAACCGGCTCCCTCCAGAGGCGAGCGGGCAGTTAAATTTATGTGAGCCGTTGAAAAATGACAATTTTAATTCAAATTATTTACGTTGGGGAAACTATTATTTATTAGGATTATATTATGAATAAAACACTGCTACTTATCATCTCAGCAATTTTCATTTTGATGTTTGTCTGGCTTCTATCTTTGGAGCTTAGAATTGACTCTGAGCAGGATACACATAGAAATTTAAGACTTTTCTTTGATAGGCTTGGGGTTGAAGATTTGAATTTATAAAGATGAACAAATACAGCGACATGAACAACTTGAAAAAATACCACGCTTGCGATCAAGAAAACAACTCGTCGCCTAAGCGGAGAAAGAAGAAATTATCACAGCTAACAAAAAACTAATTGAAATAATGGAGCAAAAGTATAAGAAGATTATTTATGATATTTAATTTTATAAGTTATGATTAATAATATATTAAATCTCAATATTATTAGATTTAATGAAATAAATTTTATCCAGATCACCGATAAAGTTCTTGCCATTACAAAATCAAACGATTATTTAGAAAATTCCGAAATACAAACTAAAGTCGAAGAATACGAGCGTCAAATCGACCAAATGGTCTATAAACTTTATTGCCTCTCACCCAAAGAAGTGAAGATTGTTGGGGCAAAATGAGTCGTGGCCAGGCATTAGAAAAAAATCTTGAAAAGCTAATCACTTCATTTTTTACTCCTTCTTATTGGCCATCAAGATCTGGTACTCAAAATGGCTTTGACGCTTTCGCAAGATTTAAAGTTGAAGACACAGAGTATGTATGGAAATTTGAGTGTAAAGATCTCAACGCTACCAAACATTTAAATGATTTTAATTTGGTAACTGACATAGAAGTCGGCGATTTTAGTGATAAAATCTTACAGACTATGGCACTGAGCGATCCTTGTTTTCCTCACATCTTTTGTTTGTTTATACCTCATAAATTTATAGGGAACAATAACACACTCAGAGATAATTTAAGTAGTTGGAACTATCAAAACAAATTCCCTTTTAAGATTTTAATTTGGGATTTTGAATTCCTTAAAGACATTTTGCCTTGTATTAACCACCAATGTGTCGATGATATCTATCCTAATTCACCTAGTAAAAACAAGGAGAGGCATAATCAAGCGATAGAATACATTCGTCAAGAAATAGAAAGAGAGTCAGTTGATGGATATTTCTACAATCGGTCATATATAAAAGAGCGTCAATCAAAGAAGACTGTTCTTGAAAATAATTCTCTACAAATCATGATCAATTCAGAATTTATTGAAGAAAGCCTAAAATTGATAATTAAATTCAGTGCAAGAGACTCGGAATTTGTATATGAAGAGGGGAAAATTATCAAAAATAGAATGAAACATTTTCCTACTAGTAACGCAACGAGAGGTAATAAGTCAACACCTATTTTTGAAAAACAAAAGATAGTAACCTCTAATCCACAGGGAAATAAATCGGAAATGTTTGATTTATCAAAATACAACAGCGAGGTAGGTAAGAAAAAAGATGAGCTTGTAAAGTTATTTCGAGAAGAACAAAACCAATCGACGCTTTACCAAAAAATAAAGGATTTTTGTGATAGCCATAAAGAAGGAGTTATATCGTTTATTTGCAATAAGAATATAGGAATAGCAGGTTTGCCATTAAAAGAAATGACATCTGCAGATTTTGGTTCAGATAGTGATATTCGTTTTTATTTTGAGTTTAAGGAAAATCGATGAGCAACGGAGCAAACAATTTTAAAGGTATAAATTCTCAGGCATGGGCAGCAATGTCGCTTTTTTTGCAATTTCTGTCCAAACCGGATTTTAGCCATGTTATTTTTGAGGGCGATAAATTGGAAGATTTTTGTCTTGTTTTTAACGATGGCAAGAAAATAATCTGCGAATCTAAGGATTATGCCACTAGTATAAATTACTCCGATCTAAGAGAAATTCTTGCGATAGTAGCCAAACATAATCAAGTTAATCCAATCGATGAAATTTTAATAACCTGCCCATCTGTAAACCCAGATGTAATAAGCGACATCGAACATTTAAAATATTTTAAGCATCAAATTGAAACAAAGTTAAGAAGCAAAAAACATAAGTTTACCGAAGATGAAATAGCGCTATTACCACAAGTTCATTTCTGGCAAATTAATCAGACTGTCAGTCAAAAAACTGTCGAGGCATTGATAGCACATTTATTGGGGATATGGGTGCCGAGATATGTATTGAGCGAAATCGTTTGTAATTTCATGATTGTCGAAGTATATTTTGGCTCTCAAATAGGACAGGTTTTAACCAAGAAAGAATTCTTGGATAAGTTAACAGAGCGTAAGGAAATAGCCATCATTGATAGTTCCTATGAAGAAGAAAAGCAGGCGTTTGATAAACGACTAGAAGGGTTTGCAAAGCTAGTGAAAAAACCTCCAATTAATAAAGTTTTAACCAACATTCAGATTACGAGCTTATCGAGCCGTCCAAATGAATATTGCTTTTTAATCGATTGTTTAAAGGTCGAGGGAGTAAAACTCAATCTTAAAAACTGGGATTCATTCTGGAAATCAGTAGTGCAAAGTGCACATTCATTCAATGTTTTTGATATATTCGAAAACAATTTAAACGATATAGATAATGTTGAATATGCGATGACTTTTTGCTTGGACTTTCTTGATCACAACTATAATTTAATGAGAGATGAGTTTATTAGCACAGATATAGCTAAGTTGTGTGGCAATGTTCTTGATTCGACTGACGATCATAATCAAAAAGTTTTTGAGATTATCAAAAAACTCCTCAAGCCAAAACTGAAAGAATACTTCTATGCGTTTAATGCCAGGGACAGAAGATGGGAAATTGAACAAATTAGCGGTATATTTGAAAAACTATATTTCAAGAGCAATGAGAGTTTGAAGAAAGAAATCATTAAATTTGTTTTAGAATCTTTCAACTTATCGGAAGACGAAGGTTCATTCTGGGACAGTATTTCACCGGAGGTGTTTAGGATTCTAAAAAGCTACTACGAACAAGATCCAGAAAAAGGAATCATAGAATTAACCAAAATCATTTCCAACCAATACTCTAAAAGTTACGCAAAATATGGCAAAAAATTAGGATTTAAAGGATGGGAACATTCTGGAATGTCTATTAGCAATTTTGGCGGGAGTTTCACAATATGTGATCGTCATTTTGTCCATCAGCTTTTATGGCCGATACTGAAAGACTATTATCAGAAACAGCCGAAAAAGGCATGGAGTTTTATTAAAAAAACTTGTATCTCAAGAAAAATAAGCGAAGTAACAGCCACGAGACCAGATTTCTTGAATAGAGCCGTGATGAGTATTCTCTTACAAGAGTATAGCCGCGGTCAGCACAAGGATGAAGCCTATGATATATTATGTGACTTTATGGTAATGCGTCGAGGTATTCCATGGAAAAACGACCTGATCTTTCAGGGAATATCTAATAACAAACAAATTTCGGATAATGAAAAATGGAGGTTGGTTAATTTTAGCCTTGAAAAATTTAATAAATTGCCCGTGAATGTCTTTGTTGAACAGGTAGTCTCAAATTTGGCAGAAAAAGGACATCAGAAAGCAATTGATACCATCATCAAATGGTCCTCTAATCCCGATTATCTTAAACGCCAAACTATCGGTTCTTTTCACATTGCGGAGAATATCAAAAAATTGATTTCCAAAGAGGCAACTTATAACAGTGGTATAAATTCATTACTAAATTATATTCATCAAGATGGGTTTGCCAAGGTTGATAATTTTGATGTTTATGACCTTGCTAAACTTTTAACCAAGATATTAGAAGATAAAACCGAAAAGGGTTTGTCAATCATTCAGGAAATCTATATTAAAGATACTCTTTCGCCAAATGACCAAACTCTCATTGTAAGCAGTATTGAAAAAATTGCTGGAGAAAAAAAGGAAGTCATATTAGAAATTTACGATAAGTTTATCAATCCAAATTTCAAGAAACTCGGTGAGCACGGTATTGAGAATAAGTTTACTGTTCGTCATATTCGTGAACAATTTATCCATTATGTCGAGAAGTTGGCGAAAATTGGAGAGTTTGAAAAAGCAACATGGTTATTAAAAAAGTTTATTAACGACAGTGATCCACCAAGAGATGGCTCAAATTACCCAGATGATGAAAAAGGTACTTTTAATCATCATAAAAAGCTTGAAGAAGGAAGTGACGAATTAATAATAACCACAGTAAGGGGTTGGTGTGGTCAAGCGCTATCAAGTTTGGCAGTTGCAGGAAATCAATCAGGGATGCATGAAGTCATTCAAATTGCCAAAACTTTATCTCAAGATCCAAATCATTATGTGAGGTATGAAACCTGTATCTCACTTCGACATATAGTTGTTAATAGACGAACTTTTTTGCCCGGAGACAAGAAAGTCCCATTTCTTAACAGTGAAGATTCCAACGAGATTGAGAAAATAGTATTTGATATGCTCCACGACAAAAGAAATCAAAAAATTAAAGTAATAATGAAACGTTTAGTCGACGTATTTGGTGGCATGAGAGGTATTAGTGAAAGCGAGGCGCTTGATTTATTACAAACGGTGTTGAATACAAAAACGGATGAAGTTATTGTTGAAGCTGTTCCTTTATTTGTGTACTTTGCAGAATTTAGAGAAAAAGATTACAAGGATAAGGTCATCCAAACCATCTATGCTGAAAAATGGCCCGCGATAAAGAATTTCAAAGGAGTTAGGTTCAAAAAGTTATTAGATGACCTAATTGTGAGTGGTTCGCCTGAAGTTAAGACTCGTCTGGCCTGGCAATTTTGGCAATTACCAAAAGAACTAAAAGGGAATGAAGATTTTATCGGACTATCTCTAAAATATTTGGCAAAGTTGATCGCAACAGGGTATGAGCACGAAACGTTTAAACGCATTTACCATTTCATTGAGGAATGGCTAGAAAAATATCCTAAAGAATGCATCACATTATGGAAAAACTGCCTTACTCAAGAAGCACCAGCTATAAAAAGATTATCTGAAAGTAAGACTGATTTGGATCGGCATTACTGGTTTACCTATCACTACAACGGAAAGATTTTAGTAAAACTGCATGAAATTAAGGGAGATCGTGAGTTCCTGAAATATTTTGAATTACTTCTTGATTACCCGAAAGAAACATCTGTTGCTATAGATATCAACTTAGCTGTTGAAAAATTGAAATTAGTTACAACAAGTGCAAAAAAAGTTGAAATAATCTTTAATAAACTAATGGAACGTAATTCCAATTTTTATAACGATAAACAAGACTGGCTAAAAAGTATCAAAAAACAATAAGAATCATGGGAAATTCTCAACAACTATCAAAATCAGACTTCATGCTCTATATGCGTCATCCCGCATGGTTGTGGCTTAAAAAGCACGACAAGAGCAAACTACCACCCATAGACGACGATACTCAAGCCATATTTGATGCTGGTTTCCTTTTCGAATCATACACAGAAAAACTATTTCCAGATGCCTTAAAACTTGAGTATGATCGCTCTGACTATCAAGAGTATGTAAGGCTTACAAAAAGAACAAAAGAAGCCATAGATTCAGGGGCTAGCACCATTGTTCAGGGAAGATTTGAAGCCGATCGAATTACCTGTATTAGTGATATTCTAGTTAAAACCGATGACAAGACTTTCGATCTATATGAGATAAAGTCAAGCACAAGTGTAAAACCAGAGCACATATTCGATCTCGCCTTTCAAGCGACCGTAATTAAGGGGTCTGGTTATAAAGTGGGCAAAATCTTTGTCGTGCATGTAAACAATCACTTTGTACGAAATGGTGAAGTAGACGCGAAGGATTTGACCACTATATCCGAAGTCACGGAGAGGGTGAACGACTTTCAGGATGAGACAAAGCAAAACATTGTTGAGGCTATAGCGGTTGTAGATAGTTCAAAGTCGCCAGACATTTCACCAGCTGACACAAAGTTGGGTGCATTTGCTGATTGGCTAGAAATTTATAAAACATTGGTGAATGTGGATAAATACAGTATTTACAATCTTTGTTCTCCAGGAGCAGATAAAATTGGCAAATTGGAACAGATGGGGATAAAAGATATTGCAAATATCCCCGATGGCTTTAGCTTAAGCAAAAAACAAAAGTGCCAAGTTGAAGCCACGAAGAACGATGAGATCTTCATAAACAAACCGAGAATCAAAATATTTCTAGATAATCTCAAGTACCCTCTTTATTTTCTTGACTATGAAACACTTTCAAGTGTTATTCCATATTTCGATGGTTTAAGTCCGTACAAACAACTTCCTTTTCAATACTCTTTGCATGTAATAGAAAAACCAAATAGTGAAGTAAAGCATTATGAATACTTGCACAGTGAAAATTCTAATCCAGTTAAACCTTTATCTGAAGCTCTTAAATCTCAAATAGGAGATGATGGCACAGTGTTTGTATGGTATGAGAGTTTTGAGAAAGGCTGTAATCGACTTATGGGCAAGGTAGCTCCCGAATTTTCAGAATTCTACGAAAATCTCAACGAGAGAATAGTCGATCTGATGATTCCTTTTTCAACTTGCTCGTATGTCCACAAAGACTTTTTCGGCAGTGCTTCTATTAAAAAGGTGTTACCGGTGTTAATTCCTGAGCTGACATATGGCGATCTAGAAATTCAGGGAGGAAATTCTGCACAAAGATTGTGGATGGAAACTGTACTTGACGGCAAGTCGCCAGACAAAAAAGACAAGTTGCTTCAAGATCTAAAGAAATACTGCGAACTCGATACAAATGCAATGGTTAAAATACACCAACATCTTGTTGAAACTGTTAAGGAAGATAGTGGAGCAAATAATTGAAATTCAAAGTATGTGATAGTTGCGGCGAGATAGTGACTCGAACAGGCTTCATCTCGACAGCCCCAATCTCATCGAAAGAGAATGGCTATTTTGCCTTGTGCCATGATAAAGAGTGTCTCAAACACTTTTCTAAAGCCAAATACGACAAGTTAGAGGAAGAGGAGTTCTAATTCCGTGAAAGCTCTAAAACATCATAATTAAATCATTAACAATCTTACCAAATTTGTGAATACCCCAATCACTTGCAGTGGTTCTGAATATATAAATCCAACAATCAGCCAAGCTACTACTGGAATAGTGAGCCCAAGTAGAAAGATCTTTATTTTCATCAAATTATTATTCTTAGAGTTAGCTACCAGCCCTTTGTATAGTTTTTCATATTTCAGTTGGTACGCCGTAGCAATTTGTTTATTCAAACCTATATAGGACATGACTTCTGTCGCAGAGTCTTTGTCTGAAGTCCTTCTCATCATTTCATTACTAGCCCTATGTGAAAGTATGTTTAAACTTCCTTCCCAGAGGATTTCTCGATCAATTATCGCAACTTTTTCATGTATATATCTTCCAGGATAGAAAATACAAACCCCTAACTCTTCATAGCGTTTTAGGGCACATTGGATTTGAGGTTGCATAATAGATTCATACTCATCAAGCGGGCGGGTAAAGATAAATACATCAACATTTCTTTCCCTTAACTTTTCTATCGTCTGCTTAAAAAAGTTTGATCTAAACTTAGTCACATAAGGACTATAGATTATAACTTCTTTCTTTGCGGTCGACAGATCTCGAATGAATGCACGATAAAAAGTGCTTTCATTGTATAGATTATTGGTCTGAGACTGTTGAGACTTCTCGACCTTGGTTGTGTTCTCCCTTCTTTTCAGTAATTGTCTAAACACTTGAGTTTGTGAAAACATAATTCTCCTTTTGACTGTTAAATGTTGTCATTATTGTTAGATATGATATATTATGGGCATATGACAAACGATACGAAAACTTTGAAGGTTTTGGGAGGTAGATTGAGAAAGGCGAGAGAGTCCATAAAGCTTACTCAGTTAGAAGTGGCAGACAAAGCCGATGTCAGTGTAAACTACTATGCCCAAATTGAACGTGGTGAAGTGAATTTGTCGTATGAAAAGTTGCAACGAATTGCCAAAGTGCTAAATATCAAAACTATCGACATGTTATAGCAGTGTCGCCTTGTTTGTTCTCTATCAGATATATATGTCTCAACTTCGGTTCCCAATCAAGCACGAACTCAAAAAAGGTGTTCCAAAATATTTGCTTAGGGTCCACCAAATAAAAATACTCAATTAATTTGAGTTTTTTTATTTGGAGAAGATGCAAGAAGGGAGTTGCAAGGCGCAGGCGCGACTGGCGCCGAGCCGGGGTCGAGCAATTTGTCAGCAGACAAATATGGGTGACCGACTCCCGCCACCTCCACCAAGATAAAATAGTCGCTTTCAGAACGTCTATTTTTGTTTTCCGATGGTTGGAAATACTTGATGAAAGTGCTATGATAAATTCATGACAATAGTCGAAAAAGCCCTAGTTGCAAAACTCAAAAAAATGTTTCTATCTGATTTCAGTGGTCACGATGCAGAACATCTGATTCGTGTTTGTAATATTGCACTCCAAATCCAGAAGAAAGAAGGCGGTGACAGGGTTGTAATTGGAGCAGCAGCATTGCTACATGACACGCATCGATTACTTGAAGGTAAAACTGGAAAGTTTTGTCACCCGCGAGATTCATTAGATGATGTTCGATCAATTTTGGATAAAGTGGGGCTAGACAAAAAACACATTGATAAAGTTTTGCATTGTGTCGAATTCCACGAAGAATATAGTTTTTCAACGAAAGGAAATCCTGTTAAAGACGTTGAGACTCTGGTTCTACAAGATGCTGATAATTTAGACGCAATTGGAGCAGTAGGAATCGCAAGAGCATTTGCATTTGGTGGAGCAAACAATATCCCGATCTGGATTCCCGACGAACCGTTCAAACGACAGCACTACGAAGAATCAGCTATTGACTGCTCAGGAATTCATCATTTTTATACTAAGCTCTTAAAGCTTAAAAACAATATGAATACTGGCACAGGTAAACAAATTGCCACAAAAAGACATGAGTTTATGAAATCATACCTAGATCATTTCTTTAAGGAATGGTCAGGCGACATATAGTGCCAATACTCTAAGGGGTTAGCTCTGCATGGCAATTTTGTACTCCTGGAACTTGGGATATATAATTTCTTTTAAGCGACTAGCTTCTAACTGAATTAAGTGCCAATTAATTCTGACTAGCTCCACCAAATAAAAAAATGACCAGTTATGGTCGTTTTTTTAATATATTTAATTATCTTGGCAATAATTCTAGAATCTCCGAATGAATCTTAGTGCCATTAGTTGCCAAAAAAACATTATTAAACGGATTGTTGTCAACATTCCCGTCCCAAGTAGTAATTTGCCCCCCAGCTTCTTGAACTATCAGTTTACCAGCAGCAAAATCATAAACATCATTCTTATAATTAACTATGGCCTCAATCTTTCCACTAGCCAATAAACAGAAGTCATAAGCTGGAGACCAGTTATCAAGAATTCTTTTCGTGCCTCCATTAAGTAACTTTTCGTAGAGCTTCATTCTAAGCTCAATAGGATTGTCATAGCCACAAGTATACTCTATCGACGATTTGCTTAGTTTGTTTTCGGAATTTACCTTTACTTTTTTACCGTTTCTCCAAGTTCCCTTTCCTTTCTCTGCTACGAATGTTTCACTAGTGATAGGGTTGTGGGTAACACCAAAAATGCATTCATTGTTTCTTAGCAATGCTATAGAGATAGAGAAGTTTGGAATACCAAGAACAAAATTATTGGAACCGTCTAATGGATCGATAATTATCAAATGATCTGATTTTTTTTTATCTTCACCCGACTCTTCCGAAAAGATATCGTAATCAGGATATTCTTTCTTCAGTGTTTTTAAAATAACTTTTTCTGATTCGGTATCAGCCTTAGTTTTCACATCAGAAGCCATTGATTTTTCTTCGACTTTAAGAACTGTACCAAAATAATCTTTTACAATTTTCCCAGCTTCCTCAGCAGCAAAGATGATTTGTTCAAATTCTTTTGTTATATTCATAATCATATACTACAATAACTCTTAAAGACCTTCAATCATTCACACCGGCTTAGTGCCAATACACTAAGGGATGTAAGACCCTTTGCTTTTATCAGCTTCTAGATAGCTATATTGAATAAGCTCTCTCCATGCTATAACCTCGCACTGTATTATGGACTACAGATCTATTGTGACAGTTGAATATGAATTTGAATATACGGCACTCGTAATATTTGCATTTTCTGGAACCTGGTAGGTCGCGTAGCCTTTTGCTGATCCTCCAGCTGTTACTGTTGTACCTTCTTCTAACTTTGGTTCCTTGCCTGTGAACCAAGACGCCTCATACGAATGACCCTCGCTATCTCTAAGAGTTAAGTTCGATGGCGAGATTGTATCTGAAGCACTAGTTTCATTAATGTACTCTAACTCCAAAGCAACAAATTTCATCCCTTCGTCTGCTTGCTCCCATGTGCTGCTTGGGATGTAATCAGAGGGACTGGAAACTATTAGATGAAAGTCACTACCAATAGATATTTTTTCGCCCACACTTGCACTCGATTCTTCTTTTTGACTTGATGTGCCTTCACCTCCAAGCGAAGAGACCACGTCACCAATCAACCACTTGTAACCTGTCCAGAAGTTACCTTCTTTGATTAGCTTAAATTGTACTGGGACTTTTACCAATACTACACTCATTTCAATAGTTACGGTCGCTTTATCGCTAGACTCTTCAACATTTGTAATATCAACTACAACATCAGATCCAGAGCTTGAATCCTCAGCACTTGTTTCTTTGCTAAAGTCCTCATTTACCCCCTCTTTGTAATAAGAGACGATCTTTTCCTTATCTTCAGCAGTTGGATTGTCTTCTTGAGCGTAATCAACAATGTTTTGTACAATCTCCCTTGGAGTTTCGTTTGGCAGGTTAAAGTAGAAGTGTTTTGTTAGGGCAGTAATCACTAGCAATACAATTACTAACACTAAAATTGTTTTCGCTTTCATAGTTTCCTTTACTATTATGGATATATGTCATCTGAAATATACTAACAAGGAGCGTACAAGTCAACACTAACGGTTCATTAGTCAACTTTGTAAATACTTGATCCATATTAAGTGCTAACACACTAAGGGATGTGAGATCTATTGACTTTGCAAACCGAGTGATGTAAATTGGAGTTGTGTTTGTGGGGCGTATGCCCTATTCGGCTAAAACCAAAGCTGAAGGCAAACACATCCACCCACCAATGGGTGGATTTTTTAATCTTCTTCTGGATCACCTTTAAATTTTTTAACCAATGCAAAGTTTGAATATTTATTTATATTCCAATTTGGAACGACACTCCAAAAATGCTTCTTGCCAGTGCCCACTTGGCGAACTATTGTTTTTACCTTAAGTCCATCCATAATAGCAATAAAACACCAGTATTTTGCCAGCACATTTTCTTTTACAGTCCTTCTTTTACCTCTAATTTTTTTCTTTCTAGTGACTTCAATCAGAAATTCTGCATATTCTTGAAATGTTGTGCTTTTTTTAATAATCTTAATGCCAGCTGGCAAGATCTTAAATTTAGTCATTTGATCATTCTTAGTTCGTTCAGACTTACCTTTAAACATCAAGTGATTGAAACCTTCAGAAGTAAAAAATACTGTCTCGCCCAAAGCAGGACTCTTAATGCTACCAACCTTTTTGTAGATGTTGTCAGCTTGAGTTTTTGTGGCTTCGTATTTTTCAATATCGTGCTTCATTGATTATGATAATACCATTAATGATTGTGTGTCACAAATAGTCTCTAGTGCTAATACACTAAGGGACGCATGTTTTTATTTCTTGTATTCGCTTCTAGATAGCTATATTGGATTAGTTCTCTCCACAGTCTCACTTCCTCCAGTATCGAGTGTAAAGAAATTTGCACCTGCTCCACCATCCTTCGCATATGCTATGGATGGCACGGCCAAACAAAAAAATGACCAGTTATGGTCGTTTTTTTGTTGACAAATATATTTTTATTATATACTATGAAATTGGTAGGTGGATGGGTGGTAAAAGAGAAAGAGAAATTGTTCGAATTCGATTCCCCCTAAGAAGGGACAAGTCTAAACCCACGACTCAGCTGGGTGTCATGGGTTCACAGTGCAAGCTGTGATTCCCAAGTAGCGAGTGCACACACCTCGTGAATTCACGGGCTCAGCCACATCGACCCGTAAGGCTAAAGCTAAATCACCTACCGGTTCTGACGACCGAGTTCTACCCGAACTCGGTCGTTTCCATTTTGTATCGATCCAATGATTGGGTCTATTGACATCTCGTAGATGGCTAATCCTTCAAAACTTTTATAAACACATCAGACGGAATTTGGACTTTTCCCATCTGTTTTAGCCTCTTTTTTCCTTTTTTCTGCTTATCTAAAAGCTTGTTTTTTCTAGTTACATCTCCACCATAGAGTCCTGCAGTCACATCTTTTCGAAGCGGAGATATTCGAGACGAAGCGATAACTCTTCCTCCGATCGCTGCCTGAAGTTTTACCTCAAAATTTTGTTTTGGAATAAGTTCTTTCAATTTTTCAACAATTCGCCGTCCCTCTGTTTGGGATTTGGATTTATGAATCACAAAACTTAGAGCATCTATTCGCTCCTCCGCTATCAAAATATCTACTCTATTTAGATCCGCCTCTTTATAATCTGCCATCTCGTAGTTTAGTGATGCATAGCCCTTTGAGATTGATTTAAGTTTGTCGTAGTAGTCAACGATCAGTTCAGCTAAAGGTATCTGATAATGCAAGATCGCCCTATCATTTTCCATATATTCAGTGTTGGTATATACCCCTCGTTTTTGTTGACTCAAATCCATTATTGAGCCAATGTACTCTTTCGGAGCTATAACCTCAATTTTCGCCCAAGGCTCTTTCAAAGTTTCACCTTGTCTTTGTTCAAAGTCCGAAGCTTTTTCAACCTCCCGCTCGTTTCCTTTATTATCTACTATCTTATAAATTACTGTCGGTGAAGTTATTACCAGATCCAAATCAAATTCTCGCTCTAAGCGCTCTCTTATGATATCCAAATGAAGCAGTCCCAAAAATCCACAGCGAAAACCGAAGCCAAGCATGTCGGATCGTTCAGATTCATAAAAAAGGGAGGAGTCATTCAATTTCAATTTTTCGATCGCATCCTTTAGCTCCGGATAGTCACTTCCATCAGAACAAAATATTGAAGCATACACATATGGTGTAACTTTTTTATAGCCGGGGAGGGGAGATACAGCTTGCGCATTTTTCAAAGTTATCGTATCTCCAACTTGCGCTTCAGACACCTCTTTAAAACCGGTAACTACATAGCCAATCTCCCCCTCAAAGAGGGGAGAGTGAGGAGTCATTTTTGGATTCAATGTTCCAACCTCCTCCGCTCTACAGCTACTTTTTGTCTGCATTAAAAGTAGATCATCATTCTTTTTTATCTGACCTGAAAAAACCCTAACGTAAGAAACCACTCCCCTGTAGCTATCAAAAATTGAGTCAAAGATTAGTGCTCTAGTTTCATCACTCTCCTCTTTTTTCGGGGCAGGGATATTTTTTACAATACTTTGCAGAAGCTCTATTACTCCCTCTCCAGTTTTTGCAGAAACCTCCAAAATCTCTTCTTCCTTGCAACCTAAAAGTGAGACGATCTCTTTTTTTACCTCATGGGGTCTTGCTGCAGGAAGATCAATTTTATTTAGAACTGGGATGATGGTCAAATCGTGCTCTATGGCAGCATAAAGTGTTGAGAGAGTTTGTGCTTCTATCCCTTGAGATGCATCAACCAGTAAAATTGCTCCCTCTACTGCAGCCAATGAGCGTGAAACTTCGTAGGAAAAATCAACATGTCCAGGAGTGTCTATCAGATTAAGAACGAAACTAGTAGCTGGTAGCTGGTAGCTCGTACTAGGAGTTTCATTATTTGGAATTTTGGGATTTGATATTTTGTTTGAAATTTGTAATTTGTCATTTGAAATTTGTGGTCGCCAGACCATTGTAACCGGTGCTAGTTTTATAGTTATTCCTCGTTCTCTCTCCAAATCCATCTGATCGAGTAGCTGTTCTTTCATCTCCCGCTTTTCTACACTTCCAGTCACCTCTATAAGTCGGTCAGCCAAAGTGGACTTGCCGTGATCAATGTGAGCTATGATGCAAAAGTTACGTATATTGTTTTCCATGTTTTGTCATCCTGAATTTAATTCAGGATCCAGTTACGATACTTCAACGAATAAATCTTACCACGTTCACGACTATATTTCTAGTGCCAATATTTGAACGGTACCAAATACAAGTTAACATATACTGCTATATTTGATATAAATTCATTGAGTAGCAAATCCAGAAATCGGGACTTCCATGACACAGATATTCATCATGTATGATGATTAGCCCTGAAACTTGGGTGACGTAATCCAACAACCCACAGAAAACGAGGTGAGTCGGATGAGTACCAGAATAAACCTTGGAAGGCATGTGCCTGCGCCGGACACGACTGCACCTGTCCGAGCAAAAGTAACCGCAAGAAGGGTGATGATGGCTTTTCTCCCTGACGATTGGACACTCGAGGGCACGGTCATTCGTGACGGTAAGGGCACTATCATCACAGATGATGTCGCCATCAAACTCGCGACGGAAAAAGGGTACAGAGAGTAGCTTTGCGCGCTTATCTCACCAGCCTGATAACTCGGGCGAACAAATCCAACAACCCCACAAAAAGAAAAGGTGAGACAGATGGATTTCAGAGTAGGCCTTTGGTGGAGAACTGTACTTGCGCGGTTGAGGGCTAAACCTGTCCCAGTCGAACTAACACAGGCTGAGAGGGAGGAGCTACTACCTCATGTCCCTGAATGTATCAAACTCGGCAATGATGGGTTCTACATGGTCTGTGGTGAGGGACTCATCTCAGATGAGCAAGCCATCAAGGCCGCGGTGGAAGTAGGGTACACTGAACGATTTCGCGACCGTCTCCAAGCCCGATAACTCGGGCGATGAACCGATATGAGGGCCCTCTGCAAGAGGGTCCTTTCGCATTTTACAACTATTGACACTAGACCAAATACTTGATAGTATAAAACCATGCGGCACGGCCCCCATGACCTGCCACAGTATCGCCCCCAGGTTGGCTCCCACCGACCTGGGGTTTTCGTTGAAACAAATATATCGCTCTCATAACATTTAATTCTTAATTTTCATTTATTTACATACAATCTAATATCTGATAGTATAATTTCAAGTGGTATAGACCGCCCCAGGCCTTGCCACCTGTCCTACACCGCCCCCAGGCTGACATAGCTGCCAGCCTGGGGGACATTTATTATAAAAAATATCTTTGCACTCATAGTACTGTATTTCCAACTATCTCTTATTTACACATAATTAGGTCTATGGTAATATAACCACGTGGCGGTCGTCTTTAAGACGACTAAGCCACATAGCCCCCACCCCCAGGCTGACTCCCATCAGCCTGGGAATTTTATTGTAACGAATATCCCGCTCTCATAACTCATATTTACAATATTTCATAATTTTACACACGATCAAATACCTGATAATATAAACACGTGGTAAGGTGCCCCCGCGCCTGCCACAAATCCGTTGCCCCCAGGTTGATGCGCCAGTCGACCTGGGGGGCTGTTATTGTAAAAAATATCTTTGCACTCATAGCATTTATTTATCATTTTTCATTTATTTACACACGATCAAATACCTGATAATATAAACACGTGGCATGCTCCGGGATGTGCCACACAGTCGCCCCTTAGGTCGGTCCTTGTCCACCGGCCTAGGGGGATTCTTTTGTATCGGATACCTTTGCTTCCACAGAATTATAATCTCAACTCACACTTTCCCGCATTTCCACAATTTATACTTGATCTAGTATTCGATTATTCGATCCAATGCTTGGTCATGCTCTCTACTCTCTAACTCTTGATATATAAACCTGATGATTATTGCACGACCGCGCAAAAAACATCATGTTTTTAATTTATGTACAGTTTCAGATGAGAGTTATAAATTGTGATATAATTGATATAATAACATGTTCTAAAAATGAGGGGCGATGACATTTAAATTTACAAAATTGTGGATGGTTATAGTAGCTATTATTTTGCTGATTGTTGTCGGTGTATGGTTCTCTTACAATTACTTTCAGAAAGTTAGTTGCAAGGTGCCAGGAGTAAAATACGAGATTATTGCATTGTCGGAAACTAGCATAAATTCTGTTGCTTGGGTTTACTTAGATAAGGACGATGCGACAAAAGACAATATTGAAAAAATAACTCAATGTGTCATCGATAAAAATTTTCAAGAAGAGCAGTATATAGGAATCGAGTTTTGGGATAGTAAAGAGTCTGCCCTTTGGAAAAAAGACGGCGATTTGACAGATATCAACTTAGCCCAACAACACTTCGAGCACTATATAGGGATGGTAGATACTTTCGGTTGGATCTTCGGAGCCGGTCTAAATTACACAGAGTTAGATATGTTGAAGTTAAATATAGAACAATAATTGATGAAAAAACCCGCTCGAACTTTGAGTTGGGCAAGGAGGGAAAATGGCAAAGGGAAAAGATAATGATGGTAATAGTAAAATATGGTTTGTACTGTCACTGGTATTGTACTTGATTGCAATTTTGGGTTGGTTTTTTTCAGTAGGTTTATATTTATGGATAGGGTTAATCCCAGTAGTCATAACTACACTTTATTTCAAGAAATACTCGAAGCCGTTTCAAAACGTTGCAGTGGTTTTCCTTGTATTATTTATTCTCTTTTTTCTACTTCAACTATTTGCATCTTTCAGCTAAATATAATGCTACCTCATTAAATAGTTTAATCCATTTAAAAAGACATTATATCCATAATCATCAATCTTAGGTTTGGGTTTTTTGTTTTTATTTGCAATATACCTAATAGCACTTTTCAACAATCTGTCTTTTGGCTTGTCCATCCCAAATTTTTCAAAGATCTGTGCTATATATAACCTGCAATTTATCGAACTGTAGGTCTGTCTTCTAGTTATGTGACCCTCTTTATACAAAAGTTTAGCAACCTTTCTCATATTGGCTATCGTTGTAACAACATTTATCTCTTTATTTTCAACCAATTTATCGTTATGAAAAAGCTCAACCAGATGCTTCCCAAGCCCTATGTCGTATGCTCGAATACTACTATTATTTTCTACTACATTCCCGTCTAGTTTTATGACAGTATTCTCGCTCTCTGGGGAATAACCAATGGTAATATTTTGTGAGTAAAGAAAACTTGTCAAAACTGGGGAGGTTATTTCAGGCAGTTCTAACTCCCCAACTGTTACATCGGCTTTAACTTCAACGTTGTTCCCTTTTACATCTACCAAAACAACTTGTAGTTCATGTTCTCCATCGACTATCTGATCCCAATCAATCTCAAATGAAAAATTGTTATTCACAATTGTAGTTTCACCAATGTAAAAATCGTCGATGGATACACTTATCAAGTCAACGTTTTCAATGCTTGAAAATGTTCCAGACAAAGCTCTAATACCGATCATATTTTCTCCGTTTGTTGGAGAATTTAGAGTTATCTTTGGCGTAACAAAAATAGAGTTAACGATTGAAAAGTCGTATTCTTTTTCTGTAGTATTACCAGAGGCATCTTCTGCAGAAATCTGCAATTTGTGATCGCCATTTGAAAAATCATTGGTGTCGAAGACTGCAATCCAGCCATCATCTGGATCAGAATCAGTTGCAATGAGTTTACTATCGATCGCAAAACCAGTCGAAAAAACTGCATTGTTATCAGTTGCATTTAGTTCAATGTTTATTTCTCCTTCGAGATTATCTAAAACTGTTGGAGATACAAGATCTACACTTGGCGCTTCTGTATCCTCCGGTTGATCTGCACTCAAAGTATAAAGTGAGAAGTGATCAAGTTTTGCAGAGACTATCTTTTTTACTTTATCGATAAAGCTAGGAACTTTTATCCACTTGCTCAATCCACCATCATAAGTATAAATCGAAAGATTGTCCTCGTTGGTTAGTATGTTTCTGTCTTTGTAACTTATGAAAAGTTCTGTACCATCGTATACATCGCCATCTGTTTGGAAAGAATAGGTTGGGGACAAATAGCCTTGAGGAGGGGAAGAGTCTGGAGTTTGGTTAAATCCTAATGTATTTGCAGTTACAGTTGAGGTAGTATTGGATAACAAAAACGCTTGATTCAAATTGATAATGTGTTTTCCTTGAGTTACTGGTTCTTTCGTCTCGGATTTTTTTACCATAACCGCTTGAGTCCAGGCCTTTTTGCCGGTACTTTTATCAATGATCTTTGCACGAACGTATTTTTCATCACCTACTATCTGGTACGTGGCAACGGATGTGTCGGATATTTTTTCAAGTGTCTTCCCACCTTTACCAATGAATTCGAAACTACTTGGGTCTGTAGTGGTAACAGACAAAAGGTCACCGGTTATGCTTATTATTTCAATTCTCGGTCCGTCCGACCCTTGTGTAGCATAAAAATTGCCTGATTTTAAGTTTTTCATGATGCTTTCTTGCGATAGATCTTCTGACAAAACAACTACTGTAGCACCATCGAAACCATTATTTCCTGGTGTATAGTCATCTCCAGCAGTTAAGAATTTCTGAATACCTCTTTCAAGCAAGTAATCAATATCATCAAAAGCATATGCATCTGGAATTAGTGACTTATAAACAGATCTATTGTAAGCCTCAATAAAATAATCTCCTTTTGCGTCAAGTAAATTCGATTTGAAATACGGATACACCCATGAATCAGGATGTGCCAGAATAGGTATTCCGTTTTGCATAAAGATATCATCTATTCTTGGTTGTAGATCTTGATTTTCGTTTATCGGATTTTCAATCCCAATTGCGAGAATGTGCTTTTTCAGATAGCCCTGGGTATCTTCCTCCGAATTAATATGCATTATCCCATTAACTCCAGGATCCGGAGTTACTTCATTATGCTCAGTTAAAGCAATAAAATCATAACCTGCATCACGATATTTTTCTTCTGTAAATGCTGGCGAAGCTCCACCATTCCAAATTTTATTCCACAATACTAAATCCGGCTTCCAGTGCGCATGTAACTGCCCCAAATACTGATTCATTCCCTCCGTATTGTACGGACTCGTTATCTCAATCGTCCCTTCACTCTGATCGGAAACATCAAGCTCAGACATATTTAAAATGTGTATCTTCGGATTACTATCATCGTAATCCCTTAGGACAAACCTACCATCAGAATAAGCAATATAATTGACCCAGCCTGACCCAATATCAAATGATTTACTCTCATTAGTCTCCAAATTCCTGCCCCAAACACTTCCATCACTAGCACCACCATATATAACCCCATTCACAACTACTGGAGAAGATGTAAACCGTTTTCCATCCAAAACCTTCTCGTAAGATATATCTCCATTTAACATCTGAGGGAGAATTTCATTTAATATACCTACAAAAACTCCTGAAAATGAGTAAATTCTTTCCCCATATTTGACAAAACCAGTATTTACTGTGAAGTTTCTGAAAAAATACTGTTCACCAGTTTCAGAATTATATGCACACATTTTCTCGCTCTGAGACGATATATAAATCGCTCCTTCTTTCTCATCTAACATTGCATGGGGATGATTTCCTAGGCATGTTTTAGATGTCCAAACCCAAGAAAACGTATTTTTGTTGTATGCCTTTATATGGGTATGTGCCCCACGACTTCCATTGATTAGATAAAAATTATACTGGTCAAATACTATATCAAACACATATCGCATATTATAATTTCCCAACGAAGATAGTAGTGATCTGTCATTTTTATTAAGCGCAATAAATGTGTTATCGGAGCCATATCTTGACTCCCAAGCAAATACTGTATTATTTTCAACTCTATAAACATAGGACCAAATAATTTTCCTACCGCTTTCATCGACACCCCTTGACCAGATTTCAGAGCCGCTTTTAGAATCTAAACAAAATAATATATCAGATCCAAAATAAATTTTTCCGTCATCATAAACTATTCTTCGAATCTGAATTGGAAAACTCTTTTCCCAAACAATTCCTCCTGTTTTAAGAGAGATCGCAAGAAGTGTAGATTCTCCCGTACTACCTTTGTATTTGGCGACATATGTCATGCCACCACCAGTTACCGGCTCGGACCAAGTGCCGGGAGCCCCGATTTCGTAGGTTGTTTTAGTAAAGTCGTCAAAATCAAAAATCGGATCCATTACCATAGGATTCGATTGATTGTTGAATTTATATGTTGGCGACGAATCTAAAGAAGATATACTTGAAGGAAATAAGAATACACCAAAAACAAACATTGCTAAACCAAGCCACTTCAAAATCTTCACATTCCTCCAATCATTATTTAACCAATTATACCATACCACAATTCTCAATTCCAAAATATTATTACATACGATAGCAACATGATGATTAATGCGCGGTCGCGCATTAATCATCACTTTTATTTACAGTATAAATTAAATATTCGTATTTTAGTAAGTATTATTTGTATTAAATCTAACTATTTTGCTCTGACTATAAGGTCTTCCTCCAGTAAAATTCCATTATTTAGAAAGTGCTCAAGAATTTCCTCTTCACCTTGAATAATCTCTGCAATCATTACTGTAGCATACTTCGTAACACCAATATGATATGAAATCTGTGTAATCTCCTTTGCACATTCAAAAGGAAATGTATAAACACTTTTCTGTATTTGCTTAAAACCCCAAGATTTTATTTTTCGACGAAAATAGTTTCTTAAATCTTTTTTGTCCTCAGGAACATCAAATATTACTACTCTCCATTTCCCATCCCAGGTATTTTGTCTCTCTGGTTTAATCTTATTATAGGCCAGATCTTTTAGTTTCTCTTTTCCAATATCAGTAATTTCAATATAACTTTCTTTGTTTTTAATAAATTTTTTTAAATATCCTTGTTGTTGAAGATAATGAACTTTTTGTAAGAAGTCTTTTCTGCTGTGGTTATTTCTGAAATCAAAATAATCATCAGTAGCTCTTTTATATGGACGAGAAAAACTTGCTGAGGCAGATACAATATCCGCCAAAGTCAAAAATACTTCCTTAGCTGACAATTTTACAATTTCAATAGTCTCTTCATTCATATAATCAATATGCCTTAACATGATGATTAATGCGCGGTCGCGCATTTATCATCATGTTTATCTATTCGATAATTTTAATATGTGGTATGAATCTTGGACTTTTTTAGGTGGTGGTTGTAATACAAGATCGCCTTTTTCTCCATAGATCTTAAGTTTTTCGTATTCATTTATTACACTATCTCGTATGCTGTAGCGAGCGTTGTCACGATCAATCATCATTTCGTCGATCTCGACTCTAGTACAATTTATAAACTAAATTTTAGGCTCCATCTTTTTAAATGTCTCCAAGACTCTTATTTGAGTAGTCGTGCAGGCCATTAATATGGCTGATTTGCATGCTATGTTTTCTTTTCTTAATATTTGCATTGCAAACTTTATATCTTCAGGAGTGTTTGTTGATTTGTTTTGAATTAGGATCTTGTCTTTTGGAACTTTGAGTTTGAGAAGTTCTCTGGCGTAAGCCTCTGCCAAGGATGTGTCAAATGGGTTTTTTTCAGCAATGGGTGCAAAGCCCGTGCAAACTATATAGGGAACCAACCCCTCATAAAAAAGTTTAGCCCCTTTTCTTGGAGTCTCTAGACTGGGGGATCCGAACAAGAATATGATGTCACAAGGCTTTAGTTCGTCTTTGATCGCTAACCATTTCCAAACATTTATAATATCTTTCTTCGTTTCTTTATTCACACAGACCTCTCAAGACTTTGATGTTGTCGATATTGGATTTACCTTTTAAAGATGGGGGCTCGATAATTCCTGGGATATTTTTAAGCTTTTTGTGATTCACAATGTTTTTAATACCTTTAATACCGATATAACCTTCGCCGATATTTGCATGCCTATCTTTATTTGACCCCCAAGGAACCATCGAATCATTTAGATGCAAACAAGCCAGTTGATCTATTCCTATCTCTTTTTCGAATTCTTCTATAGTTTCATCCAATCCCTCTAAAGTTGCGACATTGTAGCCCGAGCTAAATGCATGAGCTGTATCCAAGCAGATCTTCACTCTGTCAGATTTTGTCGCCTTTATAATTTGGCCGAGTTCATTAAATTTGCCGCCGATAATGTTGCCTGCTCCCGCTGAATTTTCCAATACTAAGTCCGGTCCATCTGGAACGGCTGATAAAATGTTTCGACATGCCAAAACTACTTTATTTAAAACATCTGAGAAATCCTTACCTTTGGTCGAGCCGACGTGAAAGTTAACTCCGCTAGCTCCAATTTGTTTTGCTTTTTTCATATCATCGATCAAAGATCTTATTGAAGATTCATAGAAAAAAGGATTTGAAGATGCGAGATTGATTAGATAAATGCTATGAATGATGATCGGATCGATCTTAGCTTCTTTATTAGCTTCGATAAATTTTTTAATCTCATCGTCTGGAATAGAAACCGGAGCCCAACGTTGCGGAAGGTTCAGGAAAATCTGCATGGTTTCGCAACCTAGCTCTTTTGCTCGATCGATCGTTTCTCCGAAAGGAGCTCTTGATGACACATGTGCACCTAGTCGCATAATAAGTCCTAAATTATAAATTATAAATTTATTTTATCTTCGACAGATCATTATTAATTATTATAGGATCCATAGAAGCAATCTCTAATGAACAATTTTGATCTCTTCCTACAGGATTTAGTAAAAATATCTTTTTATCCAGATAATACGCGAGTCCAATCTCCATTAAAACATTGGTGCCCAAATACCCCGCGATTTCATTTTTTTCATAGTTGGCTACCAAGATCGCCTCAGATTCTTCAATTTTTTTGAAGAATTTTCTTATAGTGTTGCTCTCTTTTGTAAGCCTAAGTTCTTCTTTATAATTTAGTTTAATTTCGGGATTATTTGCAAACTTCTCTAGATCATCGGTAACTAAAACATTATGCCCAATTTTCTCAAGATCACTTTTAAGCATTAACTCTTCTTTTGCAAATGTTACACTACCACAAATGGTTATTTTCATAATTCTATAAACTCCACTTTAAGATTTTCTAGATTCATTATAGCAGCAAATCCAAGATAAGATGCAGCCAATTTCACTACTTTTGTTTGACCAATATATCCAATTCCCCACTGTGAATGAATATGTCCACAGATATGAACTTTTGGCGCATCTGGAAATTTTTTCGATGGAGCAGGGGAGTGATCGAATTTTTTCAAATCGTAAAGATTGGGAGGAGGCTCATGAGAAATAAATATTGAATCTTTGATTTTATCTCTAGCAATATTTTTCTCCCCCTGATACTCACCTGCCCACGAAGCAGGGGAGCCACCAACTCCTGTAATATTAAATCCATTAAATTGCTCTACTCTCCCCTCCACAGAGGGTAGATAGTTTTGCATCAGTTTATAACTTCTTCCAAAATCGTTGTTGCCCGGCACCCAAAATAAAGGTAGGGGATTTGAAGTATGATAGTGTATGAATTCTTCTTGGTATTCTAGTGGCTCTCCCATATCGACAAAATCCCCTGCAAAAAGCATTGCAGATATCTGATTTTTCTCATCAAAAGCTAGCTCAAAGACTTTTTTGAGGGCTTTTTTTGAAGAATGTAGGTCAGAGAACAATAAAACAAACATGGTTGTTTCCCTACCAATTACGAATCAAACGAAAATACCAATATTTTATTATGGGAATTCTATAACATTCTGATTTGTACTTTTGCATCATTTGTACTTTCGTTAGGGGCCATCAGATTTTTGTTCCGATTATATCTAAGTAATCCTCACGAGTGCTAACTCCAACGAGCTCTAAGTGCGATACGGTAAAGCTTTTTTTAGCTATAATGTCATTCATATAGTTGCTGATTGCATCTCTTGCAGATTTCGGAAGAGAAATAACACCTGAACTTATGGATTCTACTCTAATCTGAAGTTGAGCTTCCTCTATATATGGCACTAAAAGTACCGTCACCGGAAGTGAAATAACCGTGTTCTTTGTTTTTCCAATTATCTCAATCCCTTCTGGTTTTGAGTTAAGATTAGCATTTTTAAGTGGGAATTCGTCATTATAGATTCCAAAAAAGGCTGCTAGATCATCTTCTGAGAAAGAGACAGTGATGGATTCTCCTAGTTCAGTATCTTTTGATTCCTCCTCAAGCTTTCCTACTACCCCGCTACTACTGGAAATCTCTGAGGTTGATTTTTTAACATATGAAAAATCGTCAATAACTTTGTTCTTCAAAAACCAAACACCTACAACGATTAGAGCAAAAACTATAATCAAAAAGATGGCTATTGACCACAAAGTGCAACACCCACCCCTTCTTTTTTTATCTAGATCAGAATAAAAGTCCTTGGAAAAATTACTTTTTTTCTTAGTCATTTTCTTTACTTGGTTCATTAATTTTTCTTCTAATCACCCATGTTAGTTCTTCAAACCTCATCATATATGTAAGAGCAAAATATATGAAAGCACCCATAACAAAGGAGATAGTAAACTGCTCAAAGATTCCCCAGAATGTTTGCATATCGACAATCTCTGCAGCCAAATTCATCGTAAGCCAAACGAAGACTGCAGTAATAAAGGATACGATTGTAATTTTTAATATTATATAGAAAAACTTTTTTTCTAAAGAGAAATTGTACTGTTTTGATAGCAATATATAAAGTACGATTGCATTGAAATAACTTCCGATTGAAAATGCTAAAGCAAGACCTGCAACACCCATCCTACCCGAAAGGTAATAACCGAAAAATACGCTCACAATAACCGTTGCAATAGATGTGTACATTGGTGTTTTTGTATTTTTAAGTGCGTAAAAAGCACGAGCCAAAAGGGGGATTGCTCCTTGAGCAAAAAGTGAAAGGCTAAAAAATCCCAAAGCCATAGCGGTTGCTTTTGTGTCGCTCCATGCAAACTCTCCGGAACCTAAAATCAATCGAACTATTTGCGCGCGAAGCAAGATAAATAGAGCAGACATAGGAATCAATATAAAAGCAATCGCCCTAATTGAGCGATTTAGGTAAAATGAGAACTTTTCATTATCTTTTGCTGCAATAGCACGAGTTAGTGTTGGAAAAACGGCTGTTGCAAACGATGTTCCAAAAACTACAATCGGCATAGTTTGGATGTTGTTTGAGAAATTGAAAGCTGAGATAGAACCAACCGCCAAAGTCGAAGCGATAGCTGTATAGATTAGAAGCATTATTTGATTGACACCCATACCCAAAGTCCTTGGGAGCATTAGTTTAACTATTCTTCTTACAGCTTTGTCTTTCAGATCTATTACTGCTTTGTATTTGAATCCCAATTTAACAGTTGCCGGAATTTGAACCATAAAATGCAAGATTGATCCTAAAATTACAAAGTAAACGACGCCTAAAACTCCAAGCTCATCACTTACGGTAAGGATTCCTACAATTATAGAGAGGTTATAGATTAGTGGGGCTATTGCGTATGAGACAAATCTTTTATATGAGTTTAAAACCCCAGAAAAGATATATGAGACGGAGAAAAAGATCGGAGTTAGCATTAGGAGTCGACTAAGCTTTGTCACTTCTGCCATTTTTTGTGCATCAAAATCAGGAACTACCAAAGGGGTTAAAGCTGGCATCAAAAAGAACATCATTACAGCCGCAAAAGAAAGCAGTATTACCGAAATATTTAGAAGAATATTTACCATTCGCCATCCTTCTTCCATCTGCTTTTTTTCTATAAAGCCACAAAATACTGGGATAAAGGCAGATGAGATGGCGCCAAGAATCAGAAAGTTAAAGATCAGATCTGGTAATCGAAAAGCCGCAAAGTAGATATCTAATTCTGCTGTGGGAATCTTTCCGGCTAGAAAGTGATCTCTAAGCAATCCCAAGACATTTGATAAAGTCATGGTAATTACCAGAATAATGCTCGCACCGCGAACTGAGTTCTTCGAATTTAAAAAGTTTGAAAATTTTTCAACCATTTATTTTGTCTTAAGGGGTTTTAATTTAGGAAGAACTTTCTCTAATTCAGCCCCAGAGAGTGTCTCTACCTTCAAAAGTTCACTGGACAATTTTTTTATTGCTATCTTATTTTTTAAGATCACAATTTCGGCAATTTTTTTACCTTTTTGAATAAGAGCCGAAACCTCATTATCGATCAAAGATGCAATCTCCTCACTATAGTTTCTGTGCTCCGAAATTTCCTTACCTAAAAACGGCATATCTTCCTTATGCCCATATGTTTGAGGACCGAGTTTTTCGCTCATTCCGTACTCAACTACCATCTTTCTTGCAATTGAGGTAGCTCGCTTAAGATCATTTTGTGCACCTGTGGTGATATGATCTTTACCAAAGAATTGTTCTTCTGCGACTCGTCCGCCCAAAAGTGATGTTATCTCATCTTCGAATTTTACTTTGGTTTTAAGTCTCTGATCTTTTTCAGGTATATTCCAAGTAAATCCTAGCGCCATCCCACGAGACACAATAGAGACTTTATGAACCGGATCTGCATTTTCAAGCACGTGACTTACCACCGCGTGTCCCGCTTCATGAGCTGCAGTAATCTCTTTTTCTTCATCAGAAAGTGCTCTTGATTTTCTTTCAGGTCCTAACATTACTTTTTCAAGAGCTTCTTCCAGATTTTTTTGAGTAACGTTTTTTTGGTTTGCTCTGGCTGCCAAGATGGCTGCTTCGTTTGCAATGTTTCGAAGATCTGCTCCTGAAAAACCTGGCGTTGATGCAGAAATCTTTGACGGTTGGACATCTTTCGATACCGGTTTACCTTTTAAGTGAAGTTTCAATATTGCCTCACGCTCTTTCTTATCTGGAACATCTACCATAACTTGCCTGTCAAATCTTCCAGGTCTAAGTAGTGCTGGATCGAGCACATCTGGCCTATTTGTCGCTGCCATAATTATTACATTGTCTTTAGTTTCGAATCCATCCATCTCAACTAAGATCTGGTTCAATGTTTGTTCTCGCTCATCGTGAGAACCTCCAAGACCTGATCCGCGTTGGCGCCCTATTGCATCTAGCTCATCTATAAAGATAATAGCCGGGGCATTTCTTTTGGCTTTCAAAAACAGATCGCGAACTCTTGAAGCTCCAACTCCAACGAACATCTCTACAAACTCTGATGCGGAGATTGAGAAAAAT
>CAZAOA010000007.1:36909-45564 GCA_964486765.1 uncultured Candidatus Saccharibacteria bacterium
TTCAGAAAAATTGACCTCTCACTTCGACTCCTACAACTATTCCCAGTCGGCTCTTGTCTCTTCCTGGAGGTCCTGCCAAAAGCACTCCTTTAGGAATCTCTGCACCCAAATCCCTAAACTTTTTTGGAGTTTTTAAAAATTCGACGATTTCTTTAAGCTCTTGTTTGGGCTCTACTAATCCTGCAACGTCATTAAATGTAGCTTTTTTATTCAATGAAACTCGAGCTGACGATTTTCCAAAACCCATCGCTTTATTGTTGGCCCCTTGAGCGCCTCTAAGCATAAACCAGAAAAAAGCACCGATTAAAAGAAGCGGAAGCAGAGTTGAAAGCAGCCCGACCCAGATAGCCCCAGAAGTAGTATCTTCTACCGTGATTTTAACTTTATCTGAAGTTATCCCATACTCGCTTACAGAAACATCAACTTCTTTAAATGCTTCAATCTTCCCCTCATTCTTAATTGCCGCAGTAACCAAATTGTCTTTTATAGTAATCTCATCAACTTTTCCTTCTTCAACTTGCGATGCAATTTCAGAAAGACTGACTTCTTTTACTTCTTCACTATTACCAGAATAAAAAAATGAGATTAGAACTAATCCCAAAAGTATGGCGGTAATCCAAATCCAGTTCTTATTTCCTTTAACGTTATTCATATATATCTTTCTATAACTATTTAACTAAATTTCAAACACAAAATGTTAACCCTTTATAACAACAATCTTACCACCAATAAGACTAACTCGCAATGAGTGGGGGAGAGGCAAAGTTTTTTTACCAATATTTTTCTCGATCATATTTAAAACATCTTCAATATGTTTATAAGAGATATCTGAACAAACTCCTAAACTTGAAAACACTTTATTTAAAAGATGATACTTGATTGAATCGTGAAGTAAGATAAAATAATCTCTTTTGATTAGAGCTCTTTTCTCGTTTTGTTTCACAATCCGTTTATAGATTTTGTCTGTCTCATTTTCAATGAAGTCATAATCAATTTCAGAGCTACTGATCAATCTACATAGAGACTCTTCAATTTTTGGATTATATCGTTTCAGATATGGAATTAGATTATGTCGGATTTTGTTTCTTAAAAATTTGGTGTCAAAGTTCGATTTATCTGTTCTATAAGCAAGCTTCTGAATTTTAAGGAACTTAATAATCTCACTTCTAGAAAATGGAAGAAGGGGACGGATAAATTTTTTTCTTCGAAGGGGGATCGACTTTAAACCGCGAAGTCCAGTTCCACGCACAAGCCTCATAAGAAGGGTTTCAATAAAATCAGATGAATTATGTGCAATTGCAATTTTTGCTCCCCTACTCTTCTTTAAAATATTTTCAAAGAATTTGTATCTAAGCTCTCTAGCCTGATCTTCTGATTTACAGGCCTCTTTTTTGCGATCTCCTAAGATGCAATCCACCCCCCACTCTCTTGAGAGATCTTTGACGAATCTTTCGTCTTCGTCGCTCTCAGTGCCTCTTAGCTTGTGATTGTAGTGACAAACCTTAATTTTGATATCGAGTTTATCTGATAGCAATTTTAAAACGCCAAAAAGACAGACTGAATCCGCGCCACCAGAAACCGCCACAATAACGGTGTCTTTTGGTTTGATTAGTCCGTTTTTAATAATCGTCTGCTCTACTCTCTTTTGTAGATCTTTTTGGGAAGTTTTTTTGGTCATAATACAACAAATCCCCCACTTTGGAGGATAATTTATTTTGGTTTTCCATTCACTCAATGCAGTTCATGGTAGCAGGGGCGGGATATTTCACATCACTTCGTGATTTAGAAACCCACGGTTTCTAATATCTTCCTCTACGGGAAACCCAGGTTTCCCGACCCCATCCTTGGTTCAAATCCCGCTAGTTGCACTATATATCTAATGCAGTTTTTGGTAGCAGGGGCGGGATTTGAACCCGCGACCTCGGGCTTATGAGTCCCACGCTCTAACCAACTGAGCTACCCTGCCATGAGAAATTATCAATTTTCAATTTGCAATGTTCAATGTAGAATTTGACCGCGCCAACCGAAGCCTTGGCGAAGGTTGGTCGCGGGGGTCGGAATCGAACCGACGACCTCGTGGTTATGAGCCACGCGAGCTACCGCTGCTCCACCCCGCATCAAACACAAAGATTGTAGCAAATTTGTTCCGAATTAGCAAGCTTTAAATATTGCTAATCCCCCAAAATGCAAGAATAAGCAAAATTGCGACAAAAAAGGGCCAGACCCAGAGAAAAATTACTTCTTTCTTCTGGATCAACCGAAAATAAATTATCAAAAAAACCAAGTACACTACTAAAAAAATGGCTGAAAGCATTTTAGCCTCCAAAAAAATACTGCCACCAAAGAAGATGATTTGATGGCTTAATTGTTATCTCTGTAAATGATTGATCAGCAATCTTATCTTCTGGGGAATCCACTGCAAGCGATATCATATTTTCACCTGCAGCCTTATAGCCAAGCTTAGCCCGTGCTTCTTTTTCTTTAAATGAATTTGTCTGAAAATAGGCTATTTGGAAATTAAGATTATCTATTCCTTTTTTAAGTTGTTCTATCTTAGCCTCTTGAATGGCAATGTCTTTTCTAGATTCATAATTTATCCAGACGCTTCTCCCTACCACAAATAAAAGGTAAACCACAACAACAAAAAGAACCAGACTGTTTAGGGTCATCGGGAGCACTTTTTCAATCCAATCTTTCAATCTAACAAGAATACTCTTTTCCATATATCCATTATATCAAAGTCTTAAGCAATAAGCTGTAAGTAATAAGTGTATTAATGTGAAAAATCCCCGTTTGGGGATTTTTCACATTATATCTTCGCCGTGTCTTTTACAGTGTTTTATTCAGTGTGGTTATTTACCAACGTCTAGGTTTTTTCTTTGCAGAAGTCTTAGCTTTTGGTGCTGGACTACTCTTCTTAGAGTTTTCTTTAACAGAAGTTTGCACTTTTTCATCATCACCGAACCAGTAGAAGTACCCGCCAGTTGCCGCACCAGCAAGGATTATTAGAATAAAAAGGATAATCCAAGGTGTCCAATTTATCTCTTCTTCTTCATCATTACCTTCGTCGCCCTTAATCACTCCATCTTCGTCCAAAACAGTGTCATCTGTGGTTTCCTCTACAACAGTTGGGATACTATCAACTGCTTCTGCAGGCTCCGGGGCAACTGATGTAGAAACCGATGCCTTTCTCACAACTGGAGCAGGAGCAGGGCCAGAAAGTGTTATGAATTTTTGCATTGTTACTGAATCAGATTCAAGGCTTTCATTGCCCGATCCGTCAACTGCTACCACTCTCACATAATATGTTCCGTAATCAGAAACAGAATGAGGGTGAGTTGTTCCAAAAACTGTTGTCTTGGAAACATAACTGGCACCACTTGAGGATCCCACGAAAACATAATAGAAACTTGCTCCACCAACTGCATCCCAAGAAACATTGATTACCTTGTTGCCACCTTGAGAGACAATAATAACTGGTGATGCTGGAGCGACTGTATCCTCAACTTCAACTGTTCGAGTAACTTGAGTTGCTGGATTACCAGCTGCATCTGAAACGTCGTATGTTACCGTGTATATCCCAACCACAGAAGTATCTACCGGATCAACAGAAACAATGTCACCAGTGATTGGGCCATCAATGTTATCGATTGCAGTGGCTCCTTTATCTGTGTAAACATCACCCATCTCTATTACTTCATTTCCTCCAATTATTATTATAATCGGATTCACAGTATCTATAGTAAAACTTTGAATAGCTGAATTTACAGAATAATCATATCCATCCCAAGCTCTAATATACCAATAGTAAGTTCCATCTAAAGTAATTTCTCCACTAGCAACAGAATATTGTGACGATGATATATCTGTCGAAGTTGAAACGGTTTTATTTACAAGCGGAGTTGAAAATACATTCGTGCTATCAATAAGTAATTCATAAGTCACCGTATCACCATCTTCGTCCAGAGAATCTGTCCAATCAAGAAGTGGGGTTAGGGTATTTATCATTGAAGTATCAGTTGGAGTAATTAAATCAGGTTTCTCTGATATCACATTGTCGTGTTCGATTCGAATTGCATCAGCATAAACTTGATCTGATGAGTCCCCCAATAATTTCACACTGTAGGATTGACCCGCAATGAATTGATAAGTACCAATATTTCTATATCCTGACTTTGTGTTATCCACTTTCCAGATTCCATTATTGTTTAATGTTTGGTCAACACTCACTGCAGGATTATTGCCGTTTTTGTCCTTTACAATATACTTTGCAATTGTAGAATTTGAAGAATGAACCAGCCAACTTACATCTACCGTATAATCACCTGTTACACTTGGAGTAAAACTCCAAGTAGCAAACTCTGTCGGTTGAGCTCCAGAAGTATATCTGCTTGAACTGTTTCTTCCATTTGAGGATCCAACACTCCAATTTGAAGAGTCGTATTCAGAATAAATCGACACTCCACCACTATCATCGTAGTATTTTGTTACATCTTTTGCGCTCGCCTCTTCTGCTTTGAAAAGTCCACTTATACTTAGTGATGGCATAACTATCATCACCGCCAACAAATAGACTACAAATTTTCTAAATCTTCTTCTCATAAAACCTCTCTTTTTTACTTTATTGACAAAAGCTAAGCTAAGCTTGTGCTAAGCTTTTGTCAATGAATATAGTTGATAAATTACAAAACTTAAATCCGAATGGAGCCTAAGTTTACCCTCCAGTTAGGAACTATCAAATTATCTTTCTTTTTGTATCTGTTTTAACTGTGTCTCTAACAGTGTGCTTTTCAGTGTGTTTGCGCCCAAACCTTGTGACTTAGGCTAATTAGTCAAATACCGTGAGTACCCATAGTCGTATATATAGTATTACTTCGTAATACTTTTGCTTGACCATAGATTGTTATATTTAGACGAGAGAACTGTACCATCGTATATATCACTCTGTCAAATAAAAATATATGTGGCTCTGACACATATATTTTTTAAGTTATCCACAGCTTACTTTATTAGAACAATGATCTAAATGCGTCTAGCAAAAAATCAACAACTTTTAAAACTGCTGGTTTTTCTCTTCCAAACATTTGTGTAACCATAGTAGTTTCATGTGTGCCTTCAAAATTTGTGTATTCTCCTTTAACTACACCTACGCACATATCTTCAAAGTCAGGGTTAAGTATATTTTTTCTATGTGAATTTGATAGCATCCAAGCGCCAACTACTCCTTCTGCAGTATCAAAGTCCATAGCTAAGTTCTCTCCAGCGTAAAGATAGTCATATTCTGCAGAATTCATAAATTCCCAAGGAGATATAAAAAGACCGTTTGGGTTGTAATGTTCAAAATAGTTTTTATCTAGCATGTCTTGAGTTTTCAGATAGACTGCATTATCTAGCTCTAATACACATTCAAGCTCATTTAGCCCCCTCTTTTGCCTTTCCTGGTTTACTATAGTAGAGATGTTATCTGAAGTTATTGGAAAAGCCATAGCAACAGTAACCGAAAGTGAAAACAAGAACATAATTAAACCAACCTCAACCACTTTTCTTATGTAATGACGTTTTCTTACACGCGGTGTTGGCTCAATTTTGTCTATCTGTTTTTGTGTATTTTTATTTTCCATAATGGATTTCATATATAATTATGAAATTATATCATTGTATCAAATATCTGAGGTTATGTCAAGGGTTTTTATGGTCTGGTATTTATATATTGATAAATTCTAAATTTTCTAGTAACATATAGTCATAGCTTGAGAGCTTCAAACTAGTATTTTTTTATTTGGGCATATAGCTCACCTGATAGAGTGATACAACAAGAAAAAAGAGTAGGGAAATTAATAACGAATTTTTGGGCCTATAGCTCAGTGGTAGAGCACCCGGCTCATAACCGGTTGGTCGCAGGTTCGATCCCTGCTGGGCCCACCAAAAAATCGATTCACTATTAAGTGTCGCGAGGGATATATGACCTACAAAACCAAAAAAGCGATAGAATGGACAATTTTTTCAATATTGGCACTAGTATTTTTACTTTCAGCTTCACTTTTTTTCTATCAAAAAGCATATGCAGGTAAGATCTACAGCAACGTTTCTGTTGCAGGGATAGATTTAAGTAATAAAACCAAAAAACAGGCTTACTATATAGTAGAGAATAGCTTAACTTCTGTACTGCAAAAAAATGTAACTTTCATAGCAAATGAAAGTGAACTAAATATGCCAGTTTCCGATACCGGTCTTGCTTTTAACATTGAAGAAACAGTAGAGAACGCATACATGGTGGGTAGAAAAGATAATTTCCTTATGCAACTTTACCTTTCCGCAAAAACAGTAGTAGTAAAATCTAATCTAGACGTTTCTGCTTCCATTGATGAAGAGGGATTCAACAAGCTTATCGCTGAAAAGATCCCCGGGCTGAATATGGAGCCAAAAAATGCCGAGATTATTGTAGAATCAGGAAACATAACTGTTAGCACTGAGCAGTCTGGACAAGCTGTAGATACTGGAAATATTAAAGATGAGCTAATCAAGATCGGAAAAGAAAAAGATGAAGCAGAAGATCTAACCATCACTCTTATCGCAACAGCAGCAGAACCCGAAGTACTATCTGCAAATCTTGCAGGCTCTACGGCTGTAGCTGAAAGTTACCTCGCAAAAACCATAATTCTCACTTATGAAGGCAAAAGTTACTCTCCTACCAAAGCTGAAATTGGTCTTTGGCTTACATTTACAATAAATAGCTCTAACGCATATGACGTTGATCTTAGTGATAGTGCAATTAAAGTTTACTTAACTAAAATTGCAAAGAATTTTGAGATTCAGAAAAAAGACAGAAAGATAAATGCTTCAAACAACGCAGTTTTAGAAGAAGGTGTTGAAGGAAAATACCTAGATAAAAATGCAGCCCTGTCACAAATTAAAAGTCAGATCGGCAAATCAAATACTGCTACTGTTGCTCTTGCTACATACACTGAAGCTCCAAGTGAAGTAAAAGTATATCCTGCCGAAGGAATAATCCCGGGCAAATTTGAAGGAAAGTACATCGATATTGATCTTGCTCAACAACAGCTTTGTATGATAGAGGGAAACAACATCTTAGGATGCCATATTATTTCATCTGGCAAAGCCTCTATGCCAACACCTGTAGGAATACGCCACATAAATGGTAAGACTCTAAAAGCCTGGTCTTCAAAATACGGACTTTACATGCCTTATTGGCAAAGTATTGGTGGTGGATATGGAATTCATGAACTTCCCGAATGGCCAGGTGGCTTTAAAGAAGGAGAAAATCACCTTGGAATCCCAGTTTCTCACGGTTGTGTTCGTCTCGGAGTTGGCCCTGCAGAAACGCTTTACAATTGGACTGACTTAGGAACTCCAGTTTATATTCATAAATAATAAGTTAGTAAGAATTAAGCTAGTAAGTGGTAAGTTTTAAGTAATAAGTTAAAATAAACTAAATGCTATATCGTCGTACTACGATATAGCATTTAGTTTTAAGCTGTAATTGTTGATTATTGCTTCTTCAAAACCAACATTGTCCTCTCGCCGCCTTCTGGGTTTTTGATAGAATCAATAACCGTTTGAAAGCTATAAGTATAGCCTTCGCCTTTTCTAGTGCCTGGATCGTTAGTTATAAACTCTGTTTCAGTATAACCTTTTATAACAAGCATATGATAATCCGGTCCCCCATTTGTATAGTTCGGGTTGTTCAACTTTTTTCCATCGACAGGAATTATAACTGGTACTCCATTTGCGATGTATTTTTTAATGTTTTCAACTCCCAAGTTGTTGTCAATTTGACCATCTAGAGTATAAAATTTAACCGCAAGTTCCAATGTTTTTTCAGATGGCAAATCCAAATGACCTCCGAAATTCTCTTCTTGCCATGGCACCATCTTTAGAATCTCTTGATTCATTATGTCGTTTGAAAGTGGTTTTTGATCTAAGTAATACTTGACCATGATGATTGATGCTTCCTCACAAGCATCTTGCCATGGTTGATCCCAATTCGCGTACGGAGCTTGTGGAGAAAAACTCATCTCTATTAATGCGCTTGTTGGAATTTCAGTCACAGAAAAATTGAATTTATCAGCTGGATCTATTGAAGTTACGGTATTTTCGATATTATCAGCGATTGGTTCATTTATAATCTGATCAACCAATACTTCCTGCTCTTCAAGTTCGTTGTCTGCAATACATAAAAAACCGATAGCTAAAATAATAACAAAAATAGCAGCAACCACCAATAGATTACTGACTTTCGTTTGTTTTCCAACATTTAATGACTCTCTTACTACTCTTTTGCGAAAGTTTCTTTTCATTTGTTTTTATTCCTGGATATCGTTCCGTTTTCTCTTTCTCCTCTTGAAAAATAATACAATTAAGTATATCAATATGATTGATCCGAATGAAATACCCACTATCTTCCAAATAATGTATTTACTCTCCAACTGATCTGTTCTAGTTATCAGATCTCCATTGTCAGATAGGTTAAAGTAAGCACCATACTCAGCTGGTTCACTTGAAAGGGTTAAGTCAGCAGAGATTACCTTTTGTGCAACTAAGACTATCTTATGATCTCCATAGCTTAAACCCGATGTTAAGAAGTTAAAGTTAGAGTCGAAGGTTCCATTGTCATGAACATTAGCTGTTGGAGAG
>CAZAOA010000008.1:0-24113 GCA_964486765.1 uncultured Candidatus Saccharibacteria bacterium
TGTTAGAATTGTTGGACCATTTAGAGAAGAAAGCCAAGTAGAGATCTCTAGAAGTGATTCAATACATCTGGGAATAGACGCTCCTCTAAAACTATCTGGTGATTTGCCTGGTGACAAAATAAAGATCGTAGGTCCCAATGGAAGCATTATAAAAGATATTGCAATCGTTCCTATAAGGCATATTCACCTTTTTGTTAAGACAGCAAAGAAATTGAGAATTAAAAATCATGACATAGTTAAAATTAAAGTAGTTGGCAAAAGAGCCTTAATATTTGACAAAGTTATCGCGCGAGTAGACGAAAAATTTAAGGATAGCATTCACTTGGATACTGATGAAGCAAATGCAGCCGGAATTGAACATTTGGCGAAAGGAGAGTTGATAAAATGATACTAGTTTGGAATCCCGGATCATCGTCTTTAAAATATAAACTATATGATCTGAATAAAAAAAATCTGATACTGGTAAAGTCAGGCAGTTGCAATCGAATAGGTGAAGAAGTCAAAAATCACCTTGAAGCTTGTGAGCAGCTTATTGGTGAACTTGGTGATAACAAAAAAAATATAAAGACAGTTGGAATTAGAGTTGTTCATAGCGGCGGAGTTTTGAAAGATAGCGAGAAGATAACGAGTAGTACGATATCTAAACTTGAAAAGGTTTCTAAACTTGCTCTTCTTCATAATCCAAAAGCAATTGAGACACTAAAAACTAGTATGAAGCTTTTAAAAAATGTTGCTCATCAAGCGTACTTCGACACGACCTATTTTGACAAATTACCCGATGAATCTAAAAAGCTTCCTTTGCCAATTCAGTTAGTAGAAAAGTATGGGATCCGCCGTTTCGGTTTTCACGGGATATCACATGAGTATGCATATAATGAAGCGGGATTAAAAAAAACTGACAAAACTGTCTCAATCCACTTAGGGGCTGGTTGCAGTATGACGGCAATATGCAAAGGAGTTCCGCAAGAGACCTCTATGTCATTTACGCCACTAGATGGGCTGATTATGGAAACTCGCACTGGTGCGATTGACCCGGGAGTGGTCATACATTTGGCTAAAAAAATCGGTATTGAGGAAACTGAAGATGTGCTTAACAATCAATCAGGCTTGAGGGCACTAACAAATACTCAAGGCAATATGTTTGATGTATTGTATCTTGCGGGGCTAAAGATAGAAGATCCATCTTATATGCCAGCGAAAACATTGGTTAAAAATGCTGAAACTTTCAAAGAGACATCGTTAGGCTTAACAATCTATATCCGTCAAATTCAAAAGTACATCGGAGGCTATAGCGCCATTATGGGTGGGATTGATGCAATTGTTTTTACTGGTGCCATTGCTTCTGGGTCAACGGTTATTCGCAATATGATTATGGAAAATATCAAATTTCTAAAAATAAAGAAGATAAAGATAGTCAAACCTGACGAAGAGAAAGCGATCGCAAAAAAGATTGCAAAGATAAAATAATATACGTTACTGTTGACAAAGGCTTAAAGTTTTATATTTACTATACTTAAGATATAATGTACTAGTATGAAAAATGATGGAGAACAACTTTTAACTGGGAATGAAGCAGCAGTCTTGGGAGCAATCGCTGGAGGAGCCGAGGCTTTTTTTGGTTATCCGATCACTCCTGCGTCAGAGATTTTGCAGGGTTGGATAGAAACCGCACTTGAAGATAACACGTTAACTTATCTTCAAACTGAAGATGAAACCTCGGCTGGTTTTGCGGTTTGTGGAGCAATCGCCGGCAACACAAAGGCGTTTACCGCTTCCGCGGGTCCCGGTCATGTTCTAATGCAGGATCCAATATCAATGGCAGAAAATCTGAGACTTCCCTTTGTGGGGATTATGATGCAGCGTGGAGGTCCATCTACCGGAACGGTAAACTTTTCACAGCAGGAAGTTAATCTTGCCTCCTTTGGAGGAAACAGTGAAGGCATGAGATTCGTTTACTCCGCAAGCAATATAGTTGAGATGTTTTCGCTTTCTGCAAAAGCTTTCGATACTGCATGGAGATACAAATTCCCAACAATGGTTTTGGGTGACGGATACCTGGGCAAAATGAAATCCAGAGTTAAGTTGCCTACTCTTTTGAAACCACAAAAGATTCACAATGTGCTGAATGAAAACATTAAAAAACCAACATTTCTTCGAAATTGTTATAGCACAGAAGAACAGTTCGGCCAAATATTGAAAAAATCTATCAGTGATTGGGACTTAGCTAAAAACAAAATTGCAGAGTCAGAGAGTTTTAAGACTTCAGATGCTGAAGTTCTAATAGTTGCTCATGGGTTAGTTGCAGCTGCGGCAAAGGAAGCTGTGATAGAGCTTCGAAGTCTTGGAGTCAAGGCGGGACTATATCGACCGATCACTATTCATCCTATCGATAAAAAAGCATTACTTTCAGCAAAAAGAAATGCTAAAAAAATCCACTTGTTTGAATCATCTAAAGATCAATTTTCAAGAATCATCAAATACGAACTTTATGGTGAAAGTACACCAATTATTGAACACAGTAAACCTGCAGAAGCAATTAGTTCGGATGAAATTATAAGGGCTGTCAAATGAAAAACATTGAAACTATGCCAAAATGTTGGAGAGATGAATCGAAGCCACACTTTTTTTGTGGAGGATGTGGGCATGCTATAGCCTTAAAGCAACTAGGTTTTGTCATCGATGAGATGGGTATTCAAAAAGATACGATGTTCGGCATTGACATCGGATGTTCCCTTTTGGCTTGGGATTTTTATAACTTTGACACTTTTCAAACTCATCACGGAAGAACCACTCCAATCATGGTTGGATATAAAAAAGTTAAGCAAAATAAAGTAGCCATTGCATATATGGGTGATGGCGGTGGATATGCAATTGGGCTTCAATCACTTCTTCATGCTGCCTTTCGAAACGATCCTATCACCGTTATTTTAGTTAATAATGAAAATTATGCAATGACAGGTGGACAGATGGCCCCAACAACAGAGCTCAAGGGTATCACTACTACATCTCCAGAAGGAAAGCCGGTAGAATTTGGACCAGGTTTTAAAGGCCCCGAGCTTGTTCGAAATATTGCGAATAAATCTGCATTTATCTCAAGAGTTTCAGTTTCAAAACCAGAAGTTATAAAAATTCATTTTAAAAAAGCATTAGAGAATCAGATAAATAATAACGCATTTTCATTTATCGAAGTTCTTTCGATCTGTCCGACTAACTGGAAAACAGATGCAAAAGGATCGTTTGATAAGCTTAAAAAAATGGAACAGTATTTTACACTTGGTGAGATTGGAGATGAGGCAAAATGATAGATAATAATGAAAAAATTACAATACTTTTGGCTGGCGAAGGTGGCCAGGGAATTCAAACTATCGCAAAGGCTTTAGTTGCTGTTGCAAATGACTCAGGCTATGAAGTTTTGTATATCCCCTACTTCGGTGTGGAGCAACGTGGCACTCCATCAATTGCTTATGTTACGATTTCAAAATCCAAAACAAACTATCCAAAATTTATTCATGCAGATATAGCGGTTATTCTTCGCGAACGAGCTATAAAACAGGTTGAAAGCTACATAACACCAAATACAAAAGTGATCTTTGATAGTTCAACTATAGATAATAGAAAACTTCCCAAACTATCCATTCACAAATTGGGAGTTCCAGCAACTAAGATTGCTATCGAAAAAAATGTGAGAAGATCATACAATGTTTTGATATTTGGGGCTTTATCTAAATTGTTAAAGATGGATAAAGATAGATCATGGAAATCAATATTGACCACTCTTACCAGTAAATTCAAAACAAAAGAGATAAAAGAAAAAAACCACGACGTTTTCGACTTTGGATACAATGTAGTATTTGAAAAAAACCATTTTTCTAATGCTGAATTTGCTTCAAAAATAGCTGTAAAGTACTATAAAAATTCTGAAAGAATTGCAAAGATAGATCCGAAACTATGTAAAGGATGTAGAATTTGTATACTCAAATGTCCTACAAAGTCATTGTCAGATAGTGAGGATTTGGGAGTATTTGCCTTGCCTGTTCCGAAACTAGATTTAGCAACTTGTATAGCTTGCGGTAAATGTAAATCATTTTGCCCAGACGGCGCAATCGCTGTTGAGAAAAAGAAATAGATCTAAAAAAAATCTCCAATGGATTTTGGTGGTTTTTTGTATTTTAGTACTACTTATGATCTTTTAAAAGTACGAATATTTTTGTGAAAAAGATAACCCCTAGCGAATATGAAATTCACAAGGGGCTTGGTTGGTGTGCGGTTTCCGCGTAGTTCAGGCGATCGTCCAGTCTATATTGGCACAGATCATTCCTTCCTCTCGATCGCCGCAGATGATGGCGAAGGCTGGGAGCAGAGTGGGGAGTAGCCCTGGGTGGTGTCTGATTGTTTCCACATAAAGTCCGTCAAGCACGAGTTGCATGCCAGCCGCTCTCCCTTCGATCTCGAAAACTCCGTCTTCTCTCATTGCCGGAGATGCATGACCAAGTTCACACTGGATCGCGTTCCGGCGTTCCCATGAACAGCCTGGATCGGCTGCCTCTATGAGCAGAGCCTTTATCTCAATCTGCTTCATTCGGTACGCCTTCTTGAGGTACTTGATTTATCACGTGAAATCCACGCATGGCATGAGTATTGGATTTGAATCCAAGTAGCTACATACTAGCATATATAGATATATATGTCAAGAGACGACCTTAAAGATCGTCTCGTAAATTTGAATTTGCATTTATAATAGAACTCACAGTGAAGTGACAAATCGTTTTTGGTGGAGATAGAGGGATTTGAACCCTCAACCTTCTCAATGCCATTGAGACGCTCTGCCAATTGAGCTATATCCCCATAAAACGATTATAATTTGAAACAGATACTGATGCAAGAAAAAAGGTGTCGCTATTTTGCAGTGACACCGAGTTTGGTTCGGGATTTTGAACCCGAAGGAAGTGCTGAGAAACAGGATGTATTGGCATCATGTAGTGAGAGGCAGCGAGGGCAGAATTCGAGCACATCAACAGGAGCAACATCGCGATTTCCAGGTTGATTGGCGGGATTTTGCCCACACTCTTTGCATGCCCCACTTTCGGAACGGACTTGGGAGCACGTATCACTTTCTGGACAGTCTCTCCTCTTTATCCCACTCACCACCTTCCAACAATATACTAGCATATATATGAAGCTTTGTCAATTTGTATGATGTTAATATATCTGATATTATTTAGCTATGGAAAATGACTATAATTTCAAAAAAATTGAGAAAAAGTGGCAAGAGCGATGGGCTAATTCTGATTATGGAAAAGCCAAAGATGATGATTCAAAGCCTAAACACTATCATCTGGTAGAGTTCCCCTATCCTTCTGGATCGGGACTTCACGTTGGTCACTGTATGGGTTATGGCGCTTCAGATGCCTACTCAAGGATGAAAAGGATGCAGGGGTTCAATGTGCTTTATCCGATGGGCTGGGATGCATTTGGTTTGCCAACAGAGAACTATGCGATAAAAACCGGGATTCATCCAAAAGAAGCGACAAAGCAAAATGTCGAAGTTTTTAGAAGACAGATGAAGTCTCTGGGTTACTCATTTGATTGGGATCGTGAAGTCAACACAACAGATCCAAATTACTATAAGTGGACTCAATGGATATTTTTACAGTTTTATAAACATGCCGTCGTCGATGGCAAACTAATAAAAGTTGCTGATGATGATAAAAAAACTCCACGACTTGCGTTTCAACAAGAGATGCCGATAAACTGGTGTGGGTCATGCAAAACCGGTCTTGCCAACGAAGAGGTAATAAGTGGCAAATGTGAACGATGTGGCGAAGAAGTTATTAAGAAAATGCAAAAACAGTGGATGCTTCGTATCACCGCATACGCAGATCGGCTGATCGATGATTTAGATACTGTAGAGTACTTAGACAAAATCAAAACACAACAAGTCAATTGGATTGGAAGAAGCAACGGCGCCAATATAAAATTCTCTGTCATTCCTGACTCGATCAGGAATCCAGAAAATAATGAACTGGATCCCCGGGTTCCTCCACAGGCGGACAAGCAATCTGAGGATGACAATAATGTACTAGAAGTATTTACCACCAGACCAGACACGCTTTATGGTGCTACTTTTATGGTGCTGGCTCCAGAGCATAGTATAATCAATAATTTAAAAGAAAAAATAACTAATTTTAGTGAGGTTCAAAAGTATATTGATAGTGCAAAAAAGAAGTCTGATCTAGAAAGAACGGATCTAAATAAAGATAAAAATGGGGTCAAGATAAAGGGTATAAATGCGATCAATCCAATCAACAACAAAGAGATTCCAATATTTATTGCTGATTATGTTCTTTCAACTTACGGAACCGGTGCTATAATGGCTGTTCCGGCTCATGATGAGCGGGATTATGAATTTGCAAAGAAATACGGCATAAAAATCATTGACGTCATCATACCTTCAGTTACAGACAAAGTGAATCCCCCAAAAGAAGGAGTTAAAACAGTATTTCGAAATGCAATTCAAGCGATAGTTATCAATCCGAAAGATAAAAAAGTTCTCATGTTGAAATGGAAGAAACACCCATGGACCACCTTTATTACGGGAGGAATTGATGATGATGAGGATCCTGTAAAAGCTGCAGAGCGCGAGGTTCTAGAAGAGACCGGATACAAGAACATAAGGTTTGTTAAAAAGCTTGGTGGACCAGTCGACTCAAACTTTTATGCAGACCATAAGGGGGTCAATCGAAAAGCACACTTTAGTGGCATTGTGTTTGAACTTAAAGACGAAAAACGTGAAGACGTATCGGATGAAGAAAAAGCGATTCATAATGTTGCATGGATGAGTTGGGAAGAGATAAAAAATGATAAAAACTTGACGTGTGCAGAGTACGAGATCTGGTTAGACAGGTTTCACAATGATAAATATTTGTATTTGGATCACGGCATAATGATAAATTCTGATGAGTTCGATGGTATGGAATCAAAAGATGCGTTTAGTAAGATTGTAGAAAAATTAGAAAAAAACAATTCAGGCAATATTACTAAAAACTATAAACTTAGAGATTGGATCTTTTCTCGTCAGCATTACTGGGGTGAACCAATACCCATCATTTACTGTCGTAAATGTTGGGAAAATTCAAATCTCAAATCTCAAATTTCAAAATCAATGAATTGTTCTATTATAAACGGAAAAGAACATATTATTGTTTCTGTGCCTGAAGATCAATTGCCACTGAAGCTTCCTGAAGTTGAAAAGTATGAACCTACAAACAATGGAGAGTCCCCTCTTGCAAATGTTACTGACTGGGTAAACGTCAAGTGCCCGAAGTGCAAAGGAGATGCAAAAAGAGAAACCGACACCATGCCAAACTGGGCAGGTTCAAGTTGGTATTATCTGCGTTATACCGACCCGAAAAATGACAATGAGTTTGCAAACAAAGATAAGATGAAAAAGTGGACACCTGTTGATATTTACAATGGTGGTATGGAACACACTACATTGCATTTGTTGTATTCTCGCTTTTGGCACAAGTTCTTATATGATATGAATTTAGTTCCTACGCTTGAGCCATATCAAAAAAGAATTGCACACGGTATAATACTAGGTTCAGATAACAGAAAAATGAGCAAATCTTTTGGAAATGTTATTAATCCTGATGAGATAGTTAAAGATTTCGGAGCTGACACTTTAAGAGCTTATATGATGTTTATCGGTCCCTACGATCAAGAATCTGCATGGAATCAGAACGGTGTTTTGGGAGTTCACAGATTCTTGAAAAAAGTTTGGGGAAACTTCCAAAAACAGACAAAACCAGCTGGGAGTATTTATGAGATTGAAGTATTGATGAGCAAATACACAGAATCGATAACACATGATTTGGAAAAATTTCATCTAAATACATATATAGCGAAATTGATGGAGATTAACAATCATTTATCACATTTAAGCGAAATTAATGCTAATACATTGTCAACATATACAAAGTTGCTTTATCCGGCAGTACCCCATCTGGCTGAAGAATTATGGGAAAGACTGGGCGAAAAGAAACCAATATACAAATCAAATTGGCCTGTTGCGGATAAAAAACTATTAGAAGATAAAAAAGTTACTATAGCGATTCAAATAAATGGCAAAGTTCGCGATATGATTGAGATTGAAAATAATACGAACGAAGAATCCCTAAAGAAACAGGTTCTTGATAGAGAGAAAGTTAAAACTTGGATTCAAAACAAAGAAATTGTAAAGACTATTATTGTTCCAAACAAAATTATAAGCATAGTTGTAAAATAATAGTTGAAAAATCTATTGTTTTGTGCAATAATAGTTCAGTAATGAATCATTTGTCAGACTCGTATACTATATACCGTATACCGTATACTTAATACTAATCAAAAATGGCCGAACCAAAGAAACGAACAAACAAATCAAAGACAAATATGAGAAGGATGCATCATCATCAGGATGCATCTAGTAATTCATTTTGCTCAGAATGTCATGAACCAGTTATGCCACACCATGCTTGCCTGGAATGTGGAAGTTATAACGGTAAAAAGGTTATAGAAAAAGAAGCTCCAACAATCGTTGCAAGTCCTGATTCAGATGCTAAATAAATTATTTTGTTTACTGTATACTTTATACTATATTCTTAATACTGCTTTATCATGAATCGTCATCTTTCAAGAATTGTAACCATGCAATCCCTTTACGAGGTTGATTTTCGTCAGGCTTCAGATCTAAACGAAGTTCTAACTAGAAATATTGCCGAATATGAGGGCAAGGTTGATGCTGATTTTGTGAAGACTATGACAACAAGGATTTTGAAAGACTCAAAGAAACTAGATGATTTAATTGGTAAGTCTGCTCCCGAGTGGCCTATTGATCAGATAGCTCTCATAGACAAAGCTATTTTAAGACTTGCAGCATACGAATTAACAAATATAAAAGATGTACCTCCAAAAGTTGCTATTAACGAAGCGGTGGAGCTTGCCAAACAGTTCGGTGGCGACAGCTCTTCAAAGTTTATAAATGGAGTTTTGGGAACAATATATGAAAATCTTGAAAAGAAACCGGTAAAAGAAGAAAGTAAAAAGCAAGCCCCAAAGGGCGGAAAAGAATAAGCATGGAAACAGAACAATTTCAAAAGAAGCTGGGCATAGAGTTTAAGAATAAAGATTTGGCTGAGAGAATATTTATTCATAGATCCTATCTAAACGAAAATAGGGGTTCTAAACTTGAACACAACGAGCGCCTTGAATTTTTAGGTGACGCCGTACTAGAGCTTTGTGTCACACAGTATCTGTACGATAAGTATGACAAGCCAGAAGGCGAGATGACAAATCTTCGTTCTGCTCTTGTTAAGGGTGAATCTCTCTCCACCGAAGCAAAAAGAATTGGCATGAATGAATTGATGCTAACTTCACGTGGTGAAGCGAAAAATACAGGCAAAGCAAGGGACCTGATTCTCGCAAATGCTTTCGAAGCTTTGATTGGAGCGATTTACTTGGATCAGGGTTATGACGTAGTCTATAAGTTTATAGAAAAAAATGTAGTTCATAAATTGCCGGAGATTCTTGAAGGAGACTTATGGTACGATCCTAAAAGTAAGTTTCAAGAGATGTCACAAGATACTTTTGGCATCACCCCTACTTATGAGTTGTTGTCAGATGCTGGCCCAGATCATAACAAGATCTTTAAAATGTCGGCTCATTTGGAAGATGTCAAAGTCGGAGAGGGAGAAGGTGCGTCAAAGCAACATGCACAATCAGCTGCGGCCAAAGTTGCATTAGACAAGTGGGATGAGATCGTAAACAATCCAAAAGTCAAACGTAGAGAAGAGAAAGAGTAAACGTTCTAGTTAAAAAGGAGGAAGATGGAAGATGAACAACAAAAGAGCAAATGGTCTAGAGTTGGTGTTCCAATACTCATTGTGTTAATAGTAATTGCTGTAGTAGGGATAGCGTGGGCGGCTGTGCGGTATGTCAACAATCAAAACATGGGTGAAGATGATCTGTCGAGTCGCTCCAGCCAGTGTGACAATGTAGACACTTCGGATTGGCTTACATACGATAATGCTTATACAGTTAAATACCCCAACGATTGGGTGTATGAAGAGCTACAGGGTGGAGCCGGTGGGACACAATGGAATGTAAAATTTGGACCAGATAAAGAGAATTTTCTCGTATACGTTGGTGGAAGTGCAAGTGATGTCGATGGTCTTAAGGAAGATCTAGAAAGCGGCAACATGGTACAAGTTACAAGTAAATACAAAGTTTTAGATCAAACCTTAGTTAATGTTTACTCACCAAATGATACTAGATTAACACTGCAAGGCCCTGAAAGTTATAAATCATATCTGTTTTATTTGGTTTATGGGAACATTCCCCCAATTCTAATGGGTCCTTCGGATGCATCGTCTGACCAATTCAGTAATTGTGAGCCAGAAGTTTTTTTGAAAATTGTTGATTCTTATCAAGTAGCACAATTTCCGGGCCAAGACGATGGGAATGTGGATGAGAATGTGACAGAGACAACTTACACAGACGAAGATTCGTTATTTTCATTCAAATTACCTCACGGATGGCAGATGACTGATCGCTATTTTTACTCTACTGCTGAAGGCATAACTTCAGATGTTCCAACAGTACTATTTAAGCCAACTGGAAGTATCGACGCGACAAAAAACTATCTTAACATAAATTTGCGTCAAAACTTTTGTCCAGACACAGGTAGTAAAAACACTGAGCCGATATATGGCGACTCGAGTATTTTCATAGACTTTTATTACCTTGATGGAAATGAGGTGTGTGCAGAAGTCAATTTGAATGGCGTTGATAAAAACGGTCAGTCCACTACACATCATTTTTTAATGATGTATGACAGTTCAATCGAAGGCAAAGATATTTTCAAAGATATGATAAGATCATATTTGGCAAGTTAACGTCGAATATAAAAAAACCGTCCCGATTAATCGGGACGGTTTTTAAATTATGTTATATTTATGTTTTGTTGGTGGTATTAATATTATCTTTCTTCTTTCTCTTCCTCCTCCAATAAAAGAAAATGAACAGTGCAATGGCGAGTAGAATTGCAATAATTAATATCCACAACCACCAATTGTTGTTCATCATCTCAATTAGCTCAGTAGAAACTTCATTTGATGGATCTGAGACATTGCCATCAGTATCGTATGAGCATACTATAATATAATAAGTATCAAACCTCTTAAGTCCTTCTATGCGATAATTGTTTTCGTTACCAACATCGACTTCTGTTGTGTAGCCACCACTTGAAGTGCCATATTTTAGAATGTATCCAGCCATGTCGTCAGCGATAACTTCATCCCAATCAAGATCTATATAGCTCGGTCCGACTCCCGTAATTCTTAAGTTTAAAATATCTAAATTTACTGGTGCTGGTGGGGCATCAGGATTTGTGATGTTGCCATCGATGCTAGCATCTGAATTCGACTTAGAGTTTGGGTTTGTAATTTTACCCTCGGGATTAGTCCCTGGTGTAACTGTTTGATCATCTGAGGTATTATCATCAGTATCGTCGTCTGTAACGCTCCCAGTATCGTATCCCCAGACCTTAAAGTGAAAATCGAAATCCACATCTATTTCTGCTGCTAAAATGGCCGAACCACGTGAATATGTACCACCCGAACCTTCTTCTCCAATAAACCAATATATAACATCGCTTTGATGTTGGGCTGAATCGATGAAAATCCTATACTCTTGGTTTCTAGTTACCTCAAGTGGTGTCGGCAGTGTAAAAGTTGTCCAGCCGTTTTGAAGATTAGTATTTATCCCTGGTATGAGCGAAATGTTGGTTGTGTCTGAAAGAAATCCGGTTAAAGGGAGCGTTTGCCCTTTAGTTTCAATCTCAAATTTTGTGATATGATTAAATGTTGGTCTGAAAGATTGTCCTTGAGGTTTAATCTCATCCCAGATTGGTTCTTGTGCTAAATACGTTTTTGGTGCGTATTGTTGATCGATCTCTTCACTATACGCAGACGTTGAGGTTGTAGGTATGAGAACCACAAAACCAATAAGTACCGCCAAAAGTAAGGTGGCAATTTTCTTAATTGAGTTCATCTTCCTCCCTTATAACATATTATTGATTATATAATATCAGACATTACCAAAATGTAGAACTAGAAAATATGGGTATGTTTTTTGTTACTAGCATAAGGATTGAATTTGATCTTTATGTGTGATTATGCTTTGCAAGTCGTCATATAAGAACCGTATTAATCTATAATATTTACTTAATCAAATCTTGTTTGTGTTCCTAGGGTTTTGGAATCCCCAATCTTCCCCTCTCTTTAGCGGTCGCTTTTGTGTAATCGAAGTAACCCTTATACCATTTTTGTTCTCGTTCGAAATCAGGCACAACATCCTCCAAAAATTCCATTAGGTTATCCACTGCTTCATTGCCGAATCGTCGAAAGTATTCATTCAGTGTTGCAGCTATCGAAAATGAGATAAGTCGTTGAAGAACCCGCCATGCAACATTTTCAGATCTATTCAGGGCTATGGAATCAGTTTTCGACAATTCTTCAATTTGCATGAAGTGCTCGCCTCTAAGTTTATCTAGTACTTCTGTTGAGGGTTCTGAAAGCACTTTTAGCTTATCTAGGAAGGATTTCCGAGCTTCTTTCATTTCAGACTCAATCACCTCGCGTTTTTCTACCATTTCAGCACCAATTGCTTCAAAAGTTGGCTGCGCATCTCTAAACCATTTAGTATTTTTTTCATCATCCGGTACGTTATATTGCAAAAAAGTCCAGTAGTCATAAGCGTATCTATTCCTATATTTGAGCAAGCGCGGTTCAAGCGCACTGGCTTCAGTGAAAGTATTTAACCGTTGCAAAATTGACCATGCAGCTATCTCTGGTGAATTTGTACTTTCTTGGTCCGGGCCCATTACCTCTTTTATAACTTTGACAAATGAATCCGCAAAATTATCGAGTTCTTTATCCGATATGTCTTCTGGGAGGCCTTTAATATTTTCAATAAACGATGAACAGATGTCAGCCATCCTTTCTTCTACGTCCTCAGGTTGTTTGGTGTTGTCAATTTCTTCCTCAGTAGGTGATGGTTCGCCTTCTGGTCCAATCATAATACCTCCTTACATGATTTTATAATATTGTATATACCATCTACACATTCATCAATTTTGTCCTGTTCATTTCTAACTTTATACTCGCAGATGTTAGAGTGTTTTTATCTTTCTTTAAAAGTGCATTTATGATAGTCTCTTTTCCACTTGCTCCAGGTCCCGAAATAGTAAATATTTTGTTTTTCATATTTGAATTTTACCACTCAATATTTTGCCAGCCCCAGTCGAGAAGTTTTCGGGACTCATCTGCTGACGCAGGAGCTGTGTCGGCATAGGTGTATAGAATAACACCAATCAATGTATGACCGTCTCGGCGTGATGCAGAGACTAAACAGTGGCCTGCTTCTGGCATGTAGCCGGTTTTAACACCTATTGCTCCAACGTAATCATATTCACCCACTAGTCTATTCGAGTTTTTTAGTACGTGTTGAGTTTTATTGTCATTGCTTCTTACGGTTGCCTCTTTAAGACAAACTATACTTGCAAACTTTTTATTGTTTAGAGCATAGCGGGTTAGTGTAAACAGATCATAGGCCGTTGAGAGCCCAGTGATATCGAGTCCTGCTGGGTCGGCGTATGTGGTATCTTTCATACCAAGTGATTTTGCTTTTTCATTCATCGCATCAACAAACCTTGTAATCCCCACATCGCCTTCAATATTCATGTATTCTGCAAGAGCATAGGCTGAATCATTTCCAGATTTTAAAAGTAAACAGTAAAGTAAATTCTCTATAGTAATCTTTTCGCCAACTCGTAAAAATGCATCAGCACCAGATTGATATGCTGCAGCGGGTGAAACTGTCACAACATCAGTAAGCGTATATTTTTCAAGAACTACCATAGCTGTCATTATCTTTGTTGTTGATGCGATTGGAACTTTTAATGTGTGGTCTTCTTTGGCTAATACAACTCCTGAATCAGCATCACCGAGTATGTATCTATAGGCAAAGATATTTGGGCTCTTTGCACCTTTTTTTACTTCAGGAGGTTTGATTAGAATAGGAAGTTCAAGTGAACTGTATTCTGCGCTTACAATATTTGACTCCCCTATTTCATTTTTTACCAATGCTTTGTCAAAAAAAGAAGAGATCGGCAGGTGAAGTGCCGAAGTAATTATCGATAAGATTAGAAATGATTTTAGAATCATTGTTTATAGAATTTAGAATTTAGTATCAGATAAGAGGAGATCTAAAGAATATCGGATTTGGAGATTTCTTTATACTCACCGGGATTTAGCTTTAGGTTATGAAGCTTTAGATTACCGATTCGTATGCGAGTAAGTTTTTTAACCTCAAGTCCTATTTTATCACACATCTTTCTTATCTGTCGATTATAACCGGTGTGTAAAGTAACGTTGAACTCAAGCTTATCACCACGCATTTTTACATTATAAACTCTATCAGCCTTCATCATTTTATCATCTATCTTCAGACCTTTTTCGAAATTTGTTACTATGTTTTGAACTTTGAACTTAGAGCTTAGAACTCGTGCCTGCACGCTGTATTCCTTTTCATGTTCGAATTTGGGGTGGGTCAGTTTATTTGCAGTATCTCCATCATTTGTAAGTATCAAAAGACCTTCGGAATCTTTATCAAGTCGTCCAATCGGGTAAACCCTAGGATCTTTTGGCAAAATATCGACTACAGACTTTCTTTTCAATTCATCATCAGCGGTAGAGATAACTCCCTTAGGTTTATAAAGGGCTATATACACACTATCAGAAATGTTTTCAATCTCATTGCCTTTGAAATGGACAATGTCGTTTAAGCCCACTTGATCTCCAAGTTTAGCTTTTTTGTTGTTCAATGTTACATCGCCAGCTAAAATATGCTCATCAGCCTTTCGGCGTGAGCATACTCCAGAAGTCGATAAAAATTTATTTATTCGAACTTGGTTCATCTATAATTTCTAAACTAACATCGTTAAGTTGCTCATTGCTAACTTCCGATGGTGAATTTAGCATTGGGTCTCTTCCATCGCCGGTTAATGGGAATGGAGTTACTTCTCTAAGGTTTTTTTCATTTTGTAGAATCATTACAATTCTTTCTATGCCAGATGCAATCCCTCCATGAGGGGGAACACCGTATTCAAATGCCTTGAGAAGATGATCAAACTTTTTCTTATCTTCTTTTGTGAATCCGATTAGGTCAAATATCTTGTCTTGAATTTTAGGATCGTGAATCCTAATACTGCCTCCACCTGCTTCATAACCATTTAAGACCATATCGTGTTGGCAAGAAAGTGCTTTTTCTGGATCACTATCTAAAAGCTTGATGTATTCATCTTTAGGTGCGGTGAACATGTGATGAGATGGGGCCAAATTCTTTCCAGCTCCATGAAAATGATTTTCTTTTGTTTGTTTTGCAAACAATGGAAAATCAACAATCCATGCAAATGCTAGCTCGTTTGGATCATTTTTATCTTTTCGAAGGTCTGGTTTATCGGTCTTGTATTTTTCAATAGCTTCTTTGTGAGTAAGTCTGAGCCAAGGTGTAGAAGTTATATGTTTTTCAGGATATAGCTCTTTTACAAGTTTTGTAAATAGCTCTTCAGTGATGTTAAGAATATCATCTTGATTAACAAAGCTCATCTCCATATCAAGCTGGTAGAATTCTCCTGGGCTTCTATCTGCTCTAGCGTCTTCATCTCTAAAACATGGTGCAACCTGAAAGTACTTTTCCATTCCTGCGACCATAAGTAGCTGTTTATACTGTTGAGGGCTTTGTGGAAGTGCGAAGAACTTTCCCGGATGAAGTCTCGATGGTACCAAGTAGTCTCTTGCTCCTTCGGGTGTAGATTTAGATAGCAAAGGAGTTTGTATTTCAGTAAAATCAAGATCGCTTAAATATTGTCTCATAAACTGAATGATTCTGTATCTGGCTCGAATATTTTCTGACATTCTTTCACTTCGTAAATCAAGATAACGATGTTTCAATCTTAGTTCTTCATCAACCTTTATAGTATCTTTATCGATTTCAAAGGGAGGAGTTATAGCCTCATTAAGAATCTCTATATTATTTGCTTCCATCTCAACTGTGCCCGATGAAAGTTCCTTGTTAACCATATTGTCTGGCCTGTTTTTAATTTGTCCAGTAATTGAAACAACCCACTCAGGTCTAAGTGGTGTGATCTTGTCATACGCACTAGATCCCGGTACTATAACCACTTGAAGAAGTCCTGTCATATCTCGAATGTCTAAAAAGACAATCTTGCCATGGTCACGTCGAGTATGAACCCAGCCTTTGATTGTTGCCTCTTTGCCTGATAGATTCGATGTCTCATTAATCATTGTTCTTTTCATATAATCTCCTTCTGATTTGTAATTAGTTATTCGTGCTAATTCGATATTTGACTTGCATTAGAATGTGCGTAGCTTTGCTTTGTATTTATCTTCAATTAGTTTTATTGCATCTTTAACAATTTGATCAGCATCTTTATCGATCATAGTTTTTTCAAGATCCTGAAGGTAAAGATGAAAGGCGATGTTCTTTTTTCCTTTACCAATCTTATCGGATGCGAACTCATCAAATAACTCTATCCTATTTATTTGATCTGAAACGGAATACAGATCATCGATAATATCGTTTGACTTGTGTGATTTATTCATTACAAATGCCAGATCACGAGTTACTGAAGGATACCGTGACACCTCCCTATAATGCTTTATAGTCTTATGGGTCTTGTACATAAATTCATTTGATTTTACTAGTGATGCTTTTTCAAGTTTATTGACCTCAATCTCAGCGACAAAACCGTTTTGTTTCTTTATCTTGTATTTTCTAAGATCATCACGGTTTAATTCTCGAATTTCAACAGTTAATGATTTAATCTTTAAATTTTCTTTCAGATCATTTATAGCAACTTCTATCATATTTCTTGCACCTTTTCCAGATGCACCGATTGCAAGGTTAGTATATTCGCTTGTTTTTGAAAATACATTACCAATTTCAAAGAGTAGTATCGGATCGAAGGAAGAGTTTATACTCATATTCCCCATAAGTTTTGGTTCAATACTAGAGCGCATATACTTATTTTCTATCTGGATCGGATTTTCAAGTTCTATGAGCTTCTTTTTGTCAACGTTTTGGCTATCTGTATCATCTTCTGATAAAAATGAATAGTTTGATGTCTCAACAAAACCGGAATTTACTAACGAATCCTTAATCATCTCTCTAAAGGAATAAGCATGGTTTGTTTTTGGTTTTTTATTGTATCTAAGTTTTATAGGTTTAATGTTCTCATACCCTGCTATCCTGGCCACCTCTTCGGCTAAATCTTGCCAGATTGTAATGTCGTGCCTATGACTTGGCACTTGAGCCGTATTTGAGGTAATCTTGAAGCCCAAGAGATTTAAGATTCTGTTTATCTCTTCATTTGAAGTCATAAGTCCCGTAAGCTTTCTTATGTCATCATACTTAAATAAAACTTGTGTCGGCTCTTTAATTTCTCCACTCTCAATAATTCCTGAAAGGATTGAACCACCTGCAATTTCTTTTATTAAATTAGCAGCTTTGTTTAAGGCGTATTCAATACCGTTCGAATCGATCCCTCGCTCAAACCTGTAGCTTGCCTCAGTTGTAAGACTTAGGTTTTTAGAAGTCTTTCTGATTGATCTTCTATCGAATTCTGCGGCTTCCAAAACTACAGATCTAGTATCTTCTTTAACTTCACTATCTTTTCCTCCAATTACCCCTGCAATAGCGATCGGTTTGTCTTTATTTGCGATAACGATCATATCATTGTTTAAATTTCGAACCTCTCCATCTAAAGATATAAAATCTTCATTGTTTTTGGCTTTTCGAATTATGATCGTACCGTTTATAGATTTGGCATCGAAAGCGTGAAGAGGTTGGCCCAGATCAAGCAAGATGTAGTTTGTAGCATCGACTATGTTGTTAATCGGCTTTGCTCCGCAAGCGATAAGCCTTTCTTTTAGCCAATCAGGTGATTCTTTAACAGTCACATCTTCAATAACACGAACAAAGTAGCGTAGGCAAAGTTTTGTTTCCTTATTTATAACCTCGATTTTGTCAGAGACGGGTATTGACTTCATCTGTACTTTTATCGGCTTTTTATTTATCTTCATCTGTTGCATCGCACCTATCTCGCGAGCGATTCCAAGATGTGATAAGGTATCACCTCTGTTCGGGGTAATGTCCAGATCAAATACAGAGTCGGATTTTAAATATTCGTATATTGGCGTACCAAGCTTATAATCGTTCGGGAGTATCTTAATCCCAGTATGATCTTGTCCTAAACCAAGCTCAAGTTCAGAACACATCATACCCTCTGATTCAGATCCGCGAATACTCGTTTTTTTAATCTCAATATCTGCAACCTTGGCCCCAACTTTAGCAAATGGAACGACTTGTCCAACTTCGATGTTTGAAGCTCCACAAACTGCTTTGTAATCACTCTCTCCATCTGTAACTTTAACTAATTTAAGTTTATCTGCATTTGGGTGTTTTTGAATATTCAATATTTTTCCAACGACAATGTTGATATCGATCAAGCATTTATAGTCTTCAACTTCAATACCTAAATTTGCCAGCTTCATAGAAAGGGCTTTGTTGTCATGCTTTATCTCTATATAATCTTGTAACCAACTTCGTAATATTTTCATATTACCCTTCACATATTTATCCGCCCTTTGGGCGAGACCTTGCCTTATCGGGCGGGCAAATCTAACGAAAGTATAAATAAATTCTATAATGTGCCACGTGAAATCGTGTTGTCAATAATAGTTTTCCTTATCTGTGTCACTTCTGTGATATAGGGTCTGTGGCTAGAATTGCTTTAAGAATCTAAGATCTCCAGAACGGAAGGATCGAATGTCAGATATGCCGTATTTGACCATAATTTGTCTCTCAATGCCCATGCCGAATGCAAAACCTGAGTATTTGTTTGGGTCTATCCCCATGTTTTTAAGAACTTTCGGGTGCGTCATTCCGGCACCGAGTAGTTCAAACCACTTCCCATTGAATTTTACATCCACCTCTAATCCTGGTTCAACAAATGGAAAATAGCTAGGTCTAAACCTTACTGGAATCTTTGGTCCAAACATTTTCTTGAAATATTCAATAAGAGCATATTTAAGATGTCCTAGATTTACATCTTTATCGACATATAGACCTTCAAGTTGGGTAAAAGTATTCTCATGTCCTTTGTCTGTTGATTCGTTTCTGTAAATTTTCCCGGGTACCACTATAGCAAAAGGAGGCTTATTATGTTTACCGTATCTTACTTGGCAATTTGAAGTTTGAGTTCTTAAAACTTTTCCATCTTTGGTCCAAAAAGTATCTTGCATGTCTCTTGATGGATGATCTGCAGGTATATTTAGTGCATCGAAATTGTTCCACTCAGAATCTATCTCAGGCCCTTCATAAATCTCAAAACCCAAAGACGATAAAGCAGCAATAGCTTCTCGTAAATATGAAGTGATCGGATGTAGGTTTCCTTTAGTTTCCATATTATGTATAGAATTTTTAACTCTGATTTGTCTACTCTGATAGGCTCTGATTTTCTGAAAGATCTGTGAATATCTGCGTAGAACGATCTGTGTTGGAATTACTACTTTCTTTTAGTTTGAAAAAATAATTCAAGTAGCACGATGGCTATAACGGTTGGAATTCCTATCAATAAGTCTAGTAGCCGCATGCCTTTTAAAAGCAGTAAAGCAGTAACAGCGCCGCCAACGAACAAGCCTTGTCTTACAGATGACCAAAAATGTTTTTTGGAGTATTCAGTTTTATCTTTTCTCGACTTAATATAGATGATGATGATAGCAACTAAGCCTGCAACTGTGATCCAACAAGAAAGATAGAAATAGCTAAGTTCAGCATTGCTCGCAAGATAAGGATTGTAATTAAATACATTCAAAACTAATGCGGCCAGTGCCACTATTGTCACCGACAATAAAAAGAATAAATTCCTTAGCATCATCATAGCTATTTTATCACAAAATACTGGTTGAATAAATATCTATTTAAGCAACTCCTCTATATTCTCTCTGCTATTGTCTTCTAAATCTATAATAAATTCTAGTCTTGGAGTTTTCAGAAGTTTAATTTTTTTAGCAAGGTCCATGCGAATTTGTTTTGAAGACGAATTTAACTTTTCTATTAGGCCACTATTATCGCCAAGAACGCTTATAAAAACTTTTGAATTACTAAGATCTTTTGAAGTATCTACCTTTACAACTGAGATTATAAAATCTCCCGCATAGTCCATAAGGATTTGCGAGAGATCATTTTGAATCTGTCTATTTATCCTGTCAATTCTTTCAAAGTCGTTCATAGTTCTAACTTTAGGTTAAGACAAACTGTTATCGCTTTGACCATTGTGCAGCTTTTCTCGCTTTCTTAAGTCCAGGCTTCTTCCTTTCTTTTTCTCTAGGATCTCGGCTAAGATAGCCGGCCTTTTTCAAGGGACCCCTAAGTTCACCATCAAATGTTTCAAGTGCTCTTGCAACTCCGTGTCGTATAGCTTCAATCTGACTATTCCATCCGCCACCTAGTACTTTTGCTGATATATAAAATGATCTTTTGTGACCAGTTATCTCAAAAGGTTTAACAATCTCGTCATTTAGATCAACTTTACTGCCGTTAATAAGGTTATCGCCTTTACCTTTATAGATTCTAACACGGGCTACTGCAGTTTTTCTTCTGCCGGTACCATAAAAGTATTTCTCTTTTTTAGTCTTTTCTTCTGCCATTATTCAACCTTATGAGTTTTAATGTTTTGATGAGGATGTGTTTCATCTGCATATACCTTAAATCTCTTCATTCGTTCATCTCTAAGCTTGTTTTTAGGAAGCATCCCTTTAACTGCTCTCTTTATCACTTCATTTGGAGTTTTTACTAGTAACTCGCTGACAGACTTTGTTTTCAAATTTCCAATGTAGCCTGTGTGTTTGAAATACTGTTTTTGTTCAAGCTTGTTTCCTGTAAGTTTAATCTTTGCTGAATTGATTGCAACCACATAGTCACCAAAATCCAGGTTGGTAGAATAGGTGGGTTTGTGTTTGCCAATTAATATCGTGGATATTTTTGTCGCTGCTCTACCCAAAACCTGACCGTTTAGGTCAATCAGATGCCATTCTCTATTTTCATTTACGGGCTTATTCATAATGTATATATTGTTTTTCTAACTCTGATCTTTTTTCTCTGATCTTCTCTGATTTTCTGAAAGATCTGCGTTAATCCGTGTGGATGATCCCTGCCTGCTCCTCGAGTCTGAGCCTCGGAGTCGATGACCGGCAGGCAGGTGTGTTGGAATTTCATATTATTTTTTTATTTTCGGTTCACGGATCTTGGTATCGACTTTATCTTTAGTATCTTTCTTTGCATCTACAATATCTTTCGAGTCGTTTTTAACAAAAACTTTTTTATCCATGAGCTCAATTATTACTTTTGGAGCTCTATCACCTAATCGATTGTTTAGTTTTATGATTCTTGTAAATCCGGATGTTCTTTTTGCATATCGTGGAACAATCTCATTTATGACTTTCTTAACGGCATTTTTATCAAAAAGTATTCTACTGACGTACCTTGTTGCATTCAAATCGGCTGGTTTCGCTTTTGTAATGACTCTATCTACAATAGATCGAAGCTCTTTTGCTTTTGCTTCAGTGGTTTCTATCGACTCGTACAGAAAAAGTGATGTCGCAAGGTTACGCATCAGGCTTACTCTATGTGCTTTTTTTCTTCCAAGTGTTCGAATCATTTTAAAGTTTTGCCATTAAATCTTTTATCTCTGTAACACCTTTTGCTCCCAAACCTTTAACTTCAGAAAGCTTAAGATCGCTAAGTCTAGATAGACCTGCAACTGTTTTTATTCCAGCGTTTAAAAGAGCATTTGATGTTCTTTGTGATAAAGTAGTATCTTCTATTTTAGTCTTTGGATCGATAGTCGGCTCGTCTATAGCAACTTCATCCTTTGCTTTTTCTTCAGTTTCTTCTTTTTTCTCCTCAGTCAATTTCTCATCAGGTTTTTCATGAAAAGCGAAAGAGTTAAAGTGATCTACCAATACATTTCCAGCCTCTACAACAGCTTCGTGAGCGGTGATAGAACCGTTTGAATAAATCTCTAGGATTAGTTTGTCATAGTTTGTCATCTTTCCAACACGAGTATTTTCTATATCCATTTTCACTCTTTCAATAGGTGAAAAAGATGCATCGACAGTAATTTTACCGACTTCAGGTTTGACGTCGATTTGAGTGTCGCTTGATCTAAAACCTCTGTTATGTTCAACAGTAACTTCAAGTTCAATATTTGCTTTGTTATCCAACGTTGCAATGTGCTCTGTCGGATCTACAACATCAACCAAAGAGTTTTTAGCAAAATCACCAGCCGTAATAACTCCAGGGCCCTTCTTTGAAAGTGAAAGGGTCACAGGCTCTTTAGAATGGGATCTAAGCTTTACGCTTTTTAAGTTAATCATCAATTCAATCACATCTTCATTTACATGAGGTATAGATGTGAATTCGTGTCCGACACCTTCAATTTTAAATGAAGTAATCGCAGTTCCAGGAAGAGACGAAAGAAGCACTCTTCTCATTGCGTTTCCAAGTGTAGGTCCGTATCCTGGGTAAAGAGGTTCGATCACAAAACGAGATGAATTCTCATCGATCTTTTCTTCTGTTATGTTAGGTAGCGTTATCTTTTCCATTTTCTTCTCCTTTTCCCCTGAACCATTTTAATCTGGTATGGGGCTGCCCCTTAATTATGGCATTAATATTTTATATTATTATCGAGAGTAAAACTCTACTACCAATGCTTCATTAGCCGCAAGCTCGATCTCTTCTCGAAGTGGTAATCGGTTAATCTTAATCTTTTTTTTCTTCATGTCAACATCCATCCATTGCGGTGAATGGTCTTTTTCAATCTTGGTATCTTTTTTTGGAGTAACCACTAAAACGTCTTTTTCTTTAACAAGGATAGAAGGGATTGTTATTCTTTGACCATTAAGTGTAACTTTGCCGTGAGAAACGATCTGTCTTGATTCTCTTCTAGATGATGCAAATCCTGCTCGAAATACAACGTTGTCAGCTCTCTTCTCTAACATAGTAACCAAGTTTTCAGTAGTTTTGCCTTCAGCTGTATCAGAAGCTTCGTAGTAATTTCGCAATTGAGTTTCCATAACACCATAAAGAGCTTTAACTTTTTGTTTCTCTCTTAATTGACGCGAATATTCAGATTGTTTACCTTTGAAATTTTGTCCATGTTGACCAGGTGCGTATGGTCTTTTTACCATTGCACACTTAGGAGTTAAACATCGATCACCTTTTAAAAGAAGCTTTTCTCGTTCTCTTCGACAAATTTTACAAGCATTATCTTTCATAATATTTCATAATCCTAATCTACTAATTTGATTCTAATCTACAGATATTTGCCCGCCTAATAAGGCGAGGTCTCGCCCAAAGGGCGGATATATTCGTGAAGGGTTAAATGCGTCGTGCTTTCTTCGGGCGACATCCGTTGTGTGCTATCGGAGTTGAATCTTTTATGATATCTACATCAATCCTAGCATTTGTAAGGGCTCTTACTGCGGATTCTCTTCCGGGACCAACACCTGATACAAATATTGAAGCTTTTGAAAGTCCAAATGCCTTAGCTTTCTCAATGGCAGATGTTGCGGCTAGTTGAGAAGCATAAGGAGTTGACTTTTTTGTGCCTTTAAAGCCGATTGAACCAGAAGATGCCGAAGCAACTACATTTCCACTTTCATCTGTGATGCTTACGATAGTGTTATTAAAAGTAGATTGAATGTAGATTTTGCCTACAACAAGACTTCTTTTGACTCTTTTTTTAACTTTTGGTTTATCTTCTTTGGCCATATCTTCTAGCTGATAGCTTTTTAGGCAATAGCTTCTTAGTTTTCTGATTTAATATTCTGAATTTGTATTTTTGTTATATTTGCCCGCCTGATAAGGCGAGGTCTCGCCCGAAGGGCGGATATATTCGTGATGGGACAATGTAATCGTTGTTTTTGTGG
>CAZAOA010000008.1:24123-26513 GCA_964486765.1 uncultured Candidatus Saccharibacteria bacterium
CCAGAAACCACCATTTTAAGGTCGCCCTCTACTTGATAGTCTTTATTTATGATTTGTCGAATCTTTTCGATCTCATCTTCTGTTAGCTCTTTCATTCGCTTTTCAGGGTCAATATTTGCTTTTTTGACTATATTGTTCGCAAAATTAATACCGATACCAAAAATAGCAGTTATTGAATAAGGTACTTTTTTATTGTCTGGAACATTTATTCCTGCGATTCTTGCCATTATTTTTTTAGCTTGTAGCTTTTTAGGCTTTAGCTTCTTAGGGTTTAATATTGTTTATTCTTTTTTGTATTGGGCTTCTCACTAATAAGCTAAGAAGCTACTATCTACAACCTATCCTTTACCCTTGTCGAGTCTTATGTTTTGGGTTTGAGCAAATTACAAACAATCGTTTCTTTGCGCCTACTCTAGAGCTTTTGCCCTTTTTGCTTCGCGAAACGATTTTACATTTGTCGCACATAGGTTTTACAGATGCTCTTACTTTCATATTCTTTAATTCAAAAAAGCGCTTTCCCTTTTTGAGTTGCTATTTCTTCGGTTTGCCTCGATAAGTTATTCTTCCTTTAGTTAAATCGTAAACAGATATTTCTACTGTTACACGATCTCCAGGAAGGATACTTATGCGATGCTTTCGAAGTTTTCCGCCTAGAGTTGCCTTTATCGTGTGGCCACTATCAAGACGAACAGCAAAAACAGCATTGGGGAAAGTCTCTTCGACTACTCCCTCAGATTCAATTGCTTTTTCTTTTTCCATACTTACTAGACAACTTTAACATATATATTTTAGAAAGTCAACACAATTTAGTCATAAATACTTAGGATGATTAATCAACCAAAATTGGGTTAAATCCTACTTATCTCTAGAAAAGAATCTGGGATTGTCCCCACGAATTTTTTCCACATAGATTTTTCGCCAAGCAATTATGCCAAACCATACACCGAAAACTATGCCAAGTACTAAAAGTAGCATTATCAGCCATATTGGCAGTGAACAAGACTGATTTAGAGTCCAATTAACGACTTCATCATTCTTATCCGCCCAATTAAGATAAATTATCTCAACAACAGAGTGTAAAATCATGCTTAAAATAATACCCAAAATCACAAACAGAATGATGTAAATTGTTTTTTTCATATAAATCCTATCATTTTAAAAATTACATCTATATTGTATCACGCCATATCATTCCCCTGTGGAGCACTTTTGATAGATATATTGCATTAAATGTAGTATAATTACTGTATAGTTTATTAAAAGGAGGAAATATGGAAGAAGAGAAACCAAAATCAAAGAATACAATTTGGATCGTAATTATCTGTGTTGTTATTGCAGTCGTAACAATTGTGGTGGCGTTAGCAATCTGGCTAGGCTTTCGATATGTTAACAGCAAAATAGACTCCACAAATGATTCAATTTCTACAACAGAGCAATCAACAACATCTGAAACTCAAACTACACCCGCCGAGAATCCAGAGCAGGTTGCAAGCAACTTTCTTAAATCAATATTTTCAACCTTTCCCGGTTCTAGCATAAATCTAGTAAAAGCAAAAACATATTTAGCTACGAACTTGCAAAGCCAAGTAAACACTACAAAGGAGTCGTACTGGGATCTTCATGGCTACATCCACTCTGGCCCTTGTTCAGTTGCAGTTTCTGAAATCTCCAACACTAGTTCAGAAGCAGTTGTAGAGATAACTACAGAATGGGGAGAACAATGTATGGGAATGGCAGAACCTTACTATCGATACAAAATATCTGTCTCAAATAACCAGTGGATTATAACTGAAATTGAGCAACTTAAGCCAGCCACTTCAAATACGGAAACAATCCCAAGAGATTTTTGATCAAAATATTTTAGAACTATTGTCATATTAATATCAGTAGATCTATCTTTCGTATGGATCGATTAGTGTCTCTGACGAATTGTCAGGGTTTCTATAACCACCAATTTTCGGATCATAGTCTGAAAGAGATCTCGTGTATTTTTGGTTGGTTGAGGGTGAATACAAATCAGTTTCTTGACCCATTATAGCATCTGACCATTCGTGAGATGCATAGTCATCAACCTTATTCCGATACTCCCAAGATTCCATTAGAGGAGATGAATCATTCTTTAGATCAGCAGCAGTCGGGAGCTTAACCTTATCTATTCCACCCGCTTTTGATGGATCAATAATAGCTATTGATGTAGCAACTCTTTCCAACGTCGGAGCCCAGATTGCCCATTTGTCTGGTGTAGTTTGAAAGGCTATAAGCATTCCCATGAATTGTCCATAGCCGTTTAGTACACCAGCTGATGCTTTTGCTTTTAGATTTTTACCCTCTATAGTGAAAGTAAATGTTTTAGTTTTCATCTATCATATTAGACCGGTCGTATAATCAAC
>CAZAOA010000008.1:26523-40600 GCA_964486765.1 uncultured Candidatus Saccharibacteria bacterium
ATGTTAGACCTGTCGTTGAATCAACAATCTCCTCTTGATCAGATTCATTTATATAACTTATTGATAGGGCTCCAATCGCTTGCAACATATACTCAATAAATCCGTCAGGCGTTTGATAGCCATACCAACCGACAGCCACTATTCCCGAAGACCCAGTACTCAAATCATTTGGATCAGTTACCTCTATACCACTTTCATTGTCCGAAACACTCCAACCCTTTGGAACTTTTGCTCCAAAAACCGTACCGGTATAGCCGACCAATGTATATGGCGACGCTATTTCATCGCTTATCTTCGGATCTGCGTCAGCTACTGGGTTAGTATCCAAATCTTCTTCTTGCTGATCCTTTATAGCAGTGTCTTCTTCGAGATTTTGATCTTCTTGTTTTTTGGTGTATCTATCATAAGCATAAAAACTTGTAACGCCTATAAATAAAATCAACACAATTATTCCACAAACTACTAAGACAATTCTGTTTTTGAACATAAAACCTCCTATCTTTATTATTCCAATACTAGCAATAAATTTATCCAGTTGATGTTAAAACTCAACAAAAGTAATACCAATTCCCTCTTTTTTGATGCCCTGGTAGTCTTTTGCTTCATCGATGTATTTTGACATTCCACTCAATTCTATGTATTCATTTAGGTACTGAATATTATCTTCATACAACTTCATATTGTCATCTCTCTTAGAACCAGATGTGTTGGTTTCTTTTGTTATAGATAACTCTTCTTTTGCTATTTCCACTAAACGCAACAAGGTGAAGGAGAAACCTTTATTGTTGATAAGCTTATTCCAGGCTTGTACATCGTTTTCTTTTGCATACTTCAAGTGAAGCGTAATGTAGTAAAGCTGTCTTGCAAGAGTTGAAGGAGTATCATCGTATTGTTTATATGCACGATTGTATCTGATACTTTTTATATATGAGTTAATTTCATCCAAGGCAAGGGTGATCTTTTGCTTGTCCTCCATTAGATATATTTCATCGATCTTATATCGATTCTCAACATAATCTATTAATTTATCACCAGTAAAAAGTGATTGATCCAAAGAAGCATATCCGTCGATATCTATACATTTATCTTCTATCAAATAATTACAATAAAGCATCCCTGCTGAATGGGACATTTCATGAATCATAATGCTGTAAGAGTCTAAAAGAAGTGGTGTATTTTTTATCATCTCATACCATTTGTAGAATGACTCTGGATCCTTATTGGTGTTGTGGACAATAATAAAATGCCCTTCAGGGTACTTAATCTCCATTATTGAAAGATCGTTTTTTATATTTTCTAGTTCATCTCCATTATAAAAACTAGACAAATTATTTTCGAATTGGGCTTTTTCAATATCTGAAATAGAGTAATCTGGTATTTCTGACTCAATATAAAATTTTTGTGTGTTGTTGTTTGCTTTATCTGTATCTGTAAAATTAGAACTATAGTATTTTGCATAGATAATGGATAATACAATAATTAATACTAATAAAAAAATAAATAGTGCACAACAACACCATATACATTTATTTTTCTTTTTATTTTCAATTCCAATACCGTCAGATTCTTCTTTTCGGATATTCTTATCGATATTATTCATGTTAAGTTATGATAATATATTACTTTGTAATAACCTCAGCACCTTTTGAGGTGATAAGAACAGTGTGTTCGAAGTGAGCCGAGATTGAGCCATCTACCGTCTCTATTGTCCAACCATCGTCACTTGTTTTTATATCACTATTACCAATTGCTACCATTGGCTCTATCGCTATGGCTGTATTTTCAACCAGAAGTTCTCCTTCACCCTTTTCGCCAAAATTTGGTATTTGAGGATCTTCGTGGGCGCTTCTTCCGACACCGTGACCGACCAAAGCTTTTACAACATTGAAACCTTTGCTTTCGACATAACTTTGAATTGCATGCCCGATGTCGCCAGTATATCCTCCAACTGTTACGTTTTTGATACCGATGTTTAGTGCTTCTTTTGTAGTTTCAACAAGCTTTTTATGTATTGGATCTTTTGGAGCACCTGCGATCTTAGTTATCGCCATATCGCTATACATCCCTTTATATACACAACCTAAGTCCAGACCAACAACGTCACCTTCTTTAATTATCTCATCTTCTTTCGGTACTCCGTGAACTACTTTTGAGTTGATAGAAACGCAAAGGGATGCAGGAAATGGTGGAGATGCTGCTGCTTTATAGTTTAAAAAAGAAGGTTTTGCGCCTTGTTTTCTGATTGCGCTTTCGGCTATCTGATTTAGTTTCGATGTACTTATCCCAGGCTTTAGAGCATTTTCAACTTCTAAAACAGCGGTTTTTAAGATCTTTCCGCTTGTTTTTAGATTCTGAATTTCCTCACTATTTAGAGGATCCATTGCCTACTTTCATTAATAGTTCTTTAGAAACATCTTCAATGGATTGTTCGCCGTTAACTATAATTACATTTCCAAACTTTGGATACTCGGCTTTAACTTCCTCAATTGCTGGAGTGTACTCTTTTATTCTGTTTGATACAGTTTCAACGTTGTCATCTGCACGAGAAATAAGAGGTCCTTGGCAGCTGTCACACATCTCGAGATCTTGATCATTGAAGATTTTGCCACAATCAGCGCAAACTCTTCGAAGAGTAATTCGCTTTATGGCTTCTTTCGGAGAGATATCAATTATAACCAATGTTGGATTTTCTATATTCATCTCTTTAATAATGTTTTTAAAGGTCATGGCTTGACCTTTATTGAAAGGATAGTTGTCAAAGATAATGTTGTTTTTAGCATTTGTTAGATTCTTTTTAACTAAGTCAGCCATTATCTCATTGGGTTGAGGAGTTCCTTTGTCGTATCTATCTTTTATGGCTTTGCAAAATGGATCGTTTAAATCACAATTTTCGATTTCACTTCGAACCATATCTCCGCCACCGATTATGGTAGCGCCGATCTTTTTAGCCAGAACATCTGCTTGTGTTCCCTTTCCAGAAGCCGGTAGTCCTAAAAATGTGAAAACTTTCATCCAACCCTTAGTTTTAAGCTATAAGCTATAAGCTTTAAGTTTTAAGCTCAATAATTATTAATAATTATCATACGTGTGCATCAAAATCTGTGAGTTGATCTGTCTCATAGTCTCGATCACTACAGAGACTATGATTAGAAGTCCTGTGCCACCTAGAACCAATGTGTCGATGTTAGTAATTGCTTTTACTACAAATGGTAAAACGGCAACGATGGCTAAAAAAATGCCACCTGCAAGTGTAACTCTACTTACCACTTTTTGCAAAAATACTCTAGTCTCAGATCCTGGACGAAGTCCTGGCACAAAACCACCTTGTTTTTGAAGATTTTCGGATATCTGGTCGGGTTTAAATACTATAAAAGTGTAAAAGAAAGTGAACGCGAAAACTAAGACAAAGTAGATGGCACCGTAGAACCAGTCATTTTGAAAAAGTGTAACCATATAGTTGGCACCGCTACTAATCCAAGCAGTTTTGGCAGATGACAAATATTGACCAACAACGCCCGGAACAACCATTATACTCATTGCAAAAATAATTGGAATAACACCAGAGATATTAACCCTGATTGGTAAGAACGAATCGACTGAACCGGTTTTGCCATTTTGGCCGGCACGCCTTGCATATGATACTGGGACATTGCGTTGGCCTTCTGTAATAAAGATAATAGCTGCTATAACAAATATAAAGATGATCAGAAATGCTACTACACCGATTATAACTCCGATGTCTCCACCTTCCATTAGAGCCCATGTGTTTCGAATCTGGCTTGGGAAGCCTGAGAGGATTCCGATAGTAATTATAAGAGAAAGACCATTTCCGATTCCACGTTCAGTAATAATTTCACCGATCCACATAAGAAGCATTGTGCCTGCAGCAGATGTAATTAGCATTAATGAAAGGTCAAATGTAGTCCACTCGGGGACAATACCTTGGCTTTTTAGAAGGGCCAACATTGCATAAGATTGTATAACAGCTAATGGGATAGTTGCATAGCGAGTGTATTGATTTATCTTTTGCTGACCAGATTGTCCTTCTTTTTGAAGCTCTTCAAGCCGTGGAATCACCATAACCAAAAGCTGAAATATGATTGAGGCTGTGATGTATGGACCAACTCCCATAAGTATAATCGAGAATTGACTCATCGTCCCGCCGGAGAACATGTTTAAAAGTCCAAACACTTGATTCTGTTCAAAAAACATTTGAAGTCGCGGTAGATCAACTCCAGGAAGTGGAATGTGCGCAAGAACTCTTGTTAAAAGCAAAAGACCTGTCGCAAACAAGATCTTGTCACGTATGTCTTTGTATTGCCAGATTTTATTTATCGTTTCCATATATTGTACAGTTGATATTCTAACACTTTTCTTTAAAATTGATCAACACAGATATTTGAAAATACCTAGCAATAATTTATCTTTTATCAGCTTTAGACTTTGATATGGCTTTTTTTGGTTCAGCTTTAGTCTCAAAATGTTTTAAGGCAGTTTTTGATGCTGGCACATCCAAAAGAGTAACTTTTACTGTTAGCTTGCCGTTGTTCAAGATCTTTATAGATTCATTTTTCCTAACTAAACCTTTTTTGACTAAAGACTGGTGTGATACTGTTTCGCCATCTTTATAGTTCTGATTAATCTCATCTAGCGTAATTAAAGCACATTTTGTTTGTTTAACTTTAAATCCTCGAAGTTTTGGAAGACGCATCGAAAGAGGAGTTTGACCACCTTCAAATCGTTTAGGCAGATTGAAACCAGATCGAGATCGTTGACCTTTTGTTCCTCGTCCAGCGGTCATGCCCTGTCCAGCTGCGATTCCTCTGCCAACTCGTTTCTTGGTTTTTGACTCGACTCTCTTTGCTCGGATAGCTCCCTTTGGAGTTGAATTTTTAGTAGTTTTCTTGTCCATGATTATTTTTCAACCTTTTTCTGATCATCTTTAGATTGACTTTTAATACTTGATTTTGTTTTATCAACATTTTCTGATTTAACAGTTTCTTTTCTAACAATTATTATTGGTGCAGTTTTATTTTTTTTTGCTGATTCTAAAACTATCTTTTCGTTTTTTTCATTTAATTTTGTCACCTTTTCTACAATCTTTGGATTGAATGAAGATAGTGCATTTATAGTCGCAATCACGTTGTTTGTCTTGTTTTTAGATCCCAATATCTTTGAAAGAATGTCAGTGTATCCAGCAAGTTCAATAACTGTTCTGACAGCACTCCCAGCTACAATCGAAGTACCAGGAGAAGCAGGTCTTAAAACAATTTTTGATGCACTAAAATTCGCAGTAACTTCATAAGGGATAGTTCCAGCAATGATAGGTACAGTTACCATATTCTTCTTAGCTTGTGAAGTACCTTTTTTGACAGCATTTGCAACTTCATTTGCTTTTCCAAGGCCCATTCCAACTCTTCCTTTTCTATCACCAATAACCACCAAAGCTCTGAATCGGATTCTTCGTCCACCTTTAACAACACGAGAAACTCGAGCTATCTCTACAACTCTTTCATCAAATTCTTTCTTTTCTCTCTTTTTTGACTTAAAACCCTTAGGTCTCATTATGTTTTTTTCCATATTTCCTTAAAACTTTAATCCGGCAGCTCTTGCGCCTTCTGCAATAGCTTTAACCTGTCCATGGTATTTGTAACCACTTCTATCAAAAACTACTTTATTGATTTTTTTATCTTTTGCGATCTTTGCAATCTCTTCACCGACTTTTTTAGCCCTCTCTATTGGATTTTTAGCATCAATTTTTTTCATTGTAGAAGCACCGCCAAGTATTTTGCCTTCTTTGTCGTCGCAAAGTTGAGCAGTTATATGCTTATTTGATCGAAAAACTAAAAGTCTGATCAAATTTTCATTTGTCTTATTGATAGCTTTTACTCTATTACGTGTTCTGCTCTTTTTGTTCATTTTATTCCTTACCTGCCGCTTGTGCTGCTTTTCCAGCTTTTCTCTTTATCTGCTCACCTGCGTATTTTATTCCTTTTCCTTTATAAACTTCAGGAGGTCGAACTTCTCTTACCTTTGCGGCAAACTCTCCGACATCTGCTCTACTAGAGCCTTCAATCGTGATTGTATTTTTCTTCACTGTTGCGGTCATATCTTTTGGAATCTGAAGTTCGATGTCATGAGAATAACCCATTGTAAGAACAAGTATTTCATTTTTCGTTTTTGCTCTGTACCCAGTTCCCACAAACTCTAAATCTTTTTTAACTCCATTCTTCAGGTCTTCTATTGCATTTTTTATAAGTCTAGCAATAAGTCCGTGCTTTGCCCTAAGATCTGGTTCATCTGAATTTCTAGTTACAACAACATTGCCATCAACTTCTTTGACTACTATTCCAGGTAGGATCTTTATGCCTAGAGATCCTTTTTCGGCGACAACGTTAACTTTGTCACTGTCTATAGTAACTTTAACGCCTTCGTCTATTTTGATTGGTCTGTTTCCTGCTCTGCTCATAATTCCTACCAAATCTCACAAATTAATTCTCCGCCAATCTTCATCTTTCTTGCTTCTTTCCCACTCAAAAGACCCTCAGGAGTAGATACTATAACTAAACCAAGTCCTCTTAACGGATTTGGGATGTCTTTGCTTTTAACGTAGTATCGCATTCCGGGCTTACTTAAACGTCTTATATGAGAGAATTGGTTGGGCGTAAACTTTACTTTAAGGTTTTTCTTTTTCTTTACAGATTTTGAGGAAACGTCAATTATGTATCCATTTTGTTTCATAACACCTAAAATTGCCTCTTTGAAATTTGAATGTGGCATACTGACCTCATTCTTATCAACTAGGTTTGCGTTTTTCAATCTGATTATTAAGTCTGCAATTGGATCTGACATATTTCCTCTTAATTTATTACCAACTAGATTTACTTACTCCAGGAATCTCGCCTTTTGCTGCCAACTCTCTGAAACATATTCTGCACATATCAAACTTTCGAATATATGCTTTTGGTCGACCACAAAGGCTACATCTTCTAATTATCCTAGAAGAGAATTTTGGTTTTCTATTCGCTTTTTCAATCATTGCCTTCTTGGCCATAATGTTACTTTCTTAATATCTTATAAGTGGTTATTCTTTCTCGAAAGGAAAACCTAAATTAGTAAGTAATACTTTTGCTTCTTCATCAGTTTTGGCTGATGTTTTTATGTTAACCTGAAATCCAAATGGTTCACCCGCTTCTTCGTATTTAATCTCCGGTATGATTGTGTGTTCAGTTATCGAAACAGATATGTTTCCAGATTTATCGAATGAACTCATTTTTATTCCTCTAAAATCTCTAACTCTTGGAAGCGCTACATTTGCAAGCTTTATGATGAAATCATACATTCTTTTACCTCGCAATGTGCAACTAAGACCTACAGTTTGACCGGCTCGTAGCTTAAATGCAGATACGGCTTTTCTCGATTTATTGATCTTTGCATGTTGTCCAGTAATTTGAGAAAATTGAGCGGTGATTTTTTCGATGTTTCCTTTATCTTCTTTATGCTTACCTATCCCTGTTGAGATTGTAACACTTACAACTTCAGGAACTTCGTGGATATTCTTTTTACCCATTACTTTTTGAAGCTTTTTACTCATTTCAATTTTTGGATTTACAGTTTTAGGCATTATTTAGCTCCTGTCTCGAGGCTTTTTCGGCATTTTCTGCAAATTCTGGTTTTAGAATCTTTTTCTAATTTATAACCAATACGTGAATGTTTGCCACAGCTTGGACAGATTATAGCCATATTTGAGATGTCAATCTTCTTGTTGATATCGATTATCCCACCAGAAGGGTTTGCTTTGGTGGGTTTCACATGTTTCTTTTGCATGTGAATACCTTTAACAGTTGCTCTATTTACATCTTTAAATATAGCTAAAATCTCACCGGACTTACCTTTGTCTTTTCCGTTTAGCATCTTTACGTTATCGCCTCTTTTAAGTTTTATCTTATTCATAATAAGTCTATATTGATATTTTTACGTGGATCTTTTACGCGGATTAACTCAGATCTTTCAGAATAATCCGTGTTTATCTGTGTAGAAAATCCGTGTACTAATTACATTTATCTCCTATACCACGTCCGGAGCTAATGAGATTATATTCATGTAATTCTCGCGAAGTTCTCTGGGAACCGGTCCGAAGATTCTTGTCCCTCGAGGTTGACCGTCTTCATTCAGAATTACCGCTGCATTATCATCGAATCGAACAGAAGAACCATCTTTTCGAGCGATCTGTTTGCGTGTTCTTACAATAACGGCTTTCACGATTTCTTTTTTCTTCGCTGTACCTCTAGGGATTGCTTCCTTCACAGATGCAGAGATAACTCTTCCAACTCCAGCAGTTCTCATTTTTGCGTGTCCCAAAACAGTGATGCATTCTATTATTTTTGCACCAGTGTTGTCGGCAACTACCAATTGTGATCCTGGCTGAATCATTACTTAACCTTTCCAGTGACTTTAAAAGACTTCGTTTTGCTAATTGGGCAAATCGATACAATACTAACAATGTCTCCAATTTCGTATTTTCTATCTTTACAATCTGCATTGATCTTTTTTGAAACTGTATATTTCTTTCTGTATAAGCGACTTGTTCGAACGGAATCAATTTTAACAGTAACCGTATCGGACATCTTGTTAGATACGACTGTGCCAATCAATTGTTTTGTTGTGTCATTCATTATTTCCTTTTTACCCAAAGGGTGATCAGCCTCTGGCTGACTTTTCATTAATAACAGTTTTGATCTGTGCTAAATTGACTCGTTCTTTTATGGCTTTATCAAAAGCAGTAGTTTTCTTTGAGCTTATCTGGAGTCTTGTTGACTGAATCGAATCTTGAAGTTTCTTGCTTTCAGAATTAAGCTGTTTTTGATCCATTGTTCTGTATTTTTTTAAATTCTCACTTGTTTTCATAATATGTTTTTTTAACTCTGATCTCTTTACTCTGATCTACCCTGATTTTCTGAAAGATCTGAGTTAATCTGCGTAAATGATCTGTGTTCGAATTTCCATTATTGTGATTATTCTTCCTTGGATATGAAGACAGTTTTAACTGACAATTTATGTCGAGCAAGTCGCATTGCTTCTCTTGCTACTTCTGGCTCAACTCCGTCCATTTCGAACAAAATTCTTCCAGGCTTAACAACAGCAGCAAAATGATCTAACGCTCCTTTTCCACTTCCCATAGGAGTTTCTGCAGATGTAGAAGTTATCGGTTTGTCAGGAAATACTCGAATCCAAACTTCACCACCACGTTTGATGTATCTTGTCATTGCACGTCTAGCCGCTTCAAGTTCTCTCGAACTTACCCAACCTCTAGTAGTTGCTTTTATGGCGTATTGACCAAATGAAATAACTGAGCCTCGAAAAGCTTTACCTCTTCGTTTCCCGCGTTGCTGTTTTCTAAATTTCATCTTCTTTGGCATCAACATTATTTATCCTTATTCTCTTCAGTTTCTAAATCTTGTGAAACTTTACCAGTATAAACCCATACTTTTATACCAATTATTCCGTATGTAGTCAATGCTTCTTGTTGAGCAAAATCTATAACAGAGTTGAAATGTGACAATGGAATTGTTCCGTATTCAGCTTTTTCAGATCTGGCGATGTCTGCACCGTTAAGTCTGCCAGAAACTAAGACCTTAACACCTTTAACGCCAGCTTCTTCTGCACGCTCTACTGCTTGTTTAATTGCTCTTCGAAATGGGAATCGTTTTTCTAGCTGGCTAGCAACATTTTGAGCTATGTTTTCAGCATTTAGGTCAGGTTTTCGCTCTTCTATAATGTTCACTTTAGCCTTTGCTCCAGTTTCTTTTTCTATTAGTGTTTTAATCTTCTTACTTCCTTCACCACCACGTCCAATGATTACACCCGGTCGCGCTGCTTTAATGTCTACGGTAACTTGATTAGCGTCTCTATCGATATATACATCAGAAACCATAGCGCCTTTAAGCTCGACTTTGAGCATTCTGCGAAGTTTTACATCTGCAATAAGTTCTTTTGCATAATTTTTATCACTAAACCAGCGAGATTTCCATTTCGTATTGATCTTAAGTCTTTGTGAATTTGGGTTAACTTTTTGTCCCATAATGTTCATCCTTTTTTAATCTGCTCGTAGGCTGGCTTATTTCTTAATATTTGATACTATTTTTTTGTCTTGTTTTTTTTCGATTTTGTTTGTGTCTCGCTTCTTGTTTCTCATAATTTTTGGTTTTATCTGGGTATCAGCAAGCACTAAGGTCAAATGAGACATTCTTTTGTTAATTCGGACCACTCTTCCTTTTGATCCAAATCTATGTCTTTTAAACCCTTGTGCTTGATCACACTTAATAGTTTTAATAAATAGTTTCTTTGATTCAATCTCTTTTTCTCCAGCTGCAGCGATTCCTGATTTAATAAGTTTACTTAGAGTTGGGGCTATACTGTCACTGTTAAACTTCAGCTTAATTATGGCTTTTTCAGCATTTTGATGCTTTAGAATATACAAAACAGGCCTAATTTTTCTAGGCGACTTTCTTACTTTTAAATTTTTCACTGTAATTTCCATAATTTCTTTTTATAATGAATTTCTATCACTGAAGCGCTCCTCTGAATTTCACTGATTTGCTGAATATATATTCTTTCCTGATGTTCTATTCTGTGATATTCTGTGGAAAGTTTCAGTGATGGAATTACCGCTTGTCTTCGGCGGATTGTTCTTTGGCCATCTTCCCACCGTGTGTTCTGAATTTTCGAGTCAGTGAAAACTCCCCAAGTTTATGTCCAACCATATCTTCAACAACAAATACAGGTACAAAGTCTTTACCGTTATGAACCCCAAGTGTAATTCCAACCATCTCTGGAGTAATTGTGCATGATCTTGACCAAGTTTTAATTGGATCTCTCGAATTTGACGATTTTGCTAAGGCTACTTTCTTAAGTAGTCTTGAGTCAACAAAAGGTCCTTTTTTAAGTGATCTAGACATATCTATTTCCTTCTCTTTACTATTACGCTATTTGATCGTTTCTTTTTGTTTCTTGTTTTGTGACCCAATGCTGGCATTCCCCAAGCAGTTTTTGGGTATTTTAAGCCGATAGAAGTATTTCCTTCTCCACCACCATGAGGGTGATCACAAGGGTTTTTAGCCTTGCCTCTAACGTTTGGTCGCTTGCCCATGTTTCTGACTCTTCCGGCTTTGCCAATAACCACATTTGAGTGATCCGTATTCGAACCAACTCCAATCGTAGCGAAAAGATCTGATTTTACTTTTCTAATCTCTCCAGAAGGGAGTCTAAGTGTTGCTTCGTCGCCATCAATACCCATAAGTGTTGCAAAATTGCCAGCACTTCTGACCATCTGACCGCCACGATTCAACTGCAATTCAATGTTAAATATCTGAGATGACGCAGGCATATTTTTCATCATAATTCTGTTTCCAGGAGTTGCTTTAGCATTTTCTGAACAAATCACTTCGTCTCCAACTTTTAGGTCACTGGGGGCCAATATATAGGAGATGTCTTTATCGTTGTATTCAATCAAGGCGATGTTAGAGCTTCTATTCGGATCGTATTCCAATGTCTTAACTTTTGCTTTGATATCTAATTTCGATGTTCTGTTGAAATCTATAAATCTATATTTTCTTTTAGCTCCGCCACCTCTATTTTCAACGGTTATTCTACCATTAACATTTCTACCACTTATTCTTCTTTTTCCAGTAGTTAGGGACTTTTCTGAAGTTTTTGAAGAAATATTAAAATCTTGGACAGTCATCTGTCTTCTTGCATTTGAAGTGGATTTTATCTGTTTAATTGCCATTTTTTTAGAATATAGTATTTAGTATGTAGAATAATGAATCAATTCTATTTAACTTCTTTATCGTTGTTCTCTTTTTCAGAGGTTGATTTTTTATCGTCTTTCTTATCTTTCTTCTTTTTATCCTTTGGTTCATCTTTTTCAGTTTCAAAGATGTCTATCTTTTGACCAGATTTCAAAGTTACAATCATCTTCTTCTGATCAGATCTGACACCACTCTTGCCTTTAACTTTTTTTACTTTTCCATTTAAGACTTGTGAATTAATCTTTAAAACATTTACCTTAAACTCTTTTTCGATCTTTGTTTTTATTGATTCTTTTGTCTCCGATATAGCAACATAGAAAGAGTAAACTCCTCTGCCTGCTTGCAGATAACCTTTTTCAGAAACTAATGGGTTTTTAAGTGCTAGCTTAGACATTATTTATCTTTTCGCCCTTTGGGCGCAACCTCGCCTTCGGCGGGCCTTTCATTAATATTATTTTTAACATCAGTTTTAGTAATTTCCGAATATGCTGTTTTTGTGATTAAAAGGTAATCTGAAGAAGCAAGATTTGGGATGTCAAGACAGTTTATGCTCATAATGTTTATGTAAGGAAGATTTTTGAAAGCTCTGGTTGACTCTTTCTCTGCTTTTCCTAAAACCAAACTTATTTTCCCCTCAACCCCTATCTTTTCTATCAGTTTTTCTGCATCTTTAGTTTTAAGTGAACTTACATTCACATCTTCGAAAACTAAAAGTTTATTTTGCGCAGCAAAATGTCCGAATATTGAATTAATCACGTTTAATCGGGTCTTTTTATTCATCCGTTTCTTGAAATTTCGCTCATTTGATGGCCCAAATGTAACTCCACCACCGATCCAGATTGGAGAGCGGCTTGAACCAACACGTGCTCGTCCTGTACCTTTTTGCTGCCAAGGCTTTCTGCCACCACCGCGAACCTCTGATCTGTCTTTTGTATTTGCGATGGGATTTCGCATGTTTGCTCTAACGTAATTTATGTACTCTGAGTATTTATTTTCGTCTAAAATAACATCGAAGTTAGATGAAAGCTTCATCTCGCTTTTTAACTCTCCTGTTTTTGAAAATACTTTAGCTTTCATATTACTTTGAGATTATCTTTACTATACTCTTTTTGGGTCCAGGGACTGATCCAGAAACGAGTATAATATCATTTTCTGCTTCAATCACTTTCAGATTTTTTGTAGTAACTCCCGCTCCCCCCATTCGTCCAGGCATTTTTTTGCCCTTTACCACTCTTTGAGGAAAAGCTCCACCGATCGAACCTGTTCTTCTGTGTTGACCAGAACCGTGTGTCTCTGGTCCTCTTGAATAACCGTGTCGTTTAATCGCTCCAGTATATCCTTTTCCTTTTGAGGTTCCACTGACTTCGACTGAATCGCCTGCGGAGAATGTCTCTGCTTTTATCTCATCACCTGTTTTATACTTTTTTTCATCTTCTACTCTGAATTCAAACTTTTTAGATGCTTTATTCCTCAGTCCTTTATTTGAATTTTTGTCGCTTTTTAAAGCATTAATCTTATTTTCTTCTACCACAACAGCACTATACCCATCTTTCTCTTTGCCCTTTAGAGCAAAGATTTTTGATGGGATCACAGACAAAATCGAAACGACCTCAACTTCACCGCTTTCGTTGAAAACTCTAGTCATACCAATTTTTCGTGTTGCTGCAAATTTCATAGTATTTGGTCATCTTGACGGCGGTAAACGCCGTCAAGATGGTTCGGTTGCCCCTGTAGGATTCGAACCTACGCCTCCAGACCCAGGGTCTGGCACCCTATCCCTTAGGCCAAGGGGCGTCAAGACAAATAGCAGGTATTTGTTAAAACGGCTTCATCGTTCTAAAACAAATAGTGACATGGAACCGTCTCCCTTCAGGAGATGTTATCCTTGTCATGTAAAACTTTTTAAGTTTTAGCTATGTCAGCCCAAAAATTTGGGCTGACTTTAGCTATCACCTACATTTTAATTTCGGTATCCACTCCTGAAGGCAGATCTAGACTCATTAGGTTGTCGATAGTCTTCGGGGTTGGATTTATTACATCTATCAATCTTTTGTGAACTCTCATCTCAAACTGCTCTCTAGCGTCTTTAAAGACATGCGATGCTTTTATGACAGTAGTTTTTGACTTCTCAACCGGTAGAGGTACTGGACCAGAAACTTCTGCTCCAGATCGCTCAACGGTTTCTATAATCTGACGAGCTGACTTGTCGATCAATCTATGATCGTAAGCCTTTAGCTTTATCCTGATTTTCTGTTTAACTTCTGTCA
>CAZAOA010000009.1:0-585 GCA_964486765.1 uncultured Candidatus Saccharibacteria bacterium
CATCTAAAGTTGATCCAGCCTTAAAAGAGGCGCCACAAGCGCATTTAATTAATGCATTTTCGTTATATTTTGGGTGTATTCCCTGTTTCATTTTTTATTTTCCTGTCTGCTAAAATGTTTATCTTTAGGCGAGATTACAAGATAGATATTAGCAGATTGTAGTCTTATGGTCAAGCTTCTTTTTGGGTCGAAACAAAATTAGAGCGATAATTCCTATCAAAGTTGGTATTATATACAGCCAAAATTTTTCTGGAAGGGCGGTACCTTTTATAAGATTATTCAAAAGTGTTGTAAGTGGGGACGCAGCAGTAAGTATTGCAGCAGCAATAGCAACTGGTATCTTCTTGATGGCCCTATACCAAGTTGAGACGTATAAAAATAGTGTTACTCCGACGATAAGAAGCCAGGGCAGTTGTGAGATTGACACATTTAAAAGCATAGCTCCTTTTGATGTTGCTAACAGATAAAGAATTAGAATGATTGCCCCAAAAGACATTCTTCCCCAAGCCATAATGGCAGGAGAGATCTCTTTCATAAATATCTTTGCAAGAACATTTTCAAGCGCCCATAATAACGTATATCATT
>CAZAOA010000009.1:595-28371 GCA_964486765.1 uncultured Candidatus Saccharibacteria bacterium
CCCATAATACTGTAGCTCCTAAAATAAGAAATGTTGCAGACTCAAAAACAATAACTTTTGGTCAAAAAAGTGCTACATTTCCAAAAACTAATACTCCAAATGCAATTAGTTGGAGTTTAGATAATTTTTCTTTCAAAATCGGATAGGCGAGAATTGCTACCCAGATAAATAAAGTCTTGTGCCAAAAAGCGGCACCAGGAGCGGAGGATAGTTGAAGACCCTTAAAGAACAGCAAAAAAGGGATTGAGCCACCGATAAGTCCAATCAGAGCTAATTTACCCCATTGAACGAGCGATAATTCCTTAAGTTTTTTTCGATAACCAAAACCAATAAATATTGCAGACAGTAAAACGGCTGCCACTATGTTTTTTGCAGAAGTATAAACTTCAGAACTTCCCCAACCAGCCAAAGCGTATTTGTTAATAAATACGGCAAAACCAGATATAAGAGTTGCAAAAATAGCTAACCAAATTCCTTTGTTTTTCATCACCCTCCAATTAAGTGTTGATTATATACATTATTCGTGATATTATCTGAATTGTCAAAGTTGATTTAATAAATTCACATGTCCGTCTCAAATCCTTGTCCCGATATACATCGGGATAAATGTCGGACAGAGGTCTGTACCCCACTTCACATTAAGATTTAAAAAGCTTCGTGGGTTGCAGAAAAAAAGGAAAAACATGATAAAGATACCTGAACTTCGAGAATTACTCGAAGCCGGTGTTCATTTTGGACACAAAACTTCACGCTGGTTCCCAAAAATGGATCAGTATATTTTTGGTAGTAAAAGTAGCATCCACGTAATCAATCTTGAAAAAACACAAGAAAAGCTTAAAGAGGCTCTAGAATTTCTGGCAGCTGAGGTAAAAGAGGGGAAGAAAGTTGTATTTGTAGGAACCAAAAAACAAGCTCAAGAGATTGTTAAAAAAGCTGCCATAGATGCAGGAATGCCTTATGTTATTGAAAGATGGCTAGGTGGAACTTTAACTAACTTCAAAATTATTAAACGTGCGATTACAAAGCTTGAGGACGCAAAAAAGATTTCTGAAGGCGATGAGTTCCAAACATTGAAAAACAGAGATAAGGTAAAATTAATAAAAGAGATCGTTAAGAGAGACAAATTGGCCGGAGGTTTGGTGGGGTTAAATAAGGCTCCAGACATACTAATTCTTTTCGGTGCAAAAGATGAGTTAAACGCAATTACTGAAGCAAGAGTTAGTGGGGTTAAGACAATTGGATTAGTTGACACAAACGCCGATCCAAATTTAGTTGACTTTCCAGTACCTGCGAATGATGATGCGACAAAATCGTTGCAACTATTCGCAGACATCTTTTCCAAGACTGTGAAGGAAAATAAAAGTATTGCAAAAAAAGTTGAAGAGAAGGAAAAACCCCAGTAAAATAGTAGGACTTTGTGGTAATAAATGGGGTGAAACATTAATTTTGGGAGGATTACTATGACGAATATTTCAGCAAAAATGGTTGCAGATTTAAGAAACCGAACTGGACTTCCGATGATGGAGGTGAAAAAGGCTTTGGTTGAAGCTAGTGGTGATGAGAAAAAAGCCATTGAGATCTTAAAGAAAAAAGGTTTGAACAAAGCGGACAGTAAATCTGGACGCGAAACCAGATCAGGGCTGATTGATTGTTATCTTCATGATGGCAGGATTGGGGTTATGGTTGAAGTAGCGGCCGAGACTGATTTTGTTGCAAAAAATGAAGATTTTAAAACTTTCGTTCATGATTTGACTCTTCATATAGCATCTGCAAAACCAGAATATGTCTCAAAAGACGATATTCCAGTTGAAGAGCTTAAAAAGGTAAAGGCCGAATTTGTCGTGCAGGTGAAGAAGGAAGGGAAACCAGAGAATATGGTTGAAAAAATTGTTGAAGGCAAACTTAACAAATACTACTCTGAAGTATGTCTTTTGAATCAGCCATTTTTTAAGGATGAAGACAAAAAGATTGAAGAAGTCTTAACCGAGCTTGTTGCAAAGATCGGTGAGAATATGAGGATCGTTCGATTTATTCGCTATGAACTAGGTTGTTAAACTGATAAAATGTATACAGCCGATACTTATTAAGTATTTATTATGCCAAATCAAATACTGAAAACAGTCGACGATAAAATGCAAGAAGCAATTTTGTTCCTTCTTGAAGATCTAAAAAAAATCCGAACTGGTCGAGCTAACGCCGCATTGTTCGAAGATATAAAGGTGTCGTATTATGGTACGATGACATCACTTAAAGAGCTGGCATCTATTATGATTCCAGAAGCTAGCCAGATCCAAATTAAACCTTTTGATAAAAATTCCATTGGTGATATTGAGACAGCCATTAGGAATTCTGATTTGGGCATAAGTCCGGTAAACGATGGAAATTATGTAAGAATCTCTCTGCCACCTCTTACTGAGGATAGAAGAAAAGAGTTAGCTTCTCAAGTTAAGAAAGCTGGAGAATCAGCCAAAGTAGCTATTCGAAATATTCGAGCAGATGCTTGGGGTAAAGTGAAAGATGGAGAGAAAAAAGGAGAGCTTACAGAAGATGACAAGTACAAATCAGAAAAAGAACTCAACTTATTAACCGACAAAACGAATAAAGAAGTTGATTTAGAAATTGCCAAAAAAGAAAAAGAGATAATGTCAATATAAGGAGTACAACCAACACAAATCTATTACACAAATAGTCACAAATACACAAATTTGTGAATTAGTGTAGATTACCTCAAAGGGGCCCCTTAGGGGGTGAAGAAAATTAGTGACGGTTTTGTTCAATATTATGATCCTAACTATTATTGCATCCATAATCATACTTAGTGCTTTAGTTCTTATCCACGAACTAGGACATTTTTTAACTGCAAAAAAAGCTGGAGTAAAAATTGAAGAGTTCGCAATCGGTTTTCCTCCAAAAATCTGGTCTAAAAAGATTGGTGAAACCGATTATTCTATAAATGCTATTCCTATTGGAGGATATGTTCGAATGGAAGGTGAGCTTGAGGAACATCCATCACCTCGAGCATTTGAAAATCAAAGTAGATTCAAAAGATTTATCATATCTATCTCTGGTGTAGTAATGAATTTACTTTTAGCATGGGTAATTTTGGCGATCGGTTTTGCCGTAGGGATGGCGCCAATTGTTTCTCCAGCAAAGGCTCTTCCAGGAGAGATACTTAGCTCAAAAATAATGATTGCTCAAGTAAATGAAGATTCTCCCGCAAAAGAGTTGGGGTTATCTGCTGGAGATATAGTTATTTCAGCGACTTCTGACGGTGAGAAATTTGAAATTAATAATTTAAACGATTTGTCAAAGTTTACCAAATCACATAAGGGCAAACTTGCTGAATTTGAATATGAACATAATAAAGAGACGATTGTAAATTCTGTTACCATATCTGAAGATGATGAAGCACCTCTTGGAGTAATATCGGTTGAACAAGGCGTGGTCAGAGTTCCATGGTATCGAGCACCAGACGTTGCTCTTCGAGAAACTGTGAAGATTTTTGAACTTACTGCAGTATTTTTTCAGTCATTTATTGCAAAACTATTCTCAACTGGCGAAGTTCAAGAGGGGATAGGGGGACCGGTAGCGATTTATGCCTATACTGGTACTATGGTAAAAGCTGGTCTGATGGCGGTGCTCCAGTTTGTTGCGATATTATCCGTAAATTTCGCCCTAATCAATATACTCCCCTTCCCAGCTCTTGATGGTGGAAGAATTATCTTTATCCTTTCAGAAATGATAGCCGGAAGAAAACTAATCAAACAAAAAGTTGAACATATAATTCATCTTGCAGGATTTGCAATATTGATTCTACTTATTATTGCAGTCACTTATAATGATATAGTTAGGCTAATTAAGTCTTAAGAATTAAGCTAGTAAGAATTAAGCACAAGACGATTACAAAAGATTGATGGACAATTTACTATTAAAAAATTAAACCATGAAAAGATCTAAGGCATTAATCAAAACCTATAAAGAAACACCTTCTGATGCTGACTCTATCAATGCGTCACTTTTGACTCGCGGTGGTTTTATCCAAAAACAAATTGCCGGAGTTTACGCTCTGCTTCCTTTGGGAATGCGAGTTTATAAAAAGATTGAACAGATCATTCGCGAAGAGATGAATGCGATCGATGGCGAAGAGATGGAGATGAATGTATTGCAACCCAAAGAACTCTGGGATGAAACAGGACGCTGGAACGAACTTAACGAGATACTTTACAAACTGAAAGACAAATCAGGATCTGACTTATTGCTCGGTCCTACTCATGAGGAGCAAGTAACCGATATAATCAGACATCATATATCATCATACAAACACTTGCCTCGGCATCTTTATCAGATTCAAACAAAATTTAGAAATGAAACCAGAGCAAAATCTGGTCTTCTTCGAGGGCGAGAATTTATTATGAAAGATCTCTACAGTTTTCATGCCGATGAAGAAGATTTTAACAAATACTATGATCGCGCAAAAAAAGCTTACTTGAAGATATTTGAAAGATGCGGACTTAGTGTAAAAATTGTAGAAGCAGATGGTGAATCATTTTCAAAATTCTCACATGAGTTCCAAGTAATTACTACAACAGGTGAGGATACGATATTTTATTGTAACAAATGTGATTTTGCACAAAATAAAGAGATTGCAAAAGTATCTGATAATGATAAGTGCCCGAACTGTGATGGAAAAGTTGTAAAAGCAAATTCTATTGAAGTTGGAAACATTTTTCCACTTAAAAATAAATTCTCACTCGATATGAATGCGAAGTTCAAAGATAAAAATGGCAATGAGAAAAACCCAATCATGGGTTGCTACGGCATAGGACTTACTCGAGTGATGGGAGCGATTGTTGAGGTCTTCAATGATAAGAGAGGAGTAATCTGGCCAGAGAGTGTTGCACCATATAAGGTCAATCTGATTTCGATTGATAAAAATGCAGAAGCAAACAAAGTTTATGAAGAATTGACAGCGAAAAATATTGAAGTTCTATACGATGATAGGGACGATGTGACAGCAGGCGAGAAGTTTGCAGACGCAGACCTAATCGGTTGCCCGATTAGAGTAATAGTTTCTGAAAAATCTCTTTCGGCCGGCGGCGCCGAAATCTCAAAACGAGGAGAAGAAAGCCAAGAGATAGTTGATATTGATAAAGTATTTGAAAAGATAAACTAGTATTACATAAAAGTAGATGTGCTAAGACGAAAAAATAATACCGATGGTATGTATGCTCATTAAACTTGCATATATAAATTATTAATCTTCGGCATTATTATTTTTTGTATTACTATATTGAGAGTATATTGAAAAGTATCACAAATGCGCGACCGCGCAAAAGAGATAATGTTTAATATAAAACTGTGGATAAGTATGTGGATAACTAGACTTGAATATTTTTTATTAGATTACTTTATTGTGGATATATTGTCCTAATAATGTTAAAATTATGGCCTAATGAAAACATACAAAATTTCAAAAGAAAATTTGAATAAAATCCCGAAAGAGCCGGGAGTTTATACATTTCTTGATAAAGATGGAGATGTTCTTTACATTGGCAAAGCAAAAAATCTTCAGAATCGTATAAAACAATATTTTCAAAAGAATTTAGACAGGGGTCCAGCCATAGAGCTGATGGTTCAAAAAGCAAAAAAGATTAAAATCAATGTTACCGAGAGCGAGATAGAAGCACTTATCCTAGAAGCCGAATTGATCGGAAAGATTCAACCAAAGTACAACGTTCGAGAAAAAGACGATAAATCATTTATGCTGATCCAGATTGAAAATATTGATTACCCTTCTGTTAAATTGGTTCGCTTAAAAGATGTAAAAGAGTTGGGAAGTAAGCTTAAAAAAAGAGAATACTTTGGTCCATACACGCAAAGGTTGGCACTGAAAAATTCGATAAAGTATTTGCGAAAGATTTTCAACTTTGCAGATTGTGCAAAAACTAAATTTAAAACATATCAAAAAAGAGAACGAACTTGTCTATATGGCGATATCGGTCTTTGTACTGGCCCTTGCGTCGGCAAAATATCGATTAAGGAATATCAAGTATTGATAGTTCTTTTGAAGGAGTTCTTGAGAGGTAAAAAGAAAAAAGTTATAAAAACTTTAGAGATAGAAATGAAAAAAGCTTCTAAAAATAAGGAATTTGAAAAGGCAGCAAATCTTCGAGATAAAATTGAATCACTTAAACATATCCATGAAGTTGCAGTTGGGATTCGCGATAAATTCTTTGAAAGCTCTAAAATATTGTTCAAACGAATCGAGTGTTTTGACATCTCAAACATACAAGGTGAGTTTGCAGTCGGTGGAATGAGTGTTATAAAAAACGGTCAAAAGTCACCTTCAGATTATAGAAAATTCAAAATAAAAACAATTAAAGGTGCAAACGATCTGGCGATGGTAGAAGAAGTTTTGTCTAGGAGATTCAAAAATGATTGGCCAAAGCCTGATTTGATGGTTATTGATGGTGGAAGAACACATTTAAATATTGTTATAAAAATATTGAAACAATATAAGCTCGATATATCTGCAATGAGTATAGCAAAAGGTGTGAAAAGAGATAAAAATGAGTTTCATTTTGCAAATTCTGATTTAGCAAAGTACTTTAAAAAGAGTCCAGAATTGAGTAAAATAGTAGTTGTGGCACGAAATGAAGCACATCGATTCGCAATTAATTATTATGAAAAATTACACACTAAAAATATGTTAGGAAAATATGTCAAATCTATTTAAAAAATGGTGGCGGAAATTGGTCTATGATCCGGAAGATCCACGGCAGTTTGATGGTGGCAAGATAAAAATCGCTGCTATTGGTGGTGGAACAGGACTCGCCAACTTGCTTCGAGGTTTAAAAAAATACTCGAACGAAATTTCGGCTATTGTTGCTGTCACAGACGACGGATCTTCTTCTGGGGAGATAAGACGTGAGTTCGACATTTTGCCTCCTGGGGACATCCGTAAATGTATCTCGGCGCTTGCTAATGATGAGAAGATGGTTTCGGAGATACTAGAATATAGGTTTGAAAAAAAGAAAAATGGAACTCTCTCTAATCATACACTCGGAAACATTTGGATTACGGCACTAACAAAATACTTCGGATCATTTGAAAAAGCCCTTGAAGCAACCACTGCCTTGTTTGAGACATCTGGCAAGATCTTGCCGGTTACTCTAGACAACATTCGACTTGGAGCAAAATACGAAGATGGCACAAAGAAGATGGGAGAGTCCGAGATATCTTTAGTTGGGAAAAGGATAAAAGAAGTATTTTTAAACAAGGACAGGGTCTTAGCTTATCAAAAAGCAAAAGATGCGATTGCAGATGCCGATTTGATAGTGGTTGGACCCGGAAGTTTATATACAAGTGTTATCCCAAACTTTCTAGTGAAGGGAATCCGCGATGCGGTGAAAGAAAACAAAAATGCTTTAAAGATTTATGTAGTTAATTGTTCAACTGAGAAGGGGGAGACGGAAAAATACACTGTTTTGGATCATCTGAATGCGCTTGAGAAACATGCGGGTAAAAACATAGTCGATGTATGTTTGGTAAATGATAAGATAATCAAAAAGGCAGAAAAAAATGCCCTTCCAGATGAGATTGACAATATTACTGCAAGTGACAATGTTTTTCCCAGCTGTGAGATTGCGACAGATGACTTGGTAGATGAGAAGAATCCGCTGTATCACGACAAAGATAAGTTGGCGAAATCGTTGATAAAACTATATAATAGGATAAAGAGAAGATAAGGCACAATAGTGCCCAGTTCTCTGTGTTTAGTATTGAGCTAGGAGAGGGACTATATGCGACGACCGATGGTGGTTGCAAACTGGAAAATGTACACAAGGGCGTCGGATGCCTACATCTTGGCCAATATGGTTCGAGATAAGGTTGCTGGTATTGATGGCGTTGAGGTGGTAATCTGTCCTCCTATTGTCTGGCTCTCTGAGATAGCAGAGATCGTTAAACGTGATGGAAAAGTCAGCGCTGGGGCACAAAATATGTACCATGAAGAAGAGGGACCTTTCACCGGAGAAGTTTCTCCTCTTATGATTAGAGATATTGCCAAATATGTGATTGTCGGACACAGCGAGAGACGTGATCATTTTTCTGAATCGAACATGCTAGTTAACGAAAAAGTGTTGGCAGCTTTAAAACACGGACTTTCCCCAATCATTTGCGTTGGAGAGAAAACTAAAAGTGCGCCAATCTCGTTTGTGGTCAAACAGCTAAAAGATGCCTTAGCGCACGTTTCAAAGAAAGAGTATCAGAATATCGTCATTGCATACGAACCAGTTTGGGCTGTCGGCACTCACCAGCCTTCTTCCGTTGAGCATACCGAAAAAACTACTGTAACATTGCGTGAAATTGTCGGGCGAGAGGTGACAATGCTTTATGGGGGCAGTGTCAATCATACTGAAGCAGAAAAATTTGTTAAATCACAGGTTGATGGACTGCTTGTCGGGGGTGCTTCGCTTCACGCTTCAAGGTTTATAGATATAGTGAAGATTTGGGCAGAGGGAAAATCGTTTAAATAATTTTTAAAAAAACTAAACTGATAAACCAATATACTTATACACTTATGAACAATCAGAAGGGGAAAATAGACAATATATTTAGATTCCAAAAGTTTCCAGTTTATAAAGATGTTAGGGTTTTTAGAGGGATAATAAAACAACTATCTAAAGACAAATTTCCCAAAGCAGAGGATTATTGTTTGAAATCACAATTGTGGAGAGCACTTGATTCGATATTGTTGAATATTGCAGAAGGTTCAGAAAAATATTCGGATATAGACTTTAGTAGGTTTCTAAATATCGCACTTTCTTCATTAAACGAAGTTGTTGCGTGTCTGGACTGTGCGTTGGATGATGGCTATATAACACAGAATGAATATGATGATGCGAAAAAGAATGCTAGAAATATCTATGTGCAACTGAGAGTATTCTCTTCAAAAGTTCGAAAGAGTTGAAAGTTGTTTAAGAGTTTATAGGTATTATGGTTTATTAGTTATTTGCGGAGCAAATTATGATCAATGTCGCAATAAATGGATTCGGGAGAATTGGAAGAGCCGCTCTTAAAGTTGCGCTTGATAATAGTGCGGTTGAAGTCGTAGCTATAAACGATCTTGGCGAACTTGAAGGTTTAGCACATCTTTTAAAATATGATTCAGTTTATGGTATATATGAAAAAGAGGTTGGCTGGTCAGAGCGAGAACTAATAGTAAATACTAAAAAGATCCAATTCTTTTCAGAAGAGGATCCGCTTGACCTTCCGTGGGACACACTAGATGTCGATGTCGTAATAGAGTCAACCGGGTTCTTTCTTACCCATCAAAAAGCCAATGCCCATTTGCAAGCTGGAGCAAAAAAGGTAGTGATGTCGGCTCCGGCTAAAGATGAAAAGACCCCCATCTACGTAATTGGTTCAAACGCTGACAAGTACAAAGGCGAAAAGATAGTCTCAAACGCATCTTGCACCACAAACTGTGTGGCTCCCGTGATGAAGATACTTGATGATGTTTTTGGGATTGAAAAGTCTCTAATGACAACAGTTCATGCATACACATCTACACAAAATATTGTTGATGGGCAAAATAAAGATTTGAGGCGTGGAAGAGCAGGAGCAATCAACATTATTCCGACTTCAACCGGTGCTGCAAAAGCTACTGGAAAAACTATAAAGTCGCTTGAAGGTAAATTCGACGGAATGGCGATGAGGGTGCCCATTCCAGTTGGATCAATCTCCGATATTACCGCAGTTTTATCTAAGAAAGTTGATATCGAAACAATAAATAAAGTAATTTCAGATGCAGCCGACTCAACTCACCAAAACATTATTGTTACTTCAGAAGAACCCTTGGTTTCATCCGACATAATAAAAAATCCTCATTCAGCTATAGTCGATCTTCCTTTTACAAATGTAGTAAAAGGGGACTTAATCAAAGTTGTTGCATGGTATGACAATGAGTGGGGATACAGTAATCGTTTGGTTGAATTAGCTGCGTTAATATCAAGTAAAAAATAATTATCAATTTACAATTTTCAAAAATCATTTAATTGAACATTGATCATTGAAGAATGAACATTAAGCCGGAGGCGTTTTGTGTTTAGCAATTCCTGGAAAAGTTAAAAAGATAAAGGGCTCTACTGCCCTTTTTGACTATGAGGGAAAAGAGTTCAAATGCGACATCTCCTTTGCTCCAGATGTAAGAGTTGGAAGTTGGGTACTAATGCATGACGGTAGAGCTCTATCTAAAATTAATGAATCTGAAGCCAAAGAGAACTTAGCCCTTATTAAGGATTTCGAATCAAACAATTCTCGTTAATTATTTATATACAATAATATTAACTTTTATTGTTAGATATTTTTCTTGTTGAAGATCACAAGAGCAGATACAGTTCCCACTAAAAAGATTCCAAGAAGCACTAGAGCGTATTGCCACTTCACAGTTCCATCGAGTAAAAGTTCTTGAGAATCATAAAGGTAAAAAAGTGAAAAGAATTTGTAGTCTTTCAGTTTATCGACTGAACCTGCGAGTGATGTATAGATGTATGAGCCAAAAACAATCAAGAGAGTTGTGCCGATAACCGCTAGTTTTGATCGGAATATTGACGAAAAGAATATAGAGATTCCGAAAAAAGAAAAGACAAATAGAATTGTGTACCAAAGAAATACCAGAGTGTTTATTGTATTGAATCTATCTGCATAAGCGATTGAGAACAAGAACATTAGAATTGTGATAACGGTGATCATAAGGGTTGAGTAGGCTAAAGATACTGCAGAATAAGAAAGAACCTGTTTTATACGAGATAATGGTTGACTTAAATCAAAGTCCATTATCTTTTTTTCAATCCGGCCTGCAATTGTCGCTCCGGCGGAGGAGCCGATGTAAAATGCCATGGCAATCAGAAAAATTACAGAGATGAATTCGACTGACAAAAATCCTTCAAGAGAGCTAAATACACTACTTGCCTGATCGCCCAAAAAACCTTGCATCGATTCGGGGTATTGGGAAAGAATCTCGTTAAAATTGATCTGTTTAATTGTAGGAAACATAGCAGAGACAAACCAAAGATAAAGCCCCAATCCAACAATGTAGTAGATTATGCTATTTCGCTGTTCTCTTAGTTGTCGAATAATAATGTTAATCATTTGTGACATAGTTATTTCTTAGTATATTTTTCTTGCTACCCTCCCCCCGCCCGAAACGCCTGAGCGTATGCGATAGCAGGCGGGTATCCAACCTCTCGCGGACTCGCCGGGTACGAAAAATCAACTAAGAAAATACATTATAATTTATTAATTAATCTCCGTTGTTTTCATATAAATCCAAAAATGTGTCTTCAAGATGCGGTTCGGTTACAATCAGATCATCGAAATCTAGTTTTGAAAGACTTTTAATTATCTCGGCATTTTTTCCGTTTATCGTAAGATCATAACCTCTAGTCGTTCTTGAAATTTTATTTACCCCTTCGATCTGAAGTTTTGAGATAGGTATGGTTTTCTTAGTTTCTAATATAATTTTTCGAATATTCATATTTTTGAAATGTTCAACCGATTCAGTTTTTATCAAATGTCCTGCTCGGATTACTCCGACTCTATCACAAATTCTCTCAGCCTCATCCAATATGTGCGTTGACATAAATACAGTTGCACCATTTTTTCTCGCATCTCTTAAAACTTTATAGAATTCTTGTTGATTTAGAGGATCTAGTCCGGAAGTTGGCTCATCTAAAATTAGAAGTTTTGGTTTGTGCATCAAGGCAAGAAGCATGGCAAGTTTTTGTTTGTTCCCTTTTGAGTATTCTCTAACTTTTCTAGTTGGATCAAATTCGAATTGCTCTATTAAAGATGCGATGTATTTTTTATCAACCCTTTTTTTAAAACCAAAGTAGTAATCTATACAATCTTTTCCAGTCATTTTTTCTGGCAAAAAAATGTCACCAGGCAGATAGCCGACATATTTTTTAATCTCAACGGTTTTTTTGTGAACATCTTTTCCAAAGATTTTAGCATTTCCAGAAGTTGCTCGTATAATGTCCAGAAGAACTCGTATTGTCGTTGATTTTCCAGCGCCGTTAGGACCTAAAAAACCAAAGATCTCGCCCTCTTTTATCTCCAAATCCAAATCCTTACAACCCAGAATTTTGCCGTTGTTATAGAATTTGGTAAGTTTTGTAGTTTCAATAATTGGCATAGTTCTTAGTATACAGTATTTAGTATACAGGGGGAATATAATTGTGAAAAATATTCCAATTCTTTTCTGTATACTTAATTCTTTGCCCTAGATACTATTTTAATGTGTTGCACAGGTTATACAAGGATCGTATGCCCGAATTAACATCTCAACTAAGTAATTTTGATCCTCAGTTTTTTTATTTTTCATTAGAGACCCAAGCAGTTTCATATCACATTCTAAAGACGGCAGATTTTGGACAGTGGGAGTAATGACGTCTGCTTTTTTTATTACTCCATCTTTGTCTAATTCGTAATGGTGAAAGAGTGTTCCGCGAGGAGCCTCGCAAGCCGAAGTTCCAACTCCAAATTCTTTCGGTGCAATCAACTTTTCATTTTTTATACCATTTTTAACTAAACCAGATATTATTTGTTCTGATAAAAGTGCGAAATAATAATTCTCCAAAGCTTGAGCGATTATGTTGTCAAATGGATTGTCAAAATCCTTCTTAATATTTAATTCATTTCGAGTATTTTCTATCTCTTCGCCCATCAGTTTTCCATTTAGATTCATCCGAGCCATCGCACCCACCATCATCTCTTTCCCTTTTAGGGTCGCGAACTTTGCCCTATTATATGGGACTAGCTCTTCATATATGTAGTTTTTATAATTCTTCGATTGAAATTTACTACCTTCTGAGTTTCTTATACTTCCATCATAAAATGCGTATTCAAATGCTGAACTTAAACTGCTATAGATCATTTCGCGTTTAATTTCTGGATAGTCAAAAGATGCGAAGAGTTCAACTGTTTTTTTCGCAAGTACTAAAGCATCCTTTGAATATTGATGGAGAGTTTTAAGTGAGGAGATTGTCGGTAATTTTTTAAAACCGCCGGGAACATTTGAAACCGGGTGAACTGCACGTCCACCAATGGTATCTATAATTTTATCGGCGTATTTTTTAAGCTCTATTGCCTGAGAAAAAAGTTCTGGGTGAGACTTTTGAAGCTCAAAAGAAGATCCAACTCCAGTAAAATCTGGAAGGACTAAAAGATAAAGATGAAGTGAATGGCTTTGGATCATCTGACCTGCGAGCATCAGTTTTCGAAGTTTTACAGTTTGTTCGCTTGACTCAATTCCACTAGCATCTTCTATGGCTCTAGTTGAAGTAATGTTGTGAATTACTGGACAGATTCCACAGATCCGAGAAGTAATAATTGGTGCTTCAAAGTACTTTCTTCCAACTAAAATTTGCTCGACAAATCGTTCCCCATCGAGACCGATCATTCGAGCTTTATCAACATGACCAGACTTTAAGTGGGTATAAAAAGTTGCATGTCCTTCAATTTTGGGAATGGAATTCATAACACAAATGGATTTACTAATTAAACTAATGGCTAATTTACTAATCAGACAAATTCGGAATTCTTTTCGATGTAACACCGTTTTTGTTAAATCTAATGATCAATCCCAACTTGTAGTCTTCTTGCTTAAGATATTGAAATAGTTGTGTGCAGACTTTTTTGTAGGAATAGTCACCGACTTTGATCTCTACTATAATCTTATCATCTATTAAAAAATCAAAGTATCGTTTTACTACTAACTCACCGGCAATCTTTATTGGTGCATATAACTCTCTCTTGTGTGTAATCTTTTCTTTGACAAGTAGTTTTTCAAATGCATCTGAATATACTTTTTCTGATTGTCCAAAACCGATTTCGTTATCTATCTGATATGCAAATCCAATTAATTTATAACTCAACTCTTTATATATTAGCTGTTTCATAAATTCAAATCTTATTCCGTTTCCTATTGGCTTATTAGCCATTAGAGAAATTCGCCATTCATTTGTGATAGTTATTCGTTTAAATTTGTAATTTGATTTTTGTGAATTTTTTCCAAGTCTCCATATATTGTTAGCCAGTTTTTAGTGTCTTTTTCTCCTAGAATTGGTTTTAAGACTTCTTTAATCTTTCTAAAGTCGGCTTGATCAATAGGGCCTCGACAACCCAAACAAGCTTCAGCACCGTTGACACAAACTGAGTTGCATCCTCCACGGGTTATGGGTCCTAGACAGGCTTTATTATTTTTAAGTAAACATTCATTCTCGTTTTGGCGACACTCAAAACAAACACTATAGTCAGGAAGTTTTGTTACTTTCTCCCAGTACAGATCAACCAATGTATTGATTGCTTCTTTATGCGATATAGGGCAACCCGGTATCATATATTCGACTCGTATTACATCGGTTACGGCTCTTACTCTATTCTTTTTTATGTAGCTTTTTGGAAGTTGATTTCGCTCGGACTGGATCCCGCCCATATGAGCACAAGTGCCCATTGCTACAACAATCGAAGCTTGTTTTCTGATCTCGCGAAGTAATTTGAATTCTCTATCAGATTCAGGTGTCCCCTCGATTAGGGCGACATCGAATGGACCCGGTAAATTTTCTTCTTGGCCTAGTCTAAAGTTTTTAAGTTCATATAAATGTAGCAAATGAGAGAAGTCGTCATAATCTGAAATAAGTGCAAACTGACAACCTTCGCAGCAGGTTAGTGAAAATATTCCCAAAGTTTTTTTCTTTAAAGATTTCATTTTTTTAACTCAGTCATTATCTTGTCATATCTGAAAATTGGTCCATCTTTGCAAACTAAGTATTTGCCGATGTTACAATGTTGACAGAGTCCGACTCCACATTCCATTTTTCTTTCAAATGAAATGAAGATATCTTTGTGCTTGATTCTTTTCTTTCCATGCAAAATGTCGTTGCAATGAAAAAACATTATTTCAGGTCCGCACATCATTACTTTTGTATTTTTTGGATCAAATTTAAGTTTGGCAATAGATTCGGTAATCATACAAACATCTCCCCACCAGTTTTTCTCAGTTTTTTCTGTAGCAACTGACACATGGTTTAGGATTTTTCTCCATCTTTTAAAATCTTTTTCAAATAAGACGTGATGCGGAGTTTTAAAACCGGCTAATACAGATATTTTTTTAAAATTCTTTTTGTATTTTTCTAACTCAAATATTAACGGTCTTAAAGGAACGATTCCCATTCCTCCAGCAACAATTAAAACATTTTTCTCAAGCATAGAGCCAAGTGGCCAAGAGTTGCCATATGGTCCTCTTATGGCAAGTTTGTCTCCTGGTAAAAGTTTAACCAGTTGTTTTGTGGTATTTCCAACTGCTCGAACAACCAATTCAAAACTTGTTTTATCTCGGTGTGATGAGCATGGGGCAAAAGTTGCTTCGCCGACGTGTGGTATATATGCTTGGATAAAGTTTCCTGGTTCAAAATTCAGTTTACCTTTGAATCTAAACCAAAAAGTGTCAGGGGAAGTTTCCTCTTTTTTCAAAATTTCGTATTCGATGTATTTAAAATCAGATTTCATTAGTGTTTATTTGTGGAAGAGATTTGTGGTGGTTGCTCTCCATTTATTTTCCTCTCAACTTTTTCGTCTAATACGCTTAAGATATTTTTTATGTTTAAGTTGGCTGGGCAGGCTTTTATGCACCGGCCACATCCTGTACAAAGATCTCGATCAAGCTCTTTTTGACCTCGGACAAATTTATGATGATACCAGTTATAAATTCGATCAACATTTTGTGGTCGAAAGTCGTGCCGTCCGTGTATCTCAGAAAACTCTTTTGAAAAACATGAATCGTATTTTAGGCAGTTACTGCAACTTCCTTTTTTATCGTTTTTAACATCTTGTTTGAAACAAAAACATAGTGGACAAACTGCAGTGCAAGCAGAACATCCAAAACAGTTATTGGCAATCCGTTGCCAAAAGTCTTTGTGAGTTTCTCTATTGTCGATAATTCGTTCAAGATCGTTATCGATCTCATCTTCGTCATGTTTGATCGGCTTGATCTTCGGTGGATTTTTAACCTCTTTTAGATTTAGTTTTTCGACATATCTTTCTGCTCTCTTTGTTCCGGCAAATATTGAAAACTTATCAACTTTTTCTTTTTGGATATAGACGTCATAGCCATCGATCTTATTGGTTCCAAATATCTCGCAAAAACAATCTTTGTCAGGTGTGCAACTTGTGGCTACGATAAATATCTTGTCGCGAGAAGGCACAAGAGACGAGTTTGAGAATTGTTTTAGAAAAATATGGAGTGCGTGAACGTCACAAATGTTTAAACCAACAAAAGCAATAGGATTTTTTGCTTCATGGTTTGCGCCTATCCCATTTGGAAATAAAACTTTTTTGAAAGGCATAACAGTATTTTTGGAGAATAGTTCTAGATTGGAGAAATTTATTAATTCATCCAAAACAACCTTATCGCCAACCTTCTGATTGGCGTAAGTTTTATATGATTTCGATACAATATCGATTAGTTGATTTATCTGATGTTGATTGACCTTATGTGCCATTTCCCTCCATAACTACATTTTACACGAGAAGAGACAATATTTAAACTAGCATTGAATTAGTGTAAGATATATGTACAAGTCAAATTGGACCAGGAGGGTTAGTGAAAAGTATTCGCGATGTAGATGTAAAAGGCAAACGTGTACTCTTAAGAGTTGATTTTAACGTTCCAATGGAAGATAGCAAAGTCGTGGATGACAACAGAATCCGCCGATCACTCGATACTATAATGCATTTGGTGAAGAATAAAGCCAAGATTATAATTTTAACCCATCTCGGTCGACCTTCTGGTCAGATAATCCCAAAACTCTCTACTGTGCCACTGGCTCAGAAATTGGCAGAAATAAGTAAACACAAAGTTTCTGCGACTGATCATGTTATTCATCCCAAAGTTAACGAGATAATTGGTGAAATGAGAAAAGGTGATATTTTAGTTTTAGGAAACATGCGCTGGCACGATGAAGAAGAGAGAGACTTAGATATATTTGCTAAAGATTTGGCTAGCTTCGGAGACCTTTTTGTGAACGACGCTTTCGGAGTTGCAAACAGAAAACATGCTTCCGTATATGCTATAACAAAGTATTTGCCAAGTTATACAGGTTTTTTATTTGAATCAGAGGTTACAACATTGAGTTTACTGCTAGATAAGCCAAAAAACCCGTTTGTTGTTGTGATGGGTGGAGCCAAGATGAAGGGGAAGATTGAGCTAATCGAAAAGATAGCGCCAAAGGCTGATAAGATTTTAATTGGTGGGGCGATTGGAAGTACTTTTTTGGCAGCAGATGGTAAAGATGTTTCAAAATCGTTAGTTGAAAAAGAAGTTTTTGAGAAATGTGAAAGACTAATAAAAAGTCTGGGTAAGAAACTTGTAATTCCGATAGATATGGTCAAAGAAGAACTATCAGAAGGAGGGTTTAGTTTTCAAGACATTGGTCCGAAAACTAGCGAACTTTATGTTAATGAAATCTCAAATGCAAACACGGTATTTTGGAATGGTAATTTGGGTCACTCCGAAGATGAGAAATATGCAAAAGGCACATATGCTGTTGCAAAAGCTCTTTCAAAAAACCCCAATACGACTGTAGTAGCTGGAGGCGACACGGTTGGTTTTGTAAAGTCTTACCAACTAGATAAAAGCATCAACTTTATCTCTACTGGAGGAGGAGCAACGTTGCAATTTCTAGCAGGAGAGAAGTTGCCAGGGATTGAAGCTCTAAACGGAAATGTGAATACATAATGAATTCATCTATAGATCTAAAAAAATACTACAGTCGAGCAATGAAGGAAGGTTTTGCTATAGGAGCATTCAATACTTCTGATTTGGAGATGACACAAGCGATAGCTAACGGAGCAGCCGAGAAAAAATCTCCAGTCATAATTCAGACTTCTCCTTCGGCGATAGAGTATGCTGGGCTTAAACAAATTTTTGACATAGTTAAAAACGAGATTGTAGAAAACAATCTATCCGCCACAATACATCTAGATCATGGAAAGGATTTTTCGATAGCAAAAAGTTGTATAGATATTGGTTACCAGTCAGTAATGATTGATGGTTCTGAATTGGAATTCGATGCAAATGTGAATTTGACAAAAAAAGTAGTTGATTATGCAAAAAGACACAATGTAACTGTAGAAGGGGAGTTTGGGGCGATAGGTTCAGACGATGAAAAATCAAGTCATGGTGGGAAAACTGACCCAAAGATGGCTTTGGAGTTTGTTGAAAAAACAGGGGTTGATTCACTTGGAGTTTCGATCGGCAATGTTCATGGTGCACCGAAAGGTGAAAAACTGGATTTGGATTTACTTGATAGAATCAGACAGGAAGTTTTGGATACACCACTTGTGATACATGGATCGTCGGGACTTAGTCGCAAAGACATAAGAAAGGCAATAAAAAGGGGAGTGGTGAAGTTCAATATTGATACAAATATTAGAAAAGTATTTACTAAAAATATTGAGAAAAAAGAGAGATCAGTAATTGATCCAAGAGAATATTTAGGAGAAGCTAGAGAGGCAGTTAGCAAATTAGTTAAAGACTATATAGATATTTTTGGTAGTACCGGGAAGGTTTGAGATGAAATTTCAAGTAGTTACAATTGGTGATGCATCTGAAGATATATTTATTCAGCCAAAAGGGCTTAAGGTTGAAAAAGGGCAAAGAGCTCTTTCTGGTCAGTCTGTGATTATTGAGCTTGGAACAAAGATCCCGGTTCCAGATGCACAACTGGAAATTGGAGGATCTGCATGCAATACTGCGGTAGGTTTTTCAAGGATGGGTCTAGATACTGCAACCATAGTTTGTCTGGGCAAAGAAGACAATATGTCAATAAATATCGAAAACAGATTATCTGATGAAGGTGTTGCGACGGGATTAATTGTGAAAAAAAATGACGTAGAGGCAAATTTTTCAGTAATTTTGATGGCAGGCGATGAACGGACAATATTTGTTCATAGAAATTTGGATGATTACAGCCCATTAAAACCTAAAAAAACATTAAGCACTGATTGGATTTATACAGGTCCGATGGGACAAAAAAGTGACGACGTTTTTAAAAATATTTTGCATTTAACAAGTGAGAAAAATGTAAGATTTGCATGGAACCCTGGATCTAGACAGATACAAAAAGCTGCAAGGAGCTATAGATCGTTATTAAAAAATACAGCGATAATCTTTCTTAACCGAGAAGAGGCAATCAGATTTATCAACATCCCTGTAAAAAGTAATCCAAAAGATCTTGCCGAGAGTTTAAGTAGAATGGGTGTAGAGCTAGTGGTTATTACCGATGGCAAGAAGGGGGCAAACTGTTTTGATGGAAGAAGACATTTTCATATAGATGCTGCAACCAAGGAGAGAGTGGATCCAACTGGTGCCGGAGATAGTTTTGCAGCCGGATTTACTGCAAGAATTATAAAAGCAGAAGAAGTTAATCAAGATGTGGTTGAAGAAGCTTTAAAGTGGGGAGTTTTTAATTCGACTTCAGTTGTAAATACAATTGGAACCCAACCGGGGCTTCTATCTGAAAGCGAGATCGAAGATGAAATGGCTAAAAATCCTCGTCTTGTTGTTGAAATATTGTAAAGAGAATATACTATGGGTAAACAAAAACAAAACGCCAAGCGTTTTGTTTTTATAGCATTATGAAACATTTAGCTATCTTCGTTGGAGATGCAATAGAAAAAATCTTCAACGGAAAAAAAACCGTCGAGTGTCGTTTTTCTTTGAAAAAAATAGTGCCTTTTAGTCAGGTTCACAGAAATGATGAGATTTTGCTTAAGCAGTCGGGCGGTCAAATTTTAGGCAGAGTGATGGTCGAAAAAGTTATTTCAATGGAGAATTTGGATAAAGAAGATTTTTTTCGAATGCAAAAAGGACTCTTTAAAGAGGTTTGCATGACTAAGAAATTTTGGAAATCCAAGGAGAACTCGAAGTTTGCCACGTTTATTTTTCTAAAAAATCCAGAGAGATTCGTTGCTCCAATCAATATGCCTAAAAAAGACAGAAGGGCTTGGGTGGTTATTCAATAATGTCATCTGTTTATTACAAGACGGGTGTAATTGATAAATCGAGAATTCTATACTACAATAATTATGCAATAACATTAATTATTAAATATGGATCGAGAAAAGCTTACCGTCACAATCAAGAAAAAGTTATTTCCAAAGATTGACGCAATTGTCGATGGCAGAAAGATACGAAACCGCTCTCACGCAACCGAATATCTTATTGAGCAGGGATTGGGAATAAATAAAGTTAAAAAAGCCATTGTTTACGCCGGCGGACAGGGCACAAGACTTAGGCCTTTTACACTTGAGATGACAAAAGTGATGTTGCCCATAAAAGGTAAACCGATGGTTATGCATGCACTTGATCTTTTAAAGTCGCACGGTGTTACCGACATTGTTTTGTCGATCGGATATAAAGGAGAGCAGGTTAAAGAGTATTTTGGGGATGGCTCAAAGTTTGGGTTAAATATAAAATATGTCGAAGAAAAAACTCCACTTGGGACTGCTGGACCTTTACGGAAAGCAAAGAAGTATTTGACTGATACTTTCTTCATAATCTGGGGAGATATACTTTCGCAGATCGATCTAAATGATTTTATGTATTTTCATAAAAATAATGAAGGCCTTGGAACGGTTGCATTGACCACCGTAGCCGATCCAAGTCGCTACGGAGTTGCTGACTTAAAGGGGAACAAGATTCAAAGATTTGTGGAAAAACCGGAAAAAGGAAAAGCCCCAAGCAACCTAATAAATTCTGGTATGGCAATTTTAGAGCCAGAGATAATCGACAAATACGTTCCAAAAAGAGGCAAGTCAATGATAGAGACAGATGTTTATCCTAAACTTGCAAAAAGCGGAGATTTGTATGGATATCCATTTACGGGTCAGTGGTTTGACACCGGAACTCACGAGGCGTATGAAAAAGCCATCAAAGAGTTTGGGAAATAAAGAATTGGAATATTGAATATAATATAGAGAATTAATTACCAACGGCTCAGATAATATCATATGAGCCGTTAGACATTTATTGGAATATTGAAGACCTGAATATGTCGATTGGCACCCTATGTAAACAGACTAGTCTGTTTACATAGGGTTATAATCATTTTTTAATTAATAGAAAAAGGACCGCAATGTGTTGCGGCCCTTTAGTATTCTGGCGGGCTCTCCCATCGTGTTTCATCCTGTGGCAGGTCAGGATGTTTGGAGGGAGAGCCCATTGGCGACTCCCTGTTGAGCGTGAACCCAACTAGGAAGCCGTGTTGTGGTGGATGGCAGCCGGAATTGAACCGGCGACATCCTCCTTATCAGGGAAGCGCTCTGACCACTGAGCTATACCATCACCTGAACAATAGAAACATAATATACAAAAAGGGAACTTAAGTCAAGCCTTTATTTTGCTTTAAGTTTGTGCTAAGATTTATCTGTCTCCCGGTTAGATAGACAGATTATCTAGCGGGATTATTTTCTATTAATAATAATTCTATGGATATTAAGATCGAAAAACTTCCAAAATCACGAGTTAAGTTGACAGTTTCTATTCAACCAAAAGAACTAGTTGCTTATTTTCGAGCTGCATATGAAAATCTAGCTAAAGAAGTGAAAATCGACGGTTTTCGTCCCGGCAAAGCTCCATTTAAACTGATCGAAGCGAAGATTGGACACAACCGTCTGGTTACTGAAAGCACTGATTATGTACTTCAAGGAAGCTATCCATTGGCTTGTCAAAAAGAAAAAATTCATCCACTTAGTCAACCAAAGGTAGATGTTAAAAAAATGCCTGGATTTTCACTTGACGAAAATGAGATAAATGATAAATTCGTATATACTGTAGAAGTCGATGTTCTTCCAGAGATTGAATTAAAAGATTATAAAAAATTGAAAGTGAAAAAGCCTGCGAAAAAAATCTCAAAAAAAGCTGATATTGACAAAATAATTAATCATCTAAGAAAACAAAAAGCAATTTTTAAGGATATGAATAGACCGATTAAAAAAGGCGATCGAATAGAGATTGATTTTGAAGGCTACTTGAAAAAAGTCAAAATTGATAAGATGTGTTCGAAAAATCATCCACTAATTTTAGGTGAAGGAAACCTAATTCCAGGATTTGAAGACAAACTTGTTGGCAAGAAAAAGGGTGATGAACTTAAATTCAAAATCAAATTTCCTAAGGATTATCATGCAAAAGATTTGGCTTTAAAAGAAGCTGAATTTAAGGTAAAGATTAACGATGCGAAAGAAGTTGTCCTTTTAAAGCTTGATGACAAATTCGCGGAAGCATACGGTCACAAAACTATTAAACAACTTGAAACTGCAGTAAAAGATAGTCTAGTTAAAGAGATGGAACTTGAGTACAAGAACAAATTTGAGCTTCAAGTAATCGAAAAGATTCTGCCACTTGTTAAGGTGGAAGTTCCAGAAGTATTGATTTGGCAGGAGACAGAAAAAACTCTAGAAAACTACAAAAACCAGATTACTTCTCAAGGTTTGCAATTTGACAAATATTTAGAGAGCATCAAAAAAACAGAGGAAGATTTGCGAAAAGATATGCGACCTTCTGCCGAAAAGAATGTAAAAATCGGATTTATATTAGGCAGTGTTATAGATGAGCGAAAGATCGACGCGAAAGACCAAGAAGCTGGCAGAAAAGCTTTGGAGTATTTGGTTCGAACAATTGTTAAGGCGTAAAGGTACAATAGTTAAGACAATCGTTGAAACGATCGCAAGATAAATTGATATTCTAACACACCTGCAGGCAGGCAGGGATCCTTTACACAGATATACACAAATTTTTCAGAATTTATATTTGATATTTTATCGGAGGGTAAGAATTGTGTCTAACACATTTGCAGGAGTGTTAAAATTTAGAAACTTCTATAAGCTTTGGATTGCGCAGATCACATCGCAAGTTGCGCATCATATGCTTAACTTTGCCCTACTTTTACATATTTATGATCTGACCAAATCTACAACATCGATCTCTCTAGTTCTAATAGCGTCGGCTCTTCCATCTGTTATCTTCGGTCCCTTCTCTGGTGTGATAGCTGATCGATTCAACTTCAAAAAAATCTTGACCTATACAAATATACTACGGTTCTTTGCGGTACTTTTATTGTTTGTTGTGAAAGATAATGTTCTCGGGATTTTGGAGGTAATCTTTGCGATATCTTTGATTACTCAATTCTTCTCTCCAGCAGAGAATGCCTCGATCCCGCTTATCGTTCCTAAAGAGAAGCTGGTTGCGACAAATTCAGTAATAATGACCACTATGTACGGGTCGCTTCTGATAGGTTATTCGATTGCAGGACCGATAATGGGCTGGCTTTCTACAGAGTGGCTTATTTTGCTTTGTGCTCTTTTGTATCTGATCTCAACTTGGGCGGTTAATTCGATGAGAAACTACGATCAAAAAGAGGTAAAAAAGATAACCCTTACCACTCTGGCAAAAGATATAGAGAACATCTGGTCTGACACTAAAGGCGCTATTCCAATTATATTTAAAAGAAAGAAGATATTTTCTCCGATGATGAAACTAACAGCTGGTTGGGCGATGTTAGGATCATTTATAATTCTAATGCCCAGTTTTGGTGAAAATGTACTCAATATTGCTCCGAGATTTATCGGACCTGCAATAATTGCACCATCTGGACTGGGAATGCTTTTGGGGGCATGGTTGCTTGATCGAAAGAAGAAATTTAGCATTGTTCGGGCGATGAACAAGAGCTTTGTTGTTGTAGCTGCGACTTTACTTTTATTTTCACTCTATGGATTTTATGAAACGTTTTTCTTGAGCAGACTTGTTAGTACATTACTAGTGATCGGGCTTGGAGCCGGAACATCTATAGTATATATCTCTGCGCAGACGGCTTTGCATTTGAATTCAAATAAAGAAGATAGGGGAAAGGTTTTTGGGATATCGACTATGTTTATAAATCTTGCGATGTCGGTTCCAGCGGTTTTGATTGGAGGAGTCGCTGATGCAACCTCTCCTTTCTATGCGATGATAATGCTGTCGGTGATACTTTCACTATATGGATTAAGGTTGATGATCGAAAAACCAATTGCTGAAAGAGAAACAGAGATAACATAAAATACTATTTATTGTTTATGCTACTACCGCGGAGTAGTTTTTTGTTTATAAATGATAATTGACATTTTCGTAAAAAGTCGATATTATTTTAATGCAATAAGAACATTCTTAAGTTGAACTTATTATTATTGAATTTTAACGGAGTTTACTATGTCGTATTTGATACCAACTGTTATAGAAAAAACTGTTCAAGGCGAACGAGCCTATGATATATACTCTAGACTTTTGAAAGACAGAATTATCTTTCTTGGAGGAATAATTGATGATGCTGTCGCAAATACTGTGATTGCACAACTTCTTTTCCTTGAATCAGCAGATCCTAAAAAAGAGATCCAGATGTATATAAATTCTGCTGGTGGAGAAGTTTACTCTGGTATGGCTATCTATGACACCATGCAGTACATCAAACCAAAAGTCTCAATGATCTGTGTTGGGCTTGCTGCATCTATGGCATCGTTTCTCCTTGCCGGTGGAGAAAAGGGCAAAAGACTGTCACTACCAAATTCAAGGATACTTATTCATCAGCCTATGGGTGGGACAAAGGGGCAAGCGAGCGACATTAAAATCCAAGCGGAAGAGATTTTGAAAATCAGAAAAGAGATGAACGAAATCTTAGCGAAAAATACACAGCAACCTATTGCCACAATTGAAAAAGATACCGACAGAGACTTCTATATGCGAGCAAAAGAGGCGAAAGAATATGGAATAATTGATAAAGTTATTAGTTAGTATAAAAATGAATATTCAAGAAATCTTTGATTTAGCGATAAATATTGGAATTAAAAATGACCCACGTGGTAAAAAAGGTGTGCAAGATATCTTGAAGTTAAATCGTAAAGAGTACAAAGAACTTTTGAAACAAAAACAAGCAGAATACGACAAGGATAAATTCGAAAATCCGTATTCTGACTCACGCATATTATTCGGAAACAAAAGTACTAAAGTAAAACGAGTTTTGGTGGGAGTCGATATCGATACAGCAGAAGTGCTACTGGCGAATGAGCTTACAAAAAATGACAAAAAGACCCGTCCTGAGCAAAGCCGAAGGATTGATCTAATTATATCCCATCATCCGATCGGAAAAGCCTTAGCTAGACTTCATGAAGTTATGGACATACAAACCGAAGTTTTAAAAATCGCAGGTGTTCCTGAAAACATCGCCGAAGGAGTTTTGAAAGAACGTCTAAAGGAAGTATGGCGTAGCATCTCTCCATCGAATCATTATCAATCAGTGGATGCGGCAAAACTTCTTGGGATTCCGATAATCTGTGTACATACTCCTGCAGATAATTGTGTTTGGAACTTTGTGAACAATACTATAAATCAGAAAAAACCAAAGACTGTAGGTGAGATAGTTGAAGTATTGAAAACTATTCCCGAATACAAAGCTGCGATCGAACTTCATACTGGTCCAGCGATTTTTGCAGGTGATCCTAAATCTCGAGCTGGAAAAATCGTAGTTAGCGGTATGACCGGAGGGACTTCGGGTTCAGAAAAAGTATATGAAAGAATGAGTCACTATGGGATCGGCACCGAGATTGCTATGCATATTCGAGAAGAGGACAGAACTGAAGCGATAAAGCATTATATAAATGTGGTGATAGCAGGCCACATCGCCTCTGATTCTTTGGGGTTAAATTTAATAATGGATGAACTTCAGAAAAAAGGAGTAGATGTTGTTGCCTGTTCAGGTTATATAAGATATTCAAGGGTAAATAACAAATCACAAAGTTCAAAAAACAAATAAATATCAAGATCCAATATCAAAATAAGAACATTAACAATTAAATAAAACCTAAACCATGTTAGGTTTAGGGCAAAAATATTTCTAGAGGGAGAACCGTAGGAAAGACACGAAAGAGAGGTCGTGGTAATGGATAGCAAAGTTGAAAACGCTGTTGTATTTCATGCAGACAGGGAAGATACAGAGAATCTGGAAGTTAGCATTGGCACCCTCGGTTGGGCAGATGTAGCTCACATACTGTCTGCTAACATAGCTCTGACACAGACTATGATGGATGTTATGGTTGCCAAGTGGCTTGGCACCGAAGGCCCAAACGTTGTTGCGTATGTTGATGTTAAGGCACAAGGCATTGCACGAATAGAATTGATTGAATTTCCCAAGCCAATGTGTCTGAATCAGAAGGTTGATTTGGGGGAACAGAAATGTAGTGTAAGGCAAATTTGCGATTTGGTGATCTGGTGGATGAAGCTTAGATCTGGCGGATCCCCGATTGCAGAAAGCATGATTTCGTTTGTCGAAGAAAGACTTGTTTCAGGGCTCCACGCTGCCAATGAACTTGTCGAACGAGGAGTGTTGCTGAAAGCACCTAAGGTTGCAGCTGGAACGGCATTGGGCGATGAACCCAAAACACCTGTGCTTTCGGTAGAGATCGAAGACGTAGGGTCGATCGAGGTTGCTCTGTCGGGTCCCGATAGTACACGGCCCGAAGGCAAACAGATAATAATCGAGGCGAGCTTCTTCAATGCATTCATAAGAGATGTGCTCACAAAGGGACCGGGTGAAGTTGTTGGTAAAGGCACAGAGCTCGAAAGTACGATGCCAACAGCTTGGGGTGCACCAACGATGATCGCTGGCTGGGAGTTGCATTCAACAGAACAACTCATCAGGCTAGCGATGTGGTGGATTCGTGCGTCTAGACACTTTCAGCTCGGCGACTTGGCGGATGAATTCGCAGTTGATGAGGTCATAGATAGAGCGATGGCCAGGATTCGTTCGCCACAATAATCGGACAACAAAAGAGGGTGTGTCTTTCCCCTCTCTAGAAGTATTTTTGATATAATGTTCTAAATGTTTTACAATATAAGTGTAAAAAGCAGTTACTCGACGTGATGAAAGGGGTGAGAATCTTGCCTTTGGATCCGCGTGCAGAATGTATGAATTTCAAGTTTGTAGGAGTAGTACCGAGATGCCGACTGGGGTGTGTCGAAGATGTTCCGGTCGAAAACTGTCCATGTGATAAGTTCGTGGGTCGCTGTTCAAATACAGAAGTCGGCAACCCACATGGATCCGGACATTTCCATTGTAGGATAACAAACACTCAAGATACCTGGCAAGATGCTGTATGTCCTATTCAAGATGGATGTCAAAAAGTTCACATCCGCACGAAGGAGGTCATTGCAAAGCAAGTTAAGAAGATCCCGCCACAGAGTCCTGATCGGGGAGGGTATAGAGATCGACGCAAAAAAAGTGAGTCGAAAGGGAAGCCATCGAGGAGCAACACCTGTCAGTCAATGACAGAAGAGCCGTAAAGGGCAGGTTGCGATTAATCGTGGCCTGCCCTCAAGCATTAAAGTATATTCTATTGCATTAATTGTCTCGTATGAGATAATTTTTTGTACTCGACATTAATCAAATAATATTAAATTTGGAGATAATATGAACGAAACTCAAAAGAATTTACTTAAAGCTTTTGCGGGTGAAAGTATGGCGAGGAATAAATACACTTTCTATGCTAAAAAAGCTCGAGCTGAAAACAATGAGTGGATCGCACGAATTTTTGAAGAAACTGCTGACAATGAAAGAGCCCACGCTGAAGAGTTGTACGAACATATGAGCGGACATGTGGAGATGACGGATGATCATGATACAGATACG
>CAZAOA010000009.1:28381-39194 GCA_964486765.1 uncultured Candidatus Saccharibacteria bacterium
ATACGTATGACATTGATTCAGAAGCATCAACATTGGAAAATTTGAAACACGCTGCAGCGGGGGAGAAATTTGAGTGGGGCAAGATGTATCCTGAATTTAAAAAAGTGGCTCTTATGGAGGGGGAGAAAAAGATTGCAAAACTTTTTCAAGAAATCTCTGAAGTTGAGGAAAAACATGAAGAGCGGTATCTAAATTTAGCAGAGAAAATTAAAAGCGGTACGCTTCACAAATCGAGTAAATCGGTTGAATGGAAGTGCCTCAATTGTGGTTACGTTCATAAAGGCAAAGAAGCACCAAAGAGTTGCCCAGTTTGCGTAAAACCACACGGATGGTACATGGAACTAAATGCTGTACGTTAAGTTAATGCAATACACTAATTATGGTATAATTTTGTTATGGAAACAGAATTCGAAACACAAGTTCTTGATGTTGATGTAGACAATATCAAGAAAAGATTGAAAGATCTTAGTGCTACTGGTGGAAAACGTGTATTTTCACGCCGATGGGTGTTTGATCTTGAGAAAGACAAGGACGGAATGTGTGGTAAGTGGATTCGGGTTCGAGAAATGGATGGAAAAACAAAGATAACAATGAAGATAAAAAGTGGTTCTGGAATTACTGATACAAAAGAGATAGAAATTTCATCGGATGATTTCGAAACAACAGCAAAGCTTTTTAAAAATATGGACTGTTTTATCGATATAGTTTATCAGGAGAACTACCGAACTAGTTTTGATCTGGATGGAGTAGAGATAAACATTGATGAATGGCCAAAGATCCCTGCATTTTTAGACATTGAAGCCTCAAATGAAAAAAATGTTCACAATGCTTTAGACAAGCTTGGTCTTATCGGAAAAGATGCAGGTCATATAGGACATATTGAAATATACAAAAAATATGGTTTTGATCTTCACTCATTTAAGGAATTAAAATTTAAGGAATAAATATCTAGGAGGGAATTTGGGAATTAGGAATTTGTATCTAAAAAATAGACTTCGATTTGTCGTTTATATAGTGACGGCAATTTTAGTTTTGGCCGGACTTGGAGTTGGAGCGAAAGCATATTATGCTAGTAAACAAATTCAAAAAGAAAATCAAATTCAGATCAAGGAAGATAAACTTTTTGATGAAGCATTTGCTAAGTTTCTAGAGGTTAAAGCGTTGTTGGAACTTTTGCAGAAAGTTGGATTGAATGTTGAAGCATTTGAACAAGAATACGAAAGCCTAAGAGATCTATTGAATTCTGGTATGTACTCCTTGTCTATAGATAAAGCCAACTCTTTATTACAATTGGTGAATCTGTTTAAGGGAGAGTTTGAAGGGGTTCTTAAAGGCAACATAAAAGATGGTGATACTCCCATAAAGGACTGTACGCTTGAGCTTTTGATTGGTGAAGAAAAAGCTTATGAAGCGGTTTCGGGGGAAAGTGGTGAATACGAATTTAAACCAGTTGAAAACACCTACACTTTTAAAATTGTATGCGCAGGTTTTAAGGATGTTGAAAAAGAGATAACGATAAGGGCTGGAGAAGAACTAATCGATGAGATAGCAGCAAAAGTGCCAGTAATATATGTCCCAAGACCAGCTCCTGCACCGGTTGCTGCGCCAGCACCGGCAACATCAGGGGCATCTACCGCAAACTCTACGTACGAACATAAAAATGTCGACACTGCAGTTGGATCATTTGCTGTTGACGTGATGAGGTTCAATCTTGGATCCGGCGGAATACGGGTGGTAACTGATACAGCTGCGGACGGGGATTGTGCAGATAGTTGTCCGACAACATCGCTTGCTAATATGGTTTCACGTAACGGTGGTTTTGCAGGGATCCACGGAACATACTTTTGCCCGACCGATTATGGTGTTTGTGCAGGAAAAACTAATTCATTTTTCTGGAAAATACTAAATCCCAGGATTGGAATGATGATAAATGCAACAAACGATTTGGGTGAGTGGAACGACTACTACGCATTTTCCGCATCGGGTTACCCAACTTTTTACTACGCTTGGATTCTTGGAAAAGATGGTGGGCACTACTCGGGCATTAACTCTGGTCCATCGCTAATTCGTGGTAGAGCGAGTGTTCTGAATTTCGGAACGCTAGACGACAAACAAAAATACACAAAGTCAAACAGAGGGGCGATTGGGCTACAAGGAACTACTTTAATAGCTATGATTGCAAGTGGAGCGACTGTTCCAGATACGGTAGATATTATGTTGGCACTCGGTGCTGACACAGCAACCGAGATAGACGGTGGTGGGTCAGTGGCAATGTATTATAATGGAAGTTATAAAAAAGGCCCCGGACGATCTTTGCCAAACGGGATTGTGTTTGTGGGGAATTGATAATATTTTTTATATTACAAATCTGTTTTGAAAAGGTATAATGGGTGAACAATATTACTAATTTAATACTATGAAATCTTCGGTTAAAAAGGTGACCTAGCTTTCATTTCGAAAAAAACCAAATACAACGATTCGAGCGATCTAACATTGTTGGCGATATCAACACCTATTAAAAAAATAAGTAATTTATCTAATATGAAAGACCTAATTGATTACGACCACAATGTTTTGTTCATTACACTAGACTCTTGTCGATGGGACACATACCAGAAAGCCAAGACTCCCAATTTAGATAAAATTGGTATAGCGCAAGGTGCTCAGACTCCTGCAAGTTACACCTACCCAGCACACCATAGTTTTTTTATTGGACATCTTCCATCTACTGGTAAAGACGAGGATTTCAATAGTAGGAGAGGAGCATATCTATGGAGATTGAATAGAGCAACAAAAAATAATATCAAGGCAGGTGTGCGCCTAGGCGGAGGTTCCATTCTTGAAGGATACAGGAAGAAAGGGTATAAAATAAAAGGATTTGGAGGAACTTCTTTTTTTGCAAGGGAAAGTTCGGCTTTGAGAATGTATTTTAAAAGAAACGAATTTATTTATTGCGGACCATTTAAAAACTGTTATGAGCGAACATCAACAAAATCTATCCCCCTGTTTAATTTATCGAACATAGTTTCTTTTTGTGAGAGTTCGGAAAACTGGTTTGTTTTCATAAATGAGCCTGCTACGCACATGCCATACAACATAGAGAGAATGAATAGCGATGAAAAGAATGTGCTGAAAAGCATGGAACCTTATTTCGGAGGATATAGAAAAAGTCCTTCCCATTTAAACTACAAACTTGGAAAACTTTTGCACAATGTTCAAGTTCGAACTTTGGAGATTATCGATAATCAGATTGGAAGATTATTAGATCAAATATCAGGAGATAAGCCTATTCTTATCGTTGTATGTGGAGACCACGGAGAACTATTTGGAGAAAAAGGAAAATGGGGACATCTTCAAAATGAGAAAGAAGTGTTGACCGTTCCTTTATTAATAAACACAAAATATAAAGGTAGGTAATTAATAAATAAATTATGAGTAAACCAACATGTAAAACTGGGTTGAAGAAAAACATAATCAAAAAAGAAGTTTTTGATAGAGAATTAGAGTTGTGCCAGAACCTATCCAAAGAAAATGGTGGTAAATGCGGTTGGGGAAAGTGTAAGGATTGTGGTGTGATTCCTCTAATAATCAAATTGCATAAAGGAGAACTTCTAGAAGACCCAGAAGAGATAAAAAAATCAAAAGAGATAGTTTTAAGATAGCCCAACGGGATTGTGTTTGTGGGGAATTGATAATATTTTTTATATTACAAATCTGTTTTGAAAAGGTATAATGGGTGAACAATATTACTAATTTAATACTATGAAATCTTCGATTAAAAAAGGTTTTAGTTTCGGTCTAATATCTGGAATAATTACGACGTTGGGTTTGATTATTGGTCTGCATTCTGGTACTCATTCAGATATGGTCATCATCGGTGGAATAATCGTAATAGCGATTGCGGATTCTTTTTCAGATGCTTTGGGAATTCATATTTCAGAAGAATCAGAAGGTATTCATTCTAATAGAGAAATTTGGGAATCAACGATTGCTACATTGTTATCCAAATTCATCTTCGCTTTGACCTTTATTATTCCTTTTTTGATTTTTGAATTATCAACCGCAATCATAATTAGCATTTTATGGGGTTTGAGTTTGATCGTTATATTTAGCTACTTTATGGCAAAAAATCAAAAAATTAAATCCTATAAAGTTATACTTGAACACCTTATTATCGCCATTGCAGTTATCGTAATAACTCACTATGTGGGCGATTGGGTTTCAACTTTGGGATAGATGGAGCAAGATTGTATTAAAGCAGACGATTCGAGCCTTAAATCATCTGTTTTAATTTTTTAGAGTATTGAATTAAAAAGAATCATAGAGTATTATAATTACGTAATATAAATTAATTTGTAGGGTTTTTGTTATGAACGATTCATGGATCTCGAAGGCGTTAACTGGTTTTTCAACTTTTTTTGCAAAGAACTTTAGAGTTACACTTATCTTGTTCGTGGCGATCATCGTAATTGGTTATCTTAGTTACTCCACTTTTCTAAAAAGAGAAGGAAGCCCCGCAGTCGAAATTCCGATTGCCATAGTTACCACTCCATACTTTGCAAATGATATGAACAAAGTTGACGATGAGGTAACAAGTCCTATTGAAACGGCAATCTCTGACCTTGATATTGTCGAAAAGGTTAAATCTATAACCAACGAAAATTTTTCAAATATTGTTGTTAGCTTAACTCAAGGAACTAATTCTGAAGATGGCGCCAAGGAGTTGCAAGCTGAGATTGATTCAAATGTAACCCTCCCCGACGGGATCGAGGCAACAGTTCAAACTATCTCCGCTGGTGCTGTTGATGGATCACACGATATTTTAATAGCAATTTCTAATCCCGATAAAACTGTTGAAGAGATGACACTAAAAGCGAAAGAGGTTGCAGAAGAAATTCAAAAATTAAGTGATATAAAAGAATCAAATGCGATCGAGATTTTTGAAGAACAAACTAATCCGATCACAAAAAAGACGGTTAAGCTTCAAACAGGATACAACAGAGTTGGTACTTCTTTAGATGGCGAACTAATATTTCAAGACGCCATAAACATTGGAATTATAAAAGCAAAAGATAGTGGTTTAATCGATGCCTCAGATGCAATGCATGAGCGGATTGATGAGTTGATCGAAGACGGAGATTTGGATGGATATGTGGTTTCTTACGGTGGTGACTTTGCGGTTCAAAACAAAAAATCAATATCTGACTTAGAGAGTAATGCCTTATCTGCACTTATCGCCGTAGCAATAATTCTATTTTTCTTCCTAAACTGGAGAGCTTCAATCATAGCGATCTTCTTTATCCCAACTGTTTTAGCTGCAACATTTGCGGGACTCTACTTGATCGGATATGACCTTAACTTTATAGTTCTGTTCGGTGTAATTCTGGTTTTGGGACTCCTAGTAGATGATGCAATAGTGGTTGCAGAAGCGGTTGATTATAGAAAGAGGGAAGGCAAAAAAGGTTTAGAGGCGATTAAGGCTGCAATTGGTGATGTCGGAGTAGCCGATATGATGGGAACTGTTACAACGCTTTTAGTATTTGCTCCGATGGCATTTATCTCGGGAATTCTTGGAGACTTTATAAAGTTCATCCCGATCACTGTTATGATTGCGCTAGTATTTTCACTGATTATCGCACTTTCTTTGACCGCTTTTATGTCTCGCTGGCTTATCCCAAACTACAATGATGAGAAAAGAAAAAAGCAAGATGAACAGAGAAAGACGCTTAGAAGATTGATTTATTGGTTCCCAGATTTTATCAGATGGTTAAGTGAAAAGGTTGGAGATTTTGTTTCCTATTATCTAAGAAAAACTTGGCTTGCGATTACCATTTTGGTGGTGAGTTTAGCCCTTGTTGCCGTTGGCGGTTTCTATGCCAGTAAACTAAAATTCTCAACTTTTCCGGAAACAAAAGATAGTAATGAAATGTTCTTGGTCTCAGGCATTGATTCTGGAAAAAATATAGATGAAGCTGCAAAGTTGATGATAGAAGTTGAAGATATAGTTATAGGAAAATACGGATCTGAGATAAAGGAAGTTAATTATATGGCTTCAAACGAAAGTCAAAGTTTTATGTATATTCAGTTAACAAATATGGATGATAGAGAGATTACTTCAAAAACCATCGCCGATGATTTGAATGAAGAGTTAAAAGGTTTTCAGGGTGCAAGTGTCAAAGTCAGCAATGGAACTTCAGGCCCACATTCACAAGAGTACCAGTTTTTTATCCAAGTAATATCTGAAGATCAAGCAACATTGGAAAATGTAACTTCTGAAATAAAAGCATTTTTAGATGACAAAGAGATAAATGATGGCGAAAAAGTCGGAGAGATCGCGATTGACTATCTTTCACTGATATCTAAGACAGATGGTAAAAGAGTGGCACAGGTTAAAGCAAAAACTTCTGATCCAGAAAACACCGGCCTAATCATTGCACTTCAAGATCAGGTCAAAGAGGAGTTTAATACAGACAAGTTAGCGACATATGGTTTAGATGAAGATGACTTAAGCTTCGATCAAGGGTTGGAAGGGGAGCTTATGGGATCATTCAATTCAGCCTTATTCGCTCTTTTGGCTGCGATTGCGGTGATGTATCTGTTGTTGGTGATTCAGTACAACTCTTTTGCCCTTCCGTTCTTGATTTTGTTGGCGATACCTTTCACCTTTGCGGGACTTTTCCCTGGACTTTACTTTACTGACAATGCACTAAGTTTCTTTGTAATGATCGGAATAATCGCTCTATCTGGAATCGTTGTGAATAACACTATCTTGATTATCGATTTTGCCAATAAACGAAGAAAGTCAGGGATGAACATAGCTGACTCCATCTCTGGAGCGATCAAGATCAGGTTCAGACCGATTATCATTACTTCAGCTACAACTATAGTTGCTCTTTTCCCACTTTCTCGTGATCCTTTTTGGGAGAGTCTGACTTACTCAATCATCTTTGGATTAATTGCTTCAACTGTTTTGGTTGTTACAGCATTTCCAGTTTATTATGCAGTGATTGAAAAGATACGTGGATGGAAAGGTAAAATTCAAAGAAAGATAACCAATTATTTGGATGCATAAGTAAGTAATAAGTAATATTAAGAATTTAGAATTAAGCTAGTAAGAATTAAGCGAAAGAAGGACTATGAAGAAAATACTACTTGCGGTTTTTGCCCTCGCTCTGTTATTGATTCCTGGTAGTGTATTGGCGACGGAGTTTATTACGAAAGATGACAGCTATAACCTCAAGTCATCTGATGTGGTAGAAGATGATATCTACATCTTTACAGGCAATGCTACAGTTGATGGAACTGTAAAAGGAGATCTGTTTGTCTTTGGCGGTAACATCGACATCTCTGGAACCATTGAGGGTGATCTTTGGATTTTTGGAGGACAGGTTGATTTTTCAGGAAAGGCGATGGATGATTTGAGAAGTGGCGCCGGAAACATCGTAATTAGCGGTGAAGTTTTGGACGATGTAGTGGTTGGAGCTGGAACATTGGTAGTTAAAGAGGGTGCCACAATCGGTGGCGATTTAACTGCTGGCTCAGGTGCAGTTTCGATCGCTGGAAGTGTTAACTCAGTGCTACTCGGAGTTGGAGATTTGTCATTAGCAGATAGTGCAAATGTTTCAGGGGATGTAACATACTACAGCGATACTGACGCGACAGTTGAAGACGGTGCAATTTATGGATCAATCGGAAGAAAAGTTGTTGAGAGCAAAGAAAAAAGAGATGCTTCAAATCTATTTTTAGGATCTGCATTTGTAAAAGTCGGATCAATCGTTGCCATGTTTTTGATGCTTCTAATTATAATGACTCTCTTTCCAAAAAAATCAAAAGAACTTTCTGACAGATACTTGGACAATTTTGGAATGAATATCTTGTGGGGATTGGTCGCAGCAGTTATGATACCAGTTGCTTCAGTAATACTTCTGATTAGTCTTATCTTTATCCCATTCGGAGCGTTCGGTCTTCTTGTCTATCCAATATTCTTATTTATCGCTCGAATTCTAGCAATTTTTGGACTTGGATTGTATATTCAAAATTTGATCAACAAAGATAAGAAAGAAACCCATCTTCCAGTCGTTGCTATGCTAATAGGTCTAATACTTGTAAATGTATTTACCTTCATTCCAGTGATAGGTTGGTTTATAAATATGATTCTTTACTTGGCTGGTGCTGGAGTGATTGCAGTTGAAGTGGCAAGATTCTTATCGGTTAGAAAAAAGAAGAAAAATCTGTAGAGAAATATTGAAAACAATATCTCAACGAAAAAATCTCCCATCGGGAGATTTTTTCTAATATTAGATATTATTTTTTCAAACTAATCATCTCGAGAAATGAAACAGTGATATCTTCGCTATCTTAATTTTACTCTTCTCTTTTCGGCGGCAGTAGATCCTCCATCTTGGTTTCTTTGTTTCCTTCTTCATATTTTCTAACTATCGCTGATTTGGATTTATTGACGCTTACATTTTTAGTTGGTATCTGTCCTTGTGGTCTTGGAGGATCAGCCATTTCGACTTCGCTTGAAGGCTCTCTGGTTTCTGGCACGAACATTAATCCAAATAATACAATTATGAGAAGTATTGATAAATACTTTGCAAAATTGTATAGATAAACCACAAGGGGATTTCCGATTTTAATAATCTCAAATTCATCAACATATACTGTCTCACATGCTCCGTTTCCGGTGTCATCCCTAGTTATGCTAGTGCCTCTGGTCCATTCTTGACCATCAGCTTGCATGGCTGTGTAGGTAGATAAGAATCCAGAAAAATAGATCTGATCACCAACTTTTGCCTTTTTGATAGTTTTATATATTTCATCGTTTTTTGGAAGAAGATGGTTATTTGCCAGATGGAGCCCAGAGAAGTTTTGTGATGCTTCTTGTGAACTTGAATAATAAAAACAGACAAATTCCTCACTACTGAACTTTGCGTCTCTATAATCCTCATTTTCTAAATTTATACCCCAAATAACGCAGATATCTTTACTGTTTAAAGGATCGGTGTCTTTGAATCGGGAGTACCATTTTTCGTTATCATTTACTGAAACCACAAGACCCCACTCTTTGAACGAATAGAGTGGTTGGATCGTGTAAGAGATGCCACCTTCTTTTTTCTTAATATCCGACTCATCGACGGAGTTTTGAATCGGATCCTGGTAGAGTTCATTTTCTATCTCACTTTTTTCTGGAAGCTTATTTTTCATAAAAAAGGTAATAACTAGAGTAGCAAGTGAGGCTATTAGAACTATATTGAGAATAATCTTTAGAGTTTTCATATTCTAATTATCTATCAAATGCATCTTTAACACAAATAACCTCTCCAACCTAAACGGACTTTTTTGACTATTCTATTCTGACTTTAGGTATGAATGAATTCTTGGTTTGAGTACTTATAATTTCATTTGGATGTTTCCAAGCTATTGAAACATAACGAACTTCTTGACAAAAAAATATTTATGATATATTCTGATTATAGAAACATAAAAAATTTATTCCTGCACTGATAGGGGGAATGGTTTCTGTTTGACAGAGACATGGTTTTTATTGTCTTGTACATTTAACAAAATGAATCCATATCAAAATAACTCTTGAATCGATTTAGATATCAGATGTTATTGTAAAATGGGTTCTATATACCACAACCAAATCATTATAAACTAGATAGTGATTATGTGTGAGTCAACCAATAATTTAAATTTATTTAGAGTATTGGGAGTTAATTTTTATTTGAGATTAAATTTCTCTATATGTCTGATTTTATGTTCTAAAATCAGACTTTACACGGAGAGTTTGATCCTGGCTCAGGATTAATGTTGGCAGTGTGCCTAACACATGCAAGTCGAGCGATATAGCGGCAAACGAGAGAGTAATAGTAAGGAACTTACCCCTAAGTGAAGGATAGCCACCCGAAAGGGTGGGTAATCCTGCATAATCTGTGCTTCACTTTTGTTCAGCACTCATAAATGGATGGCGAATTAAACCAATAGCGAATATACTAATGAAGATCGAAATTAGTAAATTAGCCATTAGAACAATTAGTTATCCGTATATGACAGTACTGAGCAGTAGCGAAGCACAGCAAAGCCTTCGGGTGCTTGGGGAGAGGCCTTACGCCTATCAGCTAGTTGGTGAGGTAAAAGCTCACCAAGGCGATGACGGGTAGCTGGCCTGAGAGGGTGACCAGCCTCGATGGAACTGAGATACGGTCCATACTCCTACGGGAGGCAGCAGTTGGGAATTTTGCACAATGGAGGAAACTCTGATGCAGCAACACTGCGTGAAGGATGAAGGTTTTCGGATTGTAAACTTCTTTTATATGGGAATAATCTTGAAGGTACCATATGAATAAGCACCGGCTAACTACGTGCCAGCAGCCGCGGTAATACGTAGGGTGCAAACATTATCCGGATTTATTGGGCGTAAAGAGCTCGTAGGTGGATTGAAAAGTCGGATATTAAATATCCAAGCTCAACTTGGAGAGAGTATCTGAAACTTTCAACCTAGAGGTATGCAGGGGAGAACGGAACATACGGTGTAGCGGTGAAATGCGTAGATATCGTATGGAACGCCAATGGTGAAGACAGTTCTCTGGGCATTACCTGACACTGAGGAGCGAAAGCGTGGGTAGCGATCGGGATTAGATACCCCGGTAGTCCACGCCGTAAACGATGCAAACTAGGAACTCGGAGTATCGACCCTCTGGGTTTCGAAGCTAACGCGTTAAGTTTGCCGCCTGGGTAGTACGGCCGCAAGGCTAAAACTCAAAGGAATTGACGGGGACCCGCACAAGCGGTGGAGCATGTGGTTTAA
>CAZAOA010000010.1:0-19568 GCA_964486765.1 uncultured Candidatus Saccharibacteria bacterium
CATCTTTGTCTCATCCAATCTCCTCTAGAGATTCATCTTCAGCCTTCTTATACTTCTTCTCTTTCATCGCCTCATCTGCTTCGTGCAAAAGTTTTGCAACTTCAGGATTAGAAGATCCAAACGCCTTTTTAGCATCTTCAACTTCTTTAGGAGAGACGATTTCGCTTTTGCCTTCTGACAAAGCCTCTTTGATCCCTTTTTCTTTCTCTTCTCTCTTTCTATCGAAATAATTTTTTAAAATCTTCATGGTTGGCCTTTTTTCATCTGATTTGCTGCCATCGGTTGCTACCACTCTTGGATAATTTTTTAATAACAAAAACACTATTAGCGCCACTGTTACAATTATTCCTAATTCGAGCAAGGCACCTCCACTACATTATCCTTCTCTTTCAATCTTACCAAATAAATCTTCTTTGGAACATTGTGCCCTATCACCACCCCGACCCCATCTTCAGTTTTCGCATCAGATCCGATCTTTGGCATCTTTTTTTTCATCTCTCTATAATGTTCTAATTCAAATTTCAGGCAACACATCAGCTTTCCACAAGAGCCAGTTATTCTGTTTGAACCCATCTGAGCCAAATTTTGGTCTTGAGCCATATCTAGTGTAACACTTTCCAAATTATCTTTTAAAAACCTTTTGCAACAAAGAAATTCTCCGCATCGTCCAACTCCACCCAAAAACCTTGCTTCATCACGAGATCCGATCTGCTGGAGGCGGATCATTTTTTTAAATGTGTGAGCTAGATCTGAAACTAAAAGTCTGAAATCAACTCGTCCAGGTGCGGTAAAATAAATTGTAAGTTTTTTTTCATCAAAACTCAAATCAGCGTCGAGAAGTTGCATTGGAAGCTTAAATTTTTCAACTTTTTGCTGGCATTCCAAAAGATAAGTTTTTGCATCTTGCGAAAGTTTTTTAATCTGTTTTTTATCAGTATCAGAGATCTTTCTAATAAAAGTATATGCTATCTCTTTGCCATCTTTTGACCGAAGTTCCATACCGTTTTGTTCAAGATTTTTCCCCACACACTCTGGCACTGCAAAACCAACTTCAACACCCTGTTCAGATTCGATTAAAATCTGTTCATTTTTTTGAAGTGATCTCTCCCCGATGTCCACTTTTACAATCTGGCCATCGCATTTAAGTTTTATAAGTTGTTTTGACATATTATTAAAATTTATTTAATTTACATTGTTCAATACCTTGTTGTGCTTTATGATCAAACACTCAAGAGTCAATCTAGGATTGGCATTTTTTTGTATTTTTTTGCGAGCACTTTCAATGTCTTTCAGAACCACAATGTACTTTTTTCTCAGACTTTGTCGCATTTTGTTAGAGTATATGCTTTGCATCTGATCTAAAAACAAATCTACTTGATTCTCTTTTACAATGTTTTCTATCGCTCTTGACTGTTCATGAAAATCCTTACCTATCAGAAACTGAACTAAGCCGATTTCTCTATTGAAGCTATCTGAATAACAGTTTATTGTGGTTGCTCGAGACTTTATAGTATCAATTATATTGTCAGTTTTCGAAAAAAGTAGAAGTATGCCAAACTTTGGCGGCTCTTCCAAAAGTTTCAAAAGAGCATTTGCTGCTGCTATCGACATCTTGTCACAATCGTAAATCACTCCGATTCGAACTTTTCCGCTTGGAGTCAAACTAAATGCATGGGAAAGTTCTCTTGCCTGCTTGATCGACAACAGTTCTTTTCTCCCTTCAGAATCTGCTGGCGATATAGAAGTGATGTCTTCTTTCTTTACCTCTAACGATAATTGGATTTGTCGTACAATATTGGATGATAGAGAATCGCTTGCACCTAAAAAAAGATAGGTTGAAGGGACCTTTATCTGCCCCGCTTTTTTTAAAATCTTTCCTGCAAAATCTAAAGCATCTTCCATTGAACCAATCTTATCAAAAAAATAGGTATATTTCAATCGTATATTTATTTAAAAAAATAAGTTTTAGCAACATACTGATGTTGATACTTTATTCATATTCCCCAATACTGTATACTGTATACTGTATACTTAATGCTTTCTTATGGGTTCAAAAGTAAAAGAGTCTGATTTAGAAGACAAGACGCTAATGTGCAAGGATTGTGGGCAAAAGTTCATCTGGACTGCGGGTGAGCAAAAGTTTTTTTTGGACAAAGGTCTTCAAAATATTCCCAAACGCTGTAAATCCTGTACTGCTACTTACAAAGCCAAGTTAAATGAGCGCCAACCAAGAAGTTGGATCAAATGCATTTCTTGCGGTAAAAAAGCGGAAGTTACATTTGAAACCAAAACCGACGAAATTCTATGTGAAAAATGTTTTAATGAAGCGATTGAACGACGAGACGAAAAGATTGCAAGTTTAAAGTCATAGGACGATGAGAATTTAACCAATACACTGGCATACAAACTTCTGTCATCCCGTACTTGATACGGGATCCAGTGTTATTTACCACAATACTCTCAAATAAAAAAGCTGACAAAAGTCAGTTTTTTGGTTTTAAAAGTTTTCGAGTCGACAGTATGGTTCACCATCGACCCCTGTTTATGCGACCTTGTTGCTTCGTATCATGTCGCGACCGACACGATGATCGCGATAATCGCAATGATTGCGATTGCAGCCACAATCATCGTGGTACAACCGCCACAACTCCAAACGGATGGCTTTGATGCATCCCGGTACCTTTCCGTAATCTCTTCAACCGAAACACCGAGCACAGTCGCCAACCGGATCAGCTCAGACTTGCTAAGAAGTTCTTTTCCTTTCATCGCTTCTTGAAGTCGGCTACTGCCAATCTCAGATCTTTCACCCACTTCTTCCACGGTTAGTTCCACACCGCAGGCTTTTTCTTTTACGAACTTGCCGAACTTAGTTGCTGACACCGAACTTTCCCTCCTTTGTGATACGCAATTAACGTATCCCAGTATCGCACTGTCAATCTAGCACGAAAATCCAATATTTGCAACTAAAAAATCAGCTCTTGGCTGATTTTAACATATTGCAATATTTAATATTTAGAACCTAATGTTAAAGACTTATGACTTCTCAACAACAACTTCCTTTGCTTCTTTTTTCACAGTTTTGAGGCATCGTGTACACAAAAGAACACCATTGACCTTCTGAAGATTTGGTTTAAAAAGTCTCTTTGTTCTGTTCTGGGCGTGAGATACATTGTGTCCAGAAACAGCTGATTTGTTGCAGATTGAACATCTGGCCATGTGACTTGTCAATTAATAATTTATAGTGCAAAGTTAATAAATATCGAAATTATTGATATACTATCATTGTCAACAAAATACACTTTACCATATTATTTAAGTTTAATCAACTGTTTTGTCGTGTATTTGTGGTTCAATATTTATTTGATATTTGTTTTTTGCAGTCTAGTTCTTGGTTAGATCAATTACCTGCCCGAAATGCTTGAGCATATGCGATGGCAGGCGGGGAATAATTAGGTTAATTAGAAATTAATATTATGTTACTTCTTTCTCTGTTACAATCCCCCATAGTTCTGATCACCTTTATAGTGGCTCTTGTAATCGCTATTACGGTTCATGAGTTTGCTCATGCTTGGGCTGCCAACAAAATGGGAGACCCGACAGCAAAACTGATGGGGCGCTTGACACTTAACCCCTTTGCTCACTTAGATCCGATGGGAACACTGTTTTTGTTTATCGTAGGTTTTGGTTGGGGAAAACCAGTCCCGACCAATCCGAATAACTACAAATCTCCTTCTTCCGACATATGGGTCTCTCTTTCAGGAATAATGGCAAACATCGCAACTGCATTTGTTTTGGCGATCCCAATTCGAATCTGGCTCTTAACTGGACATACCGTTGACTCTTCTTTGTGGATGACACTCTTAAGTCTAATAGTTGATTTGAATCTGGTTTTAGCAGTGTTCAATATTTTACCAATATACCCCTTGGACGGCTCGCATGTTGTAGAGCATTATCTAAGCCATCAAAACAAAATCGCCTTTCGCCAATACGGACCGATGATACTTCTTGCGGTTCTAATTTTTGATAGAGTTTCTTCATTTTCAATCTTATCTTCAATCATGGAGCCAGCAATCCGCCTGCTCTCTTTTATAGTAAAAGGAACATTCTCTATCTTTCTATAATACGTACTATTTTCGTTATTGTTACTTCAACAATATTGTTTATACGTTCTACTATGTTAAATATGATATCTTTGTATTGTTCTGTCGGTGGTTAAAATCGGCCAACAATTTTTACATTGGCACTATCTAATAGTTTATCTATATGGTAGCTTTGAGTGATTTTGAGAAATCAATTTTTTTCGAAGGATCAATATTTTCTTAGGCCGTGGCCCAAGAGTGCGATCACCTACTTGTTATATTCGACCGATTTTACATCTATCGGCAGAACATAAAATAATATCAATATTCAATTATTGAATCACACGATTTGGCATTTGTTATTAAAATTTTACATAACATATCGAATTTTGGTAAAATGTAACAAAGGCGGATCAGATTGATATTTGTACACACCTGCCTGCTCCTCGAGTCTGAGCCTCGGAGTCGATGACCGGCAGGCAGGGATCCCACGCGGATAAAACGCGGATTTTTCATTATCTGATTTTTGTTTTTGTAATTTGTTTGTATCTTGTTTCTTGTGCCTTGGTAATTTAAAATTATTATGCCAAAAACCAAGCTAGCTATCAACTCTGCTTTTTTAGCTACAAAAGAAAAATCCGAAGAAAGAAAGCTGATCACCGGAAAAGTTTCTGTTGATCCCGACAATGGATCACTTGTCTTTTATCTGTTAGAAATTCTATCCCCATGGCTTCCAACCAACAAGGTTGAAGCGGCAATTTCAGAAACTCTAAAAAAAGTCGCTGAGAACAAACCAGAGTTTAGTTCACAAGATTTTGAAGATACACTTAGAGACATCAATCAGGCAATCGCAAACCTTGCTCAAGAAAAAGAGATTGATTGGGTCGGCAATGTAAACGCACTTATCGGATACGGAGAAAATGGGAAGCTTCACTTAAGTATGTTTGGCAATATCGAGGGTTATCTTATTCGTGATACAAAGATTTCAAAGATAACTGAAGGCCTTTCACCTGACAACATCAACCCACTCAAACTTTTTTCAAGCATCACAACAGGCGGTCTTAGCGTTGGTGATAGAGTAATGATCTCAAACCTTGGACTGTACAATAACATCTCAATCGAACGATCTCGTAGGATTGTTGCTAATTTAAATGCTAGAGAGTCGTTAAAAGAATTCCACTCTCTGCTTAGAAAAATGAAAGCAACAGACATTAACGCCGCTTTTTTAGAGATAGTAAATGCTGAAGAATATGTATCAAATGTCGATACTGAACGCTACCCCGAGTTTCTATATCTTGATCAGGCTTCAAAAACAGTATGGGATCATTTTAAAAAGAAAGCAGCTCCAGCAATGAAGTCTGCAAAATCTGGGGCGGTTTCTGGTGGCAAAACAACAGGAGTAGCAATTGGCAGATTCTTTAAACACACTCACAAGAAGATTAAAGATAACTACGCCCCTAAAACAAAAGAATTCTTAGGTTCATCGAAAGACTACGCAAAAAAATCATTTTCAAATATGTCAGGAAAAATAAATAAGGCTCCAGGAACTCCAGAAACGTTGACCATAAAGCCATATAAAGGAAAAACTACTTGGTATAGCAACATTTACAGATGGATGATTAAAATCGTCAACAAGTCAGTGCCTATGTTTAAGAGAGCATGGAAATGGTCAATCCAAAAAGAGAACCGACGCTACATTTATATATTTGCAGCCATTTTGTTGGTAATAGTCGTTTACTTCAAAATTACCTCCAACAACGGAAATAGGGAAGAGTTAAAGTCCGAACGTGATCTTATCGTCGCTATCAATGATGCAAAAAGTCTCTTTAACCAGGCCAAAGAAGACATGGCCCTAAAGCGTGATGGTGGGGAAGAAAAACTTCTTGAAGCGCTTGAATTGGCCCAATCTGCGCTCGACCACCCAGTTACAGCAAGTGATGCAGAAGCACTTGTAAAGGAGATCCAAGAGAGAATAGATGACATGACGGGAGCCGTAAGGTTTTCGGGGCTTACTGAATCGTTTTTTACAAAAGATGATGCAATAAAATCAGAACTTGCAGGTTCAACTTTATATAGTGTCACATCAGATGGAAAAGTTTTCGCAACGGACACCAGAGAAAAAACTCCGACTTTGGTCGCTTCGATCGGGACAGAGAATGGAACAGTTTTGGACATCTCTTACTCTGAATCAGCTGACAAAGTATATATCTATACCGATCTAAATAAAATACTAGCGCTCGACACTACTACTGACACTATTGAAAATATTGCTGTTTCACAAGAAGGCAATGATTGGCAAAAGTCAGTTGCTATTGCAACATATGCTAGCAATATCTACACATTGGACAATGTCACCGGTGAAGTTTGGAGGCATGCATCGTTAACAGACGGATACGCCAAGGGCACAGATTACCTAGATACCAGACAGATCTCTATAATAGGTGCAGTTGATCTTGCGATCGATGGCAATATATATGTCTTAAAAAATGACGCAACGGTGGTAAAATTTGTTCGAGGAGCTTATGACGCTGATCTAAGTTTGGGAGTAATTCCTGCCCCAGGTTCATCGATTCAGGAGCCTTCGCAGATCTTTTCTGACTCCGACTCAAGCTTTGTTTACATTCTTGATAAAAAATTAAATAGGATAGTTCGTTTTGAGAAAAACGGTTCCTACTCTAATCAATTCATATTTGACGATTTTTCTATAGATCAATTTTTCGTAAACCCACGACTTCAAACTATGTGGGTGATCTCAAAGGGTCATGTTTATGAGGTAAGTTTGTAAAGCATTTATTTTGATCTAATAATTGCGGTTTTGACACCTTGTTCAAAACCGTTTTTATTTACTATTGACATAGTTGTATATGTATGCTATGTTGTCAATATCGAATGACGTATTGCCCCCATCATGATTGGGGAAAAGATGTGACGAGCATGGGAGTACCAATCCGAGGTAAGGTCATGTGGTTCAACCCCCAGAAGGGATATGGCTTCATCGAGCGCGAGGGAGATGAGGACGTTTTCGTCCACTACTCGGCGATCGAAGAGGCGGGCTTCAAAACCCTCGACGAGGGTGAAGAAGTCGAGTTCGAAGTCGTGGACTCCGATCGCGGGCCACAGGCTGCGGGAGTCAAGAGGCTCGGGGGTGGCACACCACCAGAGTGAGCAGTCGCTCACGCCTAACCCACGTCAACAACACACACGCGGCGACCCTACCAGGGTCGCCGCTTCTTCATTTATTTAGATCTAATTTACTCGAACTTCAAAGAGTCTAGCGCCATATCTAGCAACTCTTCATTTTTTTTCTCAGCTTGGATATATACTGTATATCCACTAGGTGCTTCGATCAAAACAGTTACAGTATCAACAAAATCCGATTTCTCAATTTCTGAATTGACTGATACTGCATCATTACCATTCTCATCAACCGTCTGTTCAGAAGATACATAAAGAGACGAAATCTCGGACAGTTTAATAGAACTTCCATCAAATCGAGCAATTCTATAGCCTTGCTTAGATTCTGTAATTAGGGTATCAATATCTTCACTTGTATAGATAAAGTTGGGCTCTGTCAGATCCAAATAGTTATAGGATTTTTCAGCCATAATATGACCCTCGAAAGCACTCTCGTACGCTGCAATGAATTTTTGTCCCATTCCTCTATTGCACATCACAAAAACAGCAAGGTCACTCTCAAGTGGGTCTATCTTTTCATCACCGTTTTTTGAGAATATAGACATGGTCGCTATGTCCTCTAAATCTACATTGCTAAATACTGCTACAGTTGAGTTCTTTGGTGGAGTAAATGAAAACTCGATCTCATTTGTCGAGATTGTTTGATCAACAAGCTTGCACTCCACACTTTTCTTAATCCTATAAGTATCGTCTCCAACAGCTATAGCTGTTTTTTTGATTGAAATGCTATTTACATCTGAGCTATATGTATTTGAGTCTGTGGATTCTTCAGTGGCACCTCTGTCAACTATTAGACTGTTTCAAAATACGCATAAACCGCCGCTCCTAGCACTGCCAGTACCACCAAGACTATAAATATGATTAGAATATATCTAAATACTGTGCTTCTGGTCTCTTTTTTATTGTTTTTATCTAGTAACTTATTAGATTCCTGCTCTTCTTTGTCAACTGATCCCGCTTCTGGCTTCATGCCAGAATCTACTGCTGGTTGTTCGGGTGTTGTTGCTTTGTCTTCTTTTTCAAGTGAATCAAAACCATCTTTTTGCAAACTTTGCGAATCATCACTTCCTGGCTTAGGCCCATCAGTTAGGGGGTTATAGTCATCCCCATCAGCATTAGAGTCATTTGGTGTCACGATTCCTCCTTATATATTATTACATCTTCTCAGGTGCTGTTATATCACAAACATCTAAAACATTTTTTAAAACAATTTTACAAGAGGAGGCGAGTGCCGACCTTGCAACACTTAACTTCTTATCATCAGATAAAACTTGGCAATTGGCATAGAAATCATGAAAGAGAGAGGCGATTTTCATAGCGAAGTGGGGGAGTGCCTGAATTTGAAGAGACCCGTTGATTTCTTGCAGTAATTCGGGGAACTTAGTCAGCTCTCGCATCAGCGCCAACTCTTTAGGATCATTTAAAAGCGTCAAGTCGGCATCTTCGTCTCCTCTATCCTCCGATTTTTTTAGTATGCTACAAATCCTTGCATGAGCGTATTGAATATAAAAAACAGGATTTTCCTCTGAAGTATCTTTTGCAAGTTTAAAGTCAAAATCAATTGGAGTATTTGAATTTTGCGAGAGAATAAAGTATTTGAATGCATCTGCAGTAACCCCCGCTTTAATTAGATCGCTAATATTTACAATATTGCCGGTTCGCTTGCCCATCTTTAAAACTTCATTACCATTTTTAAGTCTCACGAATTGGTACAAAACTACATCAAGTTTTTTTGAATCAAGACCCAAAGACTTCAAAGCAGCTTTCAATTTCGGCACATGTCCATGATGGTTTGACCCCCAGACATTTACCATTTTTTCATATCCTCGATCAAACTTGTCTTTATGATAGGCTATGTCGTCGGCAAAATAGGTCAATGTATCGTTCCCGTCGCTTTTTTGAAGCACTGACTCTGCATCATCTGAATTTGGGTCATCTGGATTTACATACCAAAGCGCTCCCTCTTTATTGGTGGTCGCCCCTTTTTCTTTCAATGCATCAATCGCCTTATTAGAAAGACCGCCATCTTCGTATTTGCTCTGAAATTCCCAAATTTTAAATTCAATACCCAGAAGCTCAAGATCAGACTTAATCCTATCTACAACAACCTTGACCCCCTCATGCTTAAACAAATCGACAATATCTTCTTTTTCCTTTATCTTAGAAAGCTCTGCTTTTTTATTTTGATAAATGTTCTCAAATACCTCTTTTATATACTCTCCAGGATAGCCTTCTTCTGGAAATTCTGGATCCTCTCCTAAAGATTTTTCATACCAGTAATATATACTTTCACCCAGCCTATCGATCTGTCCGCCAATGTCATTGATATAAAACTCTCTATCAACTTCATATCCCATCCACTCATACAAATTGGCGATTACTTCTCCGATAGGACCTCCCCTGGCATTTCCAATGTGCATCGGTCCTGTTGGATTGGCTGAAACGTATTCGACATTTATCTTTTTGCCATCTCCGATCGTTTGTTTTCCATAGTTCTCTTTTTGAGATAATATACTTTTTAACTCCTCAATGTAAAGTGAGTCGTCCAATTTTATATTTATAAATCCAGGACCGGCAATCTCTGCTTTTATATTATCAACATTATTTAGCTCATCAACAATTTTTTCTGCCAGCTCTTTTGGATTTTGCTTTTTTTCGTGGGATAAAACCATCGCAATATTTGTCGCAAAATCCCCCATATCTGATTTTGGTGGTGAATCAATTTCAAAATTAACCGGCACATCAAGTCCAAGTTTTTCTAGAGTTTTTACAATGCTATCTTTTACATATCCTTTAATCATATTTTAATAAAACCCTTCACGAATATTCAAATCATACGAAAATACAAATCTTGACAGTATTTGAAATATTATCTGTGTAATTTCTGTGGAAAAAATCTGTGTGTGTTGTTTTCAACTTATTTCACTTTCCACCAATTCAGCTTTCCAACTTGTATCGTCATTCCAGATTTTGTTGTAACTTCAGCTTTTGGATCAGTCAATTTCGCGCCATCTATCTTTACAGCTCCCTGTTCGATCAACTTTCTGGCTTGGGTAATAGAAGGCGTCGCACCAATATTTACTAAAAGAAGAGGAAGAGCGAAAGATCCTGAAAGATCTATTTCTGCTATGTCGTTTGGAGTTTCTCCTTTACTGAATTGCTCCACAAATCCATCTTTGGCTTTTATGGCTTCGTCTTTGCTGTGGTACATAGTCACCAACTCAACTGCTAATTTTTCTTTATAGTCTCTCGGATTTTTACCAGATTCCATCTCGCTTTTAAATTTGTCAATCTCTTCTTCTGAGACATCGGTACAAAGTAAAAAATAATCCATAATCAATTCGTCTCTAATCGACATTATTTTTCCAAACATATCTTTTGGAGAATCGGTCACACCTATACCGTTTCCAAGACTTTTTGACATCTTCTCTTTTCCATCGGTTCCAACTAAGAGTTTTGCCATCAAAACCTCTTGAGAAGTTTGTCCCATCTTCTTTTGTAATGATCGTCCAGCTAGCATGTTAAATGTTTGATCAGTCCCGCCAAATTCTACGTCAGCTTCAAGCATCACAGAGTCATATGCTTGCATCATCGGGTAGTAGAGCTCATGCATATAGATCTCTTTATTATTATTCAACCGATTCTCAAAATCGTCTCTTTCTAATATCGATGCAACAGAAAATTTAGACCCGAGATCTATAAGCCCCTTGAGTCCCATTTCAGAAAACCATTCGGAGTTTTTTCGTATCTCAGTTTTGTCCACATCTAATATCTTTCCAACTTGGTCAAGATAAGTTTTTGCATTTTTATCAACTTCTTCTGGAATCAGAATTGGACGAGTTTTATTAGTTCCACTTGGGTCTCCAACTAAAGCAGTATAATCACCTATCAGAAAGATGACAGTATGACCCAAGTCTTGAAGTTTTTTTAAAATTCTTAAAACTACTGTATGACCCAAGTGTAAATCAGTACTCGAAGGATCAACACCAAGTTTAAGTCTCAATTTTTTTCCCGATTTTAGTTTTTCAAGTAATGACACTTTGGAAATAATCTTTTCGACTCCTCGCGTAAGTATCGCCTCTAGTTCTTCATTTTGATTATTCATAAACATCCTTGTTTCATTTAGTCTTGACTTAAATAAGACTTACGACTATAATGTTGCCGTTATTCACACTATTTGTAAATTTGGATATAATTCGCCCGCCTGATAAGGCGAGGTCCTCGCCTCGACGGCGAAGCCAGGCGGGTCGCCCAAAGGGCGGATAGATTCGGATTATACTTTTGTATTTACACAATACCAATCTAGGGCTATAATGTAAAGTAGGAGTGAGTGTTTATGAGATTTAACCCATTTGGGGGATTTAAAAGTCCCCTTTCGATAAAAAAGATTCTTTCTCCGATTAGGAAGGATAAAAAGATTACACTTAGAAAGATCGGCTGGATCGCACTTTACAGCTTGATAGTTTTTGTCTTTTTTGTCGCATTTTTATTCGCCTGGTATTCAAAGGATCTTCCTACTCCAGGGAATATTGCCAAACGACGTCCTGCCCAATCAACCAAGATATTTGATAGAACTGGTGAAACTCTCCTTTATGAAACAGGCGAACAACGAAGAACAGTGGTTGAAAGTGAACAACTTCCTGACATTTTAAAACAAGCAACCGTCTCTGTGGAAGATAAAAGTTTTTACTCTCACCCAGGTTTCGATGTCTTTGGAGTGATGTCTGCTATATTTCAACGAATAACAAATCAAACAAGTCGTACACGTGGTGGCTCAACTATTACTCAACAATACGTTAAAAACGCTCTTTTACATTCTGAAAGAACTTTGAGTAGAAAACTCAAAGAGCTGATTTTAGCAATTGAACTTGAAGTAATGTATGACAAAGACGAGATTTTGACCATGTATCTGAATGAGATCCCATATGGTGGCAACACTGCAGGTGCTGAAGCTGCATCTCGAATGTTTTATGATAAAACTGCTGCAGATTTAACTCTAGCACAGGCTGCAACTTTAGCTGCCATCCCTCAAGCTCCTACATATTATTCACCCTATGGAACTCACACTGAAGATCTGATTTGGAGAAGAGATATGATCTTAGACATGATGGTTGATCAAAAATACATCTCAGAAGAAGAAGCAGATGCAGCCAAATTAGAAGACACAACTACTACAGGTACGATTGTTAAAGACAAACGAGAAAATATGCTAGCTCCTCATTTTGCCATGTATGTAATTGAACAAGCCGTTGAAGAATTTGGCGAAGATAAAATTCAACAAGAGGGAATGACTATAATAACCACCTTAGACTATGACAAACAGAAAATGGCTGAAGAAGCTGTAGAAGCTGGAATGGCAAAAGTAGAGAGATACGGTGGTTCAAATGCCTCAATAGTAGCCGTCGACCCAAAAACTGGTGAGATTTTAGCTATGGTCGGATCAAAAGATTATTTTGACACTGAGATAGATGGTAATGTAAATGTCGCAGACTCTCTACGCCAACCAGGATCATCTTTCAAGCCATACGAATACGCAACACTATTTAAAAGTAACAAATACTCACCCTCGACCACACTTTTTGATCTGAAAACCGATTTTGGCGGAGGATACGCACCAAGCAACTATGATGCAAGTTTTGAAGGACCAGTCAATATTCGTTACGCCCTCGGAAACTCACTAAACATTCCTGCTGTAAAAACTTTGTCTTTGGCAGGAATTGACGAAACTATCAGAACTGCAGAAGACCTGGGAATTACATCGTTAACTGAAAGGGACAGGTATGGTCTTTCTTTGGCTCTTGGAGCAGGAGAAGTGTCCCCTATAGAGATGGCAGGAGCCTACAGCGTCTTTGCAAATGGTGGGGTCAGACATGATATTAAGACCATATTGAAAATAGATGACAACGACGGGAAAACAATATTCGAATATAAACCCGATGAAGATCCCGGTAGAGAAGTTTTGAACCCTGAAATTGCATATCTAATTTCTCATATCCTCTCTGACAATCAGGCCAGATCTAACCATATGGGATCAAACTCAGCACTTAGAATTTCAGGAAAAAATGTTGCAGCAAAAACAGGAACCACCTCTGACTACCGTGATGCTTGGACAATCGGATACACTCCGTCTTTAGCTGTTGCGGTCTGGACAGGCAATAATGATAACAGCGAGATGAAAAGAGGAGCTGCTGGACTTGTTGTCGCAGCGCCAATCTTTAAGAATTTCATGACCAACGCACTTGGTGAAAAAGAGATATTTGACCGCCCATCTGGTATTCAAAAAGTTGAAGTTGACCGGTATTCAAATAAACTTCCAACCGAACACTCTCCTGAAAAAGTTACTGACATCTTTGCTTCATGGCAGGTTCCCACAGGACAAGATGACATTCACGTAAAAGTTAGAGTTTGCAAAGGTCAGGAATTGCTTGCTCCAGAAGGGATGCCAGAGAGTCTAACTGAGGAAAAAACTTATACAAATATTCACTCTCAGCGTCCAGATAATTCCAATTGGGAAGGTCCCGTTAGAGCTTGGGCGGAAGCAAATGGAATGGCAAATTCTGCACCAACAGATTTTTGTGAGATAGGAGATATCAATCCAAAAGTTTCCATTACATTGCCCGGCAACAATGCCTCTGTCACAGGTCTTCAAACTGTTAAGGCTTCTGTCACATCGGGGTTCGCCATTAAAGTTGTCAATTTTTATATAGATGATATCTCTATTGCATCTGATACGACTGCACCTTATGAAACAAGTTACAACTTCTCTGGACTTTCCGTTGGAAGTCATAAAATAACCGCGATTGTTACAGATGAAAATAACTCTACAGGAAAAAATGAGATAAATGTTTCAGTGCCGAGCGATGTTTCTGTTCCAGTAATTTCTAACGTTCAAACTTCGCAGCTAACTTCAACCTCGATGCAAATTACATGGGAGACCAACGAAGCTGCAACTTCCCAAGTTTTATATGGCACAGCTCAAGATCTAGTCGCACCTTATTCATACACTGACTCCTCAACACTTGATTCGACTTTGGTAACCTCTCACAACGTTACAATCACAGTATTTCCTGGTGTTACATACTACTTTAGAGCAAAGTCAAAAGACGGAGCTGGAAATGAGACTCATTCTTCTGAAGGTACTTTTACAACCACTTTTTTAGCGCCTCCTCCATCAGAAGAATAAAATAATATTTAGTTAAAAATGTCTCTAGTTATGTCGAGACATTTTTATTTTCATTGTTGATATCACAAAAAATATTTCTTTATCAATCCCGATATATCTTTTATATTTTCTACTGATTTGAAACCTAAATTCGAACACTCTTTTGCTCTATCTTTTTCTCTGGGGACTTTTCTCACTTCTCCTAAAAGTCCCACTTCGCCAAACAAACACATCTCTTTTGAAAGCGGTTTATTTTTTACGGAAGATATTATCGCAGCACAAACCGCCAAATCTACTGCCGGCTCTGAAAGAGTCATCCCACCAACTATGTTTAGGTAGATATCGGTATTGTTCAAATTTACACCACCATGTTTTGTTATCACTGCCGCTAACAAATTCAATCTATTTAAATTGTAACCCGATGCAGTTCTCTTGGGATAACCAAAAGTTGTTGGAATTGTGAGCGCTTGAATCTCTACAAGTATCGGCCTTGTCCCCTCCATGGTTGCAGTTATACTGCTTCCAGGTTTTACTTCGTGTTTTGATAAAAATAATTCAGAAGGATTTTTTATCTCTAAAAGTCCTTTTTCATCCATTGAAAAAAGCCCGACTTCGTTTGTTGCACCAAATCTGTTTTTAACTCCGCGCAAAATCCTTGCGTCGTGAAAACGCTCCCCTTCCAGATAAAGTACTACATCAACCAAATGTTCAAGAAGTCTAGGTCCGGCAATGTTCCCCTCTTTTGTAACATGCCCAACGATAAGTATCGGAACCCCAGTTTGTTTGGCCAATCTTTGTAAATAGATTCCGCATTCTCTTACTTGAACCAAGCTTCCAGGGGTTGATGCTTGCGAAGTTAGAAATACTGTTTGGATTGAATCAACGATGATCAGCTCTGGTTTATTTTTTGCAATTTCCGATGCTAAAACTTCAATTTCTCCAGTTGCAATCAATCTAGTATTATCCGATTGTATACCCAATCTGTCTGCGCGGATTTTTATTTGGGACAATGATTCCTCTCCAGAAAGATAAACTAAATTTCTGATAGTTTTAGCAAGTTGTGTAGTTATGGTTGATTTTCCAATTCCGGGTTCTCCTCCGAGCAATATTACAGATCCGACCACGACGCCACCGCCCAAAACTCTATCAAATTCTCCAATTCCTGTAGTAACTCTTGATTTATTTGAAATCATTATGTCACTAAGTTTTGTAAAGTCACCTTTAACTTGTGACGAATAATTTGATGTTGGAGATGCTACAGCAAAACTAATTTCTTTTATTGTATTCCAATCGCCGCAACCCTCACATCTTCCCGACCAACTCGAAAATTCATTGCCACAATTCTCACACATATATATTTTTCTATCTTTTTTCGCCATATTATTTTATATCGACGACTTGTAATTCAAGTCGTCGTCGTCCGTTCCAAACATTCTCCATTATCTGGTATGCAATGTCAAAGTTTTGTTTTTCAAATTTGTTTATACTGCAATCTTTGTATCCAAAACAGATTGCTCTAAATTCTTTGCCTGCCTCACTAAAGGTGAAGGACATATGTGATTTGTCTCTACCAACAACATTACTGTACTTCACTTTCACATTTTCTGAAGTAAAAACCGGCTTTGGATTACCCATTCCATATGGTTCGAGTTTTGTGATGTCATCATACAAGTATTTGTGGATCTCCTTAAACGAAATAGCGGCATCTATCTTTAATCTTTTTTGTAAATCTTTATCTGATATATTTTTATCCGCCCATACTTTTACTGCCTTTTTGAAAATATCAAAATTTCCTCTTTCGACTGAAACTCCAGCCGCACCCGCATGTCCGCCAAATTTCAAGATGGTACTTTTAACCGCTTCAAATACTTCTACAATATTTATCTCATTTATACTTCTTGCACTTCCAGAATAAGATCCCTTAAGGCGTGAAAGCAATATTGTAGGACGTGAATAAGTATCCGAAAGTCTCGATGCTGTTGGACCCAAAACTCCCTTTGACCAATCCCCTGCAACGATAATTACTTTTTCATTGAAAAGTTTCCTCTCTTCTATCTTTTGACAAGCTTCTTTGAAAATTCCGTCCATCAGAATTTGGCGCTCTTTATTTTTTTCATCAAGTGAGTACGCCAACTCTTTAGCTTTCTGTTTATCGTTGGTGGTCAATATTTGATACGACTTTGTAGCATTGTCTATCCGTCCAGGGGCATTGATCCTAGGGCCTATCTGAAAGCCAACCATATACGCTTGCATTTTACTGTTGTCGATCTCTGCAACTTTGTACAACTCTTGCAAACCGATGTTTTTCGTTTTTTTGAGCACTACCAAACCGTACTTTGCAATTAACCTGTTTTCGCCAGTTAGTGGCACCACATCCGATATAGTCGATATGGCAATTAGGTCAATGTTCCACTTCAAGAATTTTTCATCTATTTTTTTGAAATCTTTTGACAGCCCACAGACCAGTTTAAATATCACACCAGCACCACTTAACTCCTTGTATGGATAGCGCGACCCTTTAATCTTTGGATTGACAATTGCCAAAGCATCGGGCAATGCATCTGCTGGTATGTGGTGGTCGGTGATTATTAGATCTATCTTTTTTTTCTTGCAATACTTTGCACTTTCAATATCTCGAATACCTAGATCAATTGAGATAATTAGAGAGCAACCTTTATCGATCAAGAAATCAATTCCAGATTCTTTAAGTCCGTACCCCTCTTCACGAGATGGGATGTAAACTTCACATTCAACGCCGATCAGATCAAATGTTTTTTTAAGAAATGCCGCACCAGGAATTCCATCAGCATCATAGTCGGCAAAGATACCAACTTTTTCTTTGTTTTTATGTGCTTTAACAATTCGCTCACGGGCAATATTAAAGTTGGGAAGCAATGTCGGATCCTCAAGGTCTCTCTCAAAGTTAGGATTCAAAAACTTTTCATCATCCTCTAAAACTCCCCTGTTTAGAAGGAGTTGCTTTACTATGTCTTTATGTTTTCTAGTTCTAATTTCCCAAATCTTATGCATCTATATAATCCTATCAATAACAGCACCAAGCAACTCAAGAAACAGTACACCAAAAAAGAAATTGATATCTTTACAAAATACCCTACCTCTTTTGGTATTTTTTTGCACCAAAACGACATTTGGATAGAGGAATATTATTGTTTGTGCGAGTATGAACGAGACAAGCGCTGTCGTAAAGATTATAACGGGAGTGTATGTTACCAATGATTGTTCAAATATTTGGAAAAATGGAAGTAATAAATACAACAACAATAACAACATTAAGAACAAGATTGGAGTTACTATGAAAGGGTTTCTAGCCAAATAGTTTTTACTTTTTTGATTACAAAATATATCTTTAAACAGTTCTATAAACTCACTTAATTTCAACTTATTACTCGATACAATATTGAATTTAAGACCATCAGAATAGATTTTGGAAGAATATTCAATTGATATTCTAGTTTCATCTCTGTAGTCTCCGGATCTAATTAAAAATGAGTCTATCTTTTTGATATTACCGAGGTCTAAGATTTCGATAAATTCGTCATCTTGCATCCTCTCATTTTTGCTTACTTCACCTTGATCAATAATATTTAAATTACAATATATCTTTTTTTTATTTTTTTCTTTTAGTAGTTCAATTATTTTTTTAATATCTTCAAAATCTAAAATTATCGAACCGTATGTGATAGTTTTTGAATAGCTTCTCTTCAGCATATTTTCCTTTCCAATTTAACATCATATCCCAATTCTACCACACTTAAAACCGAATGGCTCAACTGTTTTAGCTGAGCTAATAGATTGTTCAAGTCATATGAGATCAAAATATCTCTAATCAATATCTCTTTTACCTCGACTAAAATGTGATGTTTTTTGCGCGGTCGCGCAATTATCATCACATTTTTATAATATTATTTCTAGATTATATTACTACTATTTGTAATACGCCCAGCCGTCCACTCTTAAGTCTACATATTCATGTATCTCATCTCTTTTTTCAACAACAACAGTCTTCAAGTCTTCAAGTTGTTTCGAACTAGCACGAAGCGAGTCGAACTTTATAGAAAAACCTGCATCAGTTTGAAGAATTACATCTACTGTTGTTTCATAGATGGTAAAATGTCCCGGTTTAACATTTATTGTCTCTTCAACTGCTCCGTAAATGTTGGTTACAAATGCAATAAAACTAGGACTTAAGATCTTTTGATTTTTTTGAACCTCTAAATTGTTTAGATCTTCAACAACTGGAATCTCAGGAAAGTTTGCAACCTCTGTTGTGATCTCTTTGTAAACTTGACCTTGATTACTTACAAGGTAATACTTTTCCTGTGTCTTCCAAATCAAGGCTTTGTTAAACTCTAAAACCGAGATCTTAAGCGCATTTGGGATTCCCTTTATTATTAGAACTTCTTTAAGTTCTGGAAGTTCATTTTTCAGTTGATTCGAGAGATTTTTCCGATTTATAAAAAAGATGTTTAATCCTGTCGGTACTGCCTCAATAATCTGCTCGTCAGTGATTAACTCGTTCCCCTCAACCATTATGTCTTGAACCTGAAAAAACGGGGAGAAGCCAATTATGTAGACTACTATAACGAAAACTGCACTCCATATAACGTAACGCAAAGTTTTCAAATTCAACTCAGGAAGATTTATCTCCCTCTTTTGTTTTGGAGCTTTGTAAAGTTTCGGTTGTCTCAATTCTCCATATTTTCGTTTTTTACGTTTAAAGATTACCATTTGCCGATGTATTCAATTTCTTCCTTTAATTCTATATGATAGTTCTCCATAACCCTCTCTCTAAGTCTATTGGCAAGTTTTCTAATGTCTTCTGCTGAAGCATTTTTATTATTAATTATGAAATTTGCATGCTTTTTATATACCGATGCTCCACCAACATTCATCTTTTTAGCTCCAGAATTATCCAGCATATAGCCCGCAGATTGCTCTTTAAGCTTTCCAACATTTTTAAAGAAACTTCCTGCACTTTTCTCACCAAGTGGTTGAGATTCTCTTTTTGCTTCTTGGTTTTCGCGAATAATTTTCAAAACTCCATCTCTTCTCTTTTGGGCTAATCTAAGTTTAAGCGACAGGATTACCGGTTTAAAGTCTTCGCTTTTATA
>CAZAOA010000010.1:19578-25598 GCA_964486765.1 uncultured Candidatus Saccharibacteria bacterium
GTCTTCGCCTTTATACCCTTTTTTTAATTTAGTTTCTCTGTACCCAAATTCCATCCAATCATGATCATGACGAGTAACCTTAAGCTCACCATCTTTATTTTCAAGCAATGTAATGCTTCTCACATAATCTCCTATCCAAGCGGTTTTTCCACCAGCATTGCCATACACCGCTCCGCCTAAAGTTCCAGGAACTCCAGCCAGAAATTCTATACCACCCAAATCCTGAGATGCGGTTTGGGAAAGAAGTTTTGCAATATTTATACCAGAATCAGCAATGACTTCACCCTTGTCTTGGTTAATTGCCAAAGATGATGTTTTATTAATTATCACAAGTCCATCGAACCCAAAATCTGATGGAATAACATTGCTCCCGCCACCTAGCACTCTATAATCTATCTCGTTTTTCCATGCAACATTGACAGCTAGAATTAGGTCTTCAATACTCTTTGCAATATATAGAAAATTGGCAAGTCCGCCAACACCAATAGTACAATACTCCTTCAGGAGAATATCTTCCTTTAATTCAGATCCGAGTTCTCTTAGTAGAATCTCTTTTTTCTCATCCATATTATTCCTCGATTAAATTCTTTGCAACCGTATCAATTGGTGGTGCCCCCAATGTTAAAATCAGCGATTCTTCTTTTGCAACATTCTTTAGGTATCTTACAATCTCGTCATCATTTTCAATTACTTTTGATTTAACACCATTGTCATTTATCATACCTGATAAGATCTCTGACGAGATTCCTTCTTTGTTGTCTCTGCCTTCAACAAAATATATTGGTTTCAAGACTACTTCACTAGCCCCGTCAAAGGACTTTGCAAATTCATCTTTTAGTGACCTTGTTCTGTTGTATTGATGCGGCCAAAATACAACAACCAATTTTTTTTCTGGAAAGTTTTCTCTAAATGTTTTAATGGTAGTTTTTATCTCGGTAGGATGATGTGCATAATCGTCATAAACAACGGCTTCTTTATACTCTCCAATTAACTCCATTCTTCTTTTAGGTCCAATGTATTTTTTTGCAACTGTGTAGACATTCTTTTTATCAATGTTAAGCACTTCACATAATTTAAGGACCGCTCCCACATTTGCTTCGTTGTGTTCTCCAATTATCTTTGATCCCTCACATAATTCATGTGGGGAGTAGTATATCACCTCTATATCATCTCTGGCTGATTTCGCTACTTTTTTTAAATTCTCATCGTCATCAAACAAAATTAGTTTTCCGTTTGGCTTGATTGATTTTACAAAGTTTTTAAACGACTCGATTATCTCTGGCATGCCACCTAAAAATGTATCCAAATGTTCCAGATCTAAGTTAGTTATAATCGCAATATCTGACTTAAAATCCAAAAAGCTTTTATCATACTCACAAGATTCTATTACAAAATAATCCGATTTGCCGATTTTTAGTACTTCATTGTCAAATTCTGCAACTCTCTCTCCCACCAGTACAGTCGGATCTAACCCTGCTTCTATCATTGTAAGGCCTGCGATAGAAGTAGTGGTGGTTTTGCCATGCATTCCTGAAATTGTAATTAATTTTTTATCAGCAGTTAATTCCCCAAGCAATTCTGAACGTTTTAAAACTTTTATCTTTTTCTCTTTTGCAGTCTCAACCTCAATCCATCCATCTGAATCGGGATGAACCGCAGAAGTTCTAACTACAACATCGACATCGTCAGAAACATTTTCTTTACTATGCCCTGTTGTTTTCAAATCAGAACCGGTCACAGTGTGACCTTCGTTTTCAAGGAGCTTTTTGACTCCCCGCATCGAAATTCCTTCAACTCCTATAAGATGGTATTTCATAAAACTACCTAATTACAAATAATGACTAAAATACTAATTACTAATATTATTCGACAAACTTCTTTATCTCTTTGACAACTATATCAAGGCCGTCAGTTTTTATTGCGCTATAAAGATTGTCTCCAAGTGTTCGAATATTTTTGTAATTCGAAAACAGATACTCAATCTTTTCAAGTAACATCTCTGATTCGAGTTGCTGTTCACTTATAACAATGGCAGCATTTTTCTGTTCAAGCATCTTGGCATTTTTTGTCTGATGATCAGAAGAAGCGTATTTATATGGAATCAATATTGCAGCTTTTTTAAGCTTTGCAATCTCTCCAATCGTGGTAGCACTTGCACGAGAAATAACTAAGTCTGCTTTCAAAAGACCTTCAATATTTTTCTCTGTTGAAAATGTGTAGTAAATGTAGTCATTGCTGTTGCTAAGTTTTTTAGAGATCTCCTTGGCTTTTCCTTCATCATTTATTCCAACTTGGTGATACACTTTGTATTTTTTATTCAAAGTATCTAGAATCTCATATATAGTATCGTTAATTTTCGTTGCACCCTGTGATCCACCTGTGATCATTATCACCGGTTTTGCACCCTTTGGAATCTTCACATTTTCAAATTCTTCACGAATAATCAGTCCGGAATGAACAAGATTATCAAAACCTTTAAAATTGTTAGTTTCAAATGCTACAAAAACCTTTTTGGCAGCTTTTGAAGCAATCTTGTTTGCAAGACCCATTTCAATATCAGACTCATGAATATAATATGGAATCTTTAAAAACCTTGCTGCATAAAGAACTGGCACTGAACAAAAACCACCTTTTGAAAATATTAATTTCGGACGATTTATTGCCAACAATATTATCGATTGTATTAAGCCAATATTTATCTTAAACCCTTCCCAGATATTTCTAAACATCTGGAACCTGTGAAGTTTGCCACAGATTATCTTTGTTTTGTTGGCATTTTTTAGCAATTCATTTTCAATCTTTGATCCCGAATGAAAAATATTGACATCACAATCATCTTTAAGCCGATTATAGATATTTAAAATCGGTACTGCATGTCCGCCAGTACTTGAACTAATTAGCAAAATATTTTTTCTAGTATCTTTCATTCGATTTTCTAATTATGTAATACGAGGCTAACAAGCCGTATACAAAATTATGAATTGTATTTACTTTTTTTCGGTTGAATATTTTGAAATATTTAGCAAAACTCCAGTCGCCATCATCAAGAAAAGAAGTGACGATCCACCATAACTTATAAACGGTAAAGGCACTCCCGTAAGTGGTACCATCGCAAGCATTGCAGCGATATTTACAAATGATTGCCAAACAAACCAAGTCGTAATTCCTATCGCTAAAAGCCTCCCATATGTATCAGGAGCATTCTTCGAAATCCTGTATCCGCATGATGCGATGATGGCAATTATAACAATTATGAGAGAAGAACGCAATAGACCTAACTCCTCTGAAATTATAGCAAAAATTGAGTCTGTGTGCGCTTCAGGAACGTAAAGATACTTCTGTTTACTTTGTCCAAACCCAAGTCCCCAGATGCCACCTGAACCGATTGCGATCAAGGCATTTTGAATATGGTAACCACTACCCAAAAGGTCCCCTTCGGGATTTAAAAAAGTGGTCAAACGTTGAAGTCTGTAGGGTTCAATTTTTATGGCTATCCATACCAGTACAGATGAAAGTGCTCCTCCAGAAACAATGTGTTTAAGAGGAGCTCCCGACATAAAATACATTGCTCCAGCAATTCCGACAAATATGCCAAGTGTTCCCAAATCTTTTTGAAGGAGCATCAAAAATGCCAAACCGAACATTGCCGCAAAAAAATGAATCGAGCTTTTTTCGATCTCGCGGTTGTCAACTCTATGGCTTAACCAGCCAGCCAGATACATTGTAAAAGTAAGTTTAGCTAATTCCGCAGGTTGAAAAGAATAGCTGCCAAATCCTATCCAACGCGATGCACTTGATCCATGAGAATCGCCAAAAAATAGTGGCAGTATCAATAAAATCAGTGTGATGTATAGCATTATATTGGTATTTTTTTGCCAAAATTTATAATCAATTATCTGCATTATTATCCAAGCAACTAGCCCAATGCCTACCCACAGAACTTGACGCAACAAATAATACTTATCCGTATCAGAATCCGTAATTTGAAGTGAATAGTATTTTGAAACGGAATAAATTGCTACTAACCCAAATAAAAATAATGCAAATATTGCAATAGCTAAAACCCAATCAGCTCTTTTTTGACGGTTTTCTTTTATCCGATTAATAACACATTTTAAACATTACTAAACAAAGGAATTTACAAATACCGAATCAAATCTTCAATTTCTGATTCGTATTTTCGTGTTATTCGTACTTTGGTAGTGCTAGTTTAGATTTTTAACGATTTCAATAAACTTATATCCTCTCTCCTTATAATTATTGAATAATCCGAAAGATGCACAAGCCGGAGAAAGCAAGATAACATCACCTGATTTTGATACTTCATCAGCTTTATTTACAAAATCTTGCATATCTCCTTCCATCTTGACTATGCTTTTTGAATAATTCTCTTCAATTAGCGCTTTTTCTATTTTATCTGCTTCATCTCCAATTAAAATTACATTGTTAACAGAGGACTTCACTATTTCGCTTGCGAGTTTTGAAAAATCAGCACCTTTTGAACTGCCCCCAAGAATTATTGTAATTGGCTCATCAAATGAATTTATGGCAGCAATAGTTGGTTCTGGATTGGTTGCAAACGAATCGTTAAAGAATTTTTTACCGTTTTTCTTTCCTGCTAACTCAAGTCGATGAGAAAGACCTTGAAAGTTTTTAGCACCTTTCTTTATGGAGTCAATTTGGGCTCCAGCAGCGATCGAAGCCAATGCTGCAGATGTAATATTTTCTAGATTGTGTTTTCCAACTAATTGGATCTCACTTGCGCTACAAATCTCAATATAATTGTCATCAATCCTTACAAAAACTTTATCGCCTTTGACAAAACCATCACATTCTTCTTTTCCAGAAAAGAATAACTTTTTTCCGTTAGATATGTTTGATATTTTAACAGCGTTTTCATTATCTTTATTTGCAATTATTATATCATCAGATTTCTGGTATTTTGAAATTGACTCTTTGGCTAAAATATACTCTTCTTCGTCTTTATGATAATCCAAATGGTCAACTGCAATGTTAGTTATTACCGCAATGTGAGGGCTAATCTTTAAATCTTGAAGTTGAAAACTACTTAGCTCTAAAATCACCCAATCGCTTGATTCTATCTTATCTAACAATGTGATTGCTGGTTCACCAATATTGCCTGCAAGGTGAACCTTAAAACCGTCTTCTTTCATCATTGATTCAATCAATGATGAAGTCGTGCCTTTACCTTTTGTCCCGGTTACACCGATAATTTTTGCTGGACAAAGATCAAAAAAGAGTTTAATTTGGCTGGAAACCTTAACTCCATTTAAACGAGCATCCTGAATTTTTGGCTCTAACACCTTCACTCCAGGTGATCGAAAAATGAACTTGTAATCTCCCAAATAATCCAAATACTTTTCACCGAATACTTTATTGTATCCCTTATCCAATACTTTTCTTAGTTGTATATTTTCTTCAGATTTTTCATTAAGTTCTTCTTCACTGGCACGATCCAGAAGTGTGATGTTTTTAACTTTTCCATCCAAAAAAGAAGCAAGGGCCAAGCCCTCAATTCCCAGCCCCAGTATAGCTACTTTTTTATTTTGTAAATCTTCAATTTTCATCATCCTCCGTTGCATCTTCTCCAACATCTTCAACTTCGATAGTACGTCCTTGCTTTATTCTTTTCTTCTCTTGCTTTTTGAATTCTCCATAAAGTTCCCTGAATTCTTTCAAAATTCTGTCCATTTTATCAGAATCTCCACCTATGCTGGCAAGGTGCTTTCGAATAATTTGCTCGGGATTATCGCCGAGCCGTGTCGTTTCACCCGTTAGCTCTCTATCTAAATGATGGATAAAGTCTCTCTCTTCTGAATAACTCAGCAAGATAGGGTTTCTCAGAACGGCCTCTCTTGTTATGTCATCATTATTGTCAAACAACAACTTCAACATTTTAAAATTCAAATAAATTGCTTCAGGAGCTCGGTAAAATAATGAAGGATGTTTCAAGGCTGCTTTAACATAATCAGCTTTTATTACTCCAATAAGCTTAGCTG
>CAZAOA010000010.1:25698-39112 GCA_964486765.1 uncultured Candidatus Saccharibacteria bacterium
CTGCTCCCTCAATGTTGGAGTTAATGGTTTCAGGAGCTCGGTAAAATAATGAAGGATGTTTCAAGGCTACTTTAACATAATCAGCTTTTATTACTCCAATAAGCTTAGCTGCTCCCTCAATGTTGGAGTTAATGGTTTCAGGAGATTGGTAAAATAATGAAGGTTGTTTCAAGGCTGCTTTCTTCCAATCATGAGCGTTAAGAGAAAGATTATTCACATTTGCTCTGAACCTAACTGGCACAACTTCTCTCAATGTCTCCGGTAGATAACTAAGAATTCGACTATTGCTCACAATTTGATCAACTTCTTCTTGTGAGAATTCAATCACTACCGTATCACCACCTTCTTCATCTGCCTCAAAATCTATTGACATCTCAGAAAATACATCTTTAATTTGTTTGACTCTTTCTGCATTCTTGTTTACATCCTCGGCTTCAATAGTACCTGTTTTTCGATCATCGATATCAGATGTTGAATCATCAATACCAAAACTATCGGTATCTTCTAATCCTACATTTGGAATAGTTTCACTCATGGTGACGCCCTTATCGTTATATTCCTCTTCCAATTAATGCAATTACTATTCCTGCAACTGAAGAAACTGCTCCTATAATCCAAAACCTCATCGTTATCTTATATTCAGGCCAGCCAATCGCTTCAAAATGATGATGGATTGGAGTTGAGATAAAAACTTTTTTTCCGTTACGTAGTTTTTTCGACAAAATCTGAATTATTGTACATACTCCTTCAAATGTAAAAATTAAGGTAATTATCGGCAAAACAATCACCGAATTAGTTAAAAAAGCTACAACAGCCAAAGTCATACCCAAAGCCATTGAGCCAGTATCACCCATAAAAAATCGAGCAGGTGGAATATTGAACCATAAAAACGCAAAGAGCGCTCCCATTATGGTAGTACAAAATGCTGCTAGTTCCACCTTCCCCATAGTAAGGGCTATGACTGCAAAAGCTCCGTATGCAAAAGCAAATATTCCTCCTGCAAGACCATCTTCTCCATCTGTTTGATTGGCAGAAAATGCCATCCATATTAATACACATATAAATAGTGGCACGTACCACCAACCGATGATAAAGTCTCCCATGCCCGGGATGTGCAGTGAATTCCACTCAAGCTTTTCATAAAACCACCAAGCACCTATACTGGAGATAGCTACATAGATTGGAAGTTTGTATCTAAAACTAAAGCCTCCTCCTTTGGCACCTATTCCGCGTATATTTAGAAGGTCATCTATGGCGCCAACAATGCCAGTCGCAACTAATGCAAAAAGTGGAAGCCAAGTTGCACTTCGCTCTAAATTAAAAATCAATGTTAAAACTGCGGTTGTAACCCAGATTAGAATTCCAGCCATTGTCGGAGTTCCTGCTTTTTTCTCATGAAGTTTTGCAAAGACTGGAGCTTCTTTCTTATCTCGAATCCGTTTGCCGAGCTTATGTTTGTATAGGAAATTGGTAAAAAGTGGAGTCCAAATTAGCGCAATTAAAAATGACAGTATTGCCAGCCAAAGCATTCGAACTAAATCTGGTACTGAAAGTAATATAATCTCCATAGTTTCTCCTTAACGATATTTGAACACCCGCCTGCATAAGCTAAACATTGCGGACAGGCAGATCCTTTACGCGGATAAAGTCGTGATGAAACTGACTAAATCTGCAATAATCTATGTTTTTTCTTAATTCTTTAATCCGGTATTTATCTGTGTGAAAGATCTGCGTACTAATTACTTTTGAATCTTTTTCTTACTAAGCCAAAAATTGTCTTGTCTAACCAGATTCTTTTCTGGATCTATGCTTTCATGTAACAATTGTTTTACAACCTCTTCAAAATAGTTGTTGTTTTGAGAAGCTTTGACAAATACTAAATCTCCGCTTTCGACGACTCTGTCGATATCGGAAATTAATGAATCTCTATCTTTATAAGCCAAGGCATTCTCCTCGCCATGGCTCTTTAACATTATATCAGCATTTTGCCCCACAAACACACAAAGATCGACTTTATTTTTTGCGTATTTTGCAATTTCTATATGCGACTCTTTCTCTAAATCTCCAAGTTCATTCATGTTGCCTAAAATTGCGACTTTTCTTCCTTCGTGTTTTATCTCAAAAACCGTATCCAGAGCTGCTTTGACTGCAGCTGGGCTTGAGTTGTATGTGTCATCGAGTATTGTCATTCCATTTTTACCTGAGAGGATTTTCATCCGACCATTTACTGGTGAAAGTGAGTTGATGGCTTTTTCGATTTTCTTATTTTCAATTTTCAAATATTTCCCAACACCAATAGCTGCGAGCTGCGAGCTAATCATCGGTTTTCCAAGAAGTTTGTTGTGAATACTTAGCTTGTCTGGTCCACAGAATACAAAATACTTGTTACCATTTTTTGTAATATTTATGTTTGTTGTGAAGCAATCTGAATCTCTGTCTGATATAGAGTACATAAGACCATTCGCTACTTTATTTTGCTTAAAATACTCATCATCACCGTTGTAGATCTTTATATTTAAAGAATTCTGATTATCAAATATTTTTAACTTTTCTTGTTGCATCTTTTCAAGCGATGTAAAGTTTGCCATATGTGCAGGAGTCAAGGCTGTAACAATCGATATACTTGGTTCTACAAATTCCATAAAGTACTCCATGTCACCAGGCTTATCTACCCCCATCTCAAGTACTAGGTATTTTGGATACGAGGATTGGAAGGTTTTTATCCAAGCAAGAAAAAGAAATAGTGGCCAGAGAAATTTGTTTGGGAGTTTTTCGTACCCTAGAATTGTCAAAGGAAGGCCAATTTCTGTGTTCAAGTTTCCACTACTTGTCCTAACTTCATCACCATACTCCTCCTTTAAAACAGCATTAACAGCTTCTTTTGTGGAAGTTTTACCAACAGATCCAGTAATACCAATGATAAAAGGACGTCGCTCCATAAGGACCGTTTTAGCCAAATTTTTCAAAGCTTTATGCAGATTTTTTAATGCCCAGTTTTTCATATATGTTTATCTTACCAAACGTATATACCACACCCAATAAAACATTACAATGTTTTATTGGTAAATTCTACTACCTAATATTCAATTACTAAGATTGGAAACCAATTTATCGATTCGGCGGCAATCTATAGTAGAAATTTAACAGGTATGAAGCAATGTTGCCCCAAACAGGAGTTGCAGTATCTGAAGAGTAATTCCTGGCCTTTGGATTATCTAATTTAACCATTAAAACAAATCTAGGATCATCGATCGGAGCATACCCGATGAAAGAATGAATAAACTGATCTTCATAGTAGCCTCCTTCAGGATTGGAGATCTGAGCTGTTCCAGTTTTGCCACCGATGTTGAAGCCCTCCACTTTTGCCTTGCTTCCGTAACCGTTGTCAACTACAGATTGAAGCATCGCTCCCACCTTTTTTGATGTTTCGGATTGAATAATTCTATTACCTTCAGCTTTCTCAACTTGTTTTATCTCTCCACCTGGAAGATGTATCTCATCGACTAAATGCGGATAAATATATACTCCGTCATTGGCAATTGCGCTATATGCCACCATCATCTCGATGGCAGTGACTGCAATACCCTGTCCAAATGAGATGGTTGCTCTATGAATGTCGCGCCAATTCTTAACTTTTGGAACTGATCCCGCCGCTTCGCCATCCAAATCAATGTTGGTCCGGTCCAATATTCCGAAATCATTTATATACTCATACATTTTTTCCTTACCCAACTGTTCAGCCAGCCAGACCATCGCCACATTATCAGAATTCTCCATAACTTGTGTCATCGTTTGTTCACCATAGGCTTTATCGGTAGCAGTGTGAATTTCATATCCATCAACCGTTGTAAAATTGGTAAATGTCTCTTTTGTGTCTGGCTCTACTACTCCAGAATCGATAGCTGCAGCCATAATCAAAGTTTTAAAAACGCTGCCGGGTTCATATAAGTGACCTACGGATGGGTTTATAAAAATGCTCGGATTCTCGGAAGCATGAACCTTGAAGTTGTTAGGGTCAAAACTTGGATTGGACGCCATCGCTACGATTCCACCAGTTTTAATATCCATAACTATTACTTCTCCAGAATCAGCCTGATTATCTTTTATCGCAGTCGCCAAAGTCTTTTCAATGTAAAACTGAACAGACCTATCCAAAGTCAGAACATAGCTAGTGCCATCCTTCGTATCTTCTTCCTCAAGTAGCGTAATAATGCGACCTAGGGTATCTTTTTCTCCCGAAATCTTGCCAATACTCCCCTTAAGCTCATTGTCATAATGACCCTCAAACCCGTAGTTACCTTTTCCTTCAGCGTTCACAAACCCTAAAATATGAGAAGCTAAAGTCTTCTCGGGATAAAGCCTATCGTACTCGGGAATTAAAAATACACCCGCTATATCTTTTTCTTTAACAATTTCGGACTCTTCAAAACTTAGACCTTTTTTAAGGGGTGGAATATAGAGCTTGTCGTTATCTATCTTGTCATAAATCTCCAAAGAGTCGATTGCAAGCAAATTCGATAGATCCTTCGCTGTTCCTGTTTTGTCGATAACTTGGTTAGGCACCACCATAACAGCATAACTCTTTACATCAAAAGCAAGCGGATAGAGAGTTGCCTCATCTTCGATCTTGTCGTGAACATAGATCCTGCCACGTTGACCATGTTTTGTTTTCTCGAATCTGTGTTGATCTTCTGCTAAAGCAGTATAGTGATCGTGTTCAATCACCATTTTTTCAACCATTCTAACCAAAATAGAGCCCATTAAAAGGAGCACTATCACAACCAGTAGCCTTAGGCGTTTGGTGTAAATTCTTTCAGAATTCATATATTTAATTTCTTGCTAAATCTCGGTTAGAAGAAGTTATGTGCTCAACTCGAGAAATTGGTTCCAACTCTACTTTTTTGAACTCTTCGTCGATCGTGGAGAGAGCCTTTAGGCGAATTACTTCTGCATCCATTCTTTCAGTTTCAAGCTCTAACCTGGACTCTTCAGAGTTGAGTCCATTTATCTCGACTCCTTGGTTGGCCCCGGCAGTTGACATAGCTAAGTATACCATAGCTAAAACTGCAAACACTGCGACAGCAACAAACTTTATGGCATTTGGACCAATAATTAAATCCTTATTTATTGCACTTTTTCGAAATCCAGATTTTGTCTCATTTGAGTCAGTAATCGTAAGCAGTCTTCCCATATAATTCTCTCTTTCACAAACCCCTTCGCATTTTGGGGTTAATTTTATGTTTGTATTCGTTTAATAAATCAGCAGCCTTTTTTATTTTTGTTCGACATAGACTTTTTTTGTTTTTGATTTCTTGTTCCGACTCGCTTTATGCGAGGCGGACAACCTTTGCCCCTCCCTTGTCCTCCTCCGTGAGTTCACAAGTGAACCCTAGTACAAATGAGGTTTAGGAATTTTTGGCTGCTGATTTATTAAACGAATGTTAATGTGCAAATTTTGTATTTCGTTTATTGGTAACGAAACCCGTTTCGTCTGAGGTTTTACGTTAACCGTAACCGATTTCCGATACGAACATCATAACCGTAAGACGCTATTTATGTATTATATCCCTATCTCCGTTAATCCTTCCGCAATATCGTCGGACTTCTCTTCCATATCTTTTTTAAATTCTTTCCAACTTTCTTCTGGCCAAATTTCAAGTCGATTGAACATTCCAGTTACCACTGCTTTCGACTTAATGTTTGCGTATTCTTTTAGATAACCCGGAATATTTATCCTGCCTGCCCTATCAAGTTTTATATCCATCGCTCCGGCAAGCATAAGTCTTGCAAAGCTTCTGGCATTTTTCTGCGTGATCGGAAGTGCTGCTAGCTTTTCTGCCATTTTCTGCCACTCTTCATCGGTAAATACCCATAAACAGTGATCCAACCCCCTGGTCACAACGCAACCCGAAGCTAACTTTCCCCTGAACTTGACTGGGACAGAAAGTCTATTTTTTTCATCAATTGTGTGAGTGTACTCACCAATAAACATAAAATTCCTCAATCCCTCAGGCTCAGAAATGTTAAAGTATAGATTTTTTTGTTTTTGATGGATCGAAGTGTTTATACGTAATTTCGTATTTTCGACAGATTTGTATATTCGTGAAGAAGCGCTTTGCGCTCCCACTACTTCCCACTTCTTTCCACTACTCTACATATTAGACCCCTTTATTGCACCGGTCAACACAAAAACCCAGTTTTCCTGTGGATAACTTGCTCAAATAAATCGATATCAATATTTATTGTTTTGGAGAGCCAATAAAATATATAAAACATCAAAACGGTCTTGAACAAAATGTCGAGACCGTTTAACGTATTTATCTAGTCTAGTTCTATCTATTTTAACTTTTCCAATATTATCTTTGGCAAATCTACAATCTTCACTCTCTCTTGCTTCATCGTATCTCTGTCTCGAACCGTTACATCATCTTTTTTCAGAGAATCAAAGTCTACAGTTATACACCAAGGGGTACCTATCTCATCTTGTCGTCTGTAACGCTTTCCAACTGATCCGGATTCGTCGTAGTATGTTTCAATATTCTGATTCTTCAAAGTTTTTACTATCTCTTTGGCCATATCAGCCATTCCCTCTTTTTTCATCAAAGGGAATACTGCAACCTTGATCGGGGCAAGCTTTTTGTGCAAACGCAATGTAACTTCTCCATCTGCTCTGCCATCAGATCCATCTGACCTATCAAATGCATCAACTAAAAAAGCGAGTAAGGCTCTAGTTATTCCAAATGATGGTTCAACCACATATGGGATATACGGTTCTTTACCTTCTTCTTTAAACTTCAAATCTTCGCCGCTAAACTTTTCATGTTGTTTCAAGTCAAAATCAATTCTTTGTGCTATTCCCGCTAACTCCGATACTCCAAAAGGGAATTCGTATTCAATGTCAGAGGTACCAATCGAGTAGTGACTCAATTCATCTTTATCGTGCTCTCGTATAGAAAGATTCTCATCCTTAACACCCAAGTCAGTAAAGAACTTCTTGGTTTTATCTGTCCAATCTTTATAATGTTTTTGCGATGTTTGATTATTATTCTCAACAAAATACTCAATCTCAGCTTGTTCAAATTCCAAAGTACGAAAAATAAAGTTTCCGGGTGTGATCTCGTTTCGAAATGCTTTTCCGATTTGGGCGATACCAAAAGGAACTTTAACTCTTGTTGATTGGGTAACGTTTTTGAAATTTGTAAATATTCCCTGCGCAGTTTCCGGTCGCATGTAGGCCACCGAATCTTCTTCTTGAGTAGAACCGACAAATGTTTTAAACATCAGATTGAACTCTTTTGGCAAAGTCCAAATATCACCTTTTTCCCCACATTCATTGCAATCAACCAAATATCTTAGGGCAACTAATGCAACCAGACCAATGTATTGTTTCATTTTAAGTTCATTATTTAAGAACTTTATCGCCCCTGCTTCCTTCTTACTTTCATGATATTCATTCTCAAGTTTCTTTTCTAACGCCACAATATGTTTCAAATATTCTTCTCTTGTCTGTAAAGACCAGCCCTTATTCTTTAAATACTTCGAAAAGTTTTCTTTTTCTTCTTCTAATTTTTTAATCTTTTGAGTTCTGTTAGCTTCCTCATTCATCCAATTCGAAGCTACTTCAGCAGCAATTTGCCTTGAATTATCGATATCTTTTTTTGACAATAAATTATCTACTTTATATCTCTCATGACATTTCTTGCACTCTACCAAAGGATCAGAAAATGATGACAAGTGTCCACTCGCTTCCCATATTTTCGGGTTTTGGATTATTGCGGAGTCAACTCCAACCATGTCATCGCGCGATATTACAAACTTCTTCCACCATTCATTTTTAATATTGTTTTTTAGCGCAGTCCCAAGTGGTCCATAGTCAAAAATATTGGCAAATCCTCCGTAGATCTCACTCGCAGGAAAGATAAACCCTCTGCGTTTGCAAAGAGAGACGATCTCATCCATCGTGACTTTTTTCTTTTCACTCATGTTGGCCCTTCTGTCATCCCGGACTTGCCTGTCCGCCTTTGGTGGGATCCGGGATCCAGTCTTAGTATTTGTAATTAGTAATTCGTTAAAATTCGCTATTAGATTTGTAGTAATAATTTATCACTTTTCAGCCTTGAGAGCAACTTACTTCATCATCCTCTTACTTTTCAACTCTCTCTCAAGTATGTTTTTTATGTATAGATCCAAAATCTCTTCCGCTTCGGATTCGACCTCTTTTTCTAATTTGATGTTTGTAGCAACCTTTATATCTTTTTGTTCAATAATTCGAAATAATTTGATCACATCGTCAGAGATTTTTTTGCCGTGATGAAATTTAGTATTACAATCCGAACAGATTATCCCCCCTTCCGCCTGATCCCAAAAGTTTTCTTTTGAAACCAAATCTTTCTGGCAATGCACACATTTTCTAATCTCTGGTTTAAATCCTGAAGCCTCTATGATTTTTAACTCAAAAAAACGAAGCATTAGGTCTATGTCGTTGTCGTTTAAATACTCTAGTGCATCCAAAAATATCCGAAATACCTCTGGGTTTTTCTCGTCACTTTCTAAGAATTTATCTACAAGTTCTCCGAGGTAAAACGCTCGAGTAGTTTTCTTAAAATCGTTCTGAATATTTTCAAAAGACTTATTTGACTCTGCCCCAGTTACTATCTGAAAATTTTTCCCTTCATAGAGTTGAAAATTTACAAGCATAAAAGGTTCTAAGTGACCCAAAAGTCTTGCCTTGATCTTACGCGATCCTTTAGCTATGGCTGAGATCTTGCCAAATCTTTCAGTCAAAATCGTCAAAATCCGATCGGCTTCCCCGAAATTCTTTCTCTTCAATATTATCCCCAAAGTTTTTTGGGTCATATTATTTTTTCTTTGACCATTCTTTTACTTCTTGGCCTTGAAGAACTTTGTCTAGCATTTCTAATTCTTCGTATATACCCTCAATGAGTTTATATCTACTCGCCTCTTTTGTCGAAACCCATGCATGTTCTGTTAAGCTATCTTCCAACTCAACTTCACCCGAGACATAATCTGCATAATAACTTAATATAATTGTAGGTATACTATCTGGTCGAATAAAAGTAATGCTTGTCAAATATTTGATGTTGTCTATTTCAAGACCAACTTCTTCTCTAACTTCTCTACGAAGCAATTTTTCAGCTACATTGTACCAGTGGTGAGACGTGTCTTTGGGAAGCTTTTGATAATCATCCATCTCAAGCTTTCCTCCCGGAACTGTCCACTCGTTAGGCATGACCTTTTCGTTTGGAGACCTTTTTGCAATCAAATATTTACCATCCTTAACAATTATCGCCGTAGCGACAACATAATGAGCTTTTTCGGGCTTCATAATAACTCCCAACTAATCTGATTAGATACTTATTCGGATCGTTTTACCAAAATCTCTTCGACTTCTTTTAGGTGCTCTTGAGTATTTATTCCCAAAACTTCACTTTCTTCAGACACTGGAGATGAAATTATCCTCTTATCTTGATCTTTTGCGACTTTTATCATGTCGGTCAAATAATACTCTCCTTGTGCGTTTTCAGTATTAAGAGTTTTCAAATTTTCCCACAAAAACTTCGAATCAAATATGTAAAAACTTGGGTTGGACTCTTTTATTATCAACTGTTCTTCATTTGCATCTTTCTGTTCAACATTTTCGCAAATATTACCTTCTTTATCTCTTATTATTCTTCCAAATTGCCATTTCATCGGATCTTCAAATTTAACTGTAAGCATAGCAATTGCAGGTTTATTGTCCTGATACTTTTCAATTAATTTTTTAATAGTCTCCTTTTTATATGTTGCATGATCACCATAACAAACTAGCACTGCATCAGATTTTCCTTCTAGATTTTCTTGTGCCATCAGTACAGCATGACCGGTTCCAAGTTGCTGGGTTTGTAAGGCGTATTTTACCCTATCCTTGAAATAATCTTTTACGATTTCTTGCTTGTATCCGACTACGAGTGTAATGTCATCTATCCCGGAATTTTCAATGTCTTCTATCATATATTCAATAATCGGCTTTCCATTGACCTCAAACATAACCTTTGGGATCTCGGCTTCCCCCATTCGAGTACCTTTACCAGCTGCAAGAATAACTGCTGCGATCTTCATAACTTCTCCTTATATAATTTATCGATGCTAATATCATACCAAATACAGAAGCTACAACAAACTTTTTTGTTTTAAATAGAACTATATCTCAATAATTTTCAATAATATCTAAATGCTTTAATCAGTATAATATCACCTAAATATTTAATAATTACGTTGATATCACCTAGTTATCCACATACTTTTCCACAACCTTATCCACAGTTTTAGTACATTAATATTATAAAATGATGATTTTTGCGCGGTCGCGCATTTATCATCATTTTTTGTATTTGTATGTGTATTTTTATACATGCTCGTGTAAATAACAAAAAATCGGCTTTGAGCCGAATCAATTTTGTTAAGAATATTTTTTATATATTTAGGGTGGGGTGGTCAATCGCATAACATCTCGTTGCAATCAACCACCCTCGGTTCTACGTGTCGGACCGCGCGCTGTCCTCTGCTTCATGTGTTCCTTCCATTTTTGCCTTGGGATTCATGGGATTGCTTGTGCAATTACTACAGTCCAATCCATGGCACATCTTGTTCATCGCAGCGGCCCAATAAGGATCAGCTTGAGCATGTTCTTGACTAACACATACAAGAACTCGCTTTCTCCTGTCTACAACACCCATCATTTTCACCCCCTTTGGGTGAGATTTCCGACTAACGTCGGGAATGACAACATCGTTTTCACTCCCGAATTATTCAAAAAATCGCCTCTTGGGCGACATAGTAGATTAACATTTTAATCAATATACTATATCGCGATCCCTTCATGTTTCAATACAAGCTTAAAACCAAAAACTTGGTTTAAAATCACAATTAGGTTGTGCTCATATGAATTCATTGGTTTCATTATATACCCAAACATATCTGTAGTCAAGAACTTATTTCTGGCATTTTTTACAATAATGTGCAGAACGCCCTCCTACTTTTATACGTTCTATTTTTTGGCCACAATATTTGCAGTCTCGTCCTTCTTTTCCATACACATGTAGATACTCTTGGGCTTTTCCTTTTTTGCCTATGGTATTTACATATGTATCTGCCGAGTAACCCCCATGCTTTATACCCAATTTCAATGATACTACGATTCCATCATGGATCTTTTGCCATTCATTGAGTTTAATATTTTTCAGATTTCTTTCAGGATGAACCTTCGCATAGTAGAGTGCCTCGTCAGAATAAATGTTGCCGATCCCCGCTATCACACTCTGGTCCATCAGATACTGTTTAACTTTTTTGTTCAAAAATCGTTTTGCTTGTTCTTGTAAATATTTTACAGTGAAATCTTTTGACAACGCCTCAACACCTAATTTAGAAAATTGATTGTTCAAATTATCGGTTTCAAATATTCGAAGCCAACCGAAACGTCTTAAGTCATTGAAGTACAATTTTGAGTGATCATTAAGCGAAAATATCGCTCGTGTATGTTTGTGTGGCATCTTTTGAAGCATCGCTTCAGTCGGATGTCCACCAGTCACCCTATTTCGCAAAGAAAATTTCTTCTTACCAGGATCTTTCTCCCAAATGAATTGGCCTGTCATTTTTAGATGCACCAAGATCGATTTTTCGTTGTCTAGATCAATTATAATTAACTTTGCTCTGCGTCTAATATCGACAATTTTTGAGTTAACAATATCATTTTTTTTCAACTGAACAACTTTTTTATCTCTATTGTCAAAATCGGTTATCTCCCGAAGGGAGATAACCTTTTTCAATCCGCTCACAATTGTTTCAACCTCCGGAAGTTCGGGCAAAATAGTCCTTTCGGTTCCCTTCTGTCGTTTCGAACGAATGTGAGAAAACTAATTCCAATGCTATAGAGTAGATCTCTCGACAAACTCGAGATGACACTATTGTTAAGACCTGTGTCCCGTCTGTGAACAAGATCTATGGGTGTTATGTTCAATATTACAGATACTGTAACAGCTGTTTTAAATTTGAAATCTCTTTCCCGTCGAAAGTATTGTTCTGCTCCATCAAATCCTGTTCTTCTCCAGGTCGGTTAATCTCGATCGGCAATGACTTTGGAAAATTTTTCTTAATATTTTCAACCGTATCCCCCCTATCATCGACCAACACAAAGAATTCATTTTCATCTACTAGTTTTTTCAAGTAATCCCACTTTTGATCTGTAGCAAAATAGATGTTGTCAAAGTATTTACCAAGAAAAGATGCATCGACTTTTTTTCTTTGAAAGTCTTCGTCACCCAAAGTCAACAGATTTAATTCATACTTATTTTGATCAATACTTTTCAAAACTTCGACTGTATCATCGAATATATAATCAGGAATCTTATGAAACATCATACCAATCTTCTCTTTAGCCTCGTTTTCATCAACAGATTTTATCTTCATTAGTCTTTCAAGATTACGTTCCACATGATACTTATAATCCATACACTCTGCCATATAAGTATTTTGAATGTCAGTTTGGTTAAAACCTAACTTCAAAAAGATATCGAACATCACGTTTTTGAACGATGCCGTATCAAACATCGTCCCATCAAAATCAATAAATAATTTAGTTTTCATTTTATTTGTAAGTCACTTTCATCTCCAAACCAGCATCAGATTCTTCAATTTCTACCTTTGGATCTCCTGGCAGATTTAGCTGTATCTCAGTATCACTCAGCTGTTTTTCCCATCGACGTTCGATTTCCGCTTTGTTATTTCCAAAAACTTCTCTTAGATGCGTTTTTTGGTTGTCGTCACATTCAGCCCAACTTGATGGCAACCCAGAATAATCGGCTCCAATATTTTTTAGAGCATCTTCAGTACACATCAACAAGTAGCCTTCAATATGAGTATTTTCGTCTAGCATACCATCTTCACTATCCTCAACACCAAGAAACATCTCTACTGCATCTTTAAAAGATACCTCTGATTCCGCTTCAGGCCCAGGCTTTAATCCTTCTGACATAATTCTCCTTTATTAATGTGTTCCTATTATACCAAAGTTCCTTGTTTATTTCTGTGTTCTTTCTGTGAAATAAATCTGTGTGTATAAATTTGACAAATATTTTGTGGTAGCATATTATAAAAGTACTACACCCTTCGTAGTACAAATAAATATTCAAATTAAAGAGAGGCTTAGGCCTTTTTTATGGTCAAAATATTATATAAGGGAGACAGTGTGGATCTCGAAAATGAAGGATACTGGAGAAAATTAATCAACCAAGGGATGATCAGGTTCTTTCTTTTGAAAGTACTCTATAAAGATAGAGAAAGTAACGGTTATAGAATCGTCAAACGAATAAACGAGCTTTATGAAGCATTAGGTCGTCACACATCATCAAAGCTTAAT
>CAZAOA010000011.1:0-7461 GCA_964486765.1 uncultured Candidatus Saccharibacteria bacterium
TATTATGTTTTTAGGAATAGATTACGGAAAAAAACGAATAGGGCTCGCAGTTGGGAGTAAATTTCCTCGTGGGATAGGAGTTTTGGATGGCGACAGAAACGAGCACCTGATTGTCACAGACATTGCAGAGATTTGTCATGAGGAGGATGTTGAAAAAATTATTATCGGTTTTCCTGAACGCCATCAGGGTGAGGCGGGAACGTTGGCAAATGAGATAAAGCAATTCGCTCAAGCAATTCATAAGAAGACGAATCTGCCAATAGTTTTTGAACCTGAAGCATTTACTTCGACTGAAGCAGAAGAGTTTTTAAAAACACATACTAAACAACCTGGTGATAAAGATAAAGTAGATGAGCTTGCTGCAGTTCTAATACTTGAGCAATACATATATAAAATATCAGAAAAAAAAGATACTCCATATGAACAAGATCCAAGTTTAGATATTGGGGTTTGAAATTTATGACAATAAATAAAAAACTACTACTTATATTTGGAATAATATTGACAGGGATTGCAATAGCGGTTGCGGCCGTTATTTTTTTGTATTATTCGAGTATAAATTCAGCTGTAGGGACGGATGAAACTAAGAAAATTGTCGAGATAGAGGAGGGGAGCTCTGTGACCCAGATTGCAGAAGAACTTGAAGCACTTGGATATATAAAGTCCACCTGGGCTTTTTTATTGTATGTAAGATTGAACGATAAAATTTTACTGGCTGGCCCTCATCTGCTTTCAGAGGATATGAGCGTGATTGAAATGATTGATGTGATCTCGGTTGAAGAGACTTTAATGAAGAAGATTACTATACCTGAAGGTTGGAGACTTGAGCAGATTGCAGCATACCTCGACGATGAAGGTTATGTAGATTATCAAAAGTTTGTCGAGTTAGGTGAGCCACATAGAGGAAAACTTTTTCCAGACACATTTTTTATCACGACTGAGAATACTGAGGGAGAATTGCTGCAGATGATGTTGGATGATTATAAGACAAGAGTAAAAAATCTTAACGTAACAAATAATGACTTGATCTTGGCATCAATCATTGAACGAGAAGCCATAACTGATGAAGAGAGACCAAAAATTGCTGGAGTTTTCAAAAATAGACTTGCGATCGATATGCTTTTAGAGACTGATCCGACTGTTTTGTATGCAAATGATACAAAGGAGCTTCTAAGTTTGAGTACTGTCGAAGCATTGGATTACAAATACTGGCAGCCAGTTGTTTTTTCGAAATACGAGCAGCTAGATTCTCCCTACAATACCTATTTGAAAGATGGGCTCCCACCTACCCCGATCTGTAACCCTGGGATAAAAAGCATTGAAGCTGCGATCAATCCAGAAAGCCACAGCTACTTCTACTTTTTCCATTCAAAATCTCAAGAGATCTACTTTTCAAAAACGCTTGAAGAGCACAATCAAAATAAAGCAAAGTATTTGGGAAGTTAATAATATTTGACCTCAAAATGTGAAAAGCTATCCGACATCATGTTGTCTGTTGAGTTGATTTTTTAATATCGATAGCATAATGTATTATTGTATGTGTAACCCCGTACTATGATAAGAGATCAAGTACAGGGCGGCGGGGGTCCCATAAGATATATATGGGAGCTTTTTTGTCGTTATATTAAAATATGAAAAATCCATTTAATCCTATACTAAACAGATTTTCGCATGATATTGGCATTGATCTTGGAACTGCCAATACTCTTATCTATGTTCGAGGTAAAGGGGTTTTGATCAGGGAACCTTCCGTTGTGGCCATGAATAAAAAAACTAAAGAGATCTTGGCTGTTGGAGAGGAAGCAAAAAGAATGGTGGGACGAACCCCCTCTCATATTATCGCAATCCGTCCTTTAGTCGATGGGGTAATTTCTGACTTTGAAGTGACTGAACAGATGTTAAAGTATTTTTTAGATAAAGTGCACGCAGAACGGTTCAAGCTACTTCCCAGGCCTCGTATTGTAATTGGCATCCCGTATGGTGTGACAGAAGTTGAAAAGCGTGCTGTTGAGGAAGGAGCGATGAATGCCGGAGCAAGAGAAGTTTACCTTATAGAAGAGCCGATTGCAGCGGCGATAGGTGCTCGTCTTCCAGTTCAGGACGCTTCAGGAAATATGATCGTAGATATTGGCGGGGGAACTACAGAGGTTGCGGTAATCTCTCTTGGCGGAATCGTCACTTCTCGTTCACTTCGAATTGCTGGAGATGAGATGAATGAAGATATAATTCAATACGCTAGAGATAAATTTAACTTATTGGTTGGAGAGCGAACAGCGGAAAATATAAAGATCGAAATCGGATCTGCAATTCTACTAAAAGATAAATTTGAAGCACCACTTCGTGGACGAGACTTGGTTACAGGACTTCCAAAAGAAGTCATAGTCACCTCTCATCAGATTCAAGAGGCGATGCAAAAATCGATCCGTGCCATCATTGAAAGCATTAAATCAACTTTAGAAGAAACCCCTCCTGAGCTTTTGGCTGATATAATGGATCAAGGAGTCGTTTTGGCTGGCGGTGGAGCACTCCTTCGAGGAATGGATAAACTAATATCAGAAGAGACCAGAACCATGGTGCATATCTGTGAAGAACCACTTCTGGCAGTGGCACGGGGCACGGGGATAGTTTTAGAGGATTTGGATCTGTTGGAGGATGTACTACTTTCTGCAGAAGGGTCGGAATATTAATTTGAATATAACACCCACAGATTTTATCCGCTGAAGGGACACAGATGATGGGAGAGAAGTATTGTTGAAATAATCTGTGTAGACTCTGTGAAAAAAATCCAGGGGTGTAATTATCAAAAATGAAAAAAAGAAACACACAAATCATAATTCTTGCAGTTATAATTATCATTTTGATTATTCCATTTACTCGAAACCTGATTTCTAAAGCCACTTTAAAAGCCACCGGTGGAGTAAAAAAGATTGCCTCAAATTCAGCATTTTCATCTCGTGGATTGTTTAGAGGGCTTTATGAGATAAAGGATTTGCACGAAAAAAATGAAGAATTAAATGAAAAGATAAAAATTCTTCAGATTTCAGATACCGAATTCAATGAATTAAAACACGAGAATGAAGTTTTGAAAAGTCAGCTAGGTTTTGTTGAAAGCCATCCTGAAATAGAGCTTATCCCTTCAAAAATAATTGGAAGAGAGCCGACAAGTTATATGGACCATATTTCAGTAGATAAGGGCTCTGATGACGGTGTTGAGTTGGGTGCCACTGTTGTAAGCGATGGGGCGCTTGTTGGCAAAGTTGTTGAAGTCAACTCCACTACTTCAAAGATCACGCTCATAACTTCAAAAAATTCCGTAGTTCAGGCTATGCTTCAAAATTCTCGAGTGATGGGAATCTTGCGTGGAGGGTTGAGTGGTATAACTTTGGAAAACATTCCGCAGGATATTGAGATAGATATCAATGAAAAGGTGATTACCTCGGGGCTCGGGGGCAGCATGATGCAAGGCATCTTAATCGGAGAAGTCGCAGGTAGAAGATCATCGAAGTCTGAGATCTTTAAAATTCTAAATGTCACTCCCCAAGTTGATTTTTCAAAAATTGAAATCGTATTTATTATCAAATGAACCTAATAAATTACATCGTTATAGTGTTGGTTGCGATTGTCTCGGTAATTTTGGACACTTCTTATTTTTCTTTTCTGGAAATATGGCACGCAACAGTCCTGATTACTTTTCAGATTCTAATCGTTTTAGCGATTATCGGCTTTCGCCAACATTTACAATTCTTTGCGGCTATAGCGATTCTTTTATACGCAATTTTTTCATCTGTTCCACTCTACTTTTTAATTGTTGCTTTTTTAGGGATTCCCCTTTTGGTCATATATTTGAAGTCAAAGATCACATACGAATCTAACTTTCCAGTAATTCTACTTTCATTTCTAATTATCAATATGGTTTTTCAGTTGGGTTTGGTCGGTGCAACATTTAATATATCTGCAGCAGCGATGACATCAGTTGCATCTTTTTCACTAATTAATACTGTAGCTGGGCTAGTTATCTACTATATAGTGAATTATCTGAAGTTAACATTTAGATTAGAAGAAAGATAACACCCACTTCAACCACACGGATCTTTACACCGCCCTTCGCCAAGGCTACGGAGCGGCAGGCTGATTGGGACACTGTAAGAAACATTGAATATTTATCTTTAATTTTGCACTATTAATTCGGGTAGCGATATGGACATATTTGGAAATCAAGAAAAGATAGAAGGGGACAAAAAATCACGCAAAGTAAAAGAGAGCGGTAGTTTTGATTATTCGGTTTTTCCAGATAGTAATTCGAAAAATCAAGATGCTAAAGAGAAGCCAAAAAGTCTTGGTTGGATCAAAGTTGCGGTTGCACTCTTTTTTGTGGTGATCGTAGGGAAGTTATTTTTAAGTCAGATCGTATATGGGAACTACTCTAAAGATTTGGCTGAGGGAAACAAGATTCGTCCTCGGGTTATTCCTGCTACAAGAGGACTAATTACTGATAAAAATGGAGTCTGGTTGGCAAGAAATGTTCCATCTTTTGACCTTTCACTCTTTCCATCAGATCTACCTAAGGATGAAGATGAACGTGAGGAGAATTATAAAAAAATATCTGAAATCTCTGGGAAAGATAAAGATGAGATAAAGTCGCTAGCGGAGGATAGTGGACTTTTGGCTCTGGATTCGATTACATTGATTGAAAATTTGAGTTTTGAAGATGCACTATTATATGAAGAAAAAGTCATGGGAGTTTCCGGACTGGTCGTAGTAAAAAAAGCTTCAAGAGAGTATAAGAATACTTTGAGTCTGTCTCATATCTTAGGTTATACCGGAAAAGTGTCTAAGAGGGATCTCGAAGAAAATCCCGACTATAGATTTTCAAGTTGGATTGGAAAAACTGGGATTGAATCGGTCTATGAAAAAGAGATAAAAGGTCAAGATGGAGTTGAGCAAGTTGAAGTTGATTCTATGGGCAACATAATTCGAGTATTAGTTGACGAAAATAACACAGAGCCAATTGCGGGAAACGAGGCTGTACTTTACTTGGATAGTGGGTTGCAGGAAAAGTCGGTCGAGTATTTGTTAGAAGGAATGGCAGCCTCAAAAGAACTAACACAAGAAGAACCAGAAGCAGGAGTAGTAATTGCGATCAATCCTCAAAACGGCGGCATCCTTTCCATGGTTTCGTTGCCTAGCTATGACAACAACTTATTTGCAAAAGGTATAAATCCCGAAGATTATAAGAAGTTGATTGAGGATCCAAAAAAACCGATGTTTAACAGAGCTACTTCTGGAACTTATCCTCCCGGTTCAATTATAAAGATAGTTATGGCAGCCGCAGGTCTTGCTGAGGGCAATATAAATCTAAATACTGCTTTTGACACTCCTCTTGCCATTGAGATTGGTGAATGGAAGTATCCTGACTGGAAAGATCACGGATATACAAATGTTGAAAAAGCGATCGCCGAATCAAACAATGTTTTTTTCTACGCGGTCGGGGGAGGTTATGAAAATATCATATCCGGGTTAGGGATAAATAAGATTAAAAAATGGTGGGAGAATTTTGGGCTTGGAAGTCCCACAGGAATTGATTTAGATTCTGAAGCTTCTGGACTTTTGCCTGACTCCGATTGGAAGGAGAGTTACTTCGATGAACCGTGGTATCTGGGAGATACTTACAATGTTTCGATCGGTCAGGGAAATCTTTTGGTCTCGCCTATCCAGATGGTTCGAGCAGTCGCTACGATTGCAAATGGTGGAAAGCTTATGGAACCTCAATTCGTTCAAAAGATAGTTGACTCACACGGCAATGTGGTCAAAGAGTACTCCCCTGCAATTGCAAATGGACAGGTTGCAGAACCTTCAGTTATAGAAGCCGTACAACGTGGCATGCGAAAAACAGTTTTGGAAGGTTCAGCCAGACAGCTTCAAGATTTGCCAGTTTCTGTTGCAGGAAAAACCGGAACTGCGCAGTTTTTTGGAAACCAAAAAACCCATGCTTGGTTTGAGTGCTATGCTCCTTACGAAAACCCAGAGATCGCCATTGTTGTTTTGATCGAAGGTGGTGGAGCTGGAAATGAGATAGCAGCTCCAATTGCAAAGAAGATCTTAAACTACTATTACACCAGATAACTGTGGTATCATTAAATGTATAAATGATTAATATAGGAGAAAATTATGACACCTGAAATGGGACCTGGTATGGGGATGGAGCAAGAGAGTGCTGGTGAATGGGAAGAAGTTGGTAGTATGTTGGATTCTCGAAGCTCTACTGATGGAGCAACTCAGGAATGGTTAAAAGGTAATCCAAAGCCATCCGAAGAAGCTAGGATAATGAGGCAGATTGTTGGCGAAGGAGACAGTAAAGAGATCAATCATAAATGGAGCTAACTAAAGTTGGTAGAATTGAATTATTCTTAGAAAAAGGAACAATTGACAAGATTGTTCCTTTTAATCATAAAAACGATAAAAAACTCTTCAAGGCATTTTTAAGATACAAGCAGGAATCTTTTGAAGCAATTTGGAGACCCAAAATACTTGAAAAAAAATATTCCAGCCACATGATGCGAGGACAGAAATACAAAAAAGAAATTGCATTTTATATTGTAGCAAAACATTTAAATTTTAAATTCATACCATCAACAATTGAAAGAAAAATTGGAAATTATGTAGGAAGCCTACAGTATTATATGGATGATGAAAAGATCACTCCGAAACAACTTCATGAGAAATTTTCAAAATATAACCAAAAATTACTAAACAATTTTGCACTAGTGGATTATATTTGTGGGAATATTGATAGAAGCGTAAATAATGTTATATATTGCAAGGGAAAGTTAATGTTAATTGATAATGGTTTAAGTTTTTATTCCGAACAAGTTCCAAAAAGATTTCTTGATAATAAATACCAGATTACTCGTCAATTTTTTAATCATAGAGTTGGATTTTCAGATACCGTTATTAATAAGTTAAAGGGTATCTCAGATAACAATGATGAGATACAAAGAGTTCTTATGCCGTATTTAAACAAAAAAGAATTCATATCTTTTCTAACTAGAGTGAATTGTGTAATAAAACAAACCAGTCTAAAGCATTGACACAGAGTGGTTCGTGCGTTATACTAGTGAAAATTATGATATTTGAATACTCGCAAAAAATAACTGCATTTTTCAATGCAGTCGAGGTTTTTCAGGTATTAAAATTCTATAAAGGTTTATAATGGATAAAGATGTATATATTTCTGCCGAAGGTTTAGAAAAACTGAAAGCAGAATTAAAACAAATCGAAGAAGTTGACATGAAGGAAATCGCAAAGAGAATTGCAGAAGCAAAAGATCTTGGGGACCTTTCTGAAAACGCAGAATATCATGAAGCAAAACGACTTCAGTCTTTTATGCATGGAAGAGCAAACGACTTAAAATACAAAATCAAGAATGCAAAAATAATATAAAAAGATCCAAATTTAGAAGCA
>CAZAOA010000011.1:7471-8704 GCA_964486765.1 uncultured Candidatus Saccharibacteria bacterium
AAGCGGATCCAATAAATGGCAAGATCTCATCTGATTCTCCGATTGGAAGTACTCTTTTAGGTAAAAAATCGGGTGAGAGCGTTAAAGTTACCACTCCAGCGGGAGAGAGTGACTATAAGATTACAAGTATTAAGTAGTAAGTATACAGTATACAGCGAAGAAAAAATCTCCCATTTGGGAGATTTTTATTTTAGCTACAGATGTGATAAAGTTAAGAATAAGCTGAGGTAACCACACAGAAACTTCACACAGAATGACACTAAAAACAGATTCCACATTTGTATTTTTGTTAGATTTGTATTTTCGTGAAGGGGTATAAGGAATTATTATGGCAAATGAACAAGGCAAAACTGAAGCAGAGCTGATTCGAATTCGAATTGAAAAAGCTGAGAAATTAAAATCTAAAAAGATAAATCCTTATCCTGCAAAAGGCGAAAAGGAATACTCTCATGCACGAATAAAAGAGATTCACTCTGAATTCATTGCATCAAACCAGATTATCTCTACTTGTGGTCGGATAATGGCCCAAAGGGGTCATGGAAAACTGATGTTTGTTGATCTTCAAGATGAATCAGATAAACTTCAAATAATCTTGAAAGAAGATGTTCTTAAAAAGGATTTTGATATTGTAAATCTTCTTGACATCGGGGATTTTATTGAAGTAAAGGGAACCATAGCCATAACAAAAACTGGCGAGGTTTCACTAATCGTAAAAAAACTTAAAGTTCTAACAAAATCGATTCGTCCCCTTCCGTCAAAAACTCATGGCATAAGAGATGAGGAAACTAGATACAGAAAACGCTATCTTGATTTGGCGATGAACCCAGAGCTTAGAGAAGTATTTGTCAAAAAGGCAAAGTTTTGGGCAACAATTCGAGATTTCCTTGTCGAAAAAGGATTTTTAGAGGTACAAACCCCGGTATTAGAGACCACAACTGGTGGAGCCGATGCCAATCCGTTTGAAACGCACCACAATTCACTCGATATAGATGTTTACCTTCGTATCTCATGTGGTGAGCTTTGGCAAAAAAGACTTTTGGTCGGAGGATTTGAAAAGACATTTGAGATAGGAAGGATTTTTCGAAATGAAGGGATCTCACGCGAGCATTTGCAGGACTACTGCCAAATTGAATTTAATTGGGCTTGTGCAGATTGCAATGACAGAATGAAACTTACAGAAGAGCGTTAGAAAGAGCTATCAAGAGAAGTTTCTCGAAAGATATATGTATAGAT
>CAZAOA010000011.1:8714-34162 GCA_964486765.1 uncultured Candidatus Saccharibacteria bacterium
TTGAATTTGAGAAAAAGTCTACAAAGTACTATTACAACAAATTGAACAAGAAAAAAACTGGTATCGATATCTCTAAAGCATCAGTTGCCCAAATTGAAGAGAAACTAACAGAACTTAAAATCAAGTATAATAAGAAAGGTTTCAATATGACTCGGGCGGTGGATAATCTTTGGAAGTATAGCCGATCCGATATAACTGGTCCTGGTTTTTTGATTGGTGTTCCAGACTACATGGAGACTTTGGCAAAAAGAGATGAAAAGCGCCCAGAAGTTGTTGAGCGATTCCAGATTATGATTGCTGGTAGCGAGCTTGGAAAAGGATTTTCAGAGTTAAATGATCCGAAAGATCAAAGAGAGAGATTTGAAGAACAAGAGAAGTTACGACAAGCTGGAGATGAGGAAGCACAGATGAACGATGAGGATTTTGTAGAGGCTTTGGAGTATGGAATGCCACCGGCATTTGGTTTTGGTCTGTCAGAAAGACTGTTTTCCTTTTTGATGGATAAGTCTATTAGAGAATGCGTAATGTTCCCATTAGTGCGTCCAGCTGGTAAAGGACACAAGAAATAAGATACAGATAAAAAATATTTTTAAAATATCAAATTCAAAATCTGATACTGTATACTAAACACTAAATTCTATTCACGGAGTTATATGCTCGACATTAAACTGATCAGAGAAGAGACTGAAAAAGTCAAGAAAAAAGTGCAAGAGAAAGGAATCGATCCGAAGCTAATCGACGACATCTTGGCTGTTGATAAAGATAGAAAAAAGATTCTACAAGAACTTGAGTATTCTCAAAAAATATTAAACGAAAAATCAAAAGATGTTGCGACCCTTCACGGTCAACAAAAGATAGACGCCATAAATGAAGCTTCACAGCATTCTGAAAAAGTTAGCAAACTTAAACCAGAAGCCGAAAAAGTGGATGAGGAGTATTTCAATTTAATGTGGCAGACCCCGCAACTTCAATCAGATGATGCTCCTGTTGGAAAAAACGAAAGCGATAATGTTGAAGTTAAAACTGTTGGCGAAAAACCGAAATTCGATTTTGAACCGAAAGATCATATCGAGCTTGGGAATCTTCTGGACATTATAGATTTTGAGCGTGGGGTTAAAGTTCACGGATTTAGAGGGTATTTTCTTAAAAATGAAGGCGCAGTTTTGCATCTGGCCCTTATGATGTTTGCCATGCAAAAAATGGTTGAAAAAGGTTTTTCTCCTATGATTCCTCCAACTATCGTAAAAGAATTCGCTCTATACGGATCTGGACAATTTCCTTTTGGAGCAGAAGAGACTTACAAAGTAGCTAATAAAGAAAAGGAAGAGCAGGAAGATAAATACTTGGTAGGAACCGCAGAAGTTCCGATGGTAGCCTATCATAGCGATGAAATATTTGACGAGAAAGATCTGCCTAAAAAATACTGTGCATTTTCACAATGTTATAGATCTGAGGTTGGCTCATATGGAAAAGATACAAAAGGAATTTTCAGACTTCATGAATTTATGAAAATTGAGCAGATGGTGATATGCAAAGCTGATTATAAAGAGTCTGAAAAACTGCATCAGGAGATTACTGCGATTGCAGAGGATATCGTAAAAGATTTAGAAATTCCATACAGGGTTATGGAGATCTGCACAGGCGATATGGGTGCAGGCAAATACAGAATGTATGACATCGAAAGCTGGATGCCAGGTAATGAAGAGTATAGAGAGACTCATTCTTCTTCAAACTTGGGTGACTGGCAAGCAAGAAGAGTAAATGTGAAATATAAGTCAAAAGAAGGTGTAAAAGAGTATGCACATATGCTAAACAATACTGCTATCGCCTCCCCAAGATTTTTAATTGTGATTTTAGAGAATTTCCAACAAAAAGATGGTAGTATAAAGATTCCTGAAGTACTGCATAAGTACACTGGGTTTGATATAATTAAACCCAAGAATGTTAAATGACGATTAAATATTAATTGGAGGAAATTATTGGTATTCAAAACCGCCCATCCTACGCCTAAAGCTACGGAGGGCACGACAAACTATTGAAATAATTAAAGTGTCGTGGAGGATTACGTGAAAATAAACTTTCACACCAAAGGGATAATTGTTAGCGCGAAGCAGAAATCTCAGATGGAGAGAAAGCTTCAGAGGTTAAGTAGATACGTTAAAGATGTAAAGCCAGTAGTTTGTGATATTACTTTAGCTGATGAATCTGGACCAGAGAAGAATGGAATTGATCAATGCGTAAGGATCAATTTTTTATTGCCCAAAGAATCTATACATATTGAAGAAGTTGATGACAGGATTGTGAGAGCATTTGGATTTGCATATAGCGCTTTAGAGAGAAGGTTAAGACGATATTCTTCCAAAAAGAGAGACCTCGAACGGCGCGATCGAAGTAGGTTAAAAAATATAATGGGGACGGTTGGTGGAGCAGTTGGTCGAGTTGGTGGAACAGTAGGCAGGATAGTTCCGAGACGAAGAAAGCGAAGATAAATCAATTTCTGCAGTATGGATTAATGATTAGTTTATTGAAATATCGCTAGTAAATTGAGTGTAACAATGCTAGAATTATAGTAGTTTCTTAGGAAGTAGCTTTTTAGCTTTTTAGTTTCAGAAAAATTTAAGACTTAAAACTTACTGCTTATAACCTTTCCAAAGGAAATATGGGATTTCTAGACTTTCTAAACACAAGTTCGTATAAAACAGTTCTAAAAAGCGTCCAAAAAAGATTGGATGAAGTTAACGGTTTCTCTGATGAGATGAAAAAGTTAAAAGACTCTGATTTTCCTAAAAAAACTAAACAATACCAGGAAAGATTGAAAGAGGTTAAAGGCGATAAAACTGAAGAAAAAAAGATCATAGAAGAAATACTGCCCGAAGCATTTGCGCTGGTTCGAGAAGCGTCGAAACGAGTTTGGGGCGAGAGCCACTATGATGTCCAAGTTATTGGTGGAATTGTACTTCATCAGGGGATGATCGCTGAAATGAAAACTGGTGAGGGAAAAACATTGGTTGCCCTTCTCCCTCTTTATCTAAATGCTCTAACTGGTCGCGGCGTTCACTTGATCACAGTGAATGACTATCTTTCAAAGCATCAGGGCGAGGGAATGGGAGAGGTTTATGATTTTCTTGGACTTTCAACTGGAGTGGTTCAGAGTAACCAGACAACTTATAAATTTATAAAAAATCACAAGTATAATCACTACTTTGAATGCGACGGTCAAAATCTGGAAACTTGCGATCGAAAAGAAGCTTACAGTTGCGATATTACATATGGCACAAACAACGAATTTGGCTTTGATTATCTGCGTGACAATATGGCGCCATCTTTGGAAAAATGTGTGCAAAGAGAGCTAAATTATGCCATAGTGGACGAGGTAGATTCTATTTTAATAGATGAAGCCAGAACTCCCCTTATTATCTCCTCGCCTGCCGAAGAATCGGCCTCTACTTACCAGCAATTTGCAGGGATTATTCCGCGACTTAACGACAAAGAAGATTATTCGGTAGATGAAAAAGATAGAACCGTTACTTTAACTGACAGTGGAACTAAAAAAGTAGAGCAAATACTCAATATTGAAAATCTTTATGGCCCCGAAGGTGTCAACTTGGTTCACTACTTAGAGCAAGCTCTTAAAGCTCATGCACTTTTCAAGCGAGATAAAGATTATGTTGTAAAGGATGATGAAATAGTTATCGTAGATGAGTTTACGGGTCGTTTGATGGTGGGAAGACGCTATTCAGAGGGTTTGCACCAAGCGATCGAGGCTAAAGAGAATGTTGAAGTTAAAAAAGAATCTCAAACGTTGGCGACCATATCATTCCAAAATTTATTTAGACTTTACAATAAGTTAAGTGGTATGACTGGAACAGCGGCGACTGAGCGTGAGGAGTTTTTCAAGATTTACCAGCTAGATGTTGTAGAAATTCCAACAAACGAGCCAGTAATTCTAGAAGATAAACCAGATTTGATCTACAAAACCAATCAAGGTAAATACAATGCAATTATAGATGATGTGAAAGAACGAGCAAAAAAGGGTCAACCGGTCTTGATCGGAACTGTTTCTGTTGAGATGAATGAACAAATGAGTAAATTGCTCAAACATGGAGGAGTAAAGCATGAAATTTTGAATGCTAAAAATCACTCAAGAGAAGCAAAAATTATTGCAAAAGCAGGTAATAAGGGTTCAGTTACCGTTGCAACCAACATGGCCGGTCGTGGAACCGATATTAAACTTGATAAGGGAATCACTGATTTGGGTGGACTTTATGTCATAGCAACAGAGCGGCACGAAGCCAGAAGAATTGACAACCAGTTAAGGGGACGATCTGGACGACAGGGAGATCCGGGAGAAAGCCAATTTTATATCTCTCTTGAAGATGATCTGATGAGGATTTTTGGTGGTGAAAAACTGAGAAGTATGATGGATCGGCTCGGTCTTTCTGACGATCAACCGATTGAAAATAAGATGATCTCTCGATCTATAGAGTCAGCGCAGAAAAAAGTTGAAGGACACAATTTTGATACTAGAAAGCATTTGGTAGAATACGATGATGTAATCAATCGTCACCGAGAAGTTATATACAAAAAACGTCGCAAAATTCTATTGCAAGATACTAAAGACAACTCTCAAAACGAATTAAGAGAAGAAATTCTAGATATAGTTGATGATCAGATTGATAAAATCTTTGTTTCTAACATTAATGATGAAAAAAAGATTGCTAATGAACTTAGTGCCATATTTGGAAAAAATCTACCAGATAAGATTGAACAAGAAAAAGTTAAAGAGTTCGCCAAGAACTTGTATCAAGAAAGAGTTAAAATGTTTGGCGAAGAGATATCGAGGCAAGTCGAAAAAGGTGTTTATTTAAGAGTGATCGATATGCTTTGGGTTGAACATTTGACTACTATGGACGACCTTCGAACTGGAATAGGGCTTCGAGGTTATGGTCAGCGAGATCCGCTGGTGGAGTACAAGCAAGAAGCTCATAAAATGTTTGACAATCTACTCTTTGGGATTGAATCCAATGTCGCAAGAACTATCTTTAAGATCCAAATTCAAGCGCCAATAACCCAGCCGATCAGAAGAAGACCACTTGAGTACACAAAACCAGATGAAAGTGAAATTGGATCGGTTGAAGATGAAGCTAAAGAGATAGAAGGAAATTCCAACACAGAAACTTCACACAGAATAGACACAGAAGTCGACATCCAGGACGACAAATCTGGAGTTACTACTGTAATACGAGAACCAGGTGGCAAAAGCGTTCATGATAGGATGATGGATTCGGCTGGAGCGCAAGGCACTATAAAATCGAGTAAAAAAGTTGGGCGAAATGAGCCCTGTCCATGCGGGAGTGGAAAGAAATACAAAAAGTGTTGTGGCTCGTAATACAATGAATAGTGAATAGTGAATATAGAATGTTGAATATCAAAGAGTGATACTATATAATTGGTTGGTAATATTTAAGTCCCTCCTTTGCTCTGGTTCGTAACGAAACATTGCTTTGGAGGGCGAGACAGACTATTGGAATATTAATGTGTCGCGGAGGGAAATTGGCAACAAAAAACAAAGTACTACTGATAATTATGGATGGGTGGGGAATGACTCCGATAAAGGAAGGCAACGCCCCCCTTTTGGCGAGGACTCCTAACTTGGACTACATCTACAAGAAATACCCTAAAGCACTCATTTCGGCATCTGGGCTTGAGGTTGGACTTAACCGTGGTGAGATGGGTAATTCTGAAGTTGGACACCTAAACCTTGGAACCGGAAGAGTAGTTTGGGAGAGCTTACCTAGAATCGATTATGCGATTGAAAAAGGTGAATTTGATGACAGCAAAGAGATAAAAAAAATTCTTGAAAAATCTGAAGGAGGAAAGTTACATTTAGTTGGGTTGCTTAGTTCCGGAGGCGTGCATTCTCATATGAATCATGTTTATTCTCTTTTAAAAACTGTGAAAAAGATGGGTGTAAAAGAAGTATATATTCATGCAATTACTGATGGAAGAGACACTAAACCCGAAAGAGCAATAGTTGAACTTAAAGAGTTTGAAGATAAACTCAATAAAATGAAAATCGGTAAGATCGCAACTATTGTCGGCCGCTACTTCGCCATGGATCGGGACAACCGATGGGATAGAACCGAAAAAGCCTACAAACTTCTAGCAAATGGTCTAGGGGATCAGTACGAAGATGTAAGCGATGCTTTGGAGAGCAACTATAAAAACAAGAAAACAGACGAATTCTTAGAGCCATCTGTTATTGATAAAAATGGAATAGTGAGAAGCGGTGATAGCATAGTATTTTTCAATTTTAGAGCAGATCGAATGAGACAGATTGTTAGTGCATTTTATGATCATGACTTTCATCATTTCAAAAGAGCCACCATAACTCCTCTGAACATTATTACGATGATGGAATACGATAAACAAATGAAGATCCCGACCATTTTTAACAATCTAGATGTCGAGGGAAGTTTGGCAGAGAAAATATCGATAAACAATTTCAAACAATTTCATGTTGCAGAAACTGAGAAATATCCTCATGTGACTTATTTTTTTAACGGCGGAAGAGAAGATGTTTTTCCTGGTGAAACTAGAGCGATGGTGCCATCACCGAAAGTGGATACATATGATCTGAAACCTGAGATGTCAGCGGATGAGATAGCCGACAAAGTTGTTGAAGCAACAAATAAATTGAATGATTTTGTGGTTGTAAACTTTGCCAATGGTGACATGGTCGGACATACTGGGATTTTAGAAGCTGGCATAAAAGCCTGCGAGGCTGTGGATAAGGCAGTGGATAAAGTGATTAAAAGTGCGTCAAAGAATAAGTATAAAGTGATTATTACCTCGGACCACGGTAATTGTGAAGCTATGATTGATGCTATTACAAAAGAAGGTTGCAAAGAACATTCAACTTCGCCTGTTCCATTTGTATTTTTAGATTTCAAGAAAATACCCTATAATGTAAATGTAGGAAATAGCGAGAGCACACTCTCTCAAGAAGAGTATCTTTCATATTGTGCAGAAAGTCCGATTGGAGTGCTTTCAGATGTAACGGTATCAGTCCTCTCTTTAATGGGGATAAAGAAACCCAAAGAGATGTCGGGGACCGATTTAACTGATGCAATTGGTGTCGAGTCTAGCAATAACTAACCACAATGGTAAAAGATAAACCAGAAATAAAAAAAACTCAGCCAACAGCTGATCAGCCAGAGGTTGAAAACAAAAAAACCGAAGAAGAAACCTCAAAGTCTAAAGAAAAAATAAAATCCTCTAACAAGGTTAATGCTGTTATTGAGTTTAAAGATATTACAAAAACTTATGCGGGGAATCTTGAAGCTGTAAAAGATATTTCTTTCAAAATTGGTCTCGGTGAGTTTGTATCTATAGTAGGCCCCTCTGGTGCAGGGAAATCAACCCTTGTAAGATTGCTCACCTGCGAAGAAGCTCCAGATAGTGGACAGATATATGTAGCTGGAAGAAATGTTCTAGAATTGGTACAAAAAGAGATCCCTTATTTTAGAAGAAAAGTTGGGATCATATTTCAAGATTTTAAACTACTTCCAAAAAAGACGGTATATGAAAATGTCTCCTTTGCGCTAGAAGTAGCTGGAGCTAGCAACGCTGAGATAAAAGATAAAGTTCCAAAAATTATCGAAATAGTTGGTCTCACATCAAGAATCCAAGCATTGTCTGAAGAGCTTTCAGGTGGAGAAAAACAGCGAGTCTCTATTGCACGAGCGCTAGTTCACAGACCCAAAATTTTAATTGCAGATGAGCCAACTGGTAATTTGGATCCGGTAACAACATGGGAGATTATTGAGCTTTTGTTTAAGATAAATCGACAAGGAACAGTAGTTTTATTAGCTACTCATGATAAAGAAGTAGTTGATTCGCTCCAGCGTAGAGTAATAACTATGAGAGACGGTGCAATTGTCGCTGATCAAGCTCATGGGAAATATATTTTATAGATAAAAACTATATGATAATAACTTCATTTCTAAGAATTATAAAAACTGCCATGATTTCTCTTTGGAGGAATCGTTGGCTTAGTATTGTTTCGGGCTTGATAATGGTAATTACTTTGATCATTATCTCTGTTTTTGCGTCCTTAAACATTATTGCCAACAAGGTGACTTCTGATTTGAAAGATAAAATCGATATGGAAGCTTTTATAGAGGAATCTGCAACCGATGACCAAGTTTTTGCCCTAAGAAAACTTCTTTTGGTAAGAGTGGACGTTGAAAAAGTTGACTACGTTTCAAAAGAGGATGCTTTAAAAGAGTGGCAAGATAGAAATCGAGACAATGAGCAGATCAGAGATGTAATTGATGCGGAGAATAATCCGCTACCTCGAAGTTTAGAGATAAAAACTGTTGAGCCGGAAAGTTTAGAAGACATCGCTAAATTACTTGAAACTCAAGAGTATGCACCACTAATAAAAGATCTTTCATATAGGAAAAATCGCGAAATGATCGACAGGTTAGTCAAAATCGCGAATTTTATAAAGATTGCTGGTTGGTCTATGTCTGTAATATTTATCGTGATTTCAATATTGGTCATCTATAACACCATAAAGTTGACGATTTTCGCCAGATCAGAGGAGATAGAGATTATGAAACTGGTGGGAGCCAGTGACTGGTTTGTTCGTGGGCCATTTATTATTGAAGGCATTGTCTATGGTATATTCGCTACAATAGTTGCGTCGTCGATTTTATTTTTATCATTCCAATTAATCATGCCTGCTACGCAGAACTATTTGGGTGGATTTGATTTGGGCGGAGGATACTTGGGAGTAAGCTTTTTATTTGTTATAATCTTAGAACTTGGAGTCAGCGTTCTTCTAGGAATGGTATGTTCGCTTTTAGCTGTAAAGAGGTATTTGAAATAAGATGAGGGATACAAATCTAAAAGTTATTGAAAGAAGCTTAATCGGAATTTTTTCGTTTATGCTTTTTTTAATGCCGATAAATGCTGTTGCAAGTACTTTGGATGATTTGAACAGTAAGAAAAAAGCCGCCGAATCCGCAGCCGAAGAAGCTGCAGAAAAGAGAGCCGCCGAAGAAGATGAGTTAGATGATCTGTCAAAGCAGATAAAAAATACTTCGTATCAAATAGCCGATGCCGAAAAAGCTATATCTATAACAAGGGATCAGCTATCAGAAACCGAAGCCAACATTTCAAAGCTTGAGGGAGAGATAGCAACCCAGATAGAGAAGCTTGAAGAAGAAAAGATAAAAATGAATAAGATAGTCGCCGCTTGGTATATGGAGGGTGCAGACACAAGCTTGCTCCAAACCATTGTTACTTCAGATACTCTTTCTAGTGCGATCTCAGTCCAAGAACATTATGACTCAATAGCAAACCAAATAGAAGCAACTGCGACGGAACTTGAAAGATTAAAAGTTGAATTAGAAGCTCAAAAAGAGGAACAAAATCAGCAAGCTTCTGAGCAAAGGAGATTGAAAGAAACCCAAGAGGCTCAAAAAAATTCTCTAGCCTCTCAAAAATCAGTTCAAAATAGGCTTTATAAGGATACAGAAAATGTTATCGCGGAGCTAAAAGCCGAAGAAATTAGAGCAGCAGAGTTAGAAAAACAGATCGAAGCTCAGATCAACGCGATTTTGTCGGCTGGTTCTTCTTATGTTGGTCAACCAGTTGATCAAGGAAACATTATCGGTTATGAAGGAAATACAGGATATTCTACTGGCCCCCACTTGCATTTTATGGTGTTTTTTAACGGTGATACGGGAACTAATGTCAATCCGAGAAATTATCTTGGATCCAGTTTGATTTGGCCCATCTCTGGTTTTAGAGTGACTCAAGAATACGGTTGGACTGCATTTGCAAAGGCCGGAGCGTATGGTGGTGCTCCTCATAACGGAATAGATATAACAGCATTTTTAGGGGCCCCAATTATGGCTGCAAAGTCAGGAACAATAATCTTGCGCCAGTATTTTGGTGGTTATGGAAACGCTGTCGTCATTGACCATGGTGATGGCATGTACACACTTTATGGTCATATGCAGGGATAATTTAATTTTCAATTTTAATTTATAATTCTAAATTATTGCGGTGTCGCTTAGCGACATTTTTTAGTATAATATCAGTAATGAATGAAAAATTAGAAAATATTGCTTCTCGCAAGAATAAAAGAAAGCGGGTCGGTTCTGTGATTTTACTTATGACTCTGATGGTCGCAGTTTTTGCATCAGGATATTTTTGGGGTCAAAATAGAGCGGCAAAAAGTTTTTTGGCTGATGCAACCAATGTGATCAACACAGAATCCGGAAAACCTGATGTAGTTGATTTCTCGTTATTTTGGGAAGCCTGGAACAATTTGAAAAGTAGTTATGTTGAAGATCTTAACAACCAAGATCTAGTTTATGGCGCTATAAAAGGCATAGCAGAAGCAACAAAAGATCCCTATACAGTATTTTTTAAACCCGAAGAAAAACAGCGTTTTCAGGATGATATTGCTGGAATTTTTGATGGAATCGGGGTCGAAATCACACTTCTAAATGGTTTTCCAACGGTTGTCACACCTTTATCAGAGTCGCCAGCGGAAAAAGCAGGTATAGAGGCAAAAGATATAATTTATAAAGTTGATGGTACAGACACAACAGAGATTGGCTTTGAAGAGACTATAAACAGAATTCGAGGAGAGAAAGGAACATCTGTACAATTGACCATCTTAAGAGAGGGCGAAAGTGAACCTCTTGAAGTTGAAGTTGTAAGAGACACTATTGTTGTTGCTTCAGTCGGATATGAACTTCAAACATATAAGGGTAAAAAGTATAGCTATATTAAAGTTAGACAATTTGGGGATGACACTTTGTCTCTCTTTTCAGAAGCAGCCGATAAGGTTCTAGAAGATGATCCTAAGGGTATAATAGTGGATATTCGAAACAATCCTGGTGGATACTTGGACACTGCGATAGATATGGTAAGTTTTTTCATTGAAGATGGAATTGTGGTGTCAGAAGTTGGGAAAACTGGTAGTCAGAAAGACTATAAAACAACTAAAAATGCAATTTTAAAAGATTATGAACTGATAATTTTGACAAATGAGGGATCTGCGTCAGCATCAGAAATTCTGGCTGGAGCCATTAAAGATAGAGACAGGGGTGAGATAGTGGGTATGACCACATTCGGAAAAGGTAGCGTTCAAGGGTTCCAAACTCTATCTGATGGTTCTGCAATAAAGATAACTGTGGCAAAATGGCTGACTCCAAATGGCACTCATATTGACAGCGTTGGAGTTGCGCCTGACTATGAAATAGAGGATAATAAAGATACAGATGAAGACGAAGTTATCGAAAAAGCAAAAGAAATTTTGTCTAGTTAAGTTTGTAATCATGAGAGGGTAAATGGAGGGAAATTTAATAAATACCCATCCGACAACTGGTAGTGACAATGATCATAGTGATAGTCCTTGGGATGATCCATTACCACCCGAGAGTGATAAGAAAGCTGATCCTCAAGTTGTGGGATCTTTGGAGCCGACGAAAAGTGAAATTATGCCGAAAGAAAAGCCGGTACCTTTTAATATTCCTGAAAATGTGGGGGATGAAAAAGTTGGTAAGAAGATTCCAGCCTCAGAAGTTCTAATGCCTAGCTCAAAGCCGGCAGATGTTGCTCCAGCTCCAGCAATCAACAAACCTCCCCCTGCTGCTACTGGACCAGCAATTTTGCGACCAGATAAGATTGACGACATACAACCTCAAGAGAAAAGTGAATTTGGTGCAATCGATTTGGAACCTGCAAATGCCCCTGCGACTTTGCCAGAAGCTCCACCTAAGGTGGGAGACGAAGTTGCTAAACAATTAGATGAGCAAAATATTGGAGAGGAAAAGAGAAAAGATCAGCCAGATGATTTGGCAGAAAAGAAACCACTTCTCGGATTTTTTAAAAAACCGTGGCTTCTGATCACTGGTTCAGTAGCACTTTTGCTGATTGTTGGGGTATATATGACTGAGTTGGGTGTATTGTCTATCGGATTTGAGAAAGTGTACGGACTGGTTGGAATTGAACAACTTTGGGGAGGACTTTCTAGAAAACCAGAAAAAGCTCTGGCTCTTTCTGCTATAAAAACAAATGAAAATTTAAATTTTAAAATTAGAGGGTCAGTTTCTCTAACGGTAAATAAAAATATAGATTCGTCAATCACATCGCCGTTAGTTTCTTATATGATCAATCCTAAAATTGCAAAGGATGAGGATGTTTCAAAATCAACAAAAGCTTTGCTAACTGTATCCGAGTACGATGACTACTACGATTATTACAACTCCTCTACAAGCGATTCTACTACTGAGACAACAGAGAGTTCAACACCGGTAGAAACAGAAGTTGATTTGGGAGATCAATCAGAACAAGCCGGATATGAAGTTACAGAGTCAACCATTAAAGAGTTGAACATTGATTTTGAAGGAATGAGCAGCAATAAAGCGATTAAGTTGGATATGGAGTTAAAGAAGTTAGTTGGCGCAGATGAACAGATCAATCTAATAAGTTCCAATGAAGATCTATTTGTAAAATCATCCGGCGACATTAAATTCGATGCAAAAGCAGAAGCAAACAAGTGGCTAGGATATGTCCTAGGCACCACATTAAGTGACAACGTTTTTTCTGATTTTCTTTCGATAAAAACAGATAGTGGTTTTTCGGTTTCAGGCAAGAGGGTGAGCAACGATAAAATTGGAAAAACTCGTTGCTACAAATACAGAATAGATGGTCTTGAAATTGGTGATGGACTAAGTGAGCTTGGGATTAATAAAGAAGTAATTCAAAAAATTAGCGGAGATATTTGGATTGCAATTAACGATAAAACTATTAGAAAAGTAGATCTATCCATAATTCCCTCTATCTCTTCTTCGATATCCAGAGCCGATATCGAATTTGAATTATACGACTTTGGAATTGAAAATAGCGTAGCGATTCCCTCCTTAAGCGAGATTGTAGAGATTGGTTCGACTCAATCAACAGTGTCAGATACATCTTCTGCTCCATCTGTAGTGCCATCAAATGACAGCATAAGAAAAGCAGACCTACAAGTCATTAAGACAGCCCTAAACGCCTATAAAAAGGCACACGGCGCGTATCCAAAGGCATCAACGCTTGATAAGCTAAATCAAAATTCAAGTCCAACAAAAACTTCTTTAGTAACTTATCTTAAAGAGATGCCAACAGATCCAAAAGCCAGTGATGGTTGGTATTATGCCTATGTTTCAGATGGGGTAACATTTACACTTTCTGCAAGAATTGAGGACTTAACAGATACTGAAAAAACAAAAGTAGGTGATATTTATTTGTATTATTTGAAAAATTAAGTTGCATCTTGTGATAAAATCGGTACAATATAAGTAATTAACAAAAGGGATAAAATGGCTATTATATGGATAGTCGGTATTATACTAGTTGTTATTGTCGGTTGGGTAATTCTAGCCTATAATAAACTAATTCGTCAGAATGTAAGTGTCAACGAAGCTTGGAGCGATATAAGCGTACAACTTAAACGAAGATATGACCTGATTCCGAATTTGGTTTCCACCGTAAAAGGTTACGCAAAGCAAGAGAAAGAAGTTTTTGAAAATGTGACCAAGGCTCGTGCAGAAGCTATGAGCGCAAAGGGACCAAAAGATAAGGCAAAGGGAGAAAATCAGATTCAAGAAGCTTTAAAGTCAATATTTGCGGTGGCAGAGAACTATCCAACACTTAAATCAAACGAAAACTTTGCTAAACTTCAAAATGAGTTAAGTGAAACTGAAAATAAAATTCAGGCTTCAAGAAGATTCTACAATGGTAGCGTCAGAGATATAAATATTACTATTAAATCATTCCCTTCAAACATTATCGCAGGCATGTTCAGCTTTAAGGCTCGTGAATTGTTTGAATTGAAAGAAGAAGCGGCTAAGGAGCCGGTAAAGGTCGATTTCGAGGAGAAAAAATAGTCAAATAGATTAATATTAATTCAGCTATAAGCTGACCCCTATGGGGGAAAAAGGAGAAAGTTATGGAAGAAGAAGCACCTAAAACAGAAGCTCCATCGAGTGGTGGAGGAAAGAACATTGGTATGGCGGTATTAGCGTATTTCGGAATTCTTGTTTTGATTCCTCTACTTACGGCTGCAAAAACAGATTCATTCGTCAAATTTCATACACAGCAGGGTCTAGCGCTGTTAATTTTTGGTGTAATTTTGGGAGCTGTGTCAGCAATACCATTTTTAGGCTGGGTTGTTGGGGGATTGGGTTCATTACTTAGCATAATCCTGTTTATAATGGGTATAATCAATGCATCTGGCGGAAAAGAAGTAGAGTTACCTGTTATCGGAAAATACGGAAGCAAGTTCAATATATAATATAGGAGAGAAGTGACTACAAGAGTAAAAGTCGTGGGGGCTATGTCTTATTTGTGGGTGCTAATTTTAGTACCTTTGCTAAGACGGAATGAGGATCCTTTCATCAAGTATCATCTGAAGCAAGGAGTGATCCTATTGCTTCTTTGGGTGCTAATTCCCTATGTTTTATTGATCCCGCTTTTGGGCTGGATTTTAGGAGCAGTGCTTTTTGCAGCTACTTTGATCTTGTGGATAATAGGGATGACCACTGTATTAAAAGGCGTTGAGCGGCCTTTGCCAGTGATTGGAAAAACGATCGAAAAGATATTGTTTTAGTAGAGAAATATTATTGCATAAAGAATCTCAAAGTGTGGGATTCTTTTTGTTGTCCCCTTTAAATTTAGGTATAAATTTGATAACATATACCTATATATATGAACAAATCTGAAATCAAAAAACGTATAGAAAAACTAAAAAACGAGATAGACGATCACAGGCATAGGTACAACGTATTGGATGATCCTATTATCTCTGACGGAGCTTATGATTCTCTTTTTCATAAGCTAGTTAAACTTGAAGAAGAGTACCCCGAACTGATCACTCCAACTTCGCCAACTCAAAGAGTTGGAGCAAAACCCGCGAAAAAGTTTGATAAGATTAGACACAAAACTCGAATGCTCTCTATAAACGATGTTTTTACAAAAGAGGAGCTAATAAAGTGGGAAGAGAGGTTGATAAAACAAGGGGCTGCAAAGGCTATTGAAAAAAGCGGGTATTTTGTAGAGCTTAAGATGGATGGACTGGCTGTGTCTTTGGTCTATACTAATGGAATTTTAGATTACGGTGCAACTAGAGGTGATGGCACAACCGGAGAGTTGGTTACACAAAACCTAAAAACAATAAAATCAATTCCACTGAAACTTAGAGATTCAAAACATCAAAAGATAGAAGTTCGGGGTGAAGTTTTTTTATCAAATGATGATTTTAAAAAGTTGAATATTGAAAGAGAAAAAGAGGGGCTAAACAAATACGCAAACCCAAGAAACATAGCCGCCGGATCTATCCGCCAGCTAGATTCAAGAATTACAGCGAAAAGAGATTTGGATTTTTTTGTCTATGCAACTGCCAATGATCTTCAGATTGAAAATCATAGTGATGAGCACGACTTAGCGAAAAAAATCGGGTTTAAAATAAATGAACATAACAAGAAGTGTAAGAATTTAGAAGAAGTTTTGATTTTTTTAAATACTTGGATTAAAAAGCGCGAACAACTTGTGTACCAAACTGATGGAATTGTCGTTGTATTAGATGATAAAAAAGAGTTTGAAAGACAAGGTAGCGTTGGGAAAGCCCACAGAGCAATGATTGCCTACAAATTCCCTGCAACAGAAGCTACTTCGAAGATTTTAAACATTGTCGTTCAGGTTGGAAGAACAGGAAAACTTACTCCAGTGGCTGAAATGGAGCCAACTTTGGTAGCAGGTTCAACTGTTTCGCGCGCAACACTTCACAACATCGATGAGATAAATAGAAAAGATATCCGCATTGGTGATACCGTGATTATTAGAAAAGCTGGTGATGTGATTCCAGAGGTGATGGGCCCGATAAAAAAAATGAGAAATGGCGATGAGAAGAAATTCAAGATGCCAAATCAGTGTCCGGTTTGTGGAGGAAAAATTTCTAAAAAAGAAGGCGAAGTTGACTTTTACTGTACTGATAAGAGTTGTTCTACTCGACTAAAAAGGCAACTTGAATTTTTTGTATCAAAAAATGCCTTTAACATAGACGGCCTTGGACCAAAGATAATTGATCAGCTTATAAATGAAGGGCTAGTTTATGACGCATCTGATCTATTTAAGCTTTCAACGGGCGGTCTAAAACCTCTAGAGAGATTTGCGGAAAAATCGGCAGAAAATATTGTAAAATCAATATCTGATAGCAAGAAAGTTCCGCTTGAGAGATTTATCTTCGCTCTTGGAATTCGTCATGTCGGTCAGGAAACGGCGATTGATATTGCAAAACATTTTCATACATTAAAAAGTATTCTTACCGCCGATGAAAAAGAATTTGAAAGCATTTATGGAATAGGGGAGAGAGTGGCAAATTCTTTAATAGAGTATTTTTCTGAATCAAAGCATAAACTGATGATAGAGAAGCTTCAAGAACTGGGAGTCGAAATTTCACCGTATCACTCCCCTGTTGCAAAAAATAAATTGGGCAGTAAATCATTTGTTGTTACTGGAACCTTGAGTTCAATGACCCGCGATGATGCTCATAAAAAAATCGTAAGTTTTGGCGGCAAAATATCTTCTTCGATTTCCTCTAAGACAGATTTTTTAGTAATGGGTGAGGACGCAGGATCGAAAGCAGATAAAGCTAAGAAGTTGAAAGTTAATATAATTTCTGAAAAAGAATTGCTAGATATGATAAAGTAGCTAATCATATGGACTTGGACTAAATAAAAATGAACACAGTTGTGTTCAAGATTAATTTTGCGACGCGGCGACCCGCTTAGGGGTCGCCGGAGCTAGTGTGATGAATGCTCTCTGTTGGCTCGCCAACGCATCTCATGCTTCTTGATGGATGCCGCAACTTCGGACGCGGCCATTGCTTCCCTGTCACAGACTAGGGTGGCAACTAAGAAGCCGTGATGTTCTGACCATTGGCAGACACCTCCATTACAGGATTAGAGACAAGCTCTAATTTCATTATGACACAAAGTATATACTTTGTGAAGTGCTAAAAAAACTTTAATTTCAATATTGATTATACGACTAAGTGGTGCTAGTATATAAATACTATAAAACACCGTTAGATTGCGGTTAATATTTGTTTTGTATGAGCAAACTATCTAAAAAAGATGTTGAACATATCTCAAAGCTAAGCAAGCTTAATCTTTCTAATCAAGAGAAAGATAAGTTTCAAAATCAACTCTCATCGATTTTAGATTATGTTGAAGAGTTAAATCAGGTGGATACGAAGGGTGTAGATCCAACGGCGCAGGTGACAGGTCTTACAAATATATTTTCAGAGGATGATGTAGAAAGATCTGAAATTACAAAGGAAGATATCAAGAAAAATGCACCGAAGTTTGAAAAAGATGCCTTTAAGGTACCGGGAGTCTTTGAGTAATATTATGAAAAACGAACTACATAAACTAACTCTAAAAGAAGCATCGGAAAAATTAGGATCCGCTGAGATTACTTCTGTTGAGCTGACAGAAAGTGTATTTTCTAGAATTGAGGAAGTAGAGAAGCGAACAGATGCATACATCACATTGACTAAAAAATTAGCATTAGAGCAAGCGAAGCAATCAGACGAGAGAAGAAAAGCTGAAAAAACACTAAGTAATATAGATGGTATTCCAATTGCTATAAAAGATCTATTTTGCACTAAAGGTATAAAAACAACTGCCGCTTCGAAGATTTTGGATGATTTTGTACCACAATACGAATCAACGGTAACACAGAAATTGCTTAATGCTGGTGCGGTAATTGTCGGAAAGACAAACCTTGACCAGTTCGCAATGGGTTCGAGTACTGAAACTTCAGCTTATAAAAAAACAAAAAATCCCTGGGATTTAGATAGGGTGCCCGGAGGTTCTTCGGGTGGCTCTGCCGCTGCAGTTGCTGGCGATATGTGTATAGCGGCTTTCGGAACTGATACAGGAGGGTCTATAAGACAGCCTGCGAGTCTTTGTTCTATTGTAGGAATGAAACCGACTTATGGTCGGGTATCTCGTTATGGGATAATAGCGATGGCATCTTCATTAGATTGTCCGGGTCCGATGACGAAAAGTGTTGAAGACGGTGCAATCTTGTTAAATATAGTTGCAGGTCATGATAAAAATGATTCTACGACATCAAAGAAAGAAGTACCAGATTATACAAAAAATATTGACTGTAAAATTGCTGGACTAAAAATTGGGATTCCTAAAGAGTTTTTTGGTGAAGGAATGCAACCAGAAGTTGAAAAGATTACAAAAGAGGCAATAGAAAAATTGAAAAGTTTGGGGGCTGAAATTCGAGAAGTATCTTTGCCAAATGTAAAATACGCTCTTTCAGTTTACTACATATTGATGCCTGCGGAAGTGGCATCAAATTTGGCAAGGTATGATGGAATAAGATATGGTCTTTCGACCATCAAGAAACAAGATACAAGAGACAATAACCAAACATTAGAGGAAGTTTATACAAAATCTAGAACAGAAGGTTTTGGAGATGAAGCCAAAAGAAGAATAATGCTTGGAAACTATGTTTTATCTGCTGGATACTATGATGCATATTATAAAAAAGCCCAACAGGTTAGAACATTAGTCAAAGGAGATTTTGAAAAAGCCTTTGAAGAAGTTGATGTTATGGTAACACCAGTTTCTCCGACTGTAGCATTTAAATTTGGCGAGAAATCAGATAATCCACTTCAAATGTATCTTAGTGACATTTATACTGTCCCGATCAACCCAGCGGGAGTTCCGGCAATTTCAATTCCAGCAGGTTTTACTAAAGACAACCTTCCGGTCGGCATCCAGATAATTAGTCCACAGTTTAAAGAAGAAAAAATATTTCAAATAGCATCGGCATTTGAAAAAGCCACAAATCATCACAAAAGGAAACCGGAGCTGTAATGGGCATCAACCACACGGATACACACACGGTTAAAGACACTGTAAATACGGAAAATACAGAAACAATATTTATAAACAATTATGGGCAGAAAAGAAAGATTTAAAAAAGAAAAAAGAGAAGAAATACAAACGCAAGCGAAAATAGAAATTGAAAAACGTAGAACTGAAAAATACAGCGGTTGGAATACGTTTTGGCGAAAGTGGCAGTTTTGGGTAGTTATAGCAGCTTTTTTAGCTTTGATTATTTATCCATTTAGAAGTGATATTATGAACACATCAAAGGACGTCGAAGAGACAAATATTACAAATAGCGCTAATAGCGCGATCATACATACCTCTATGGGAGACATTGCTGTAGATTTTTACAGAGAGGATTCTCCAAATACTGTTGAGAATTTTGAGAAACTCGCATCCGATGGTTTCTATGATGGGCTAATATTTCACCGAGTAATTGAAACATTTATGATACAAACTGGAGACCCAGATGGTGATGGAACAGGAGGGCCTGGTTATGAATTTGAAGATGAGTTTAATGACCACACCATGGTTGCTGGAAGTTTAGCAATGGCAAATTCTGGACCAAATACAAACGGTTCACAGTTCTTTATAATTACTGAAGAAGAACAACCTCACCTAGATGGAAAGCATACAGTTTTTGGAGAGGTGACATCTGGATTGAATGTAGCAGTTGAAATCTCGAGAGTTGCTGTAGATGAAAACGACAAACCGATTGATAAAGTATTGATACAAAGCATAGAGTTATTGCAGGAATAATTGATTCGAGATATTGGTTTTTCGGTAACCTGCCTGCCTGCCGGCAGGCGAAACCCGTATCGGTTAAGTCTAACGTCAACGTAAACCGAAAGCCGATACCGGCGTCGCCCGCCTGCAACTATGTAGCAACTTCGGGCAGGCAAACGAATAACGAATAAACAATAATCCATATGGCAAAAAAGTATTACAATAAAGATGACAAGACGGTAGCTGAAGTGATTGTGCTTGGAATTGTTCGGGCTTTATGGTGGCTGATTCGTCTTCCTTTTAAGGGGTTTAAAAAACCAAAAGCAGGCGTTAATAACATTGATAGAAATTACATCTTGCAAAAAAAATCTGAAATTAATAAGATGCTAAATTCTGAAAATGAGTATGAGATAAAACATGCAATTTTAGAAGCCGATAAATTAGTTGATTTTTTGCTCAAAAAGAAAGGTTATGGAGGTCATAGTTTTTCCGATAGATTGAGAGCGGCAAAAGAATTCACAAATCCAAAACTTTATGAAGAGGTTTGGAAAGGGCATAAAGTTAGAAATAAAATAGCACACGACGAACAAGACGTTAAACCTCAAGTTATAATAGAGGCTACAGAGAAATTGTTAAAATATGTTCAGGTCTAATACAACATTCAAAATTATAAATATTTAAATAGATGAAATTTAAAACTACAATCGGATTAGAAATTCACATTCAGCTAAATACCAAGTCGAAGATGTTTTGTCGTTGTGATAATCAGTCTCACAAGATAAGTCCCAATAAAAATGTTTGTCCACGTTGTCTTGGAATGCCAGGGACTCTTCCGGTTGCAAATAAAAAAGCGATTGAGTGGACAATAAAGACTGGTCTTGCAATGAACTGTAAAATAAATAAAGTTTCGAAATTTGATAGGAAACATTACTTTTATCCAGATCTTCCAAAAGGGTACCAGATCTCACAGTACGATCAGCCATTTTGTGGTGGTGGTTATGTAGAGATAGATGGAAGAAAAATTCGGTTAAATAGGATCCATTTGGAAGAAGATGCGGGAAAACTTATTCATAAAGATGGATCGAGTTATTCTGACCTAAATCGTGCAAGCACTCCTTTAATGGAGATTGTAACTGAACCCGACATCAGCTCTCCGAAAGAGGCAAAATTATTTTTACATGCACTTCAACTAATTGTTCAATACCTTGGTGTTTCAGAAGCATCTATGGAGAAAGGGCACCTTCGTTGTGATGCGAACATAGATGTAAAAGATGAAAATGGCAAAATGTCCCCTATTGTGGAGCTTAAAAATATTAACTCTTTCAAATTCATAGAAAAAGCTTTAGTTATTGAAGAGAAAAGATTGGCTGATGATTATGAAAATTGGGACAAATCAAGCAAAAAATTGACTCGAGGATATGACAGTAAGAAAAACAGTACATTTGCCCAACGAGAAAAAGAAGAAGCGTCGGACTACCGTTATTTTCCTGAACCAGACCTACCACCAATTGTGGTTGGCAAAGGTGGTATTGATATTGAAAAAATCAAATCCGAAATAGAGGATCTACCGACAGATATTCGAAAGAAACTTTCAGATAGTGGTGTAAAAGATGATGTAGCAGAGAAAGTAGTCAGATATCCAAGCCATGCTTGGTATCTTCATGGTCATGAAAAAACCGGAAACGATTTAGCAGCTTGGGTAACAGAGGAAGTGAATAGAGAGATCGCAAATCATCAGATTACATATAAAGAATATGCCGACAGAGTACCGATAACTCATCTTGCCGATCTTCTTGGGTTTGTTGATGCAGGTAAAATTTCTAACAATGTTGCCAAGGAAGTATTTTCACAAATGGTTAAAACTGGGAAACGCGCCAAAGAGATTATCGAAGAAAAAAGTTTGGAGCAGGTTTCTGACAGTGGCGAAATAGATAGCATTGTAGAAAAAATAATTGCAGATAATCCAGCAGAGATCGAGCGGTACAAAGCAGGTGATAGTAAATTGTTTGGGTTTTTAATGGGTCAAGCGATGAAAGAAAGTCAAGGTAAGGCCAATCCAAAAGTAGTTAAAGAGTTGTTAGATAATAAATTAAAATAAAAATAACCACACGGTTTAACACTGATTATATTGCTGTGCGGAATTTAAAAGGAGAGAAATGGAAGAGCAAAAAAGAAGAAAATCGACGAAGAATTTGATTACAGTTCTGATCAGCTTGCTGATGGGACTCTTAGGTGGAATCGGTGGAATATTGTTAATTGCCAACAACAGTCAAATTGCTACTGATTTGGGGTTAGATGGCAATATAGTAATTCCAACCACAAGTACTGAAAGAATGATTTTAGAAGAATCAAACGCGATTATTGATGCGTCAGAAAAAGTTTCTCCCGCTGTAGTTTCCGTTGTTTCAACATCTGTTTATCAAGACATATATGGACGATCCCAAGAATCAACTGGTGCAGGAACCGGATTTATTATCACCAATGATGGGATGATTATTACAAATAAGCATGTTGTCTTGAGCGAAGACACGACATATAAAGTGGTTCTTGCGGATGGGACATCATATGATGCTGAAGTAATTTCAAGAGATAGTGCCAACGACATTGCGGTTTTAAAAATTGATGCAAAAAATCTTCCGGTTGTTGAACTTGGGGATTCGGACAATATGAAAGTTGGTCAATGGGTGGTTGCGATTGGAAATGCCCTTGGAAAGTATCAAAATACTGTAACAGCTGGAGTTATTTCTGCGAAAAATAGAAAAGTTCAAGTTTCTGAAGGATTTGGACTTGAGAGTATGGACGGACTACTTCAAACCGATACAGCCATCAACTCTGGAAATTCTGGTGGGCCACTTATAAATCTTGCAGGGCAAGTAATCGGGATAAATACTGCAGTTGCAGAAGGTGCACAAGGAATTGGATTTGCAATTCCGATAAATACCGCTAAAACTGCGATCGACAGTATAAAAGAAACTGGAAGAATTGTCAGACCATTTTTGGGAGTTCGATATGTTCAAATAACAAAAGATATTGCTGACCAAAATTCTTTGGCCTATGATTATGGAGCACTAGTTTCTAGGGGAAGTGGACTAGGTCAAGTTGCTGTAATCCCAGGTTCTCCGGCGGATAAAGCCGGGATAGTTGAAAACGACATTTTACTTGAAATAGCTGGAACAAAGATAGATGAGGACAACTCGTTGGTAATGCTTATTCAAAAACATAAAGTTGGCGATGAAATAGAGATCAAGGTTTCAACAAAAGGTGAAGAGAAAACTGTAAAGGTAAAACTTGAAGAGATAAAGTAACACCCCTAGATTTCCTACACAGAAAGAAACACAGATCAATCTAATAAGCTACATTTGTTAAATAATCAGTGTCTATTCTGTGGAATATATCTGTGGGTGTTAGGTCTCAATTTTAATTATACGTTCTATACTTTGAAGATCTTTTATAGCAGAAATATTTGCTTGTGGAAATCTCTTTTTTGCATATGCTATTACTTTTTTAGATTGATTAAACCCGATCTCCATCAAAATCGTTCCCTCATTATTAACCCTATCTTTTGCCTGATCTAGGAATTTATAAATTATATTTAGTCCGTCTTCTCCACCATCAAGAGAGACGCCGGGATCTGGCAGATTTTTGACATTACTGCTTGGAACGTATGGAAGGTTGGTGATAACTAGATCAAATTTCTTTGGCAATCTTTTATTTGAAAATAGATTTGAATTAAAGAATCGAATCTTTTTATTAACTTTGTGCAGTTTTGCATTTTTTCTGGCTACAGCTAAAGCCTTTTTTGAGATATCTACCCCATAACTTATAGCTGATAAATTGTAATTGGAGGCTTTTAAAATAGAGATTATAATTGCACCAGATCCTGTTCCGATATCAATTATCGAAAAATTCTTATCTCTTCGTTTCCTGTTTTTAATTACATCTAGCGCTTCATCAACCAGATGCTCTGTTTCCGGTCGTGGAATCAGCACATTTTTATTCAGATAAAACTCAAGTCCATAAAATTCTTTTTCATGGACAATGTAGGCGACCGGAATTCCTTTTTTTCTTTTTCTAATGTATCTTCTAAATCTTGAGTACTCTGAATTTGTTATCGGATGGTTTTGATGTTTAATCAGCCAGGTGTCTGTAACATCGAGCGCATGTTTAAGTAAAACTCGTGCATCAAGATTTGATGTTGAAATACCAGCATCCAAAAGTTCATAGGATGCATTTGAAATTAGATCTTTTATCGTCATTAGTCCTTACTTAACTGCCTAGCTCTATCCTCATCGATAAGAGAATTTATGATGTCGTTGAAGTTTCCTTCCATAATGTTCAAGATACCGTGCCATGATTTTGCAATTCTGTGATCGGTGACTCGGTCTTGAGGGAAGTTGTAAGTTCGAATCTTTTCAGATCTATCACCTGATCCGATTTGTGTATTTCTGGCATCGCCTCTTTCAATTTTTAGTCTTTCTTCTTCAGCAACTAGAAGGCGAGATCGCAAAATATTTAAGGCTTTAGTCTTATTTTTAAGCTGACTTTTTTCATCTTGGCAAGTTACAATTATACCGGTTGGAGTATGGGTGATTCGAACCGCCGAATCTGTAGTATTTACACTCTGACCTCCAGGACCACTGGATCTGAAAACATCTACACGAATTTCTTCAGGCTTTATCTCTATATCGGCCTCTTTCGCTTCAGGTAAAACGGCGACGGTTATGGTCGAAGTATGGACTCTTCCGGATTTTTCAGTTTCAGGGATTCTTTGAACCCTATGAACTCCACTTTCGTATTTCATTTTCGCATATACTCTTTGACCTTTCATTTCAAAGGCTGCATACTTCAAGCCATTTATTCCGGTAGTTTGAGAAGTAAGCATAGTGGTATTCCAGTTTTGTTTTTCAGCAAAGTGCAAATATGCTCGAAGCATTTCAGATGAGAAAAGTTCAGATTCCTCTCCGCCAGCTGCCGGTCGAATCTCAATTATTACATTTTTGCTATCGTTAGGGTCGGATGAAATAAGAACAACTTCGAGTTCTTTTTCTAACTTTGCTTTTTCTTTTTTTAGATCAACAATCTCCGATGAGGCAATTTCTGATAATTCTGTGTCATTGTCCGCTATCAGACTTTCATTCTCTAATATATTGTTTTCAATGCTAACAAGGCGTTTAACCTTTAAAGCGGTCTCTTCAATCTCGGATTTTTCTTGAGCGATTTCACCTAGCTTTGTTGGGTTTGACATCAAAACAGGATCAGAGAGTTTCTGATCAAGCTTAATGTATCTATCTAGAATTTGTTGGTATTTTGGATTCATGATTTCGTTCGTTATAATTTTTTCTTGCTACCCTCCCCCCGCCTACAGAAGCTATCGCTTCAGCGATTGCGGGCAGGTAGCCAACCTGTCGCAGACGACCCGGGTACGAAAAAATCAAAACTTCACTCTATAGCTATTTATGAATTATTGTAAATAAAAAACCAGCATAGGGCTAGTTTAATTATAGCTTAAAACAAGTTATTTTTCTTTATTGTTAGTTTTTATTGATTTAAGATCAACTTTAACTTTTTCTTCAAGATCTTTTTCTGTGTCTTTTTTATGTGAAGTTTCTGTGGGTGTAGTTTTGCTATGTTTTTTTGCAGCTTCCATTCTTGCTTTAAATTTATCAACTCTTCCGGCGGTATCGACAAGTTTTTCTTTTCCAGTATAAAATGGATGACAGTTAGAGCATATTTCAACACTGA
>CAZAOA010000012.1:0-1545 GCA_964486765.1 uncultured Candidatus Saccharibacteria bacterium
CTGATCTTGTTTTTTGCAGGATTGAGCATTGTTTTCTCGTATGATAACATGACGTTTCTAGGAATCTTTAAAGGCTACTTTGTAATGCCGGCTGTTTTGTATTTGGTCGTAATAAATTCATTTAAAAAAGATGAAATTAAAAAGCTTGCTTATCCGATCTATCTTTCGTTGATGATTGTCTCTGTTTGGGCAATTTTACAAAAACTTGGGATCATAACCACACTTTTCTATCAATCAGGTGATGCAAGTTTCTCTCAATACTTATTGGAAAGTAACAGAGTCTTTGGGCCTTTTGAATCACCAAATTATCTTGCGATGTATCTGGTTCCTGCAATCTTTCTTTCTCTTCCAGTTCTTAGCAGATTTAAACTTCAAGCCTCAAAAGTATTTTATGCAATAGGTTTTATTCTACCACTACTAGCACTTTGGTTTGCTGGATCTCGTGCTGGAGTGATCGCATTTTTAGTTAGTATAATTATTTTTTCAGTTGTTCAGATCAATAAGAAATTTAACGTTTCAAACTTTTTGCTTGCGACCCTGACTGTTCTCTCAACTGCTGCGCTTGTTTATTTCTTTATAGTCATTCAGTTCAATCCGAATAGTGATAATGTTAGGATTGAGATTTATAAGTATTCTATCGAAATAGTTCAAAATAATTGGCTATGGGGAATTGGACTGGGATCATTTAAAGAAACAATTATGGCAATCTCAACCAATACTGAATCGTTCAAAACTCATGCCCTTCCATATGCTCTTCATCCGCATAACATCTTTTTGGCCTTTTGGATCAATCTTGGTTTTTTCGGTCTTTTAGTATTTCTTCTGAATTTGTTCAAGTTTTTCTGGGAGATTTATAAAGATAAAAAAAGATCTATTCTTTTTGCCTCAGCTCTAATGGCGATGATCGCTATCATGATCCACGGTTTGTTTGACACGACGTATTTCAAAAATGACTTAGCAGCGATATTTTGGTTGATTCTGGCATTAAGGTATCTAATGACCGATGAAAAAGTTAATTGATCTAATAACTAAAGCTTTTCTATTTGTTCTGATTATTTACATCCCATTTTCAGCGCTTATTTCAGAGTTGCTACTAAATAAAACTGCATTATCTGAAAAAGTAGTCTTTTTAAGTACACATTGGTATGAGCCGGTGGCAATTATCTTATTACTCTTAGCAATTCTGGTCAATCTAATCTACAAAAAGTTGAATTGTTCGTGGTCAGTTGTTCTAGCGGCAGTTCTTTCAGTACTTGGAGCAGTTTCAATATTTGTATTTTCAGAGTCAATTTCAAGGGGAGTTGAGGGCTTTAGATTCGCCCTTTTTGGTCTTATCATATTTATCTTGGTCTCTCAGGTTGATTGGGAGGAGCTTCAATCGAAACGACTGATAAATACTTACCTGATCGTTTCGATCCTGATTGCCCTTTTTGCGATCGTTGAGAGGATCCTGCCGCTAAATTATTGGCAAAAAATACTAGGCGAAGATTCTACTTTTGGATGGGGAAACTTTTCCATCGTGGTTGCAAACCAAAGCTCATCTAT
>CAZAOA010000012.1:1555-23154 GCA_964486765.1 uncultured Candidatus Saccharibacteria bacterium
CTCATCTATAATGCAAGGACCTAACCAACTTGCGAGCTTTTTACTGCCGGCTGTTTTTATCGTTCTTATTTCACTTGGCTTTTCAAAAGAAAGGGATCTAGATAGCAAGTTCTTAAGGCTCTCCTTATTTTTCGTATTTGTTGTAGCAATTATTCTTACTTTTTCTCGCTCGAGCCTGATAGCTCTTTTGTTTGGCTTGGTGGTTTATACGATCATATCTTTTATCAAGTCCCAAAAAAGCAGTATAGTTTTGCGAGTTATCATTCCGATTGTGCTTTTGCTTTTGGCGCTGTTATCAATTTATGTTTACCAACACAATGCTACAGTCCATGACTACTTTACGCATGGTCAATCCCAATCAGAGCATGTTGAAGCGCTGAAAGATTCAGTTTTGGAGGTAAGAGGTAGAGTATCTAGCCCTATTAAACTAATGTTCGGTTCAGGTCTTGGAAGTGCAGGTCCAGCGGTCTTAAAGTACGGAAACGGCTTTGTCTCTGAAAGCTGGTATTTGCAATTAGCGATTGAACTTGGTATCGTTGGTCTACTTTTGTGGATTTCATTTGTAGTTATTCTGTTGATCGATTTATGGAAGAATTCACAATTTGGGTTATTTGTAGGTTTGATAGCAGTTTCAGTTGCAGCCTTATTCTTGCACACTTTTGCAGATAATCCGGCGATTGCGATTACATTGCTAATACTGCTTGGGACGGTATCGCAAAATGACAAAATGACAAATGACAAATAAAATGTTAAAATCTAAATCCTAAAACATATGACATAAGTCATTTATTTTTTTAATTATGAAACGTATTTTGATTGACGGAAGATTTATCGGAGTGGGGGAATCGATCTCGAGATACACTCTGGAGATCTTGCAAGGCATCTTGAAGTTGGACAAAAAGAACAAATATACTTTGCTGATGCGCCCTCAAGGCAAAAAAGAATTCAATAAGTTTTTTTCTGAAAAGCAAAAGGCAAATTTCAATAATCTAAAAACTGTATATCTTGATATTCCTCACTATTCTCTCCCAGAGCAGACAAGGCTACTTAAGTATTTGAATAAGAACAAGTTTGATCTTATTCACTTTACACAGTTCAATCACCCGATCAGATACAAAGGGGTATTTGTAGTATCTGTTCATGATTTAACTTTGCTTGGGCACCTACACAGGATGAATCCATTGAAACGCTTAGGTTTTAAGGGGGTTATGAGTTCAGCCATAAAGGATTCAAGTCAAATAATCACCATCTCTAACTACAGTAAAAAAGATATAGTAGAGACCTATAAGATTGATCCGAAAAAAATCTCGGTGACTTACTTGGGAGTAGATAAAAAGTTTAATGAAAAATTAAAAAATCAAAATGAAAAATTAAAAAGCTTTAAGGATAAATATAAAATCGCTGGAGATTATATTTTATACACCGGGATGTGGAAGAAACATAAAAATCTTCTTCGAATGCTTAAGGCATTCGAAAAGGTTAAGTTACAAGAAACAAGTTACAAGAAACAAACAAATTCAAAATATCAAAATTCGAAATCAGAAAGCTTACAGCTTGTTTTGGTTGGTAAAATTGACCACGAAGAGCCAGAAATTCTCGCCGAAATCAGTAGAATTAATAAGGAGTACAACCGTCACCAATCTCTTCCACAAATAATCACAAATAATAGGAACTTAAAACTTAACTTACAACCTATTATAACTACCGGCTTTGTAGATGAAGAGGAGCTTTCTTATGCCTATGTTGGGGCGCTTGCATATATTATTCCTTCGCTTTCTGAGGGGTTTGGTCTGCCACCGCTTGAAGCGATGGCATCAGGCACGCCAGTTTTATCTTCAAATATTTCTGCAATGCCGGAGATTTTGAGAGACGCGCCTTTGTATTTCGATCCATATAAAGTCGATGATATCGCAAATAAAATTGAGATGATGGTATCTGATGAAAAGTTGCGATCGAAGTATGCAAGCCGAGGTTTAGAGCATGTGAAAAAATACGACTGGAGCGATACTGCAAGAAAAACACTAGATGTTTATCTTAAGATATTGAAAGCTTAACAAATATTTGATAAAGTTATAAATAACACAAGCGTAAGCTTGTTTTTGTTATCAACTATGAAAGGAGAGTATGGATTATATGGTTTGGATGGTGTTTGCCGCAGCCTTACTTGCAATTATATATGCGGTGATTTTGATCTCGGTTAACAATAAAAAGCCTTCTGGTAGTAAAAAGATGGTAGATATCGCTAAATTGATCCAAGATGGGGCTAAAACATATTTGAAGCGCCAATACTTTTCTATAGCCGTAATCGCTCTTACTTTGTTCGTAATTTTACTCTACGCTTTAGGAGTTAGAGTTGCACTTGGGTTTCTGATCGGTGCACTTTTTTCTGCTCTTGCAGGATTTGTAGGTATGAATGTGGCAACTTCTGCCAATGTAAAAACCACTGAGGCTGCAAAACAGGGTTTGAAGCCTGCTCTTAAAATAGCATTTCGCTCAGGCACAATAATGGGACTTTTGGTTACAGGACTGGGGCTATTGGCTGCAGCAGGCTATTATGCAATTTTTAAAGATCTGGATGCACTAATTGGTCTTGGGTTTGGAGGCTCTTTTGTAGCCTTGTTTGCTCGTGTTGGAGGTGGCATTTTTACAAAAGCAGCCGATGTGGGTGCGGATATAGTTGGAAAAGTGGAAAATGATATTCCAGAAGATGATCCTCGCAATCCTGCTGTAATCGCCGACAATGTGGGGGACAATGTAGGCGACGTAGCTGGAATGGGAGCTGATCTATATGAAAGTTACGTAGATTCACTTATAGTTGCGATGATTTTGGGAGTCGGGCTTTTCACGGCCGATAAAGGAATTTATCTGCCGTTAGTTCTTGCAGGTGCGGGAATAGTGGCAGCTATACTTGGAACATTTGCAGTCAGAGTTGGGAAAAGGGGAGTGCATGCGGCATTAAACAGAGGAATCTATATTAGCGCCATATTTATGGCTGTGTTTGCTTATCTGGTTTCGAAATACTATGTCAATGATATAAACATCTTCTACACCATGATCACAGGAATCTTGACGGGACTTTTAATCGGAAAGGTTACGGGTTATTACACTTCAAAGAAGAGCAGACCGGTTCAACAAGTCGCTAAAGCCTCAGAGTCAGGACCAGCAACAAACATAATCTCGGGTCTTTCTTTGGGTATGACATCGACTATTGCTCCGGTGATCATAATTTCTGCTGCAATCTTGCTCTCATTTTACCTGATGGGACTATTTGGAATTGCTCTTGCTGCTGTTGGAATGCTTGCAACCCTTGCAATTACTCTTGCGACTGACACTTATGGTCCAGTCGCCGATAACGCCGCTGGGATCGCCAAGATGGCAAATTTGCCAAGTGAAGTTAGGAATCGGATGGAGGAGCTTGATGCGGTTGGAAATATGACTGCGGCCATCGGTAAAGGTTTTGCGATTGGCTCAGCAGTACTCACTTCTATAGCACTTTTCGCTGGTTATTCGCTCGCGGTCAATCTTACTTCAATCAATATTATTTCGCCTCCAGTCATGGTGGGATTGATGCTTGGCGCAATGCTGCCTTTCATTTTTTCAGCCTTAACATTGAAAGCTGTCTCAGACGCTGCAGATGCGATGGTAAATGAAGTTAGACATCAATTCAAAAATATAAAAGGGCTTCTTCAAGGCAAAGCAGAAGCGGATTATAACAAATGTATCTCAATTGCGACAGATGCAGCATTAAAAGAGATGATCGCTCCTGCCTTGATCGCGATTATTGCTCCTTTAGTTATCGGTATTGTTCTTGGTCCAGAAGCACTGGGTGGACTTTTAGCAGGAACGATTGCATCAGGATTTCTACTGGCGATAATGATGGCAAATTCTGGAGGAGCTTGGGATAATGCGAAAAAATACATTGAGGCGGGTAACTTAGGTGGTCAAGGTTCGGATGTTCATAAAGCTTCAGTTGTCGGAGATACAGTAGGGGATCCCTTTAAAGATACATCAGGACCATCGATCAACATACTGATTAAGCTTGTAAGTATAGTTTCACTTCTAATCGCTCCACTAATTTTGATCGATTTTAGTTTTACAGTTAAAGTGGTGGTTGCTTCAGTGTCAGTCGTTGTGATGTTCATGATTCTGTTACTCAATTATCGAATCAAAAGGAGCTATCATGTCTGAACAAGAAGAAAAAAGATTTGAATTCATAGTTGATCGATTCGAAGGTACGGATGCTGTTTTGGTTGGAGAACACAACGAGATTGTTGTTCCTAAAAAGATGATTCCGAAAAATATTGAAGAAGGTGGTGTGATTCACTTTACATTATCTTCAGATGAGGCAGAAACTTCGAGAAGAGATAAAAATGCAAAGAAATTGTTAAATGAGATCTTAAACGGAAAAAAATAATGTTCTAAAATTCGAAAGCGCCTCGATGAGTTTATCTCTGTCGGGGCGCTTCGGTTTGGTTTCATGACCAGAAAGCAATCACGTAGGGCAGTATGAGCCCCACGACGATAAAGATGAACGCAGGCAGAAGGGCTACTGCGGATGGTTCTTCCTGTTGTGCTATCGGCCATAAAGCACCGACTGTCCCGACAAAGAGTCCTGGTCCGAAGAGAGTCGTGTTAGCCGAGTTCATGAAGCATAGTGCTCCGCCGACAATGGCAAGAGCCGTGCTAATGATGACAAACTTCAAATCTGGGTTGCCCGCAAATGGGCTATCTCGGTTCCTGAACCTCTGCCACCAGCTCTTTTGGGGCTCATCTGGGCTTGCCTGGTCTTTTTCCAGACTCGCCATCTCATCAGCCATCGGTCTGCCTCCTCGATATCATCCAGGATATACTACCTCTACAACTTTTTTACACCAATTCCATAAAAAATGCAAACTTATCTATTATACAAATGATACTATCTTAGGTATTATGTTAATAACGGTAGGAGGGAGACCACTAGTTTTTGTATATTTGACTATTGCATTGACAATCGTCAAACAACGGTCTCAACTATTGTCAAACTATTGAAAGCAATAGCGTAAACAATGGAAAAAGTGGAAAAGAAGTACCCAAATTACGAAAAGTTAATCAAAAAAAGCAAGAAAAAGCTTTTTAAGAGAATTGCTCTAATGGCGGGGTCGTTATTGGTGTTACTTTTGATTATTTTTGAAGTATACGTTTTTGCAAGCTTCTTCGAATCTCCTTCCAATAGAAACCAGGACAATTCAACTGGGAACAATGAAACCCAAAATACCCTCTTGGATATTGGTGATAATTTTTCAACTTCAGTTTATTCGGCTCCACCTGTGGGATACAATAATCTCTTCACAAATCCTGGGATTGAAGATGGAAAAGCTGGCTGGGATTATCTTACTTTCGGACGAGAATCACATAGTGGAAACTGGAGTCTGATTGCCAGTTCTCCGTATTCTCGGTCAGCTACTAATCAAATTTCTGGATTTAGTCTTGCTGATAAACAGATGATATTAATTTTCTGGGCGAAAAGTATATCTGGAACAAATAATTTAGAAGTTAAGGTTAACGGCGCCACAATTTTTACCCAGTCGGTTTCTGACAGCTGGCAGGAATATGAGATAGATTATACCTTTCCAGGTGATGCTCCAGACACATTCAAATTCAATTTTGATAGTGCTAATCAAAGCGTTAGATGTGACGATTTCTTCTTGTATTTTCCAGGATATACAGAACTCACAATTCCTGCAATTCCCCCCAAGGTGGAAGACTATGACAGTCACTGGCTTTATCCTGATGCATATACAGATCCAAATTATCTGGATAGTTTATACTTTAGGATAACTACTGCAAATGACAATGCAGCAGATGTGTATTTCTCCATGCATGTTCGTCCTGGTGGCAGACTTCATAATCTCAAGGAGAATCATGGCATTGTGACATATTACAATGACTGGATTGATGCTGGAACTGCAATAAACAATCAGACGGGACGCAACGGAATTTTTTCTGATTTGCACATCAAGCCGGGTGAATCAACAGAATGGATAGAACTCACTTATCCTCTCGTTTTTTTGAATATGCAACCCAATAGCACCGTAGCATATAACTATAATAAAATAGTACTTACTGCCTATGATGGTGCAAGTACAGAATACTGGGGAGAAATTTTTAAGACTTTGAATGCTACAATTGAAATAACTGATGATCCAGTTACCCCCACTTTTACCAAAACACTGACAAGAACCGGGGATGGTTCTTCTTTCATGTTTAGATTCCCTCGATATATTCCAGATAATTCAGACGGATCTGAAATAATTTCTGTTGAAGAAGATATTGATCAAATGTATCAAAATTTTCAAAATCTTCCAGACGTTGGAACAAAAACTCCTGAAAAGACAATTATGGTGTCAAGCATTGGCCTAGAAAAACTTCAAGATACATTGTCTGTTGACGCATATAACAAACAAAAAGAAATTTTTTCAGAGGAGCTTGGATTCAATGGTATATTTTCGACAGTTACTGGAATAGATACGGTAAGGAAAGAAGTTTTCGATGACTGGGGTCTTACAAAAAATCTTATTAATTTAGGTTATAATTCCAACGTAAATAATTCGTCACTTGTGCCAGATACTTCATCGATAGAAACTACTTACAGTAATGCAAAAAACACTTTGTCTTCTATGGGAATTTACTCACATATCGGAGGAATTTACATATTCGAAGAGCCAGGAGTAAGTACAATTTCCGTACTTAGGGCTATTAGCGGATATAATGATTTGTTTAAAACATATCTTCAGGATGAAGGTATCACTTTGGATGAACTTGGTGTTTTAGGCTGGGATGATGTTGAAATGAAAACTCCTGAAGAGTCGGTTGCCTTTCCAGCACTTTTTTATCATTCAGCGCTTTTCAGATCAAGCAGGTTAGCAAATGCAGAAAAACAAGTATATCCAATTTCAGATCAATATTTTCCTGGAATTGGAAGATATACAGGATTTAGTCATACCTTTCATTATGGCGGAAATATGGTTGAGAAACGAGGGATAACTGAATATGATTATATAAGAGAATCAGGAAGCAACGGAATATCTATTTCGAGCTGGCTTCCTGATGCTGCAACACTTCAACAAGAGTCATACGGGGCTGAGATTATGAGAAGTGCAACAAAATACACCAGTGCTGACATTATGGGTATTATGATTTTGTTTAAAACGCCTGAAGAGATCAGAAAGATTTTTTATTCTGCTCTTTCGCAGGGTGTCAGGAGGTTTTTGTTTTTTGCATACGGGCCTCATTATGTTTCAGGCAATGAGTTTTATTCTGATAATGAAGATACAAATGCTGTGATAAGAGAACTCTCCCATGAGATTGGTGAGTTTGATGACTATCTTGCGGAAAGTGAAAGAGAGAGTAGTGATGTTGCAATACTATATTCAGAAACAAGCGATGCATGGATGTGGAGTCACAAAGTAATAAACAGAGCGGACACTGGACAGAATCCGTATGCCGGAGAAAAGCTTGGCATATATCTTGCTTTAAGGCATAATCAGATTCAAAGTGATCTAATAACTGAATACGATATAGAGAATGATTATCTTGACAATTACAAAGTGTTATATCTTCCTGGAATGAATCTTCCAACTAGCGTTGCAGAGAAAATCAAAACTTGGGTATATAATGGAGGCATTTTATTTGCGGATTCTGGAGCAGGCTCAAAAGATCAGTATAATGTAAATACAGATATACTTGATCCGGTTTTTGGGATAAGTCAGGGAGATAATATTCAAAAAGAAAATACACACTCACTTGATCATTATGCATATCATCTGTTTTCTGGCTGGTATACACCACCGGAAAACATTGAGTACAATGGTGACACAAGTTACATGTTTGCATTCTATCCTGAAGACTTCACAATAAATAGTCCAAATGTTGAAGTACTGGGAACCAATACTGACAGGAGTAGTCCAGCAATTATTTCAAATGAATATGGAAGTGGCAAAGTTCTTTTTGCAAATTATATGCCTGGTGTATCATATATTGCAAAAGCACTGCTACCTCAAGGTTGGCCTATAACTGGTGCTCCTGTTTGGCCAGCGATCGAAAGAGATCTGATATATCTTCCAATCGAATGGGCGGGAATTGATCCGAAAATTAGGCTTAACTATCCGGTAATTCAGACATCTATTCTTGAAGGAACGGGTTATACATTAATTCCAATTGTCAATTTTCTAGATGTTCAAGTCAATGATCTTGAAATGGAGTATGTTACAGATACATCAAGAAATTATAGTGTAACAAGCATAGAGTTAGGAAATCTTCCATATAGTGATATAAATGATGGTATTAAAATAAATTTTGCATTATCTGATACCGATATGATTCTAATAAAAGATATTGGTGCAAAAGCAAATATAGTCCCTGGAACAGATACTGCTGGAGTTACTGGATCGGATGATCAAAAAGCTGCAGTTGTTAAAGGTACAGCTGTGGATCTATTGGAAGATATATCTTGGCCATCGATCAACATATGGGGCAAGCTGTCAAATATTGTTTCACTTCTAATCGCTGCACTAATTAGTTTTTCATTTAGAGTGATAGTCTGTACTTCGGTAGTTCTAGCAATGATTATGATTCTGTTTCTGATTTATCTAGTCAAAAGAAAAAATAGATATGATAGTGGAAATGCAATAATCTTTAATATAGTCCTTCTATATCTTAAGATGAAGCTGAAACTTCTAGGAAAGAGAAAAAAACCAAGTGATTACTAACGAAATTTTAAACGGTAAGAAATAATTAGTATTTTGCAAAGATTCTATTATTGGGTACTATATAGATAGCGGTAGGAGGGAGACCACTGGTTTTTGTGTATAAAACAATTACATAAAGCGATAGTAATCCAATGGCTAAGGCTATTGCACAGACAATCGTCAAACAACAGTCTCAACTATTGAAAGTACAATAGTATAAACAATGGAAGTCCGTGGAAAAGAAATTACAAAAGAAAGAAAAGTTAATCGAAAAAAGCAAGAAAAAGCTTTTTAAGAGGATTGCCTTGATGGCGGGATCACTGTTGATATTGCTTTTGATTATTTTCGCAGTTTACTCTGTTACCTATGCAAAAAAATCATACCTCAACATTCGCGTAGGTAGCGTCGATGTCGGAGGGCTTAGCAAATCGAGCATTGAAGAGATCTTAAAAAGAGAGGGCGAAAACTTTACTTCAACTCCCATAATTCTAGAATACAAAGATAGTGATTCGAGTAAAAATATGACTTACGAGATTAACTCAACCGAGATTGGTTTGGTTTTCGAGGCTGACAAATCAACTGACATGGCTATGGCAGTTGGAAGACAAGATGGTGCGATAACAAGCTTTTGGCAACAGCTAAAGTCGATCTTCGTAACAAGAAATATAGACGCTATATATAGTATAAATAAAGATGCAGTTAAAAAATTTGTCTCTGACATAGCTCTTGTATTAGATCATCCTGAAAAGGATTATGCCATAGAGTATGGTGGAAATGGAAAGTTCAATCTAATTTCAGAAAGAGTTGAAGGAAAAAGGATAAATCAAGAGCAGATCGTGACTCAAGTATTGAAAAATATCTCACAGATCAGAAACATTGCCATTGAGTTTAGAGTTGAAGAATTTGTGCCAAGAATCTCACTTGAAAATGCCCAAAAAACTATATCATCTGCCAACAAGATAATGGCAAAGGGGTCGCTCACTTTAGTTCATATTGATCAAAGTTTTGAGATAGATGAAGATGCTATAGCTGGATTAATCTTGGCTGAACCTGAAGGGGAGAATCTTAAACTAGTATTTGATTCCGAGAGATTGGATACACAAGTAAATGTGATTGCAGATGCCCTAAACACAGAACCGCAAAATGCTGAGCTTACTGTAAGTGCTGGCAAAGTTGAGGTCTTTCTGCAGTCAAGAGAAGGGAAAAAACTTGATCAAGCTCAAACCAAGATCGATATCGAAAATGCTCTAATATCTAGAATCAGTGAAGAGAGCAAAGAAAAACTTCAAAAAACTGTGACTTTGACGGTTGCAACGACAAAGCCAGAAGTTCATTCGGAAAAGATAGAGAGTTTTGGTCTCAAGGATTTGGTATCGACTGGAACCACAAGCTTCTTCGGGTCGCCCTCAAATAGAATCCATAACATTTCAACTGGGGCTGATGCGATTCACGGTACTCTTTTGGCTCCTGGTGAAGTTTTTTCAACTATAGGAACTCTAGGGAAAATTGATGGTGATTCCGGTTATCTCGAAGAGTTGGTCATAAAGCAAAATAGAACGGTGCCGGAGTTTGGCGGTGGACTCTGTCAGGTCTCAACGACTTTGTTTCGAGCTGCGCTAAATGCTGGGATGGAGATAATAGAGCGGAAGAATCACAAATACAGAGTCTCATACTATGAGCCACCTGTGGGAATGGATGCGACCATTTACGATCCTTCTCCTGACTTTAGATTTACAAACAACTATGCATCGCACATTCTTATTCAAGCAATTGTAAAAGGAAACAATATTTCTTTCAACTTTTTTGGAACCAAAGATGGCAGAGTGGTTGAGATTGGGGTTCCAGAAGTTTATGACTTTGTTGATCCACCGTCACCTATGGATATTGAGAGCGATACTTTGCAACCTGGAGAGCGAAAACGAATAGAGCGAGGGCATCAGGGAGCTTCCGCAAAGTTTCACTATAAAGTTGCTCGAGGCGAAGAGATCTTGCAAGAAAAAGACTTTTTATCCAAATACATTCCATGGCAAGAGCGATGGCTTGTTGGCCCTCCAGCTGATCAGCCAGAGCCGGCTCCAGCGACTCCAGTAGCGCCCCCAGCAGAAGTTCCTGCGGGGTAATAATATTGTTCTAATATAAAAAGAAACTGGCTAGCCTAATACGGCCAGCTAGCCAGTTCTTGAACCCCGCCACGAGCACCCTGCTCGAGTTGAGCTTCGACGTAATTATAGTATATCGAATCAACTATATTGTCAAGAAAAAGGAAAACCATGACCTGATGATCGTGGTGTGGTTTCCCCTAGCTCGATTAGGAGTTTGGGAATGTGGGCCGGTTGGCCCAGTTTCCGAGCAATGATGCTCGAAAGTGATGGCTGGGTTTACCCCCAGTACAGCAAGGGGGTGCACCCGTAAGAGCGAAACCTAATGACCAATTAAGGTCGAAAAGGTTATTGCCAGGAGCTAGATAGCTCCAAGAGGGTGTGTGAACACCCTTGGGTACATCACATGTAATACACATCGGTTGTTTCGTCAAACGACTCCAACGGGGTGACATACCTCCTGAAGTGCTGACTGGAGCGTGTGCAACAATTTATTTATATCAAAATAATATATGCTTGTCAAGAGTTTTCGAAAATTAAATAATTATCTTAAGATAGTTGAGACGATGGGATTAATCCTATAGAATATAGATGTGAAGAAATACATGTATCACCAATGGACATTGAAAGATGTCCAGAAACATTTTTCAGTGGATTTTAGGGAGGGGTTAAGTTCCAAAAAGGCTATTAGTAAACTTGAAGATGAGGGCAGAAACTCCTTATCTGAGATAAAAGCTATTTCACCTTTAAAAGTACTCCTTAGACAATTCGCCAATTTTTTTATTGTCCTTTTAATAGTGGCAACAATTTTGTCATTTTTTGCAGATGGGGCGATCACAGGTTTCATACTTATCATCATTGTTCTTTTGAACATCATCATCGGTTTCTACCAAGAGTACAAAGCTGAAAAATCGCTTGAAGCTTTGAAGAAAAATCTTTCAATTCATGCAAAAGTAATACGTAACAAAAAGGTTATAAGAATCAATGCCGAAGAAATAGTAACAGGCGATGTAGTTATCCTTTCAGAAGGAGACAAAGTTCCCGCAGACATAAGACTTTTTGAAGAAAGTTCTTTGCGTGTTGACGAAGCTTCACTTACAGGAGAGTCGAATCCGGTTTCCAAATCGATTAAAGTTATGAAAATTGAAACTCCAGTTGCTGATAGGGTCAATATGGTTTTTATGGGTACCAATGTTGTAGCAGGTCGCGGAGTCGGTATCGTGGTCGCCAAAGGGACGAACACTGAATTTGGAAATATAGCTAAACTTGTCTCCAAGGAAGAAGAAAAAACTCCGATTGAGAAGATGACCCTTCGAATTGGGCGAACCTTGACCTACATTGCTGTTACTATCGCTCTTTCAATCTTTGTGGGAGGACTTTTTTTCGGTGAAAATGTAAATGAGCTTATCATATTTGTAATATCTATACTGGTTGCAGCTGTACCTGAATCGCTTCCAACGGTTGTGACTTTAGCTCTTGCTGTTGGGGTGATCGGTATGGTCAAGAAGAAGGCGATCGTGCGTCGTCTTGCTGTTTTAGAGGCGATAGGGCGTGTCAATGTTATATGCACCGACAAAACTGGGACTTTGACCAAAAACAAGCTCGAAGTTTCTTCAGTTGCCTATTTTTACAAAAACGAGATTAAAAACGTAATGGGCAAATATTCGAAAGAGGACAAAGCTGCTACCAACATTTTATACAATGCCGCCATCGTATCTGACGCATCTGGTGACAAAGCCGGTGAGTTTGTAGGCGACCCTTTGGAAGTAGCCATATTTGAAACTCTTTTTAAATGCTCAAAAGAAAAATTAAAAAGTAGAAAAAGATTTAAAAAAGAGTCAGAGTTGCCATTTTCTTCAGACGACAAGTTTATGATGGTTATCGGAAAAAACGGCGGCAAGAAAGTTATGATCGCAAAAGGTATCCCAGAAAAGATCATCTCGTTTTGTTCTCTTACAAATAGCGAGAAGAAAAAAATACGAGAAAAAGTAAAAGAGTTCTCTTCTATGGGTCAAAAGACGATAGCAGTCTGCAAAAAAAGCATCGGCAATACTAATTCAAGTGCATTTAAAGGGATGGAGTTTTTAGGGGTGATGGGCTTTTCTGATGAACTTGCGGACGGTGTCAAAGAGGCGATAGCGATGACGATAAAAGCAGGGATAAGACCGATTATGATAACGGGTGATCATCCTGAAGTAGCTAGATACATCTACAGAAAACTAGGGTTAAAAGTCAAAGATGATGAGATCATCTCTTGCGTTGAGATGGATAAATTTTCCGATAAAGAACTTAAAAACAGACTTAAAACTGCGAAGATCTTTGCTAGAGTTACTCCAGAGAACAAGATCCAAATTGTGGAGGCTTTGGAAGAGATGGGGCTTTCTGTAGCAGTTACTGGTGATGGAGTTAACGATGCACCAGCGCTAAAAGCTGCCACTGTGGGCATAGCTATGGGGATCAGGGGCAACGATGTCTCAAAAGAGGCATCTGACATCATCTTAGCCGATGATAACTACCGTTCGATCATCTCTGCCATAATGTATGGCCGAACTATCTATGATAACATTAAAAATGCCTTAGTTTTTCTTTTGGCTGGAAACTTCGACGAGATCTTTCTTATCGCCCTTGCATTCTTCTTGCGACTACCTGCGCCTTTGATCGCCATCCAGATTTTATGGATAAATATAGTTACCGACTCCTTGCCTTCGATCGCCCTTGCTTTTGAAGATGCTAATCCAAAAGTTTTATCTGAAGAGCCTCGGTCAAATGACAACAAAGCGCTAGCTCGTTCACTTTGGTACGCCGGTACGATCGCATTTCTATCATTTTTAGTAGGACTTGCGCTCTATTTGTGGGGGCTCAATCACTCTATTGCAAAGGCAAGAACACTGGTCTTTTTCTCGGTGATTTTGGCAGAACTTGCCCTGGTCTTTTCGATACGATCTAAAAAAAGGATCTGGCAAGCACCCTTAAGTTTTTTTGAGAACAAGTTTCTAAATTTTGCTGTCTTGATCGCTTTGGTAATCCAAGTGGTGACTATACTTCCTTCGACACAAAAGTTCTTTGGAACGACATATCTAGACAATAGAGAAGTGGCAGTATTGTTCACTACAGTAATTATAATCTTTTTCGGTGCAGAGATAATCCGTTGGTTGTTTGATAGAAAGACAAGCTATAAGCATTAAGCTAATAAGGATTAAGTTATTTTGAGAATTGATATTATTTACTTGCTACTTTAATGAATTCAAAAAACAACGGATGAGGAGAAAGAGGGCGTGATTTGAACTCTGGGTGGAATTGGGTTCCGACAAAGAAAGGGTGATTTTTTATCTCTATTATCTCGACCAGATTTTGCTTTGGGTTGGTTCCGGCTATAACAAGCCCACATTTTACAAGCTTTTCTCTATAGTCGTTGTTGAACTCGAAGCGGTGGCGGTGACGCTCAGAAATTATCGTCTTACCATATGCACGTTGAGATATTGTCCCGTCTTTAAGTTCACAGTCATAAGCACCAAGGCGCATAGTACCGCCGTAGTCTTTGTCTTTCATCTTTTTAACCTGATCCTTCATTATATGAATCACCGGGTATTTGGTTTTAGGATCGATCTCTTCGGTGTGTGCACCTTTCATATTGCAGACATTTCGAGCGAACTCAATGGTCGCGATCTGCATTCCATAACATAATCCAAGATACGGTATCTTGTTTTCCCGACAGTACTTTGCGGTTAGTATTTTTCCCTCTACTCCGCGATTGCCAAATCCTCCAGGCACTATCACCCCGTCTAATTTCTTAAGTTCTGACAATTTACTTGGATTTTTTTCATATTCTTCAGAATTTAGCCAGACGATTTTGGGTTTTAGATTTTGATTTATTGATGCGTGTTTTATTGATTCGATTATCGAGATGTATGAATCAGAAAGGATGTATCCTCCAGTTGCAAAATACTTTCCAACTATACCTATTTTCACTTCTTTATTCTTTTTGTTGTGTGATTTTTTGACAAATTCTTTCCATTTTTTGAGATTGGACTTTCTAGATCGAATATTTAGTGATTTTAGTATCTTGTTGCCAATATCTTCTTTTTCAAAATTGAGTGGAATATCGTAGATAGAATCAACATCTGGAGCCGATATGGCATTTTTTGGATCAATATTGCAAAATACGGAGAGTTTTTCTCTTCGCTTGTCATCGATCGGTTCACTACCTCTACAGAGAATGAAGTCAGCCTGAATTCCGTATGAACTTAACTCTCTAGCTGCGGTTTGTGTTGGTTTGGTTTTCATCTCTCCGACATGTTTGGGAATAGGAAGGTATGAAACCATAATGGTTATGACATCTTTTGGATTTTCTTGTTTCATCATCCTGATTGCTTCAAAAAAAAGCATGTTCTGATACTCGCCGATAGTTCCACCGATCTCTGTGATAGTCACATCATTTTTTGTGGCTGCTTTTTTGATTCTTCGGATTATCTCTTCTGGAATGTGTGGTACAGCCTCAACGCAACGACCATCGTATTTTAGATTTCTTTCATTGTTTATAACAGCACCATAAATTCTTCCCGAGGTCATATAGTTATCGCGAGTTATATCAATTTCTATAAATCGCTCATAGTTGCCGATGTCTTGGTCGGTTTCGTCACCGTCGTTAGTAACAAAAACTTCTCCATGCTCGGTCGGGTTCATCGTACCGGCGTCAACATTCAGATAAGGGTCTGCCTTTATGGCTGTAACTTTCAGTCCTTTTGACTTTAATATAGTTCCGATCGATGCAGCCGCTACTCCTTTTCCAAGTGATGACATGACACCGCCGACTACAAATATGAATTTCTTACGCATAATTTTATCCTTCCAGGAAAAATTAACTGATAAACTAAAGAACTGATAGACAAAAAACTATATCGAATTTGTTTCTTGGTTTATGAGTATCTGGGTATATAAGTTAAAAAAACAAAATTTTTTTGTTTTTTTTATCTTTGCTATAGTATTTTTATGTTACCATTGTAACAAAAAAAATGACAATTATGTTTTAACTTTTCCACAATATGAAAAACCATAATCTGACAGAAGATAAACTATTTAAATTAAGAATTAGACATCTTAAAGCGGTCGCAACACTTTTGCAACTTACTCCATTTTTGCGTTGCATAATGCTAAATGGATCACTTGCACAAGGAAAAATCAAGTTGTCATCTGACATTGATCTGCTTATGGTTGCAAGAGAAGGAAGAATATTTACAGCACGATTTTTCGCATCGATTTTAACCTGGCTTACAAGTCTAAAGCGATCGAGCAATCCAAAAAAAGATCACAGCGGAAAGTTTTGCTTAAACTATTTTCTGACTGAAAACTTCTTGGTTGTTCCGACTGGAAGAGGAGAAAAAGTTGATCGGTATTGCGCTCACAATTACTCAAATAGTCTGATGGTTTGGGGAAAGCGAGATATATATTTTAACTTTATCAATGCAAATCGAGAAAATTGGAAAAAGTTTTTGATAAGAAACAAGATACAAGATACAAACATCAAACAAATTCAAAATAGAAACAAAATCAAAAGTTCAATACCTATTCGCACTTTCCATATGGGGGTAAGGTTTCGAAATATTGTTGAAAAGATGATAGGAGACAGGATTGAACAATATTTAAAAAGCATTCAGCTTAAAAAAATCAAGGTTGATAATAAGTATGTTGTTGCAAATGACAAAGAATTGAGATTCCATTCCATAGATTAATAATTTGACGGTATTGTATGCTTAAAATTGCTATAAAAATACCTTGAATCTCGCTATATTGACTTTTTAGGTTACTAATATAGAATGTAGTTGATGGAAGTTTTAGATGACGTTACCCCCTTGCGTCACGTACTTCCATCCTAGAGCATCGGAGTGGATCCGATTTTTTAGTTGAAAATTTATTTTGGGGTTGACAAAATGTAAAGCATGCTTTACAGTTATTGATACAAACATTAATTTACTAGGAGTGAGTAATGCTTAAACCACTTGGAGACAGGGTCTTAATAAAATCCTTAAAAGCAGACGAAAAGACAAAAGGCGGAATCTATATTCCAGATAGTGCTAAGGAAGCTCCAGCAGAAGGTGTTGTTGAAGCTGTTGGGACTGGTAAAATGCCTGCAGGAAAAGTTCATAGTTTTTCAGTTAAAAAGGGTGATAAAGTTTTGTATGGTAAATATTCTGGCGATGAGGTAAAGATAGGCAACGAAGAGATGAAGATAATGAAAGAAGATGAATTGCTTGCAATTTTGTAAAAAGATACAAGGGCACAAGAAACAATAATCAAACAAATTAAAATATCCAATAATCAATTCCACATACGTTTGTATCTTGTAGCTTGGTGGTTGGTTATTGTGACGAAAGGAGCCGATGGCGAAAGATATTAAATTTAGTGATGATGCCAGAAATGGACTTTTGAATGGCATCAATCTACTTGCTGACACAGTAAAAGTTACGCTTGGTCCAAAAGGGCGAAACGTAGTTCTTGACAAAGGCTATGGAGCACCGACTACAACCAACGACGGAGTAACAATCGCGAAAGAGATTGATCTTGAAGATAAGTTTGAAGATATGGGTGCGCAACTTATAAAAGAAGTGGCATCTAAAACTGATGATGTGGCTGGAGATGGCACAACTACTGCGATACTCTTGGCTCAAGCGATTGTAAATGAAGGACTAAAAAATGTTGCAGCGGGGGCGAATCCGGTTGAACTTCGATCAGGAATTGAGAAAGCTGCAAAGAAAGTTGTCGAAACAATAAAGAAAAATTCTAGTAAAATCGCTGGGCGAGCAGAGGTGGCACAGGTCGCTTCTATATCTGCAGGAAATATTGAAATTGGTGAGATGATTGCAGATACTATGGATTTGGTTGGAAAAGATGGTGTGATCACCGTTGAAGAATCAAATACGATGGGAATGGAGAAAGAAGTGGTTGAAGGAATGCAGTTTGATAACGGTTTTATCTCTCCATATATGATTACAGATACTGCTAGTCAACGAGCAACTATGGAAAACCCGCACATCCTGTTAACTGACAAAAAAATAGGATCAATTCAAGAGATATTACCTTTGCTTGAAGCATTGGCTGCAGCGGGTAAAAAAGAACTTGTGATTATCGCTGAAGATGTTGAGGGTGAAGCCTTAGCTACACTAGTAGTTAACAAACTTAGAGGGGCGATGAATGTACTTGCCATAAAAGCCCCAGGTTTTGGAGAAAGAAGAAAAGAGATGCTAGAGGATATAGCAGTTCTAACCGGTGGACAGGTAGTTTCGGAAGATACTGGAGCAAAACTTGAAGATGTTAAGATTGAAAACCTAGGTCAGGCTCGAAAAGTCGAATCTGATAAAGATAGCACAATCATAGTTGAAGGAAAAGGCGAAAAAACTGATATCGATGCTAGAATTAAAACTCTAAAAGCACAAGCAGAAAAAGCTTCTTCTGACTACGATAGAGAAAAGACAGAGGAACGTTTAGCGAAGCTTGGCGGTGGAGTTGGCATCATAAAAGTTGGTGCTGCTACTGAAGTCGAGATGAAAGCGATTAAATTTAAGGTTGAAGATGCTGTAAAAGCGACAAAATCTGCAGTTGAAGAGGGAATAGTTGCCGGAGGCGGTGTGGCATTTATCGATGCAATATCAGAACTTAAACAAATATCGGTTGATGGTGATGAGGAGTTGGGCATAAATATCGTCAGAAAAGCGTTAGAGATGCCGATGCGACAGATCGCAGAAAATGCTGGAGTTGAGGGAGCGGTTGTCATAAATACAGTTAGAAAGATGAAGCCGGGCGAAGGATATGACGCCAAAGCAGATAAATATGGCAATATGATTGAGTTTGGGATCGTTGATCCGGCTAAAGTTTCTCGCAGTGCGATTCAAAATGCTGCATCTATAGCTGCCTTGATTCTTACTACTGAAGCTGCAGTTGCGGACAAGCCTTCTGATGATACTCCAGCCACTCCTGCAATGCCAGGTATGGGTGGTGGAATGCCAGGGATGATGTAAGCCAAAGGCTTATCTCGCCTTACTAGGCGGATAATTCAAAAGTAAAAAATATTGTGTATGCAAAAATGGGCCAAAAGCCCATTTTTGCATATGCATATATATAGTATTGAACTATGCTGTCATTGTCTCCGCTACCTTTGCTACTTCGTAATCGTCGTCGATTATAATCTTCCCTTTTTCGAATTTCTGAATCGATCCAGAAGGGATTATCCGATCAGAAACCAACGACTTTACATATAGGTTTATCACTTTCAAAATTTGACTGTCGAAAGTATAATCATGAACTCTACCAACAACTTTGCCTGATTTAGTGATAACTTTCTGATTAACACCATATGCTTTTGCCTCTATTGATTGAACCACCCTTGTTGCTTCTTTGAGAGGGGAAACAGAGTCTTCATCATTAACGAGTACGGCATTGTTTACAATCTCCAGAATGTCGGCGTCAGTTACGACCAATTTCTCAAAACTAAAAATGGAAGGCTTCACTAGCAAAGCTTTGATTGAAAAGTCACTTTTCTGTAGAACGATGTCTAAAACTTTACCCAAAAGGCTTTGAGTTTTTATCTCAATTATTGGTGAATGAATCACTTGAGAGTAACGAATGATCATTATATAATGTTAATCGTTAATCGGTTACCTGCCCGAAGTAGCTACAACATAGCAGGCGGGCGAAGCCAGTATCGTATGACGTCAAACGTTCGACGTAACGGGCATCGCTACCTAAAGACGACTAACCCCTCTCTACATAAGTTCCTGTTCTCGTATCTACCACTATTGTATCATTTTCTGATATAAAAATCGGTGTATCGATAACTTTGCCACTATCTAGCGTTACTTTTTTTGTAATAGAGCCTGCAGAGTTACCTTTAACTGCCGGAGGAGCGGACTTTACTTTGAGTTTCATTTTGATAGGGAGCTCAATATTGATCGGAGTTCCAGCGAAATACAAAATATCGACAACCAACTCTTCAGTTAGATAGTTTTTTTGGTCTCCAATCTGCGAGATCGGAAGTGAGAACTGCTCAAAACTTTCAAAATCCATAAAGTGAGCGTCAGATTGGTCGAGATAGAGGAATGTGGCTTTTTTCTTGCTAAGGTCTGTCGGGGCAATCTTTTCGGCGCCTTGAAAAGTTTTATCAAGAATAGTGCCTGTTATTAGATTTTTAATTTTTACCTTTACAACACTTCCTCCACGACCCATCTTACTTTGAGAATAACTCAAAACAACAAAAGGATCGTTCCCCAAAATTATTTTGGTTCCAGTTTTTAGATCGGTGATTCCTAACATAGCTTTTTAGCTTTTTAGCTAATAGCTTGTTAGGAAGATCATCCTAAGAAGCTAAATAGCTACCAAGCTACTACCTATTTAACTGTATAAGGCATAAGAGCCAAGAATCGAGCACGCTTAATAGCTACTGTTAGCCATCTTTGATGTTTGGCACAAACGCCACTTCGTGATCCTGGTTGAATCTTATTCCAGCGGTTAAGATACTTCGAAATAGTCGCAACATCTTTATAATCGATTGCTACAACTTTTTCCTTACAGAAATTGCATTTCTTGTTCCTAACTTGAAAACCTGATTGTCTTTTTTGCTGTCTCATTGTTTCCTTAATTTGATATTTGTACGCGGATCTTTTACACGGATAGAGTCAGGATATCGAGTAAATCTAAATTCAAACTGTCCAATATTTATCCGCGTTGAGAATCTGTGTACTAATCTCATAATAATCTTAGAAGGGTATGTCTTCGATGTCTATCTCTTCCACGTCGTCCGTAGCCTTGGCGGAGGAGGGCACTTCTTCTTTCTCTTTAGGAGCAGAAGGAGTATCTGTTGTATCATTTCTTGGAGTTGATGCAATGTCTTGAACGGGATTGCTCCTGTCTGCTGAAGGTGCTCCTTGTCCGCGTCCACCAAGCACTATGACTTGATCTGCGACAATCTCGGTCTTGTATCTTTTAACTCCATCCTGACCTTCCCAACTTCTTGTTTGAAGTCGTCCTTCAACAAATGCTGGTCCTCCTTTAGAAAGCATGGGATTTAAGCTTTCAGCGTGCTTTCCCCAAACCACTATATCGTGGTACTCGGTTGCTTCGCCAGGTTGCCCGTCGTTGCCTGTCCATCGTCTATTTGTCGCTACTGTAAAATTCAATACTGCTTGACCGTTTGGTGTGAATCGCATCTCAGGGTCACGGGTTAGATTCCCCAACACTTGGGCTTTGTTCAAATTCAACATAATTCTCCTTTGGCTAATACGTTAATTTCGTTTTTGTTTCCTCTAACTATATAGCATTTGTTTCTAACAAGCTACCACCTAACAAGCTAAAAAGCTATCTTAAAGATCATCACCCAACAAATCATCCAACTCTTTATCGAGCTTACTAAGTCTGTCGGCTTCGTCAGTTGCTTTTGAGTCAGCTTTTTTTACCTTAACTGTTTTCTTTGGCTCAGATTTTTTGATAGTCTTTTCTGTTTTCGGTTGATCATCTGAAGGCTTACTTTTCTTTGCAATAGCCTTCTCCACTGGAGCTTTCTTTTTTGCTTTCTTTTCAACTTTATCAATACTTTTTTCTTTATCTTCAATCTTTGGCTCTTCTTTTTTAATATCTTCTTTTTCTGTTGGTTTTTCAGTTTTTTCGTCCATAAGTTCTTTAGTCGTCTCCTCGCCACGCTTAGCCATCAGATCGTAGCTTTCTTCAGTCTGACCTTCTATGGCTTCAAATGATTTTTCTCCGCCTACAACATTTTCAATCTCTTTGG
>CAZAOA010000012.1:23164-25092 GCA_964486765.1 uncultured Candidatus Saccharibacteria bacterium
TCAACTACTACGGCGATCAAGCGAACTACTTCTTTCATCATTCGAATCTCTTTCGTAACTGAATTTATGGTCAAAGGGTCGATCGTAAATTCAATAGTTACATAAGTTGCGAATTCTTTTTTGTTGATCGGGTAGGCTAGTTTTCGTCTTCCCCAACCTTCTTCTTTTAGAACTTTTCCCTCTGCATCTGAAACAATACCGGAAACTCTGCCGGTTGTTTTTGTGATCTCTGAATCAGTAACATCATCAGAAATCAAATAAGTGATCTCATACTTTTTCATCTAATACTCCTAGATAACCGTGGCACTGCATATTGTCTCAACTTAGATCGAGACGCAGGATCCCCAAGGGGATAGTTATCATTATTACTTAATTGCTAGTCAATACTATCACAGATTGACCAATATATCAACTAATAATACTCAATATTTTCATCCGTGCTTATCCGTGTGAAGATCCGTGTGGTTGAAGTGTGGTTAGGGGCAGACGTTGTCGATTTTAAGCACCCTTCACATTTGACCCTACGTGCTCATGCTCAAAATCGACAACGCATTACCATCTCCGATAAGCATTCGTACCTTAGCACGAAAAACTAGTCATGTCAACCCTTAGACATTGAACTTGAATAATATTACGTCGCCGTCTTTGACAACGTATTCTTTACCTTCCATCTTAACTCGTCCTTTTGCTCTCGCATTGGGCCAACCTTCTGCTTGATAGAGATCTTGCCAAGGGATAACATCGGCTGCGATAAAGCCTCGCTCAAAGTCGGTGTGGATCACTCCAGCAGCTTCTGGTGCTTTTGCGCCCTCTCGTACTGTCCAAGCTCTGGTTTCCTGTTCTTCAGATGTTAAAAAGGTTATCAGCCCCAAAGTTTTATATGCTTCTTTGATAAGCCTGTTTAGTCCTGTATCTTCTGCGCCGATCTCTTTCAAATACTCTTTTTTATCTTCATCGCTAAGTTCATTTAGATCCTCTTCAATTTTCGCAGAGATAGGTATTAGCTTGTACCCGCCTGCCGGCGAGGCAGGACTTTTTAGCTTATTAGGGTCGAAATTTTGCAACTGTTCTTCTGAACAGTTAGCGATATATAGGATTGGTTTTGATGTTAACAACGACAACCCCTTGATTGCATCTTTTTCGTCTTTTGTAAGTTCAACTACTCGAGCATTTTTCCCAGCGTGAAGTACATCTTTAAGTTTTTGAAGAGCACTTTTTACAACAATTGCATCTTTTGAGTTACCACGGATCTCTTTTTCAACACTATAAAGTCGTTTTTCTACGGTAGCGATGTCGGCCAGTTGAAGTTCGGTCTCAAGTACCTCGATGTCGCTTTCAGGATTTATCTTTCCCTCAACGTGGGTGACGTTGTCGTCTTCAAAGAAACGAACAACCATCAAAATCGCATCTACTTCTCGTATATGGGCTAAAAATTGATTTCCAAGTCCTTCTCCTTTGCTCGCACCTTTGACTAAGCCTGCGATGTCAACGAACTCTATAGCTGCCGGAACAGTTTTTTTAGAATTGGATATTTTTGAGAGAGGGGCCAAACGCTCGTCTGGAACTTCCACAATTCCAACATTCGGTTCGATCGTGCAGAAAGGGTAGTTTTGAGCGTCTGCTTTTGCACCCCTAATCAACGCATTAAAAAGCGTACTTTTTCCAACATTGGGTAAACCAACTATGCCGATCTGTAAACTCATTTCGTACCACCTTGCATGTGTCTCAGCACAATCTCGTGTGCAAGTAGATATGAATAAATAATTATTTTTTCTGCAGTGTCTTTTTTGATTTTTTTCTTATCGCCCTTTGCACAAACCCGGTTAACAGAATCAAGAAGCTCAAATACAAATTCGGCTGTATCTCTGGCTGTTGCGTCTTCAGGGTCTTGCCCCACAAGGAAGGTTTTTAGCCTCAATCGAATTTTT
>CAZAOA010000012.1:25102-32295 GCA_964486765.1 uncultured Candidatus Saccharibacteria bacterium
TCTTTGGTGAGCTTAACTTTCTTTCCATCTTTAGTTTCAATTTCCTCGTTTGTTGCAGGACTAACAATGTCCGCTAGTTGCATGAAAAATCTCCTACAACTACTAGCCAAATTTGACCAGTCAGTGGATTTTGCTGAATTAACTAAGTTGTGGGCAGTAGAAAGTTCTTCCAGGGCTGCAGGGGCAATTTTTTTTAGATTTGTGTCTACGTTTTTTCTAATTTCTGAGAATATATTGCTTGAAGCTTCCGAAAAATTAAGGGAGTGATTAGTATCATTTACATACTTAAACAGTCTTCCTCTTATTGAACTAATAATTCGAGACCTCTTTGTGATATCTTGCATAATTGAGTTTCTTTCACAGGCATTCCCTAGTGGAGCATGGACATATTGGTTGGGATTAGAGCTTTGGATGCTTACATTTCTGTCTTGTGCTGCAGAGAGCCTGGTCTTCAGTGTTTTAATTTCTTCTTCTAGTGTATCAACTGGATCAGTAATGTTGTTGCCTTTAATGTAGACTCTTTTGTGCGCTAAGGCAGTAGAGTAGTCATCAAGACTTCTAAAATCAAAATCACCAACGATTTCCTTGTCTATCCATCTCTTACCATCAGCATCGCCGGTAAAGCTTGCAAGTTGAGAGGCTTTTTGTAGTAGTAGACTGAGTTTTTTATCATCAGCAAAACCATCTAAAATTTCTTTAGATAAAACACATGCTCGTTCATGGTTGGATAATTTCTTTCCCATAGTTAGTAAATCATACCTAATCCGAGCCTAAAAGTAAAGTAATAGTGGCAATGTGGACACATTGCCACTGAGTGTTGACAATTCTTGATAATAATGATAATATCTTGGCAGTTGTTAAGTCTGCATAACAAAACGGTCCGTGTGACCGAAAAGGGAGGCGATTCTCTTGGGTGGATTCAGCCTAGCAACACGAGTGCGAGACAAGGAAGACAGTCGCGAAGGAACGGTTTGTCCCGATATAATGGGAAGTTGTGACAGCAGCCAAACACCCGTGGTCTGGGATGGAGAGTCTTCTTCCGAAGGCACATTGACCACGACACTTATTTCTCTAGGCCCAGAGGGGGCTGAAGTTGATGGAGGTTGTGGCAGTGGCAAGGGGGAAGACTGCTGCGTCTTCATTGTTGGTACAGGGGAGGGGGTATACTGTGGTCGGTTCAAAGGTGATCGCTGGAGTATCATCATGAGAGTGAATAAGATGACTGCTCAGCGTCAACCTAACGAGCCATATCCCAAGTGCAAGCTCGAGGAGTGAAGAACTGGGGCGGACATAGATGTTCGTCCCCCCTCAACACATAAAGTGTTCTGATGAGTCGTTGAAAATTACGACGAAAGGGTAAAACAAGTACTAACATCCTTCACTATCGGGAAGGATGAAGAAATTTCAAAGAATAGCCTCTTTTGCCTTGATCTGGTCGAGGCATTTTTGTTTTGAGTTCAAAGTATAGGTTTGCGTCTTCAAGATACCGATTTGCAATGACATACAAAGTTTATAATATTTCTCACAAATTCTACCCTCTTTGAGCCTAAAAGTAAAGCTATTGACATTCAATTTTCATTACTGTATTGTATTCACGAAAGAAAGGGGTGGACACTATGGCGAAGGAAGTCCGCGTTAGACTGATTGGCAAGGGTGTCAAAAGGTGTGGTGCTGAGAAATGCAGCTGCAGAGCTTCACACGTGATAACCTGCGGGTCTACGACAGTTTACGCCTGCCGTGACCATGTTGGGAATGCGAAAAGGTCAATGCGGAAGCTGTATCCGTGAGGGAAAGCCGCTTAGGGTTCGTATGTTTCGGGCCCTTTTTGTTTTGTCTATTGCAAATTTTACAAAGATCTGCTATGCTCTAGTCGCAGATAAAACAAAAACAAAACCGCCAGGGGCGGATTTTTTGTGAAAACTATATATTATAATGAAAGGATCAAATGAAAAGTATGAAAACAGCTTGGCTAGCGGTTATCGTCATCATCGCAGTTGTACTAGTACTAAGCTCTGTTCGAATTGTCGGTGCTGGACAAAAGGGAGTAGTAACCCGTTTTGGTCAGATCCAAGAAACTGCGCTAGATGAAGGCTTCCATCTGGTTATGCCGTTTGGGATTGATAGAGTTTGGACTCCAGAAGTTCGAATTCAGAAGTATGAAAGTGATGCGGACGCAGCATCGAAAGATTTGCAAGAAGTCGGTGCAACACTTGCGGTCAATTATCGACTGGTGGATGATCAGGTAGTGGATATTTACAGAAACTTGGGACCTTTGTACAGACAACGAATTATCGAGCCATCTATCCAAGAGTCGTTTAAGGCAGTTTCTGCTCAATTCAATGCAGAAGAGCTACTTGTAAAAAGACCAGAGGTAAAGGCTCAAGTACTTGAGATTATCAAAAGCAGACTTGAGAAGCACAACATTGAGGTGGTTGACATCAACATTGTAAACTTCAACTTCTCAAAGGAGTTTGACAAAGCGATTGAGGACAAGCAGGTTGCACAGCAAGAAGTAGAACGAGCAAATTTCAGACTTGAGACTGCAAAGAAAGAAGCAGAAGCGATCAAGGTTCAGGCAGAAGCTCTTGCTCAAAATGCCAATTTGGTTGAATGGGAAGCGGTGAAAAAGTGGAATGGAGTCTTGCCTAAGGTTACTGGCGGAGCAACTCCGTTTATAGATGTAGATTCTCTAGACTAAACGATATTATAGAATATTGATAATAAAAAATCCTCGTTTATCATTCAGGGTAAAACAAAGCGAGGATTTTTTGTTTCATGTTATAAGCTATCCTGTAGCAGAATAGCTTTGAACGTTTTGTAGTCGCATTAACGACACTATCTGTATCGTGTTATAATATAGTTATGAAAAAAAGAGGTGGAGTTCTATCGTTGGGTGCGATACTAAGCGCAGTTTTGGTATTTTTTGGCGTTTACTTCTATGTTGTAGAAGTTGCACCGGTTAAGATACGCTCTATTAATAGTGAAAATATTATTGAAAATAATTATACGGCTGATTCTCTAACGGTCAAGTGTCTTGAACATACGCCAACTGTTACATTTGCAATCGCAGGCGATGTAATGCTTGATCGATCGGTTTGGCATTCTTTTAAGGATAAGGGGTTAACCAAAATATTTGAAGACTTCGATCAAACAATTTTTACTGATAAGGATTTTGCACTGTTGAATCTGGAAGGACCTATTTCGAGTGAGCCGATTAACGATGATTGGAAAAGCGGTAGTATGGTTTTCAATTTCCCGCCAGAATCTACAGACGTACTAAATCATTTGGGAATTGATGTCATCTCTTTGGCTAACAACCATTCGCAAAATGCTGGCATAAAAGGGCTTTCATATACCAGAGAGATTCTGGACGATGAAAAGATCAAATACTTCGGGTCACAAGACAGTTTCAACTGGGATAATGTAGTTAGATTGAATACTGAAATCCCGATAACATTGATCGGAATAAATACTTTACCAGAATTTGAAAATGGCGATATTATAAATGTAATAAAATCTGAGAAAGAGGACGGACAATTTGTGATTGTTATGCCTCATTGGGGCAATGAGTATCAAAGCGTTCATAACTCTCATCAAGAAAATTGGGCGAAAAGTTGGATTTTTGCTGGAGCGGATGCGATAATCGGCTCTCACCCTCATGTAGTTCAGGATGTTGAGATTATTGACAACGTACCGGTGGTTTACTCTCTTGGAAACTTCGTATTCGATCAGATGTTTTCCAAAGAAACTCAAGAAGGTTTAATCATCACTGGAGAATTGACCGATGAAAAATTGGTGTTAAACTTTGTGCCAACTATACAGAAAAAGATCTATGTTGATGAGATGACGGAAACGAACTCATCAAAACTAATATCAAATATTTTGAAGATAGAATCAAATTCGATAGAACTCACAAGATAAACATGCTACGATGTAGGCATGAAAAAGCTAGTCTTGATTGACTCAAATGCAATAATCCATAGAGCCTATCACTCTATGCCAAAAAACATGTCCACCTCCAAAGGTGAGCTTACTGGTGTGGTTTATGGTTTTGCAACGACCATAATCAAGGTTTTGGAAGATTTAAAACCTGACTATATGGCTGCTTCGTTTGATTTAAGCGGACCGACATTTAGACACAAAGAGTATAAAGAATACAAAGCCACCAGAGTTAAGGCTGATCAGGAACTTTATGATCAGATCCCAAGAGTTAGAGAGTTGGTTGCAACTATGGGAATTCCGATTTATGAAAAACAAGGTTTTGAAGCAGATGATGTGATTGGGACGATCGTAAAGAATATATCGAAATTCCATCACAAAAACTTTACACAGAACAGCACAGAAGAGAAAAAATTTACAACTTATATAGTATCGGGTGATAAAGACATTTTTCAGCTAATAAATGGTAATGTTTTTGTATATAACTTGAAAAAAGGTTTAAGTCAGACCCAGATAGTCGATAGGGATGTGATAAAAAAAGATTATGATTTGGAACCTGAAGATTTCATAGATTTAAAAGCTCTTGCAGGAGATGCATCTGACAACATACCCGGAGTTCCTGGGATTGGTGCAAAAACTGCAACCTCTCTAATTATTAACTTTGATACATTGGATGGGATATATCAAAAGATACAAGAGACAAAAAACAAGATACAAACAAATCAAAAATTAGAAATTAAAAATCAAAATGATATATCAAATATCAAAGATGAAGAACTGGAAGAGGTTGCAAAAGAAATGAACCTCAGACCGAGGATTATTCGACTTTTGATCGAATATAAAGAGCAAGCTTATCTGTCACAAAAACTTGCGACTATTCATAAAGATGTCCCTATTGACTTTTCTCTTGAAGAAAGCGAGTTTGGTAAGTATGATAAGGAGAAACTAAGGCAGTTTTTTGAACAGTTGGGCTTTAGGTCACTTTTGAAAAGATTTGGAGCATCGAGCAACATTGATACATTAGACAATAAAAATCAACCCACGGCTGATCGACCGAAGACCGAAAAAGATAAACAACTAAAACTTTTATAATATGTGGTCACATTTGAAAGAAAAAGGGATAAACATTCCCGACATATCGAGCAAAGAGATCGAGGAAAAACTCGAGTCTGTTTTGCGTCAGATTGAATTGAACGGAATCAAGATAGACGTTGAAGTTTTTAAGAATTTATCTAGAAAATTGGAAAAGAGAGTACTGCAACTTCAAACGCAGATTTATAAGATCTCAAAAGAAGAGTTCAACATTGCATCTCCTTCTCAATTAGCAGAAGTTTTATTTGAAAAGTTGAAACTTCCAACCGAGAGGTTAAAAAAGACCAAAACCGGTTTTTCTACGGCAGCTATGGAACTTAAAAAGATAGAGGATAAACACGAGATTATTAAATTAGTTTTAGAATACAGAGAGCTTACGAAACTTCTTTCAACTTACTTAAGACCGCTTCCAAAAATGGTAGATAAAGATCACCGGCTTCACACTCACTATACTCAAGAAACTTCAACAGGAAGACTTAGTTCGGAGAACCCAAACTTGCAGAATATCCCGATTAGGGGAAAGTATGGAGAGGAGATTAGAAGTGCATTTATATCTGATAAAGGAAAAATTTTTGTAGTTGCTGATTATTCTCAAATTGAGCTTCGAGTTGTTGCATGTTTGTCTGGTGATCAGGCGATGCAAGAAGCATTTAGTACCGGTCAAGATGTACATGCAAGAACTGCAGCTGAACTTTATGAAATTGACATAACTGATGTTACAAAAGATCAAAGAAGGGTGGCAAAAACTGTCAACTTTGGTGTTTTGTATGGAATGAGTCCATACGGGTTGTCACAAGCTTTGAGTATTGATCAAGACATTGCTGCCAAATACATAGAACGTTACTTTTCGGTCCACAGTGGGATTAAAGACTACTGCAACAAGATGATTGAAAAAGCAAAATCGGATGGTCATGTCGAAACATTATTTGGGTTTAGAAAAGAACTAACTAATATTAACTCACCACATTATCTGACTGCGGATGCAGAGGAGCGGGTAGCGATCAATGCTCCCGTTCAGGGGACAGCGGCCGAGATTTTAAAACTTGCAATGATAGAACTCTACGAAAAACTTGATCAAAATGATGCTAAAATATTGCTCACTGTGCATGATGAGTTGGTGATCGAGGTATCTGACAGATGTGTTGATAAAATTGCGAAAATTGTCAAAGAAATAATGGAAGGGGTAGTAAAGTTGTGCGTTCCGATAAATGTTGACATAGGGGTTGGAAAGAATTGGGCAGATGCGAAGTGAAGATATATTGAAATTCCAACACACCTGCCTGCTCCTCGAGTCTGAGCCTCAGAGTCGATGACCGGTAGGCAGGGATCCTTCACACAGATTAACACAGATAAAATACAGATGTTTTGGTATTTTTTGTTTAATGAAATATAATATTTAGGCAATGAAATCCCAAAACAATCAAAATCATTTGAATGGTGTCATAAGATGTACTCGTTATGCTTTTATGCCAAATAGGCTTAACTTTTGTGGTCCAGAAAATCAGGACGACGTTTTAGAATTTTACGCCAACGCAAACAAAAATCTAGTTAAAGGTTCGATCGAACCGCTGTTGATGGATTTTGAAACAATGTTTCCATATCTAAAATTCATAGCTCGTGAAAACGGGGTAAAAGATCCTTTTAATGAGAGGGTAGTAGATGCTTATTGGCTTGGAAACAGTTTGACAAGCAGAATCACTGCAAAAGCATATCACAAATACTTAGTTACAGATTTTGATATGAAAAAAAAGGTAGGCGACAAAATCGTAAGGGATCTGGGTGACAACTTTTCGAAACTTTCAATTCCTCATCATAATTTTCACGCACTTAACATTTTTAGATATACTGGAAAGAATAAAGGAATACTGGTTGTCAATGTATTTGACAAATGTCGGATCAGCTCTGCAAAGATTGTAAAAGTGGAGGGTGAAAAGTTGAAAGTGATGAGAAAAATGATTTTGGTTGATGAGAAAGATAATCTGTATGAAACAGAACCAAAAGAAGAAGAGATAAAAAACAGCTTTGAGGGAGTAAGCTTAGTTTCAGGGCTTAAAAAGGGTGATATAATCTCCGTACATTGGGGCAGTGTTTGTGAGAAAATTTCAAAATCTCATCAAGCCAATCTACAGAAAATTACAAACCTCTGTATAGAAATATTTAAT
>CAZAOA010000013.1:0-26003 GCA_964486765.1 uncultured Candidatus Saccharibacteria bacterium
TTTTTGACGCTTTTGGGTGTGTTGATTATAATGTCATTTGATACTTTAGCTCCAGGATTTGTGATAAAAACATTGTACGGCGAAAGCTATACTCCCTTTTATTTTCTACTTCCTGAAGTGGGGCTACTTATGCTTTTTTATACGCTTATAAATCTTATCGCCAATTACTATATGGCAATCAAGAATTTTTTCTTTCTGTGGATTAGCATCGTGATAATTATAAGCCAAATTATAATTGCAATCTTTTGGCATCCCTCCGTATTGTCGGTTGTCAGGGTATTTGTCGCTCATCAAGGATTGTTATTTGTTATAATGCTTGGGTACTATTTATTTACAAAAAGAGAGCAAATCTTTAAACATTTATACAAAAAATGAAAATGAATAAGAAAAATAAAACTAAACTCTCGATTGTAGTTCCGGCCTACAAAGAGGAGAGGAATATTTATAAAACTATAAAAGCGATTGTCGAAAGTCACGACAATCTTCCCTATAGTTATGAGGTTATCGTGGTGGTAGATGGATCACCAGATAAAACAGCCATAGCAGCACGAAAGCACAAGTCAGAAAATGTAAAAGTTTTCGAATACTTCCCAAATCAAGGCAAGGGTCATGCTTTAAAGTACGGGACAGATAGAGCATCGGGCGAGATAATCACATTTACGGACGCTGGGGGTGACTTTGATCCGAAACAGTTTGACAATTGTGTGAAGTTGATGGAAGTTTTTGACGCTGATTTTGTTATCGGCTCGAAAAGGCACCCAGCATCGAAGGTTGATTATCCATTCAAAAGAAGACTTTTTTCCTATATCTATCATAAATTAACCAGATGGTTTTTAGGTGTTAAAGTTACAGACACTCAGGCCGGATTAAAATTTCTTAAAGCAGATGTAGCAAAAGATATCATGCCAAGGGTGCTTGTGAAGCAATACGCATTTGACCTTGAGATGTTGGTAGTTGCCAATCAGCTGGGCTACACTAGAGTTTTTGAAGCACCGGTGGAACTTAGCTTCAACGATTCTGTATCCGGGATAAATAGTAAAACTATTAAAACAATGGCGATAGACACACTAGCGATTTTCTATCGAGCCAGAATCCTTGATTATTATAGGAGACAGGCGAAGATGCCAAAAAAGAAATCAAAAAAATCCGCAACGAAAAAGATTAAAAAAAGAAAGAGTAATAAGTGAATAAAGTGACAAAAGCAGTAATCCCTGCTGCAGGATTGGGAACTAGGTTTTTACCTGCAACCATTGCACAACCCAAGGAGATGTTGCCGATCGTCGATAAACCTGTGATCCAATTTGTAGTTGAAGAAGCGGTCAAGGCTGGAGCGACTGACATTCTTATTATTACCGGAAGAACAAAAAGGGCGATTGAGGATCATTTTGATCCATCCTTTGAGTTAGAATTTGCTTTAGAGAAAAAGAAGAAAAATGAACTTCTAAAAACTTTAAAGTACATATCTTCATTGGCAAATATTCACTTCATTCGACAACAACGCCAACTTGGTCTTGGTCATGCAATTTATCATGCAAAATCTTTTTGCGGATCCGATCCCTTTATGACTCTCTTGGGAGATACAGTTATTTACTCTCCAAATAAAAATCACAATCTTAAAAAGATGGTCTCTCTTTATGAAAAAACTGGAAAAGCAGTTGTAGCGGGAGAGGAAGTTGCCGATAAAGATATCTCAAGATACGGAATTATCGATCTGGGCCGAAAAATTGAAGAGAGGACATTCATCGCAAAAGATCTTGTTGAAAAACCTTCTAGAAAAGAAGCTCCGTCGAACATGGCTATTGCTTCAAGATACGTTTTTGATTCAGAGATATTTGACCTGATCAAAAAGACTAAACCGGGCAAGGGGGGAGAGATACAGATAACCGATGCAATGAGGTTTCTGTGCAAGAAGAACAAGATGTTAGCCTACAAGATTTTTGGCAGGAGATACGATGTCGGCAATAAAGTTGATTTTGTAAAAACTAACATCGACTTTGCCCTTAGAAACCCGGACACGAAAGATGAAATTAAAAATTACATTGAAGAGATTGTTTCAAAAGGGATAATCTAGGGGGAATGCAATAGTTGATTTAAATTTAATAAAATAATTAGGAGAAGGATGAAGCATTATGTAGTATCCGGAGGGGCCGGATTTTTAGGTTCAAATCTAGTTTTGCGATTGATCAAGGAAGGCAACAAGGTTACAGTACTCGATGACCTAAGTTGTGGCAAAAAGAGAAATTTGAAAGAAGTATGGAGTAACAAAAAATTCAAATTCAAAAAGCACGATATAAGAAAGCCGATCAAGATAAATGGCAAGGTGGATTATGTGTTGAACTTAGCTTGTCCTGCGTCGCCACCGATGTACTTCAATATGTCAGAACATACAATGGAGACAAACTCGATTGGCACCAAAAATATGCTTGAGCTTGCTAGGGAAAAGAAGGCAAGATTTTTCCACACTTCAACTTCTGAAGTTTATGGAGATCCGCTAGAACATCCTCAGAAAGAAACGTATTTTGGCAATGTTGAACCGTACTGTAAACGATCTTGTTATGATGAGTCAAAGCGATATGCTGAAGCTCTGATCTACATTTATAAAAACGAATACAAAGTTGACACATCTTTTATCAGAATCTTTAATACATACGGCCCTAGAATGCGCATAGATGATGGTAGAGTGATCACAAACTTCATAGCTCAAACAAAAGCCAACAAAGATATCACGCTCCACGGTACGGGCAAACAGACACGATCTTTCTGTTTTGTTGATGATCAAGTTGATGGAATAATCAAGATGATCAAATCAAAAGAAGAAGGACCGATCAACATTGGAAACCCCAATGAGTTCACTATAAAAGAGCTTGCCCACGTATTAATTGAGCTTACGGGTTCAAAATCAAAGATCAAATACACTAAAGGATATCCGTCTGATCCGAAAAAGAGAAAACCAAATATTGCTTTGGCAAAAAAGAAACTTAACTGGAAGCCAAAAGTTCAGCTAAAAGAAGGTCTTAAAAAAACAATAGAATGGTTCGACGAGATTGGATATGAACCTTTGTAAATCAAAGGATCGTCCCTACTAAAGTACAAATAACATCCCAAAAGTACGAAAATACTAATCAACTTTCGAGTTATCTGTTTTCTCTCTCGTAATACAATCCGTGTTTAACCGTGTAGTATCTTCCATTTTTCAATAAGATCTGCTAAGATTGAGCACGTGAAGAAATTCCCAAAAGTAACAATTGTAATGCCGGTCATTGCTATAAATGACTACGTACTTGAATCGGTGCCAAAGATGCTAAAGCTGAACTGGCCCAATTTTGAGATACTCATCTATACCGATAAGCCAGACAAGAAACACAAATGGCCAAAGACCCGGATTATCGCCTCTGGAAAAGTTGGACCAGCTGAAAAAAGAGATCTATCGCTTAAAGATGCGAAAGGTGAGATTGTTGCATTTTTAGATGATGATGCGTATCCAGAACCTGATTGGCTTGAAAAAATGATTCACTGCTTTCACGAAGATAAAAAAGTTGCGGCAGTCGGTGGTCCCGCCATCACTCCAGAAGATGATGGACTCCTGCAAAAAGTATCTGGGGCGATATTTGAAAGCTATGTTGGTGGCGGGAAAGCCAGAAACCGTTATCTTTCTATAGGTGATCACTTACAAACTGAAGATTGGCCAACAGTCAATTTATTGATTAGAAAAGATGTTTTTAAGGAGGTTGGGGGATTTGACAACTCTTATTGGCCAGGAGAGGATACAAAGCTTTGCTTAGATATAATCAATGCGGGTTATAAGATAAAGTATGATCCTGAAGGAATTGTATATCATCATAGACGATCGGATTTATATAAGCACCTAAAGCAGATCGGTTCTTACGCACTTCATAGAGGCCATTTTGCAAAGATCTATCCCAAGACTTCTAGAAAGCTGTTTTATTTTGTGCCAACCATTTTTGACCTTTACCTAATATCACTTTTTGCTTCCTGGTTTTTCGATTCTATTTCGTTGTGGTTTGTTTATGCTATTCCACTAGCCATCTACATTGTACTTTTGTTCATTGATTTCATAATGATCTCTATTCGTTGGAAAAACCCTTTGGTGGGAATTTTAGCAGTGCCGATGATCTTTTTGACTCACTTTTGGTATGGAGTTCGTTTCGTGCAAGGACTATTTATAAAGAAATTAGAACGTTAAAAGTTATCGGCTCACATAAATATATGTGAGCCGATAGAATATTTGATCTAAATAAACACAAAAACGCCCTGACAGAGATAAATCTCATCAGGGCGCATCGGTTGGTGCAGGTGATAGCTAGGCGATCGTTGCTTTGAGCTTGTCATGCAGCTCTTTCAATCCCTGGCTGGTGACATGAAATTCCTTCTGACCGGTGCTAATGGCCATTTCAAGATGGTCAAACAGCGTGGGGATGGAAGGTGGAGTGTCGCCGGGGCTACCACCAGGGATCGGGTTTAGACCTGTATATTTCCTGAGAGTTACCTCAATCTGCCTTTCCTCTCCAGTCTGTCCCTCTTCTACGGGAACAGTTATCGTTGTGGTGAAGCGAGAGTGATCCCTACTCCACGTCGAAGGGCCTTGTTGTGCCATCACCTGATCGAGGATGATCCGTTCTGTTCCTCTAAGGTTGCGACACTTTACCCTGTCGAACCAGTTCCAAAATCTTTTTCTAAGACTCATGTTACCTGCTCCTTTGTAAGCGTCGGTTCGTGCTCTAGAACGTGTGCTCCTTCATCCTCTCAAGCATTGCTGCCGCTTGTGCTTTGCAGGCGCTATGCGACAACATAGTTCTCGGTGTCGGCTCGTATTCGGCGACGACGATCAGTTCACTGACACCTGCCTCTTCGGCATGTCGGGAAGTGTGGTAGAGGATCAAATTAATCGTACTGCGATCCTCGTCGGTCTCTTCGCCGGTGGTGTTGAAGTGGATGGCACAGATGTATGGTGCCAGCCGACAGACTGTTGGGTACCAGCCATCGTTAACGAGAAGAGGATTTGGATCCTCATTTCGATGCCTATACCGCAGATGATGGGTGTCGATGACCAGGCGATAGCCTTGTTCTTCGCAGATCTTGTCCACCATAGCAGGTGTGACATCAGGGATGTTCTGGTTGAGCTCGACCAAGTGATCAGGGTCGGAAAAGTCGTGAGTTATGTGTTGGATGTCTCCTTTCCTCCACCTATCGCATACCTCATCACATACTTCAGGCGCTGGAGAGACAAGCCAGTCCTTCCAATTACTCGGCATATCGGAGGCACCCATCTTGCCCCAGAGGGCATGGGGCAGATTTGGTACTGCATTCCAGGCGCCTTCGTAGAGCAGAATATCAGACTCGTTGCCAGTTGCACCACGGATGGGAAGCATCTGCACCCCATCGTAGCCGACCTCAAGCGCCATGTCGATCAGCGCTTGAGCCTCACGAAACATCATCCCAGCCAAACCCACGCCTCTACGATATGGCCAGCGAGGCCGTCCCATCGTCATTAGCGACACGACATTGATCGCGTACTTGACTTTCACTCTGGTTACTCTCCTTTGACGCGCTTGATTGCGCGGTGAGTTTCTGCTAATATACGACTGTAGTGCGTACATGCTGTATCGCACTTCTTATTCTTATCACAAATAGTTGAGTTTGTCAATATTTATGCCATAATGAAAAAGTGTTAAGTTAAGTAAGGGATCGATCATGTTTACAACTTAAGATTTAATACTTAAAATTGGAGCTCTATGCCTGAACTAAAAAAGTTACAAAAACCATCAAAAGATCAGAGAAATAAAAACAGCAAATATAAAATCGCTATTTCTTATCCTCCTATGCCAGATGATAAGGGAACGCCTTGTTTGGGGCAAAACAGACAGTTCCAGTGGTTTAACAATCCAACATATATATATCCAATGGTGCCGTCTTATGCTGCTACGCTTCTAAAAGATCAAGGATACGATGTGATGTGGGATGATGCAATTGCTGAGGAGCTTGGGCCAGAAGAGTGGCTAGAGCGAATTAAAAAATTCAAACCAAACCTTATCGCTTTTGAATCAAAGACGCCGGTTATAAAACGTCACTGGAAATTGATAGAGGTTCTTCGAGAAGAAGCTGCGAAAATTGAAGATTGGAAATTAAAAATTGTTCTTTATGGTGATCATGTAACAGCACTTCCTGAAGAGTCAATGAAGAGTTCCTTGGTAGATGTAGTTCTAACTGGTGGAGACTATGATTTTTTACTTCTAAATGTTGCAAATTCGTACAATCATCAAGTAAGTCTTGAGCCAGGGATCTACTATCGTAGAAAGATACAAGATACAAGAAACAAGAAACAAATAAATCCCAAATCTCAAAATTCAAATGACAAAAATTCAGAATCTGAAAAGCTAAAAAGCTACAAGCTACAAGCTACAAGCTACGAAGTTAGAAACACAGGACACTTTTTACTTAATCATGATCTAAATGACTTGCCGATGATCGACAGAGAGCTAACAAAATGGAAACTATACGCATATAAAAACGGAAACTATAAAAAAACTCCCGGAACCTACACCTACTTTGCGCGAGATTGTTGGTGGGGAAAGTGTGCATTTTGTTCTTGGACAACACTTTATCCGGGCAAAGATTATAGAAAAGTAACGGTTAAAAAAGCTCTTGATGAAGTCGGAGAGCTAATTGAAAAATACAAAGTTAAAGAGATAATGGATGACTCGGGAACTTTTCCAGTTGGCAAGTGGCTTACCGAATTTTGCGAGGGAATGATCGAGCGCGGATACAATAAAAAAGTTATTATGGATTGCAATATGCGTCTTCGAGGATTGAAGCAAGAAGATTATGATCTGATGGGCAGGGCCGGATTTCGATTTATCTTATACGGATTGGAATCAGCAAATCAAAAGACGCTGGATAAGATCAATAAAAATCTTTCAGTCCCTGAAATTGAAAAGGGTGTGAAGATGGCAAAGCAGGGTGGGCTTGAACCACATATAACTACTATGATGGGTTACCCTTGGGAGTCAAAAGCGGATGCTCAAAAAACAATCGATCTATCTAAAAAATTGTTTGACCTTGGTTACGTTGATACTCTGCAAGCGACCATCGTTATCCCTTACCCTGGAACGCCACTATTTCGTGATTGTAAAAGAGATAACCTTCTAAATACTGTAAATTGGGATGAATACGACCAAAGAATGGTTGTTATGAAGTCTCCTCTGACCGAGGAAGATGTAAAGGAGCTGACTCAGGATTTGTACAAATCTTTTATGACGCCGAAGTTTATAATGAGAAAGATCGCGGGGATCAGATCCTGGTCAGATATTACATTTCTTTTTAAAGCTGGCACAAAAGTCATCGGTCACCTTCTAGATTTCTCGTCGAAGAATAAGGACGAAAAGAAAAAACATATTGCATAATGTTATTTGTACACGAATTGATACATTTGATTCTTTCATTAGCCACTGGCCTATTAGTCTATTTTCTTTATCAGAAATGGCAAGCAGTTTTATGGGCAGTTTTGGTCGGGATTCTTATGGATCTGGACCACATAGTTGACTATCTGGCGTTTAAAGGATCATTTTCAATCAATTTTTCAGAGTTTTTTTCAGGAGAGTACTTTTTAGAAGCTGGTAAACTATTTACTCCTCTTCATTCATATGAAATCGCAATCTTGATAGCCATTATTTCCCTGATTGTATTGAAATTCAAAAACACTCAGAAGGTGATTGTATCGGTACTTCTGGCTGTTGCATTTTCGATGACATTGCACATGGTGTTGGACACATTAACTTACGGCCCCAGATGGACAACTTACTTTATGACAGATAGAATTATTAATGACTTCGAACTCGAAAAATTCGATTTCAACAATTCTTAGAGTGACGTTATAATAAAATTTATTAATTTCTCGATTTATAATATTAAAATATAAATATATGAAAATTGTGTTTGTTTCTACAATGATGCCCTCGGGTCATTATTCACAGATTCTAACCGAAAAGCTTAGTCGTCAAAAAGACATTGATCTTATAATTTATGCCGATGACAATCCTAAGAATCTCAAAATCAAGAATTGTGGAAAAATCAAGAATGTGTGGTCTAAGGGTAATATGTTTGCCTTCTCAATCTTAAAGCAGCTTAAAAAAGACAAGCCAAAAGTCGTGCATCTTCAGCATGAATTTAATATGTACGGCGGTCTAATAACGGCAGTCGTCTTTCCTTTGTTTGTCTTATGGTTGAGGTTACATCGATTCAGGGTAGTTGTTACTGTTCACTCTGTTGTGCCGACAAAACAGATAGACAAAGATTTCATTTCTCTTTTTAATGTTAATAAGTTTTTAGCCAGGCCACTTTTATTTAAGGTGGTTTTTAGCTTTATCTATAGAATTATTAGTAAAAGTGCCAACAAGGTTATAGTTCATACTCATATGATGAGTAGGGCTCTTATCATTAACTATGGGTCAAACAGAAAAAAAATTCATGTCATAGAGACCGCCATTCCTAAAAGCCGTCTCACCGTTCGCAAAAAAGGTAATTACTTTTTTTATTTTGGATATTTGGTCAAAAGAAAAGGTTTGAATTATGTGCTAGATGGATTTAGTGAATATGTCTCGAAACACCCGAAGAGCGATTTTAAATTTATTATGGCAGGTGGAGCAATAAAAGGGCAAGAAAAGTCACGAGATGAGATAATTCAATCGATTAAAGATAAAAAGCTTGGCGATAGGGTAAAGTATGTGGGGTTTATAGATCAAAAACAACAAGATGAACTATACAACAATGCCTATGCAGTTATTTTGCCAGCGAAGATATCGATTGCTGCTTCAGGCCCACTTTATTATTCGTTTAGTTATCGCAAATGCCCGCTTGCTTCCAAAGTAGGAAATCTAAAAGAAGAAGTAAGAGATGGAAAAACAGGACTACTGATTCCAAATTCAAAATGGAGTGAGGCTTTTGAATTTGCTGTAAGAAATCCAAAAAAATTGTCAAAGATTGAGGAAAATATTTCTGAAATTGCGAAAGAACGCTCACCGCAAAACATTGCAAAAAAATACGCGGATCTTTATTGTCAGAGTGCGAGTGGTAGGTAAAATAATTTAGAAAGAAGGAAATGTGATTATAGATTTGATCAAAAGAATAATAAGTTATGATGGAAGTATGGAATTTAAAAACTTATCTGATGCAGATATTGTCGACAATTATCAGCATGAATTTGTTGTTGACCAGTATAGGGGTGATATCGAAAAGAAAAAGGTTCTAGATGCCGGTTGTTGGACTGGACCTTTGGAAAAGGTCATTATAGATAAGGGGATATCTACAAAATTGTTGGGGATAGACATGAACAAAGCAGCTTTGAAAGTTGCAAAGAAAAACTTTCCAAAATTCAGTTTTAAATACTGCGTTCTTGATAGTAAAAATGATACCTTTATTAAAGAGTACTCCAAATATTTTGACTCAATAATATTTTTGGATGTAATTGAGCATCTTCCAAAAAATACTGAATCTGACTCGCTTAGGTTGTTTTATAAACTATTAAAAGACGATGGATCGCTAATCGTAAGCACAATGGCTAGCCATCCATTAGATGCGATCGATCCGGCCTGGATTTTTGGTCACCGGCACTATCGTCTTAGAAAATTGAGAAAGATATTTAATGATGCTGGTTTCGAAATTTATGACGTATACAAATGCGGTAATTTGTACTGGGATTTAGATTTACTATATTTTTATATCTACAAACATATTTTTAGAAAAAAATATCATACGTCTGATAAAATGTTAAAAAAGATTTGCAAAGGCCTATCAGTCCAAAAAATGCCAACAAGATATTATATAAAAGCGAAAAAAATATGAAAATCGGAATAAATTCAAGGCTGTATCAACAAGCAACTTCTGGAATCCCATACTATATTGAAAATTTATATTTGAAATTGCAAGAGATCGATATAATAAATAAATATCTCTTTTTTCAGACTGCAAAAAACAAAACTTTAGGGAAAACGGTTGTCTCTTCTTCAAAAAATACAGGGCTTAATGGTGCATTATTCGATCTATTTAAGATAAGCAAATTAGTAAAAAGAACTAAAGTAAATATCTTACATGGCACAAGCTTTATTCTTCCTTTCTTTCCCTTAAAAGGAGTGAAATATGTGGTTACAATACATGATCTGGCCTTTTTGAGACTAAAAGATGAACCCAATGACTATTCAATATGGTATTATTTATTTTCTAAGTACGGAATTGGTCGTTCTCTTAAAGTAGCCGATGTAATTGTCTCAGATTCTAACAGCACCAAAAAAGACATTGTAGAGTATTATCGGATCAATTCTGATAAAATCAAGGTTGTTCATCTAGGCATTAATGAAGCTATAGTCTTAAGCAGAGGAAAAGAAAAAAGGATTATTAAAGAAAGATACTTTTTTTCAGTAAGTACAAACCCTAAGAGAAAAAATACTTTGAGTGTGCTTCAGGCGATGGCAACCAGTAAAAAACTTTCGAAGTTGAAGTATGTAATTGCGGGACAAATCCCTGAAAATCAAAAAGCAGAGCTTCGTGATGAGATAGATAGGCTCAAACTTAATAAAAGAGTTATCGTTTTCGGTTTTGCAGAAGAGAAAGAGCTGGGTAACTTGTACCGTAATGCCGATTTTTTCATATACCCCTCATTTTATGAAGGTTTTGGATTTCCAGTTGTTGAGGCCATGGCATGCAAATGTCCGGTAATAACTTCAAACAATAGCTCACTTATCGAGTTGATGCCCACAAAAGATTGGCTAGTTGATCCGTATAAAGTCAAAGATATTAGAAATAAGATGGAAAAAATTGCGAGTCTTAACAAAATTGAAAGGTTAGGGCTAATTGAAAAAAATTTTGAATTTTCCCGAAAATTTTCATGGAAAAAAACAGCGCTAAAAATGAAAAATATATTTGAAGATCTTAATAGTCAATAGTATGATAAACAAAGATAAAGACTATTTCAATAAAGCGACTACAAAAGATGCAGATATTTTTCTAAAATATCGAAAGTTTCTTGAAGATCATGGAATTATTTTTAAGGGTAAAAGCATATGTGATATCGGTTGCGCAACCGGTAACTTTTTATCAATGGTAAGTAGTGATAAAAACTGTTATGGGGTTGACTATTCTCAACACGCGATTAATATGTGTAAGGAGCGTTTTCCGAAGATAGATGATCATTTTAGTCGAGTTAATTTAAATTCCACGAAACAGCTACCCTTCGATTTAAAATTCGATTTGATAACCATGTTCGACGTATTGGAGCATGTAGACAATCTAGGTAATCTTAAAAAAATTCTAAACTCATCGCATAAAAAAGGTGGACTACTAGTACTAACCACTCCCAATGCAAATAATTTCATGCGTTTTGTTAAGAGAGCTTGGTTTACCGGTGAAATGGATGATACCCATGTGAATCTATTTACTCCCTATACAGTTGACTTTCTTTTGCGAAAAATGGGCTATGAGAAGATTTCGATATCAACACCATACAATTTTTATTTCAAAGATAATTGGTTAACTAAGAACCTGCCTTTTGGGGGTCAGATATTTGCAATTTATAAGTCCAATGTCGTTAATAGAGGAAATGACAAAAAAAATACTAATGCCAAGAAAAAATAAGAAAATATTGATCAATGTTGTTAATTTAGACTCTAAAGGGATACAGATCCCGTGGCTTGTTAAATTAAAAAAGCTGGAATCCCATGGTTTGAGTTTATATATTAATGGGGGCGAATCAGTATTTAAAACATCCTTGAAGGACAAGGATATATATACATTCAACGATAAAATAAAAAAGCATTTGAATAGTATTTCAATGCAGAGACTGAGTAAATTCGGGTATATCAGATATGCATTGTTAAAGAATATTAGGTCCTTAAAAAAACTATCAATAATCAGCAAAGGTAATTTTAAGGCTGTTTATTCTCCATCCTCGGTCATGGATCTAATTATTATCCCATACCTGTTAAAGAAAAAAAATAAAAACATTGTTTGGGTATCTGTTTTTGACAATACGGTCCCTCTGAAAGGGCCGGGGAGCAAGATAGTACGATTCCTTGCATGGTTATTCTATCGGATCAGCCTTCAAATGCTGCGTCAAGCCGACAGAATTTTTGTAGTTACCCCGGAACTCATGAGAAATTTGATATCTATGAATTTTGATAGAGAACGTCTGATCCTCACTGGTAATGCTGTAGAGGCCAACCTAATTAAAAAGTCAAAAGCAAACAGAAAATTCCGGACAGATGCTTTATTCATGGGCCGAATAAATGAGAAAAAAGGAATTTACGATTTGTTGGAAGTGCTAAAAATCGTTACCAAAAAAATTCCGAGTTTTAATCTCGGAATCTTAGGGGATGGAGATGCACCGACAATGACTGCTTTTAAATCTAAGATAAAGAGAATGAAACTCTGGGATAATGTGATATTCTTTGGATATAGAAATGGAGTTGAAAAATACAGTGTCATAAAAAGCGCAAAAATGTTTTGGTTTTTTAGCCATGACGAAAGTTTTGGTGTAGCATTGTTAGAAGCTGTGTGTTGCGGAAGGCAAGCGCTAGCATACCCGCTTAAGCCATATTCGGAAATTTACATGGATGATGAGATTAAACAATTTGCTTTTCATGATTATGGAGCAATCGCCAAAGAGAGCATAAAGTTACACAAAAACGAAAAGGTCAACAAGGCTGGAGAAAAGCTATTAATCAAATATAGCTGGGATAAAATTGTGGATACTGAATATAAATCTTTCAAAAAGCTAATAGTATGAAAACAAGCAACAAAAAAATATTAGAAAAAAGCAAAAAATTACTTCCATTCATAGTGCTAATTATTTTGTCGTTGATACCAGCGATATTTACAAGTGGAAGGTTGAATGTTGGGGGTGACGTCATGATATTTTTGGACGAAACCGTACTTGCAAAAAAATATCTATTCCAATGGATAGTCAATGAGTCTAATGGGAAATACCTCTCGACATCTTACTACGCACTTTTCGGTTTTTATAAGTTTTTAAGCATGTTTAATTTAGACATATATCAGATTGCTTCAGTTCTAATATTTTCCCTAAATTTTATTGCTGGATTAGCGATATGGAAGCTAGCAAAAGTGTTTGTTCATGATGAAAAAGGCTATGTATATTTTATTCCAATAACTTTTTACATCTTTTCTCCAGCACTGTTCAACGGGTGGCACTACAGTATAATTTATGCCTTTATACCTTGGTTTATTTATCTGACTTTTAAGGTCATAAAAAATAAATCGATTGGCAAGCTCGATGTTTTTTATTTTGCATTAATAATACTTTTTTCATCTACCGAATTACCTAACCCCAAATACATTTTTCACTTAGCAGTGGTATTTATTGTATCGATAATTATATCGTTAGTTGTAAAATTGCTTACATGGAAAGACATAAAACCGATGATAGCAAAATTATCGCTAATCATGTTGCTTTGCGCATATCTGATTGTTCCACTTGGGTATTTTGCAATGAATTATTCGCCAGATCAATATGGGGTTCACATCAGGGAAAACTACTCTGATGAGGGGAAAATGATGAACGCTGGAGTAGACACTATTGATAGGGTATTGAAATTACATCAAGATTTCATATTTATCAATCGTGTCCCTGCCAAAGCATATAACACGAATATATTTCTTAAAATGATTGGTTATGTTTTCATATTTATTATTATATTTAGTTTGTCCAAATTTGAGAAACTGCCACCATTGCAAAAAAAGTTACGGCTAGTATTGCTTTCGGCATTGCTTATATATATATTTTTCTCTGCAGGTCCCAACCCACCATTTGGTTATATATATGAGGAACTAGTTTCGAGATTTAATCTTCTCGCATTTTTGAGAACTACCGGAGGTGGGGTTTTCTTCCTTTCCGTTTTCTATTCAATGTTTTTATTTCTATTTGTATCGGATCTTAAAAAAAATAAATTATTATTCACTATCATAATCCTTTTGACTATAATTGGTGTTGGACATCCTTTCGTTACTGGTGAATACTATAAAAACTATAACAATGTAAGTAAGTTCACTGATCGAACTCAATACGGGTTTAAGATACCGGAAGAATACACCCGGGTCAAAGAATTGCTAGAAGATAAGAGGCTTGACGCTAAAATATTTTATCCAAATTCTAAACTAGTTTATATCCATACATCGTGGGGGTTCTTTGGGCCGATTATTTATAATTTTTATTTCCCTAATCAAAACATCAGTTATGATAAAATCTACAGTACTCTCGAGAATCACAATATTGGGTATGTTTTGATCGATAATTCAATAATCGAAAAAGCTAATTTTGACACCGTTGCTGATAAGATAACTATTTTGAAAGATAATTTTATCGATCTTGCCAACTATTCGAGAGAGAAATATCTGCCACATATCTATAGCGCAAGTAAAATAATTGTATCTGAATTAGATTTAGAAGAACTTTCATCAATGACGAATGAAGAAAATAACCAGTTGCGCGATATTGTATTGCTTAAAAATCAAAACATTGGAAAAAACATTACAGATAGTCCTGACCCATATCAACTTCCCGATATCGAATATAAAAAAATTAACATAACAAAATATAAAGTTGTTATTCATGGAGCAAGGGGGGAGTTCCCTCTTGTATTTAGTGAATCATTTCATCCGGGGTGGAAAGTTTATATAATGCCTCAAAATAATGACTCTCATGCCGATAACCGTGATCTAAATGAGAGACTAAGTAAATATGTCACTTTGCCGAATAATGAGGAAGACCAGGCCACGAAAGAGACATTGATGTCATTTATCAGCGAAGGTCAGATATCTGATCTCGGGTCTAATGATGAGCTAGATTTTGTTTCAAAAAAATATCAAGGAACTATTCAAAATGACAATTTAGATAACGGTAGTATAGCAGATACTTGGGGCAAAGAGAGCATCAGTGATTCTGATCATATTATGGTGAACGGTTATGCAAATGCGTGGATGGTAGACCCCGACGAAATTTGTGGAAAAGAGGGTAGATGTATTGAAAATGAAGATAGCCATGATATAAAGCTGATTATAGAATTTTTACCTCAGAGGATATTTTATTTGAGTTTATCCGTTTCTTTACTCGTTGCCCTTTCAATTTTGGGTTGGATTGTTTATTGTTTCATAAATAGTCAAAGAAAGGTGAAGATTGAATAAAAAATACATACTAATACTTATAATATTTGCAGTTGCCTTATTGACAGGGAGAAATTTTGATTTCGACAGCAGCAAAGAAAAAGAACTCATGAAACAGATTAATTCACTCCAAAAACAATTTTCAAGAAATACGGAGATTGGGGCTGGGGAAGAGTCGGCTGTTGTGAAGCTTGGGTCCAATACTGAACCTAATCAATATTATAGGATATTCTACAATCTACAATCTACATACCAATCCGATTCAGACAAAGAATCCTTAATTTCATTAGAATTGTATGTAGAAACAAAATATGATTCACAATTTGTTGATAAGGTAACAATTGTCGAGGGTGAAAAGCTTTATAATCGCGAAATTATATTTAAATCAGAGGGTCGGGCAGACGAGATTAGGTTAGTGAAAAAGACAGAGAGTTACGGAGGGATAGTAACAATAGGGGGCGTAAAGTGCTATCATCTGTCTGAAAATCCACAACAATTGCAGCAAACTTTAATTGGTATAGAAGGAGAAAAGGTTTTTGATGCTAGTGTGGATGATTCAAGCTCTGCTAATAAATTTAAATCAAAAGATCAATTTATTGGTTCAATAATTACCCCAAAATCAGATTTTATAAGCGGAATTGATTTTCGAATGAAGACAATAGGAAGTGGAGGTGAAAATAATTATAGTGTAATCATCTGTAATGTCGACGAAGAGGGCAACCCATTGACAACAGAAATCATTTCCAGATACTATTTTGCACAAAATTATCTACAAAATCTTCGGATAGGAGTGGGCTTGTATCATTTCCCGATCTCCGCCGAAGTTGAAAAAAATAACAATTATTTTATTGGTATTAGCAACCATGATGTAAACTTCAATTTGTTCAATACTCTTGCAGTATATGGAAGCGAGAACATAGACCCTGACAATAATTTATCTAAAATAGTTTATGAAGATGGGAAATTGAAAGAAATTGGCAAACTCTATTATCGAATATATGAGCCCATGGGAAATACATTAAGTGATAGTGTTTTAAGTAATGCTATTATCCAAGATGTTGGAGGAACAGTTGGCTTCTATGACTATAGTATGTCGGGACAACCAAGGGACATTGCTGATATTTATTCTGTGGAAAATGGAGGGACAAATGAAATTTATTTCGATAACAGTTATTCGGGACTGGTTGCAAGCACCGAGAATAATCTCGCATTTATATATAAGTTTGATTCTGGACACCCGATTGATCGAGCAAAAATAGAGTTGAGCCAAGTTTCTCACGCAGTTGTAGATAGTCTGGTTTATTATTCAATAGATGGGACTAGCTGGAGCGAAATTGAGGTTGAGAAGAGAGACTCGTCTAGCACAGGTTCATTTTCGGAGGTAATTGATGTTTCAAGAAAGTCAAATAGTCTTTACGTAAAAATAACTTATAATAATGAGGATAAGCAGTATCGCGAGCTTAAAATATTTGGAATCCAGGCTCTTAATGTTCATATGGATCTTTTTTTACCATGATAAAATTATTTGAAAAATTTGTAAAAAATCAGTTGGATTATATCAATTTTGGTTTTGTAATTGCCACAATTGTGTTGGGGATGTACTTAAACTGGAGAACAGGAAATATTGTCTTTCTAGTCCTTATAGTTTTAGAGATAATTAATCCTATTAAAACTAAAATACTAATATACAGTAGCCTCGTTTTGATATTTTTTATCCCCATTAGTCAAATGGCAAAAAAACCTGATTTTGCAGAAGATTTAGGGATTGCTATATATGCAATCTTAATTATATTGTTTATCCGGTTGGTGCGAGCTATACGACGCGAGAAGATGGAATAAAAAGTGGCTTGTTTGTGACAAATAATCACTCAAATTAATAAAATATGTCTAAAAAAATTCGTACTGCAAGTTCAATTGCATCTTTACCCATAAAGTTAATAATAAAATACTGGGAACTAATATCGATAGTCATCGTCCTAATCATATACCTAGTACTATATTATTCGAAGTTCCATCTTTACCAACATCAAATTAACCCTGACGCACTATCGTATATTGGTATTGCCCAGAAGTTCTCAAATGGAGATTTTAAAGATGCGCTAAATTCATATTGGCCACCAATGCTATCGTTTAGTGAGCTTACAGGTTGGCTTGAAGAGTACAACTTTATGAGACCTTATCAAACTCTGGACTATGATACTCCTTTTGAGTATTATCTAAAGACACTAAAGATTAACAATAATTTGTTACCGATGTACTCCATAGACTGGATAAAAATAAATTTACCAGCTATCTTGGCAATATGAGAAAAATCATTGTAATACCACAGATACCAAAAAGGTTTTATTCGTTAGACGTCGTCAGAGGCATAGCCGCCTTTGGTGTCGTTCTGTGGCATTGGCAACATTTTTATTATATAGGTACGGTCAACTATCTCTCAGCTGTCAAGTCACAACCATTTTATCAAATATTATTTCTATTTTATGAACATGGTGCGTACGGAGTATATTTATTTTTTTCTCTTTCTGGCTTTATTTTCTATTGGCTGTATTCCGAGCCAATTAATAAGAAAAAAATAACTGGGAAAGAATTTTTTATCTTAAGATTTTCAAGGCTCTACCCCCTTCATTTTTTAACTCTAATGTTTGTATTGTTGGTCCAGGTCTATTCAAAACATCTGACCGGAAGCTACAGCGTTTATGCTATTAATGATTTATGGCACTTTGTACTCAACATCTTGTTTATTTCGCATTGGGGTTTCCAGCAAGGACCATCTTTTAATGCGCCAGTATGGTCAGTATCAGTCGAGGTATTGCTATATATATTGTTTTTCATTTTTGCGAGCAGAAACATACATTCCTTGTTATTCGTAGCTGCTGTGATTTTCGGTAGCTATTTTGTTAGTTCGATGCCACCAGAAATATTAAATGGCATATTCTGTTTTTATGCCGGTGGTGCAGTGTATTTGCTATATAAACAATTAATTAAGAAATATGATCTTAAAATCCTTCTCTCAATATTCATCCCTATAACACTAATGTTATGGTCTGTAAGCATAACTGAAGTAAAACTAAGAACAATTCAGTACCACTTGGGTAATATGTCTGAATTAATATTTTCTCATAAATTTGTATATTCAATTTATGGTAATTTTGCCTTCATATTCCTTTTTCCAATCACAATATTAACTTTGGTTCTTTTTGAAACTTACAGAGGTAGATTCGGCAAACGACTAAAAATAATAGGCGATATAAGTTATTCAGTATATCTTTGGCACTTTCCGTTGCAACTTACATTCATCTTAGCCATGCCTTTTTTGAATATCACACACGATTTTTTTTACTTGAAAAGATCACTATTAATATTTTATATCATGCTGATTGCGATCTCATATATAAGTTTTAACTATTTCGAGCGACCTGCCCAAAAATTGATCAGAGAACGCCTAATTAAGTGAGTGACATAGTTATTGTTTTAGCTAACTGGGCATTAAAATAGCTACTACGGAGTTGCGTACGGCAGTTTGGTTGTTGTGTTAGTAGCAGTAGGCATTGACGAACTCAATGAAATCGTGGTCGTTTAGACGGACGATGCAGCCCGCGATGTACGGTTCGATCTTTAGTACATTTATTTATATTTTACGCTTTATAGCATTCGGGTGTTCAGGTTATTGTCTCGAGATAACCAGCCATGTTGCTCTGTGGATAATATAGATGATAGTAATAAATAAAGGATAGAAAATGCAGAGGCAAAAGAAGAAAAAAGTTGTAATAATCGGTGCTGGTCCAGCTGGTCTATCAGCTGGATTGGAGTTGTCAAAGAACGGATATATTGTCGAGATAATTGAATCAAAAAAACAAAGAAGAAGTAAAATAATCAAAAATTCGTATAATCTTCACGGCACGTATTGATCTGTAAATATGGTACCGTAGTACTTGCAAAATGTAAGCACGTAAAAAATACTTGACAGAGACAGTATATAAATATACGATAACGGAATTCAAACAACACAACTCGGAGGCGCCTCAATGCACATATCTCTTTCTGCCCCATCAGATGTTTCCGGAATGTTGTACGCCAGTACAACGTCGTTACGTGTCTGCGATGTTGGTGGATGGAGAGACATCGAGATTGCCAAGAGAGTGGGCAGGCCGAACCACGTGTTCAACATCGCTGTGCTATCCCGTCGATATGGGCAAGCAGCATCCAAGTTTCGCGGTATTGACACGCTTCTTGCCCACAAAGTGCGAAGTAACGGTTATGGGGTTGTTGAGATGATCGCCGATGATGAGTCTTTCGACAGAACCGTCAAGATCCCTGACCTCGTTTCGGGCAGCTATGACAATTCTAGCTTGCTTGCCGCAACGATGTCGATGTTGCCATGGAGCGAGCTAGGTGACCATCATGATATCAAGATGTTCACGATGAGTCCGGTGGAGCCGGGTGCATCGATGGGGACCAGTGGATCAGTATCGGTTGGTCAGCTTCGAGCCATGAACAAGTTAATCCGGGTCAGTGGCAAAGGATTCACTCCGGATGAAATTGCCGACATGGCTTGGCGTGCAGCCACTGAGAAGGTCGGGATGGAGGCTGGAACCCAGGATGAATGGTCCGCTGCTTACTCGGATGGTTTCTCGCTCATGGAGATTGACTTTCCGACAACTAAGAGGCGCGGGCTCGTCATTGATCGGGAGTACGAGCGTACTCTCGAGAGCTGTCTGATAACGGTGGTGGTGGGTCAGCATGACAGTTCTAGTATGCACAAGAAAGTAAAAGAAGGCCTAGCAGACAAGGGCCCCGACTGTGAACAGCTATCTGCGTTCGACGGCCTTGCCCGGAGGGCGTTCGACTGCATTAGTCAAAGAGGTAGCGTCGAGGAGTTGGGCGAGATTTGCTGGCTCAACACTAGGGCACAGGAAGGTCTTCATCCCGAGCTGGTTGGCCCCCATCACACAGTCGTTATTGAGTGGGCCCAAAAGTCCGGGGGATTTATCGCTCCGAAAATCAATGGAGCAGGAGGAGTTGGGGGCTCGGTCAGTCTATGGTTCGCAAGCCCCGAAGATGTTAGGCGCTTCTTCGAGTCCAATAAGAAAGAGATGGCAGAGTTGGGCTTTAAGTGCTACGAGCACCAGATTGCCCATTGCTAGTTGTCGTTATCGTACATGGCCCTGAACCCTACGTGGTTCGGGGCTCGTTTTTTAGGCAATAATCTGTTAAAATAGCTTCGTAATGATAAAAAAGATATTTGAAAAAAACTGGGCAGTATTTGCACTATATACAATTATATTCGCAATTATTTTTATTCCATACATAAAAGGGATAGGAAACTTTTGGGATTGGGGATGGCCAGTCACCAATGAAGATATTTCGAACATCTTTTGGAACAGTTCATACAGTTGGACCGATTTCAACCTGGGAAGGCCACTTGTTTATGCCGCTGATTATTGGGGGAGACTAGTTTTGGCATCTCTCGAATTGCTACCACTCCGATCAGAGACAAGCATTTATCTGCTCTTAACTGCTATCTCTACAATATCTTCTTATCTGTTATATTTGATAGTGAGAAAGAGATCAGGGATATTTTTATCACTTATTATAGGTATATTGGCTATAATTAACCCCGCTTTTCTCTATAAACTAGTTTCTGGCCATCTGGATTATCTAATCTCATATCCAATATTTATCGGTCTGATTTATTTTATTTTTTGTAAGTTTAAAAAAGACTTAAAAAGCTATATTGTGTTGGCTATTCTTGTAGCTTTAGTAGGGTTCCAAATTCAGTATTTTGTTTTCGCGCTACTTTTTCTAATACTTTATTTTATCTTCAAAAAAGAGCAATTTTCTATAAAATATTCCATAATTTCTGCCACAATTGCGATCTCAATAAATCTTCCTTGGCTCTCTAATTTTCTTATGGGCGCCAATAAAGTATCAAGTATTTCTGGTCGAGCATCTTCAGTTTCGTTCGAAGGCGCGATGAGTGCAAAGATCCAGAATATATTAGTTCTCGCATTTTCAGATGCGACAACCATAAAATACTACTTTTCAAAACCAGAATTCTTATATTTTGGAGTAATTTCTCTAATAATACTTACGATTGTTGCAATCTTTATAACAAAACATAAAACTCGAAATAGTTCAGATGAGCTGATTATGTCAACTATGTGGTTGATTCTCGCATTACTTTCAACTGGATTTTTCCATGCGATAAAAGTTGTGCCATTTTCAACTTTGAGCCCAATCTTTCGTGAAGTGGGTCATTTTGCGCCGGTTGCGGTCTTGTTCGGGCTTTTAATAATTGGATATTCGAAGATTAAGAAAAGAGCTTTTTATCTTGGACTTTTGGCCTATCTGTTAATATTCGGAGCCATAAATGTCTACACAGTAGCCACCAAACTTCCCAAAACAGATTACTCAAAAGCAAGAGAAAAATTCCAAAACTACATTACTTTCTGGGATGAAAATCAGTCGATTTCAAGAGTGTTAACTTACCCATTTTTCGGACAGTATTCATACTTTGATCAGTCGAAAGATGATGTTAGAGGCAGGTTGATTGAAAATTCTGGAACGGACAGTGTTGTTGATAATTCTGGGATAGAGTCAATATCAAACTATATCCAACCTCAAGAGTTAAAAGATAGCGAGCAATACAAAATTGTAACAACTTATGACGTGGATAACCTCAAAGATAAAAACGTCAAATACATATTTGATTTTTCAGAGATTTGGGAGTCGAATTTTGAACGTTACGCTGGATCTGAAGTGTATGATAACGATCTAAGTTTAATTAAAAACGATCCAGATTTTTTCAACAAATTGATGGAGAAAAATCCAGGTCAGATAGTTGAAGTAGAAGAAAACATATTTGAAATTTTAGATACTAAAGATCGGATCTATGGCGAAAATGTTACGTTTGAAAAGATAAGTCCAGTAAAATACAAGATTAACATATCGAATCTAAAAGAGAGCACTGATCTGACATTTTTAGAGAGCTTTCATTCTGGTTGGAAGTTGTGTCAACACAACACTCAATGCTTTTTATTCGATGAAAGCCATAGAGAAGTGTTTGGGTATGCCAACCAATGGACTGTAGATTCCGATTCTATAATAAACAATCTCAATAAAGATCATTATTCTAAGAATGAAGATGGTTCGATCGATGTTGATTTAATATTGTATTTCAAGCCTCAAACCTATCAAAATATTGGGATAGTTTTGGCAATTCTTACCTTAATCGGATCAGCAGGATACCTTATTGTCTTAAAGTTAAAACGATAAACTGAACTATTTTGTAGGGGATACGAATAGATCTCATAAAAATCATTGCAAAAAAGCCGTAGTGTTTTTTCCAATAGTAGTTTTGGCTTTTATAATAATAGCGCCTTTTCGTTAAATTGTTGGAACTTTTGCCCTCAAAGTGAATTATCTTTGCGGTATTTAGTACACCATTTCTGTAACCTAGATCGACTAACCGTTTACATAAATCATCATCTTCAAGATACATAAAGAAGTTCTCATCGAAGCCCTTAAGCTTTATAAAGAGAGTTCTTTTTATCATTAGCGCTGCTCCAGTCACAATTTCTGCATTAAAGAATCCATTTTTTTGATCAATTTTTTTAAAATAGTCGTGTCGAAACAGGAGTCTCGAAAAAGACTGAGAATTTCCATAAAATCTTTTTTGGATTGAACCATTTTTGGATCGATACAATAAACAGGTCAGTGCACCGATTTTATTTTGACTTTTATAAAAATTAAGCATTATCTCAACACTGTTATCCACCAAGATCGTATCGGAATTTAAGAAAAAAATGTATCTACCTTTTGCAAGCTTACTGCCGGCGTTATTGCCGGCCCCAAAACCGCGATTAGAAGTAAGGGGTAAATATGTAGTATGAAGATAAGTTGACAATTTTTTGGGATCTATCTTTTTTGTTGATCCGTTATCGACAACAATTATCTCATATGAGATATCTAAAAACTTGTTTATAGATTTTATACAATTATAAACAAGAGTTGGAGTATTATAATTTACAATAACTATAGATAATTCCATTTATGAGCAAAACCGTCACTAATCTTTTCCACAAATCTCCACTAATTCACTAATTTGTGCATTTGTGATTATTCGTGTTGATAATTTGTGTCGGTTGTGTTCCTTATCTTTATGATTAATTTTTTTAAGTTGTTTTCCCAAGTAAAGTTATTTTTAACTTTTTCAATATTTTTTCGATAGACACAAGTTTTTTCGAGAACCGTCTCAATTGCCTCTGACATGGCTCTAGGGTCATTGTAATTTACAACCTTACCTAGATCTAGTTTTTTGATTAATTGTGCAAAATAATCGCCTTTAGTGGCAACCATCGGCAAATCTGCCCAAAGATAGTCGAGGATTCTGGTTCTAAAAGAGTATCTAGTTTCAAGATTGTTGAAATGAGCAGAGATTCCAATCTTGGAAGAGAGCAGATAATCGACTCTTTCATTATATGGTGTCCAATCAAAATTGAAAAAGACAAATTTATTCAAAAGATTGTTTTCTTTACAATAATCAACCGCAGAATTTACCATTTCGAGGTCTCTAATCTTGGGGTTAGGGTGTTTTACACCCATAAAAACTAACTTAACATCATCTCTTTTTTTTGATATTATTTCAATCGCTTTTATACAAGTTAAGGGGTCAAACCAGTTCCAAACTCCGCCACCCCATAAAATAATTTTGTCAGTTTTTCTGATATTTGAAAACTTTTTGTAAACTCGATCTTTGTCAATAAAATTGGGGTTCTTATCGGAAAGTCCGAATGGGACTTCGATTATTTTTTTATTTAAAAACATTTTTCTCGCCATCTTTTGGTAAAGCTCTTTTTGTCTTGGGTTGGCACATAAAATAATATCTGCAAAATATATTTGAAGATAAAAAAGATAGTATTGGTTCAAGACATGAAGAGTACGTATGTGAAAAGCGCAGTAGCGTTTGTGCTCTTTAACTTCTATAAAGGCTGGAGCGTAAAGGTCAGCTATAAGTTTTAAGTTATAAGTCTTAAGTTTTTTAAGGAATCTGAATTTTTGGGGCTGAGTTATTACATAAGAATTTTGAGGGATAAGATTTAAGATGGTTGAATGACTATATGATTTTATGGTTATGCCGGGAGATGAAATGTCAGATTTATTTGGAGTTAAAAGTGTCACTTTAAAATGTTTCGAAAGAACTTTTGCCATTTCAAAATATCGAATGCCAGGACCTGCCATCTTTTTTCCAACTGGATCTTGGGATAAGAGTACGACTTTAGTTGAAGAGTTGTAAGCCATAAGTTTTAAGTAGTAAGTTAATCTTTGAATCTTTGTAATGATTTTTTCCAACCGTAAAGCAGACGACCAGTTTCTTCGGCAAGTTCAAATATATCTATATAGTCGGAACTACCAATATAACCAAGATCTTTCGCAAGCAGAAGTTGGTATTTTAATTCTTCTAGAGACCCTTCAGAAATATTATAAAAACGAGAACTATCGGTATTCGATTTTCGTTTGAATCCCTCTGCTATATTGGAAGGTACTGAAAAAGCCGTTCTTCTGGTGTGTTGCTTTAGTCCAAACTCTTCGATTTTTGGATATTTTTCTGTAATCTTATATATAGATAATGTTAGCTTGTGAGATTTTTTCCAGGCTAATATGTCTTCAAAGGTTTTAATCTTAATATTTGTCATAACTTAAGACTTAAAGCTTATCACTTAAGGCTTATTGCCTACTGCTTACAAGCTTGCTACTTGTCGTTTGAAACAAGTTCTTTGATCTGTTTGAAATTGACAATTTCTAGATAGAGATTCAAAAGCCCATATATAATCACAATGATTCCGATAGATACCAAGAAGTAAAGCGATGTTAAGGAGATCATATATCCCAGCATTAGCGTCAGTAGCCCAACCGCTAGAAGTTTTGAAATTCTTGTAAGATTGGCGCCAAATTTTACAATTCTTCTTGCATAGATCAGGTATGAAATAAAAAGAGCAAACTGTGAAGATAGGGTAGTGATTGCTGCCCCAACAAATGAGAACTTGGGAATCAAAATTAAATTCATTGTTACATTCAATGCTAAGATAATTACGGAGATTTTGATCAAAAGTTTTCTTTCATCATTTGCGATTAGGATTTCAGCAAACAAAGTAACCAGATAGATTAGCGGTAGTGCAAAGGCCAAGATAATTAGTGCGACTCCTCCAGAGATAAAGTCAGCATTACTTAAAAACAGAATTATCTCTTTTGAGTAAATAACACATGAGACGGTAATGGGAATAGCTGCAAAGATCATAATAAAGATGGACTTTTCAACTATTTTTGCCACTTTGTCTTTATTAGAAGAGATATTTTCAGAGATGGAGGGCTTTAGAGCTGAGGAGAAGTATGATCCTATGAAAGCGGTTACTTCTAAGACTTTATATGAGACCGAGTAGATTCCGACAGCTGTTGCACCTTTGATTGCGAACAGTAGCAATGTATCAATTTTTATAAACAGATTGTTCACTATAAAGACGATTCCAAGTGGCCAGGCCAAGTTAAAGATCCACGATGCCAATTTTCGATCAAGTTTTGGAGTAAACTTAACGTATTTTCTTGCAAACAGGTATTTGAAGAAGAATATTGATATGCCGGTGATGGCAATTGTAGTGACAACCCACAAAAAGTTTCCATTCATCCGGATGATAATTATCAATGCTCCAAGAGAGATGATTTTACTTAAGAATTCTGCAGTAGCGCTAAATTGCATCTTAAGTCGATACTTCAGGATCATATTATAAACTGAATCTAGAAGGTTAAAGAATAAAAAC
>CAZAOA010000014.1:0-25385 GCA_964486765.1 uncultured Candidatus Saccharibacteria bacterium
ATCAGTCTTATCAGTTTTGTCTGCAACAGCTTTTTTGCTAAGACCCAATCGATGACTATCAGCTTCAATTGAGATAATCTTGAACTTATGTTTTGCTCCAAGCTCAACGGCTTGACCAGGATCAACAACATGTTCATTGGAAAGCTCAGAGATATGGACCAATCCATCAATCCCTTTTTCGATAGAAACAAAGGCTCCAAATGGTGTAATCTTGCTAACTTCTCCATCAACCACATCGCCTACCTTGTACTTTGCAGCTGCCTTTGCCCATGGATCATCGAGAAGTCTTTTTAAGGATAGAGAAACTTTGTTGTTGTCTAAACTTATAATCATAACCTCTAAGTCGTCTCCAACATTGAACTTTCTAGTTAAATCGCTTACTCGAGACCAGCTAACTTCAGAGATGTGAACCAAACCTTCAATTTGAGGATCAAGATTTACAAAAAGTCCAAAATCAACAATTCCGGTAATCTTACCATTAACTTTATCTCCTACTTTGAATTTCTCAAGTTTTCCTTTTACCTCATCAGCTGAAACTGCTTTTTCAGAAAAGATTAGTTTCTGATTCTCTCTATCACAGTTTATAACTTTAACCATCATATCTTTATTCACAAGCTGTCTAAGTTTTCCTAAGATCTCCTCTTTATCGCCACCCTGAACTCTTGGGTAATTCTTTGGGCTAAGTTGTGATACAGGTAAAAATCCTTGTATGTCACCAATCTCAGTAATAAGTCCACCCTTGTTGGCATCCACTACTGTAATTTTGATCGGATCACCTGATTCAAATTTTTCTTCAAGTTCTATCCAGTATTTTTCTCGATCGGCTTGTCGCATGCTCAAAACCACATTTCCATCTTCATTGTCCATACTAAGAACAGTAGCAAATATTTTATTACCTTTTTTGTGATTTGTTCTAGCTGAAATCTCGCGCTCTGGTATAAAACCTAACGATTGCCCTGAAACATCTACCCAAACCCTGTTTCCGCTTGCAGCTAAAACTGTAGCTTCGATCACATCTCCTTCTTTAAAAGGTAGAAGGTTGTCGCCAAGCTCCTCCATCAACGATTCCATCGTATCTTCACCGCGGCTTTCATTTGGGATTGATTCTGTTTTTGTTTTTGATGTTTTCTCTTTCAAATCAGAATTATCAGAATTTTCTTCTGAAGTTTTATCGCGGCTCACTTCTTGTGAGACGGATTTTTCGTCCTCTACTTTTACGTTCTCATCAGTCATTTAATTCTATTTCCTTTCAAATATTATATTGAATTCAACCGTCACTAATTTTTTTCACCAATCTGCACTAATTCACAAATATTTGTGATAATTTGTGCTGAAGATTTGTGGTGGTTGTGTTCCTATTTTCTTTTTGGCAGATACTTTTCATATCTATTTTGTGCTTTTTCATTCTTATTTTTTTTCGGTATATGTCTGATGCTAAATACTGTTATATATACAACCCAGATTAAAAATCCGAGTAAGATTATTGCTAAAGTTAATCTTGAGCCTAGCCAAAGCAGTTCTTCATGTCTTGCAAACAGATGGATGAAGCCTAGTATTCCGATCGTGAGGTAGCAATACAGCTGCTTTTTTCTGATCTCTTTGTCTAATCCTTTTGAAGAAATGCTAAATATTGCAAGCAGAATCAGAACTCCGAAAAAAACGATAAGGTACAAATACAGCCGGCTTTCTGATGGCGGCGTTGGATCGAACAGATAACTTTTTGAAAAAATGTATTGTAAAGTCATAAATATTATGGTGGGCGGTATAGGACATAGAACACGCTCGAAACTCGCTTATAAAAACCCACGGTTTTTATAATTTTCCTCCGCGGGAAACTCCCGTTTCCCGACCCCTTCCCCGGTTCGAGTCAATATCGCTATCTCACTATAATCGTTCTCACCAATAAACCAATAATGGTGGGCGGTATAGGACTCGAACCTACAACCTACTCGGTGTAAACGAGTTGCTCTACCAGTTGAGCTAACCGCCCATAATTTGAGCTTGGTGCCGCGGGAGAGACTTGAACTCTCACGTCCCGAAGGACACATGAACCTCAATCATGCCTGTCTACCAATTCCAGCACCGCGACATATCCGCGTGCCTGCCAAAGGCAGGTAAATCTACCAATTTCACCTGTTTGCCGAGACGAGTCCGCCCAGAAATCACGAAATCTCGGACTAGCCGAGATATTGTTTTTATCGTAAACCATAAAGGGTTCACGACGGAGAATATTTAAGCTAGTTTAATGATTTATTTAATACATAAGTATACTATCAAATCTGATGATATATGTCAAACCAAAATCAACACCAAACAAAACAATAGTTTATCGTAAGTATGACTATTTTGATACAAAAGTAATTTGATTGAACAATTGTCAAATAATCAAATTATTCTTTTGCTTCCAAAACTTCGTCGCCTTCTCGAACTTTTTCGTCGACTTTAACACCTACATCATCCTTCGGCCCGGCCTGATCAACTGGTTTTTGATCAATCTGAATTGAGTCTATAGTTTGTTCAAAATCGGTTTTATTGCCTTTGATTCGAACTTTAGCCCCAACCTTTAAAGCTGTTTTCAGCTTAAAAACTGCAACACCGATCTTGCCAAAATAGTGAGTCACATCTCCTATCTTTTTTTCTGCCATATTCTTCACCTCCTCTCAAGATAATATTATTGTTATATTTTCGAAATATATTGACTTTTAGGTATTGGTATGAATAATCCGCGCTTATCCGCGCAAAAGATCCGTGTACAAATCTCTTCTTATTTCTTCACCCTCTTTTCTTTAATATACCAGTTTTCGAAAGAATTTACTCTATCTTCTTGTCTAAAACCAATAACTTTTTCTACTCCCATAAGTTTCTCACTCACAAAGTATTCGTAAACTTTTCTTTCAAAGATAATTGCCAAGTTCTCATTTTCTACTTTTAGAAAAAATTCCTCGTATTTCGCATTTCTCTCATCAATGTTTTGAAGCATTCTCGCATCTTCTAGTAAAATATCTGAAGCCTTGTCAGAGTATCCTGAAAAATTACTCAAAGTAGCTTGAGTAGTGTGCCAAAAGGTGTATGGATCCTGGTCGTATCCGCAATCACAGCCATACATTACTAAATCAAAATCACGGCTCTGGAGCCTTTTATTAAAGTCTGTACTTTTTAGAGTATCTACATTTAAAACAACATTGCTATCTTTGAGATGCTCCTCAAATTCTCTTGTCCTCTCTAGTTGAGCTTCTCCATCTAAAGTAATTAGATTCAAAGTGATCGGTTCATCAAAGCGTTCGAATTTAAACAGTTTTCTTCTATTGTCGGCATTTGCTAGAAGTTCATTTTTCAAGTTTGGAAAAAGTATGAGAATCCGGTTTGTCTTGAAACTCAGGTCCGAAAAGCTCTCGTTTTCAATAGTACTTCCTGCTATAGCTGAGTAATCTGAAAAAACCATAAGCTCAGAAAGTTTTTCTTCAGATGTCAGAACAAATGAAACTTCTTCAATATATGGGAATTCCCCATAGTACACCTGACTTTGGATTAGATTGATATCTGAAATCTCATTATCTTCATTCTCTTTTATATCACTTAGTGCATATGGGCCAGTTCCATTTGTAGGCCCTACTAAAGATTCACTTAGATCGTCAGAGTCAACGATACCCTGCAAGCATCTGAAAATAAATGGCCCGTATTGGCTCGGCAATGTAAGGTCAATGTTATACTCATCTACCACATTTACCTCAACGTTTTCCCAAAGTGAAATGTAAGGACTTTTAAACTCTGGATTTTTTATCGCCTCTATTGTCGATTGGACGTCGTATGCATCAAAGTTTTGACCGTTTTGGAATTGTACTCCGGCCTTCAAACTAAAAGAATATGTCAAACCGCTATCGGAGACCACCCAAGTTTCAGCTAGATCTGGGACAATATTCCCGTCTAAGTCCATCTTCACTAATCCAGAATAGATCAATCTTGAGATGGTTCTTTCGGCGTCGGTTTTTGCCAAAATTGGACTTAAGTATTGTGCTTCACCGAAAAGAAGTTCCTTATATATCCCGCCTGATGCAGGTACAGCTTCTGTACTCTTAAGGTAGATTGACTGAGCCTTTACAATCAACATCGAAAACAATATTACTACCAAAATTAACAGGTAAAACTTCTCTCTCTTGCTTAAAGAAAAAAAACTCTTAGCAATGTTTCGAATAAACTCTTTGTAGTTTACAAAGACGTATTTAAAAGGACTTAAGATTATCTGAATAATATTGCGATTAGATGCAGTATTTTTTTGTTTCATAATGAAGAAGTTCCAACTTCTTTCTTAAGATAAAAATACCGTAAATAATGCTACTAAACAAAATAAGACTGCAATTACTACGGTTGCCCAGTAAAGGACACTTTCAGCACCTCGACGTGTTCTTTTAACAGTTGTTTCGGCTCCAAAAGCCAGACCCAAACCTGAACCTTTTTGTTGCATTAGAACTGCTACAACAAGTATAACTGCAAGAACAATTTGAACGATTTTAAATGTAAGTGACATATTTTTTCTTATTAAAAAATGATCCCTTTTTGGATAACACGAACAATATACATCAATCCAAGCATTTACACAAGCTTAAACTTTTGATATCATTAGCCTTGTAATGCGAGTATAGTATAGTGGCTATTATACGTCCTTGCCAAGGATGAGACGCGGGTTCGATTCCCACTACTCGCTCCAAAAATTACGATAGTAAGAGTATGGGAATAGAACACGAAAGGGGGCGGGAAAACAGTTGTTTTCCCGTGGGAGGAAGATACCTGCCGACAGGCAGGCTAGAAACCGTGGGTTTCTAGAAGCGAATGAAATGAGCGTGTGAGATTTCCCACTACTCGCTCCAAAATATTATAAAAATATGGCGTTGTGGCGGAGTCCCGCCAAAGGCGGGCAGGGGTTACTTAAACTATGGCGTTGTGGCCGAGAAGTTAGGCAGTGGTCTGCAAAACCACGTACCCGGGTGCAAATCCCGGCAACGCCTCCAAATTTGCCGGGGTAGCTCAGTGGTAGAGCAGAGGACTGAAAATCCTTGTGTCGCGAGTTCAATTCTCGCCTCCGGCACCATTCATGATATAATATGTTTAATTCGATGTTTCGACCGAATATATCCGTGTCCTCTAATCCATAAGGTTATTATGGCAAAGAAAAAAAAGAAAAAGTTCAAAAAGAAACATTTGAAAGCTGCTGTATCGCCACAAAGTTCTTCTAAAAAAACAACTGCAGATAAACCAGATACTCCAACAAGCACTCAAGAACATCAAGAACAAGAAGAGGTCAAAGAGGAACAAAATGAGTACAGCTATATAAGAAAAGATGTTAGAAATGTTCTAATCATCTTGGCAATAATGCTAGCTCTGATTGTAACCGCATATATAATAGATCAAAATACTACTATCTTTTCGCAGTTCTCTGACTGGTTGTTTAAGGTTACAAATATTCAGATTCAATAAGTTTTCTCTTTAGGTCTGTATTGCAACGCCTCAGTGATATGAGGCGTTTTAGTGTTTTCTGAGCCACAAAGATCAGCTATCGTTCGAGCGATTTTTAAAATTCGGTGATACGATCTAGCTGAAAGCTTTAACTGTTCCATTGCTGAACCCAAGATCTTTTCTGCTTCATCCTCAAGTTTACAGTAGTTTTTTATCTGATTTGACTTCATCTCGGAGTTTGAAATCGTTCGAACATCTTTAAATCTTTCTTCTTGTTTCTTTCTGGCACCGGTTACCCTTTCCATAACTTTTTTCGACTCTTCAGCGATGAATTCAGATTTAAGTTTTTCGTACTTTACCCTTGGCACCTCTATATGAATATCGATTCTATCGAGCAGTGGTCCTGAGATTTTTTTCTGGTATCGCATAACCTGACTCGGTGCACAAACACAGCGCTTGTCTGGATCAGAAAGATAACCACAAGGGCAAGGATTTTGGGCAGCCACCAGTAAAAATTCTGCTGGAAATGTCAAAGATCCTTGTGCCCTGGAAACTGTAACCACTCCGTCTTCCAAAGGTTGCCTAAGTGCTTCTAAAACGCTTCTTGGAAATTCAGGAAATTCATCTAGAAACAGCACACCCCTGTGAGAGAGCGATATCTCGCCAGGTCTTGGCCATTGTCCTCCTCCAACCATCGCCACAGATGAAGTCGTATGATGGGGAGAACGAAATGGTCTATCTTCTACTAAAGATTGATGAGAATCTATCATACCTGAAACCGAATATATCTTTGTAACTTCCAAAGTTTCATCCTCTGACATCTCGGGTAAAATCGTAGCTAACGAACGAGCTAGCAGTGTTTTTCCGGACCCGGGAGGACCAGAAAGAAGGATGTTATGATTTCCTGCTGCTGCAATCTCCATGGCCCGCTTAACCTGCTCTTGTCCGGCTACATAAGCAAAGTCAAAATCAGAGATCCTCTTTCTCTCAACTTTATTTTTTCTCTTTTTATGTGGATGTAATACTTTTTCAGATTTAAGATGCGAAATTAGCTCTTTTAATGTTTTTACTGGAACTATCTCAATTCCTGAAACAAGAGCCGCTTCATGAGCATTTACTGATGGCAGATAAATTCTTTTATACCCATTACTTACTGCAAATAATGTGATCGGTAGAATTCCAGAAATGTGCCTTAGTCTTCCATCTAACGAAAGCTCTCCAACAAATAGTGCATTCTGATACTCGGGGATATGTTCAAGTTTTTCATCTGCAATCAATATCCCCACAGCCATCGGTAGATCGAAAGCAGGACCTTCTTTCTTCATATCAGCAGGAGCCAAGTTAACAGTCAATCGATGTTGTGGAAAATCTTCACCAGAGTTTTTTATCGCCGCTCTTATTCTTTCTTTGGACTCATCTATAGCCTTGTCTGGAAGTCCTACAATAGAAAAAGAAGGAAGCCCTCTACCGATATCGACTTCCACCTCTACAGAATACGAATCCAGCCCAACCGTAGTAGCTGAAAAGATTTTTGCTATCTTATTCATTATTATTTTATCGGCTCAAACGGCTCAAAGCCGTAGTGAGCCGTTAGATATATCTGAAGTTATTTATCTATGCGATTATCTTCGTAAGATTTTGAGGTTGATCCAAATTCAACCCCTTTGCCTCGGCCAAAAAGTATGCAAGTAGTTGACCATAAACTACAGAGATAATCGGCGAAAAAAGTCCGAAATCTTCGACAATAAAAAATCTATTATAAATATTGAAAGGTTTGGGGCCAATACCGATTATTTGCGCACCAAACTGCTCAACATCGATGATGTTTCCAAGTGTTTCTTTTTCAGCTCCATCGTTGGACATAAATGAGATCAGAGGGGAGTTTTCTTCTATCATTGATATCGGACCATGTTCAAAATCTGATCCCGAGAACCCTTCAGCCATAACATGGGCACCTTCCTGAAGTTTCAAAGCAGTCTCAAGTGCTGACACAACATCAACGTTGCGACCAATTACAAAGAATTTTTTATGATCCTTAAGCTCTTTACACAATTTCTGGACTCTAAGCCTGCTCGATGAACGAATCAAATTGTTTACACTACTAGCTATATTCCTAAGCATCGTCTCGCCGCTACCGAAGTCTTCAGACATAGCGTATGAAAGCATGACAAAAACTGCCATCGAAGAGGTCATCGTCTTTGTAGCCAAAATCCCTTTTTCTACTCCGGCAGGGGTATAAAGAACCTCATCAGCATGATGAACAAGTGAAGAATCTCTAGTATTTGTAATCGCAAGAATCTTACTTCCAAAACTCTTTGCCAAAAGCACAGCTTTTAAGATGTCATGTCCTTCCCCACTTTGCGAAATCGCAATCACTAAATCATCACCTGAAAGAGTTGAAGATTTATACGGAAATTCTCCAGCAGTTAAAGCAAATGTTGCAGTTTTATTTCGTTCAGAAAAAACGTAACTTCCAAAAAGCCCTGCGTGAAAAGAGGAGCCCGAGCCCACTATGTAAACATCTCTAGCTTGCCCAATATAACCCGCCGCCCTATAAACTATTTCAGAAGGAATATCTGCCGTCCACTTCAAAACTTCGGGTTGCTCCAAGATCTCTCTATATGTATTTAACACTTCTTCCCCTCACTTAATGCATAAATCTATTTTACCAAAAATTTTGAAACAAGTCTTGTCACTTCCTTATAATCGTCTATCCACTTAACATCGAACCGTTTCCACCAAGTAAGTTGGCGCTTCGCATACTGATGCTCTTTTACCTTTAGATCTTTTACCATATCCTCAAAGTTTGATTTTTCGATAAGATGTTTTGTCATTATTTTATAATCTAGCCCTAGCGTTATTAGCCACTTAGAATCTACTCCATTTTTAATCAGATCCTCAGTTTCTTGGAGCATTCCTTCTTCAAATCGTTGATCCAATCTTTTATCAATTCTATCATACAATTTTTCTCTAGTATGTTTTGGTGCGATCAAAATTGATTCGAAGTCAGGTTTGATTTTAGTCGGATTTTCTTGGTTTTGGAATTTTTCAATAGCCCGAATCAACCTTCTTGGGTTTTTTTGATCAATGTTTGTAACATCAATATTTAAATTTTGCACAATCTTTTGTAGATCTTTTAGTGTTAGTAAATTCAAATCTTTCCTATCGAACTTTGAATTTTGAGATTTAGAATTTGTTTGGTTATTGTCTCTTGTATCCTTACCGATTTGAAATCCTTCAACAAGAGCTTGAACATAGAGACCAGTTCCTCCAACTACAATTGGAATTTTCCCACGATCGAATATTTCGTTGATGGTATTTCGTGCCCCATCTAACCAATCAAAAAGTGTAAATTCTTCTTCAGGGTCACAAATATCTATCATATGGTATTTCACTCCCTTTAGATCGTCCAAGTCTTTTCCAGTTCCCAGATCTAGCCCACGAAAAACTTGGCGAGAATCTGCTGATACGATCTCACCGTCAAATTCTTTGGCAAGCAAAACCGCTAAACCGGTCTTTCCTGATCCGGTCGGCCCAACAACTGCCACTATTTTTCGTTGTTTTTTATTCATAATAATATTGTATGTCTATATAATAACAAAAACCCCTCCGAAATGGAGGGGCTCGGACTTAGGTATCTTCTAGGCTACCTTGCGAACCGCAAGAAAACGGCAATCCCGACTCCAGCCCTGACCCAGGTTGTGGTCGAAGAATCGAAGGTCAAGCTTGCGATCTGACCCGTCACTGCAAAGAACTGGACAGTAGCGGGTGGTGGTGTGGGGAAATACGCATGTGGAACCCAGACAGACGACCGGAATTATTCGTTGAACGCTCCGGTGCTGAGCTCCTAAAGCCAGGGTTTCGGCAATCGTTGCTGGGCGAAGGTTCTTCTGACTCATCGCTGCCAACACCTTATGAGTAGAAATATGTTGGCTTGTGTCTTGGCCGGAAGCAGGAGCATCTTGATCGAAACAGAGAGTAACAACTTCCATCGCTTCTCTCGTATCAGTCAACTCCAAAGGAAAGTTTCCGGAGGTGATGTCCGCGTTTTCCCAGTCGAAGCAACCAGCCGATATCATTTCCTCGACCGTCAGAGCCTTGTCAACAGTGATTGAATACCTTCCCAGTAACCTTCCCAACTGATCAAGGGATTCAGCCATCGTAGCAACCATCTCTCCTACCACTGGTGCTCCTTCGGGTGTGGCAAGCAGATGTAGAACCTCTAGTGGCAGGCCCAGTGCTTCCGTCGCATTCTCAAGCTCTTTCATGATCGAATGACCGACCCCCATGCCTCTCATAACATCGGATACTCGATTCTTCCTTGTTGCCATTTCTTGCTCGCTCCTTTTGGCTCATCCCTAATCCTTTTTATCGGACCCCAGACTCGCCAATGGATTTACCGGGCATAGGCCTCGGTGCGCGTACAATATACCTTGTATGCCCCTCAATGTCAACTTGCATCATTATACTATCTTTACTACTATGTCTATGTACAATCAATTTCGTTTATCGTTTTTCGGTTACCTGCCCGAAGTTGCCACATAGTTGCAGGCGGGCGATACCCGTCTCAGTGATTATATTTATGATAAAAATATCAAAGTTATCAAAACAATACGGCAAAGAGAAAATTGTCGAAAATATCTCCCTTACTATAAAGAGGGGAGCTGTTTTTGGATTTTTGGGCCCAAACGGAGCAGGAAAAACCACAACGATTAAAATACTTGTAGGACTTAGCTCTCCAACCCACGGCAAAATTAGAATCAACAACAAGAATCCTTTAGACAAATCAACTCGTGAGCGTATTGGTTTTATGCCAGAAGATCCCTATTTTTACGATCATTTGACCGGGTTGGAACTTTTACAATTTTCTGCTGATCTATTTTGCGATCCGATATCTAACATTGAAGACATACTCAAAGACGTAGGGCTAAAAGATGCAAAGAATAAGATGATAAATACTTATTCCAAAGGGATGAAACAGCGACTTGGAATAGCACAATCCCTTGTAAATGATCCCGACTACATTTTTTTAGATGAACCTTTAGATGGGCTTGATCCGATCGGAAGAGCTGAGATAAAAAAGATAATTTTGAAATTAAAGAGGCGAAAAAAGACCATCTTCTTTAACTCCCACATCCTAGCTGATGTCGATGAGATCTGTGATGAGATCGGTATAATCGACAATGGAAAGTTAATATATAGCGGAACAGTCAAAAAATTCAAAGGCAATAAGACTTTGGAAGACAAGTTTGTAGAAGTAATAAACAAGCAAAACCGACACTAATTATCTTCACAAGTTTCAACAAATTCACCAATTAGCGCATTAGTGCCAATTAGTGAAATAGATTTGTGACGGTTGCATACATTATGAAAAATATAACTACTATCGCAAAAAACACTTTCAAAGAAACAATCCGTGATCGCATACTTTACGTGATCTTGGCATTTGCTATCTTATTTATTCTCTCAACTATATTCTTCGGATCAATCTCGCTCGGCGAAGACATTAAGATAATTAAAGATTTTGGTCTTGCAGGAATTTATCTATTTTCTCTAATAATCACGATTTTTTTGGGTGGATCACTTATTTACAAAGAGATAGAAAAGAGAACTCTCTACATCTTGCTTTCAAAACCGGTCTCGAGCATGCAAGTAGTAGTTGGAAAATTTTTAGGACTTTTTGTCTCAATTTTACTTACGATTGTTGTTATGACTGTGATCTATTTGGTCGTTGTTTTTGCAAAAGGTGGGGGGTTCGACTCCTCTGCCCTATTCGCAATTTTAATGCAACTTTTTGAGATCGCAGTATTTATCTCTCTGATGATTCTCTTTTCAACCTTCGCTACTCCCCTAGCCTCTACTATATATGCAGTTTTGGTTCTCTATATAGGCCACTCACTCGAGCTGATAATAAAATATGCAAACAAAAACCCATCTAACTTCAGACCGGTTGCTGTTGCTATCTACTATCTTTTACCAAATCTAGAAAAGTTCAATATCCGAAACCTCGTTGTTCACGATGTAACAATTTCTGGGCTTTCAATATTTTATGCTTTTTTGTATGCAACACTTTACTCTGCAATTTTGTTAGTACTAGCTACATGGTCCCTTAAAAAACAAGATCTATAATAATGAAAATCATAATCAATATTCTATTGCTGCCACTCTTATTCCTTGGAGTCTTTGCTTCACAGTATTTTTTCGATATCAATAAAGAGAAACAACCCAAACCCTCCCCATATGTTTTGGGGGCAGAAGTGGTAGAAGCGTCCGATTTGGGCTTAGACTCTGCCGCCTCATCACTCTACTGGCTTAGTGCAATCCAATACTATGGTGATTGGCAAGAAGATGAATTCATAAAATTGATTGATTATATAAAACTTTCAACCGATCTTGACCCAAAGTTTAGCTATCCATACGCCTTTGGCGCGCTAATGCTACCTTCTCTTGGGTATGTCGATGAATCGATTGAGATCGCCAAAAAAGGAGTTGTCGAATCTGACCCAGATTGGAGAATCCCCTACTATCTTGCAACCACCTACTTTATAAATAAAGATGATCAGGCAAGTGCCGCAAAGTATTTTGCTATAGCCGCTGATACCAAAGGTGCGCCAGAGAGCATTATTAAAATATCAGCAACTTTTGGCTCAAACCCAAATCTTCGAGAACAAACGAAACAGATCTGGACTGGCATAATGGAGACCAGTGACGACGAAGTAGTGAGAGAACGCGCCGAAGCTTATGTCTATCATTACGAGATCTTGGATCTTTTAGAAGAGGCCGGAAAGATTTATTTTGAAGCTTATGAAGCTTATCCAAAGGAGCTTTCTTCGCTTGTAGAAGCTGGCATTCTAAAAGCCATCCCCATAAGCCCTTTTGATTTTGAGTACTATATAGATGAGGAAGGAAGAGCCAGAATTAAAAGCGAATAGCTTTTAAAGGATACAAGAGACAATAACCAAACATGATTTGAATTTTCTTATTGATTATTTTGATTTGTTTGTATCCTTGTTACTTGTATCTTGATGTTTTCTGCTTTGGATATCAAACACCGATCGTCCCTCAACGATCATTTTTTCTTCCTGTTTTTTTCGATCTTTTTCTAACAGTTTCTCTTCGATCTGATCGAGTGCTTCTTGATCTTTTTTGTCGATTTCATCCATATTGGATAAATTAATATTTGTTTCTACAAATGCCAAGCAACATTTTAATTATATCAAAAACTAAAGGCTTCCAACATCACTGTTAGAAGCCCGGGGCATCTGATCTATTTCTTCAACAACCAGATCGCTGCACACGCCAATCCAACGCCTATGATCTTCTCAATGGTGATCTCTTCAGCAAAAACCAGTCTGGATCCTATTACTGCTACGACCGGAACCAGAACGAAAACAATCGGAATGATCTTCGATATTTCCCAGTAACCTTGTTCTAAACCAAATATCAACTGGTAGAACACTATCACTCCGATTCCGTTGATTATTCCTGCCGCCAACGCAACCAAGAGCCCTTTGTTACCAACAGCGCTGTAGTTTTGGGTAAACGCCATCGGTAGGACCGCGACCAAGCTCCCTACACTGATCATTACCGCCATCACCTTCGCGTTTGCATTAGACAGCTTCCCAATCAATGGAGCCGCCGCCCAACACATTGCATTCAATCCACAGAGTGCTGCTGCTTTCCAATGCATTGTCCTGTTCCCCCTATCGTTTCGTATGTATAGCTACAATACAATATACTAAACTATCTTATCTCGCAATATAAAAACAACCCAAAAGGTTGAATAATTGTCTGGAGAGAGTCGTGTCATCTGCAATTCGTTTATGAAAGAGATGGCTGTGCCATCCGTAGCTCATCTCCGATGAGCGAAGGATGGTGCCCGAGGTCGGACTCGAACCGACAAGAGTTTTACCTCACTAGTTCCTAAGACTAGCGTGTCTGCCAATTTCACCACTCGGGCTCTTTTACTAACTAATACTACCCTAGTTATTCAATTTTTTCAAGCTCAATCCACCACTATCATATCCTGCATCTTCTCAAAAGTTTTTGGTCCGATCCCTTTGACATTTTGTACTTCTTCTATAGTTTTGAATCCTCCGTTTGCATTTCTATAATCAATTATCCTTCCCGCATAAGCAGGGCCTATCCCTGGAAGTGCATCTAATTGACTTGCCGAAGCGGTATTTAGATTGATCTTGCCGATTGGCGCGGTCGGTTTTGCGACAGTGGTCTCCTTTGGTGCCTCAACAGGTGCCTCCGTTCCCGCCACCACACCAGTTTCTGGTTCTGGTTGGTTCGATGTCTCAACCGGCGTTGTTTCGATTTTTGCCTCGTTTGATTTTATCTGAGCTAATTCTTCCTCTAACTCTTCAAATCTAGATTCAAAATTCAAAATTCTATCTTCTAAACTTGGTTTCCAATAGTTCTCCCGCCACAAAAGTACTCCCGCCCCCGCGACAATCACAACTATCAACGCCCCGCCAACATAGAACTTATAATCTTCTAAGAATTCTTCGAAATCAAACTTTTTCTTTTTGACATTTGTCATTTTAAATTTTATTTGTAATTTTTCATTTACTCAAGGTGTTTACTTTCTAAAAAATCCTTAAGTTTCTCTCTTATTATCTCATATTTTTCCAACTTCGGATCATTTACCACCAAGTCTTTAGCACTTTTTGAAGCTTGTGATATCAAAGTGGCATCTGACAGATTGGCGAACCGAATGTCGAGATCCCCAGATTGCATCGTCCCATAAATCTCTCCAGGACCCCTTACTTTCAAATCCTCCCTTGCCAACTTAAAGCCATCGTTTACTCTCTCTAAAGTACGCAATCTCTCAACCGCTTTTGGGTTTTTTGAGCTTGAAAATAGCAAACAGTAGGATTTATGCTCTCCACGACCAACCCTTCCTCGAAACTGGTGAAGTTGAGCAAGCCCAAATCGCTCTGCGTCTTCAACCATCATCACCGAAGCATTGGGAATATCGACTCCTACCTCGACTACCGATGTAGAGACCAAAATATCTAACTTATTATTAGAAAATTGATTCATTATGTTATCTTTTTCTTTTGATTTTAACTTCCCGTGGAGCATACCAATCTTCAAATTTGGGAAAACTTCATCGTTCAGCTTCTTGTATTCTCTCACAACTGACTTTCTATCTAAATCGAATAACGATTTCATTTCTGTGTCCTTTTTGTGTAACAATTCTGTGTGTGCTTCTTCCTCAATAAGTGGACAAACCACAAATGCTTGCCTGCCAGCTCTAATTTGGTTCTTAATGAATTTGTATTTTGAATTTCTATCTGGCTCATCTACATATTCTGTTTCAATTTTTATCCGTCCTTTCGGCATTTCCTTTATGACAGATACATCGAGATCGCCAAATAGCGCCAGCTGCATCGTTCTCGGGATCGGAGTTGCAGTCATCGACAAAAAATGAGGTCTCAATTCTCCCGATCGAAAACTTTTGATTTTCGCTCTCTGTTTCACACCGAATCGGTGCTGTTCGTCTACTACCACTAAACCAATGTTTTTATGACTTGCCTTATCTTGAATCAGAGCATGCGTACCTACCAATACTTTTGCATCAAGATCTATCTTATTGTTTGCTGTCATTAGACCAACATCGATCTTATGTGCTCCCAAAATTTCCTTCAAGTTTTCAAAATGTTGATTAGCTAGGATCTCGGTTGGAGCCATTATGATCGCCCTATTCTTTGCCAGTACGGTGACGAAAGCTGCAAATGCGGCAACTACTGTCTTCCCACTCCCAACATCACCATTTAGTAAACGATTCATCGGCACATCATTGCTTATCTCTTTTATAATCTGCCAAGACGCTCTCTTTTGATCATCAGTCAACTTAAATGGCAACTTATCAGTAAACTCTTTCAGTTTCTTACTTTCAATATTTAGTGCAGGTGCATTTTCATTTTTTATCTCATAACGTGAAAGCTTCGCTTTTAGTGCGATGAAAAATAACTCATCAAATGCCATTCTTCTTTTAGCTTCGCTCAATACTTGAGAATTTCTCGGCAAATGAATCTCTTTTAACGTCTCATCTATCCCCATCAAATTATTTTCATTTATAATATTTGTCGGCAAATATTCTTTAATACTCGATACTTGATACATGATACATGATACTATTTTGGCAATATATCTACTAGTTATGCCGACCGTTTCAGGATAAATTGGCACAATAGAGGCTCTGTTTGCCCGATCCGGTGACTCCATCTGCAATATGTTGGAGTAAGGAGCACGCGTAATCTTTCCATTCAATATAACTTTAGAGCCCGCCTTAAGCATCTTTTGCAAAAATGGTTGATTAAACCAAACTACTTTTATGCTTCCAGTTCCATCTTCAACCACAGCTTCAGTAACGGTAAATCGGCGTCTGCTAGTTCGCTTATTGTTAATACCTACAATATTGCCACTAATTGTATAATTATTATTGTCATCCCGACCCGCTATTAGCGATGGAGGGATCTCGTTTTGATATTTGCCGCGCCCGCCATCGCTACGCTCAGGCGTTTCGGGCTGGTTATTTGCCTGTCCGCCGAAACTGTCACCTTGTGACTGTGGGCGGGACATTTCAATATCACCAATCTTAATTATCTTCGTATAATCTTTGTAAGTTCTCGGGTAAAAGTGAATCAAATCCAAAACAGTCAAGACACCAAGTTTATTGAATTTTTGAGCCATTTTCGGCCCAACTCCTTTTATAAACTGAATTTTCGAATCTAACTTTATCTCCATAGATTCATTATACCCGTTATTTCCCCCTCCTTGTTAAGGAGGGGTTAGGGGTGGTTGTCTCCAATATTCTATCTTAATTATCTACCCACAGTGTCTTTAACAGTGGACATTTCAGTGTGGTTATTTCGCTATTCGATTTTTATATAAATATTGTTGACAAACCTAGTCCAGTCCTATACTATATTCATAGTCTTGAAATACCCTCTTTACCGAGGGAATGCTGCTGCAAGTCCCAAGGAGGGAAAGGGATGAGCAAGCTCTGCACTGTAGTAATGTTGGTAGGCCTCGTCGCCTTACTGACATCATCCGCCGCCTTCGCCACCACGCCGGTCACACAGTTTATGGACGTTGACGTCGGCCCCTCGGCCACCACCAGAACCACCGATCTGATGATCGCCATCAACCAGGCCACGATGATCGAGGCGGACTACACAAGGGCTCCAACATCGGAGGCATTGATACCCGTCGGCATTGTACATGGCGTCGTGACAACGGACACCTACGCCGCCAACTCGAAGACACGTGCGGTCAAGTTGATCGCTACGATGGCAGTGGATACCACCGGAGACAAGCAGGACGTGATGCGCGACGGCTCCAGAGGGTTCGTCGCCGAGCTGACCACCGACGCCTACAGGGACATTTGGGCCAACAGTGACGGATCACAAGCCGACAAGCAGGACGCCGTTTTCCGCGACGACTCCAATGCGATCGAGCGGACACCGGCAACCGGGACGACAACGACGATCGGGAAGCTAACCGCCGCCGTTTTCCGCGACGAAGACACAACGCGGACATCGGCAATCGGGACGACCTTCTTGCAGGCTGCCTAGCGGGCCTCACCGCAAAGCACGCAAGAAGTTGCAGGGGCGAATAATCGCTTCCTGCACAAGAATTCAGTGGGCGAGGAGACATAGTCTCCCCGCCCACTTCGCTTTTTACCCCTAGATGCACCCAACAGGGTGTTTTTTATTGCCCTTAAACCATTGTCTAGCCTCAAATCCCCCTCCTTTAAAAGGAGGGGTTAGGGGTGGTTCTTACTCAATATTCTATCTTAATCATCTATTCACAGTGTCCTAAACAGTGGGAGTTACAGTGTGCGTAATGTTCTCGATATTGTATTTACCGTGTACGAAACCGTGGGAGTTACAGTGTGCGTAAAAAAGTACTTGACATATATCTTTCAGTATGCTATATTATCAACAGTCGTACAGATCGAAATCCTGTCGTAGAGGGAGATCCCTCAATGGGACGAGACAGCCCGCGACCAGCAGGCACGAACATCCACGTCGCAACAGCTCACACGATTGAGAGCACCGCCGGCCTCGAGATCACCGGCAAACACCCGGGCAATCCCCCGTTCGCCAAGGGTCCCTAGATGGCCGCCGAAGCAACTGAAAACACCGGGACTGGAAGGGAGCCCAAAGTGCTCACCTATCCCCCCGGAGCAACGCCATAGTCATCCAAGAAAGGTGGCGCTCCCATGAGCGGCTTCCTGTAAAAGACGGTGCCGCCCTGCATCGGCACGAACCAACTACCCGGATCACGCTGCCACGCCCGCCCCAATGCCGCGATCAAATACGGCTAGGGAGAATCCAGTTCGAATACCAATATGGATTCGGCGATAGGCAGCGGCCACACCAAGCGGGCGGGAGACCACCAAATCTCCCGTCCGTCTTTCTTTTATTAGACCATGTTATTAGTACTCAAATATATTCATCAATCTTTAGGCGTAGTGTTGATTTATTATTTCTCGATAACTCCACCACCCAATACTTCATCACCCTCACCAGCCTTCGCTTCACCCTTAACTAATGCTTCGGCCGGTAAATAGAACACCGCGCTTTGACCTGGAGTTATAGCTCTTTGAGGTTTATCAAACATTACTTTAATGTTACTAGATTCCTGATCGTAGTCAGGAATGACAATGCGACACGGCACTGCATCATGTCGATATCGGATTTTAGTCATAAGTAAATAATCATTAGTCAATAGAACTTTTTTATAATTCGGATCTATCCAGTTAATATCACTAACAAACATTTCACTTGTGTAAACTTCTTTGTCCTCTCCGACTATCAATTGATTTTTTTCAACATCAAATCCTACAACATAAAGCATCTTAGTATCTTTTCTCTTTGCACTTGTATCTTGGACAACTCCCTTTCGCTGCCCAATTGTATAGTTGACCAAACCCTCATGAGTTCCTAAAACTTCGCCTTTTTTGTTTACAATTTCTCCGTGTTCAAAGTACTTTTTATCCAAATATCGCGAAAGAAACGATCGGTAGTCCCTATCTCCAAAAAAACAGATCTCTTGGCTCTCCGGTTTCTCTTTCACCGGCAAATCCCACTTTACTGCCAAAGCCCTCACATCTTTTTTCAATTTATCTCCAAGTGGAAAAAGTACTTTAGATAATTGATTTTGGTTTAATCTATAAAGCATGTACGATTGATCTTTTGAATCATCTATAGCAGTAAATAATTTATCATCTTTTGTCTTTGCATAATGACCTGTTGCAAGTTTTTCTGCCCCTATCTCAAGTGCCTTCTTAAGCAACAAATCAAACTTAATGTACTCGTTACACTTTATGCAAGGATTTGGAGTTCGAAGTTTTTTGTATTCTTCAATAAATTCATCGACAATCGCTTTTTTGAACTCGGCTGTAGCATCTATAACATAGAACTTAATTCCCAATTTATCTGCAACTTCTCTAGCATCGGCCAAAGCCTCGTGGTCACAACATCTGTTTTGTTTATCAATACTGCAGTTGGGATCCGACCACAACTTCAAAAAGAGACCGACTACATCGTGTCCCTCATCTACCATCATTTTAGCAACGACTGAGCTATCAACCCCACCGCTCATCGCAACTGCGATTTTTTGTTTATTCATTTCAATATTCATAAACCCTTCACATATTTACAAATCTCACAAAAGTACAAATATGGAAACTATTTAAAATTATCTGTGTCCTTTCTGTGAACGAGATCTGTGTGTGTAATCTTCAATTGCTTTTCTAATCGCATTAGCCGATAAGATGGAGCAGTGGTATTTTTGTGCAGGAAGTTTCCCTAAAGAGTCGTTGATATCGTCTCTTGAGATATTCTTGGCTTCTTCTATGCTCTTTCCTTTAACTAACTCAGTCATCATAGAGCTAGCCGAAATGGCTGCAGCGCAACCAAGTGCTTGAAACTTAATCTTTGAAATTATCTTTTTGCCATCCTTCTTACCTACCTTTATGTAAACTGTCATCATATCACCACACTTGAGATTTCCTACTTCCCCAACTCCATCGGCATCTTGAAGCTCACCCATATTTCGTGGGTTTTGAAAGTGATCCATTACTTCTTTTGTGTATTGCATACTCGTTCCTCGTACTTAATGTTGAGCGAAACCGTCACTAATCTTTTTCACCCCCCTAAGGGGCCCCTTTGGGGTAATCTGCACTAATTCACTAATTTGTGCATTTGTGAAAATTTGTGTTAATAATTTGTGTCGGTTGTGCACATTATTATCTGATCGGACTCATCTCTCTTAATTTTTTGATGATTTTTGGCATTACTTTTAAAACTCTATCGATCTCCTCTTTGGTCGTATCTTTACTAAGCGTCAATCTGATCGATCCGTGTGATTTTTCGGCAGGAACTCCAATCGCAGCTAAAACATGACTTGGCTCAAGCGATCCAGAAGTACAGGCTGACCCAGATGAGGCAGCGATCCCTTCCATATCTAGATTGATTAGGATTGATTCGCCTTCAGCATTTTCAAATGAAACGTTTACATTGTTTGGTGATCGAAGTTCTCTTGATCCATTTAACTTTGATTTTTCAATCTTTAAAAGACCGTCGATCAGCTTGTCGCGAAGTTTTACAATTTCATCACAATTTTTTTCAATAATCTCTATAGCTTTTGCAAATCCGACAATTGCAGGCACATTTTCAGTTCCAGCCCTAATCTTAAACTCTTGTCCTCCGCCAACTATCTGATGTTTTATCGGCGTTCCCTTCTTAATATAGAGCGCACCGATCCCCTTCGGTCCATAGATTTTATGAGCGGAAATTGTCAGTAAATCCACATGCAGTGACTTAACATTCATATCGAAATAATTAGTTGCCTGAACCGCATCGGTGTGGAAGTAAATGCGAGATTCAATACCCCGATTGCGATTCTCTTTTTCTATCATTTTACCAATCTCGCGAATCGGTTGCACGACCCCTATCTCGTTATTCACATACATAATTGAAACTAAAACTGTGTTGTCTAAAATTGCAGATTCAATATTCTTAACATCAATAATCCCTTCAGAATTTGGTTTTATGTATGTCGCTTCAACCTTTCCCTCTTTTTCAAGTTCTTTTATAGTATCTAAAACGGCATAATGTTCGAATTGGCTGGTGATAATATGTAGCTTTTTCTGCCCCTTGTATACTGTATGCTGTATACTTTCTACTATTCCCCTTATCGCTAGATTGTCTGATTCAGAACCACCTGATGTAAATATAACTTCAGATGACTCACAATTTAGAAACTTTGCAACTGTTTTTCTGGCGCTATCAGAGGCTGCCCTTGCACTTTGTCCGGTTGAGTGGATAGATGAAGGATTACCAAAATCAACCGTAAAATACGGCTTCATCGCCGCAAATACTTCTTGGTCAACCTTTGTAGTTGCGCTGTTATCTAAGTAGATTTGTTTCATAATAATTTGAAATTACTACGCAGATCATTTACGCAGACTCTTCGCAGACTTTTCTAAAATTCAGTCAGCGTTCTGTCAGTGTAAAGCAGTCAGCGTTGTAACTTCCGCTTAATCTCTATTCCCTTTAAACCCCTTTGCGATCTCGCGCACATCTTCCATACAAGCCTTGCATGATTCGCCAGAAACTACGTCCATGAACTTTTCAGTTGGAACCAAATACGCCACCGGTTTTGAATACCTGTTTACTTCGTAGATTTCTCCTTTTTCTACCTCTTTTGCAATTTTTGAGAGCTTACGTTGAAGCTCGTTGACTGTAATTTTTTTCATGACACTACCAATTTACTAATTTGAACAAAAATACGAATTTAAACAAAAAATGCTACTCGATACTTCAGTGTAATTCTGTGTGAAGTTTCTGTGATGGAATTACAAATTATCTTAGTATCTTATGTAACATCTAATATAACATCTCATTATCTGCTTGTCAATATACAAATATTGTGCTATCTTTTTAACAGTCGACATCATACGAGAGGAGCTGACCATGCCACTGTCTAAAGCTGGGACTCAATTCTTCAACAGTCCAGACGTTGAGACCATTGTCCTTCATGGACACACGTGGGATGGATGTAATGACTGGGAGTGCCGTGAAGACTTGCCTCCGAACAGACAGAATGGTGTCAATGTCGATAGGGATACTGACGGCGACCGAGTGTGTGTGGTATGTGGCAAACTCATCTACCGAAGCCCAGAAACCGCAAAACCGTACGAAGTATTCGCTAGAGTACTCGTTCTGAGAAAGGACGGCCTCCATCCCTCATGCAACGCTGATATCGCGAAACGTCACCTTGTTGCTGTAGGGTGCGAATGCTGGGACAAGTTGTCTGCAATACCGAACCCGCCTAATTAGGCGGGTTGTTGTTTTATTGTAGTACAGCAATGGAATAGATCCAATATTTGCTACTTTACAATATCAACTATTATTTCAGCTTAAAAAAGCTTAGGGCTTTTTTGGTGGTCATTCGCTCCACTTCAAAAATACTTATCTTTTTTATCTCCGCTATTTTTTTAGCGACCTCCACCACAAAAGCGGGCTCATTTCTGTCTCCCCTTTTCGACTCAGGGGTCAGCAAAGGGCAATCAGTCTCCACCATTATAGAACCCAACGGAATCTTCTCGATGGCGTCTCTGGTTTCTTGAGATTGTTTATAAGTTATATTTCCTGTAACTGAAATCAGAAAACCCATGTCGAGTATCTTTTTTGCATAATCATAATTTCCAGAAAAACAGTGAATAACTCCTCGAAGTTGGTCTGAATAAGATTTTAATATTGCAATAATATCTGCATCAGCTTCGCGTGAGTGAATAATTACCGGCAACCGATATTCCAGTGCCATATCTAACATCTGTTCAAAACAAAATATCTGTTGTTCTCTGGTGGGATAATTTGAGAATTGGGAAGAACGCTTTAAATAATAATAATCTAGTCCGATCTCTCCGATCGCTACCACTTTTGGGTTAACAATAAATGTCGAGAAAGTCATTCGAGTTTCCAACTCTAAATCATTTGCAGAATGTGGATGAACTCCAATCGTTGCGTAGATCTCTGGATAAAGACGAGCCAGATCTGCCGATGACCTAGATGTTTCTTCATCGACTCCGATGTTTATAATCTTTTCAACTCCAGCTTCTTTTGCACGCCCCAAAACTGCGGTTACTTCGCCCTTAAATTCTGGAAAGTCCAAATGTGCGTGAGTATCGATCAACATAACTTAAAGTTTAAAATTAATAATTCAAAAGTCAAAATTATGGAATTCTCTTGTATATAGATTTTATAATCTGCGTTGATCTGTGTAAAGGATCAGCCTGCCCGCAATGTTTAGCTTATGCAGGCGGGTGTTAGAATTTCCACTTATTCTTACTTGAAGGTCACCCACAGAATCATTGCAACAACTACTATAGCAGCTACTATGTCACGCTTGTAGAGTTTCTCTTTAAAATAAAAGTATGAGTACACATAAACCATCATCGGGCCCAAGATCAAAACCATGGTCGTCTCAACAACTCCGAAATTTATAAATCCGTAAAATTTCAAAACCATTTGAACCACCCCAAAAATAGCAGAGATGATCTTCATTGCATAGACCTCTTTCGAGATTTTGGCAATTTTAGGTCTATACAAGATAAGAAAAACGATAGCGATAACGGTTGTTCGAATAAAATACAATGAAACAGGGGAGACGACCGCAAGAACTTCTTTGATGATGATTGATTCAAGTGATATTAGTACCATCGCCATAATGGTAAGCCATGCAGTCTTTCCAATTTTCAAATGATGGTGCCGAAAGCGTGTTGCTATCAAGGCGACTGAAGCGACGATTCCTGCGACAAAAACCCAGATGTCGCGTTCAGCCGGCAGAAAGATCTCAGCAAATATAATCGTCATCAAAGGTGATAGCAACATGATAAGTTCAAACTCGTGAATCTCCTCTTTTTGAATTCCTCTGTAGTAATAAACGTTCCAGATAGAAGCGACCACAATCATTAGTGCAAACAAGACAATATATTTTGCAGTCAATAACTGTTCCCAATCAACAAAGCCCCACTTTGGAAGGAAAATGGCGGTAATAATTGCAAGCCAAATAAAAAGAGTCGGTATGAACCGTGGTACAGGCACTTTGTGTTTACTGAGAATAATTTTATTTAGAATCACACCACCGGCGTTACCGACCGATGCAATCAATGCTTCGAGCACTTGGTCCTCCGGACCCCTTAGCGAATATACAAATCTAACAAAAGTACAAAATTACGAATCAGTCAGTGAAAAGTCAACGTGGTCTCCTCAATTTAATCTTCCAATCGTGGAAACAACGGCTTTGGCTCTAGACTTTCAAGTTGATTTTTCATTTTTCTTGCGGTATCAGGCATGAAAGGGGCAATTAATTCCATCACACACCATAGCATTTCGTATTCTGTATTTAAAAATTCTTCTAATTGTTCCTGCTTGTTGTTTTTTATAAGTTCCCATGGCTTGTATTTATCAAAACCACCATTCCCCACAATTATTAATTTCCAAATTTCAATTAATCCAACGTCAAAAGCTATTCTATTGATTGATTCAGAAACAAAATCCCTGAAACTCATGCCTTCACCACTTTTGACGATAATTTTTTCTCCCCATGCATTTCTGAAACTGCCAGTTTTGCTTTCTGTTACATCACCAACATGACCTTTTTCATCTATTTTAAGAACATTAGGAAGCAATGGTTTTATGTTTGCCTTGATAATCAAGCTAATCGTCCGATTTAACAAGTTCCCCAATCCATTTCCCAAATCAGACTGATATCTATTCGCAATTTTTTCTTCTGAAATGTCACCATCTTCTCCAAAAGGAAATTCTCGAAGTAATGCATATCGAACCGCATCGGCCCCAAATTTTTCTACCAGATCATTTGGATCCAGAACATTGCCAACAGTTTTGCTCATCTTTTTTCCATCAACGGTGAAAAAGCCATGAGCGAATTCCAGTTTTGGAAGATCTTTTTCGCCATAAGCAAGTAACATCGCCGGCCAGATTACCGCATGAAACCAAAGAATGTCCTTTGCCATCAGCTGGATGTCAGGAGGCCAGATTTCTTCTTTGTAGATTTTTGGTGCAGAGAAATAATTTATCAGTGCATCGATCCAAACATAGATCGTCTGGTCTTTGTCATCCGGAAACTCTATCCCCCACTCGACTCCTGTTCGTGAAATCGAAACATCTTCTAATCCATTGTCGATCTTTCCCAAAATTTCATTTTTTCTACCCAAAGGCTTAACTTTGAATTTATCGGATTTGATAACATTTGTAAGATCGAAATCTTTCGCAGCTTTTTTGAGCAAGAAAAAATAATTCTCTTCAGACTGAAGCTTTGGCTTGGTGCCATGATCGGAACATTTTCCATCTATCAGTTCATCTTTTTGCATGAATCGTTCACAACCAACACAGTAAAGTCCTTCATACTTTTTCTTCTCAACATAACCGTTTTCTTTTAGTTTCAATATGAATTCTTGGACGATCTTTTCGTGATCAGGGTTTGTGGTTCTAAAAAACTGGTCGTATTCGATATTTAAGTTCTTCCAAGCAGTCTCAAATTTCGGAATAAGCGAATCAACAAATTCTTTTGGCTTCTTGCCAGCTTTTTCTGCCGCTTCAGTGATCTTCGCACCGTGCTCATCAGTACCGGTTAGAAAAAAGACATCTTCGCCCTTTGATTTGTAATAACGAGATAGAACATCGGTAGCTATAGTTGTGTACGCATGCCCAATGTGAGGCTTATCGTTGATGTAGTATATGGGAGTTGTTATAAATTTCTTTTTTGCCATAATAAAAACGATCTCACTAAGAGTTTATTAGTTCAATACTATCAAATTAAACTAGCTTTGGGAAGAAATCAAATCAAAGGTGTGAACTACCACCAAGTGGCTTATTAAGAGT
>CAZAOA010000015.1:0-12324 GCA_964486765.1 uncultured Candidatus Saccharibacteria bacterium
CTATAAGAGTAGTTTCAGAGATTTTGACCTCAAACGGTTCAACTTCTATGGCTGCAACATGTGGTGCGACCTTAGCTTTGCTTGATGCCGGTGTGCCTTTAAAAAAACCTGTTTCTGGAATTGCTATGGGAATGGTTTCAAATGAAGATCAGTCCAAATACAAGATTTTAACTGACCTTCAAGGACTAGAAGATTTCTCAGGCGATATGGACTTTAAGGTAACTGGAACTGCTGACGGCATTACCGCAGTTCAGATGGACACCAAAGTCAAAGGTCTAACTATGGAAATAATTAAGGAAACTTTCAAAAAGGCTCTTGATGGACGACTTGCAATTCTAAAAGTTATGACAGAAATGATCGCTGGTCCAAAAGAGATGTCAAAGTATGATCCAAGGATCGAATGTATCAAAATTGACCCTGAAAAGATTGGTGACATAATTGGCCCACAAGGAAAGACTATCAAAAAGATTATTGAAGACGCTGGTGGAGATGATCTTGTTGGAATCGACATCGAGGATGACGGATCAGTAATGATATCTTCAACAAATCCTGAAGCGGGCAAAAAAGCAGTTGAGATCGTCAAATCCATCACTAGAGTGATAAAGCCAGGTGAGATTATAACAGGGCCGATCGTTGATATTAAAAAAGATAGAATGAGTGGAAAAGAGATCGGCGCCATCGTTCAGATTACTCCAAAGGCAGACGGAATGCTTCACATCTCTCAAATCTCAGACAGAAGGATCGAAAAAGTCTCAGATGTTTTGAAGGTTGGACAAAATGTAACAGTCAAAGTTACAGAAGTTGATCCTTTCAAAAACCGAATCTCACTCACGATGAAAGGTTTTAAGTCGGAAAAAAAATCAAGCGTAGCGAAGATCTCGCCCAAAGGGCGGACCAGCATTAGAAGTTAGTATATAGTATTTAGAATATTGAATAAGAAATATTTGAATTGTTTTTTGTCACAATAGATAAATGCTTTAACGCCTCACCGCAATTTGCAGTGAGGCGTTAAGCGTATGGTAGTATGAAAGTAGACGCTGGTATATTCCTCGTCATAAGGTTGGTGCTATGTCATTGTTCAACGTAGTACCAGGGGTTAGGGTTTCTGATGTTGTGCTGTACATGCTGGTGAATTCGGACGTTTTTGGCAAAATCGTGTCCGATGCTCGCTTGAGTTCAGCAATTCAGCAATTGTGCGAGGGATCGGATGAATTGCTAAGCCATTACTGGCGAGAACGACTTGTCGATGGTGTTGCAATCAAGGATTTCCTCATTGCCCGCTGGTCGTCAGAGGGCGCGATGTTAGCCCATGTTCAGGAGACAGAGGCAGGTCTAGTCGTTAATGCTTCTGCCAGGAAATACATCGACAATCTGTTACCGGGTCATGTTCGGGTCGATCTTTACCCTCATCATGTGAGTTTCAAAGAACGTATTCATGATCCGAAACTCCCGAAGAGCAATTTCGTTACTCCGATGAGAATCGAGGAAGCAGTTGCAGGTTGAGAACTAGGGGGGTACATGGATGGTTGTTTCCGTGAGGGGCAGCCATCCGCCCAATATTAGAATTTTGAAGTTAGTATATAGTATGTAGAATATTGAATATTGTATTAGATTAGATAAATGCTTTAACGCCTCATCGCAATTTGCGGTGAGGCGTTATCGGTTCAGGGCGTTGTCGGGTGGTTGTAGCCTGGACGTACCCAAGCGATGTTGTTCCCAACATAGGGATAAGGAACGGTTATTTCCTCGTCGCTGGTGGAGACGTAAGTTGTCGCATATGATGAATCAACAAAAATCACCAGCCCAATTTTTGGCACTCTAGTTGAATGTAAAGCTTGGGTTAAGGTGCAAGTCAAACCCGGTGACAACTTCGATTATCAATGTGGAAAGAATTGTGTTTTTGAAGATGATGGTACGGTTTGTGAAGAGATAATAGATAAGAAAGATATCTAGCATCGCTTAAAAGATTGAAGTTTGAATATATATTTTTATTATGTTAGTGTTTTTTTGCGTCGCTGCTAACAATCAACACGATGTGGTTTATCGTGTAAAGGCAAGGGAGTGAGACAAAATGTTATTGGAAACGCCCGGTCTTATTCAGTGCACTGGAGTGATTGGAGTTGACGATTGGCAAGATTTCATACCGGCTCGACAAACTGATGGGGCCGTCGGATTCGATGTGAGGGCGTGTTTGCATTTGGATCCCAACACACGAGAGGTCTGTGGAGATTTCCCTGTCACTATAGAGCCAGGAGGTTTTGCGCTCTTCGGCATTGGGGTTATCATGGCGGTCCCGCCTGGTGTTGACTGTCAAGTAAGGCCACGAAGTGGCCTAGCGACCAGGGATCACGTCATGTTAGCGAATGGACCAGGGACTGTCGATCCGGATTACCGTGGCGAAGTTGCCTGTTCAATGCTCAATCTTGGCGATGAGCCGTTTGTCGTTGAGCGAGGTGATAGAGTCGCTCAGTTGATCTTCGCCCCGATTTTCCTTCCGATATTACACCCCGTGAAATCTGTGAATGATCTTCCCGTGACAATACGCGCAGATGGAGGGTTCGGTTCGACTGGTATAAGCGGTAGTGGATCTGGAACTACCGGCTACGACGCCGAACTACGAAACTTGGATGTCTACATGATGGAGCTTGTCTTCGCCGCGGCACGAAGATCGAATTGTGTCCGCGGCTGTCCGCTGAACGGAGATGGTCAAGCACAAAGAGATGAGTATGAAAGATTGATCGGGCAGAACAGAATGTTTGGCTGCGTGATCGCTTCTGGTGATAGGTCGATCGCATCGGGTTACAACCATCAGCGTCCTGGCGCTCCGCTATGTGCCGATGTTGGCTGTCTGCGAGACGCCGAAGGAATTCCGTCCGGAGAACGTCTAGAGGTCTGTAGGGCGATACATGCTGAAACGTCGGCGCTAACTAGCGCTCTTCGGACTGGAGTATCGGTCCAAGGTTGCACGATGTACTGCAACGCTGAACCATGTTTGGCGTGTGCCACGACCATAACCAGTATCGGACTAGGGGCTCTGGTGATCCTTGAGGGCGGGTATTCCTCAGGAGCTGGACTTGACATTGTCAGGTCTGCCGGAATCCCAGTTCGAATCGTCAAGAAGGAGTGGCTCCATTTCCTGCAGAAATAGGGACTGGACTCACGAGCATCGGATCAGGGCTGTGACTGAAAAGTCGTGGTCCTGTTTTCTTTGCAATATCAATCTTGTCAAGTAGCACTTCGCCACTTTAAAGTGGCGAAGTGCCATAGGCGTGAAAATGAATAAAGCGACATAATTAATGTAAAAAATCGGCTGGGTTTTGAAGTAGTCGAAAAAATCTGATTGTGAGTTAACAGAGCACAAAATAAAAAAGAGGCCTCCCTGGAAGGGGAGGACCTCGGTAACGGTAACCGCCAAAGGCGGGGGATATGCTGATCTCGGGGGCTGCAGACCCTCCGAGTCCAGGAGTGAGTGCTCCTGCGCCTGAACTGTCGGATTGCCGATTCGAAATTAGTCCATAGAAGACATGTCCGAAATCGGTTTCCAGAACAGTTGCTGTCTTGACTAAGCGCAGTTCCACGTATGTCCACTCATCTTGATAATAATCTATACCAATAGAAAAAATTTGTCAATACTTAAAATTGACCCCGTAATACACACGGGGCAGGCAGAGCACAAAATTCTGATTGTGGTTTGAAAAAATTGTTCTAAAAAACAGCTGCCCCTCATGCGCGTTGCGCAGAGGGGCATACGGGTTTGACCTTGTCGATATCTACCATCCGATCACCAAATCTTGTGATGATATAATCATCGTCATCCGGCAGGAGAATCCCACCTCTGTAGGTCATCACTGCCAGAAGCTTGGTCTTTGTTGTGGAGAAACTGGGTTCTGACGGCAGATCAGCAACATATTCCTTGCCCTTAAAGCTTTGGAAAAGTGGAGGGTTTGGATCGGGTCGATCCAGAGTCGATACCACCCAGTTGGAGTACAGCAGTCCTTCGTTATTGACTCGGAAGGTGTCAGGTCCGCGACCACCGCAGAATTTGCCAGTCTTTACTGCAGCAGCGATCGCCGCCCTAACCAACTCGGTGTGCTCGCTTGGTAGCCAGCCTTCGTAGTTCATCTGCCAAAGCGACCTCTCACCCTCGATTTGCTGGATGAAGGTCTTGCCCGTGAAAGTATCTTGTACACCGTTCCACCACATGTCGACGTAGCGAAGTCCTACGCCTGCGTTTTCATGGACGATGAGATGGTACGGGGCAAGAAATAGTTCGGGGATGGGTTCGTCTCCAGTGGATTGGTATGGCACAGTTTGTGTAACGAGGAATATGTTGCTTCCTTCGCTTTCAACCTGCCAACCGGCAGTGCGAACTGCCTTGAGCCAGAACTGCTCCAATTGCTCAACAGTGAAACCACCGATTTTTTATATCATGGTGCCTAAGTACCTCCTTGATGTGTTTGGAACTGCAGTGCCACACTAGCATTTACAAGAAGCAATGTCAATGCTAAATACGAAAAATTGACAAAGTAATAAATTGAGAATAAACTATATACAAATGGAGCGGAGAGAGCTCTTTTTTTTGTAAATATTAATAAATTCACTATGGACAAAATCTATTTCTTCGTTGATGGAACATATTTAATCCATTGTGTGGACAGAATGCGAAAAGCCAATCCTACTCTTTTAAAAAAGAAATTACACATTGGGAAACTAGCAGATGGGCTCCTTAATCATTCTCGAACCTACGCTGGTTCCTATGGACGAGCAATGATATACTTCAGAAAAAATGATCCCAGGCTTGCATCACATTTTTTCACTCCGAAATCCAATAAACCTTCAGCAATAAATCACTGGAAGGTTGTGCAATGTGCAGAGAAAAATATTACAATTCCTAAAAAGGAACTCGAGAAATTAGAGCCTAAATACCAGAGAATATTTCCCAGGGCAGAAAAAGGTCTAGACATTAAGCTCTCATGTGATTCGCTTTTTTTAATTTCTACACAAAAAGCAGATATTGCAGGCTTTATTATTAACGATCTTGATTATTTTCCGTTGCTAGAAACCATCCAGAATTTAGGTGGAAATGTTTATCTATACTCATTAAGTTCTAATGAAAAAATCCAAGATAAATTAACCGATTTATGTGACATATATCATGAATTTAATGGAGAGTCGTATTTTGTGTAAGCGCTATCATGAAAACAATATTTTTAATAACAATTTATTTATTGTGGTCCTCGGTTATTATATTTTACGATCATTATCTAAGTGCTTTTAGGGTTGGACCTGAAGTTGTAAGCTTGCTATTGACTGCAGCCCTAGTAGTTATTACTGCATATTATGCATTTGAGTCCAGCTTGATAAGAAAGAGTTCTGAGAAACAAAATAAACTATTATTTTTACCAATACTAAAACTCCAATTTTGTGATCCAGGTAAGTCGAAGTCAGAAGACAATAGAGTCCTTTTGGTCATTAATGATGGACTTGGACCCGCAATTAATGTAACGCTAAATGATTATATTTATGTATTCAAGACTATCAAGTATAGGCTTTCTTTCCCACAAATTGCATCTATTAAATCAGGAGATCATGTGAAAATACTAGCTCATGAAATCGACGTGACTCCAACAGTATCAGATGCGAAGTTTCCTCGATTTACTCTTGACACAAGACGAAACGAACAACAATTCAAATTAAATGCAATTTTTGAGGACATATTTGGCTCTAAGAGAAAAGCAGTTTTTATTTCTAACAAAAAATCTAAAGATGGTTTATCGATAGAACTCCCTCAGCAAATACTGTCTTAACAGTCTATGAAGTAACTAATCGATTCAGAATAGTTGTGAGCCGATAGGACTTTCTGGTTCTGATATAATGAGTATAGAATATTTAATAGTTTAGGATATCATGATTTATTTGGGATTAGTTCTTGGTACAATTGGCGCGTTGATTGCTCCAATAATGTCGCAGATGAGTAAAGTTCGATTATATGTTGGAGGAATTGGTGGTTTCATCTGGCTTGCAGGAGTCGTATATACATTCGTTTATATGGATTGGAAGTGGGGATTGGCTTCAATGGTAATTGGTTTTTTTGCGTATGCTATTGCTGATAAGTTGTATGGTGCACGGAGATAGATTGAAAAACTTTGATTATCAAATTAACTATACTATAATGATTATGTAGCTATAATACATATGGACAATATTTAATTATTGTGATATTGTTCAGATTTAAGGTAATTGTGTTTATTTTTTGTTGGAGGGAGGGAGTGTGATATGTTGACTCGACTTTTTAAGGGTAAAAAATTAGACCCCGAAGCTTTTTATGCTTATTACAATAGGCTTCCTGATACTATTGAAGTTAAGTGGAAAAAATCAAAAGGTATAATAGTTGGCATTGTAAAAGCAGACAATTTTACTTTTGGTGTTCAAGAAAAAACCCCTGATAAATTTGTCGATGTTGTCAATGAGGGAGTATTAGTTGCGTATGATACTCCAAATGACTACCTTGGGTTGTTGCTAAAACATCGTAAATTTAATCCGCCACCTAAAGATTGGGATGATCTCAGAAATGTAGTCAAAAAAAGATCTACTATGTCTCTAGATTTAGATAAGAAAGCAGACGAACTCGTAACTGTAACTACGTAGGCATGGGGAGCAAGGAATATCAAAATATTAGTAAAAAGAGATTCCTTAATGCAATAAAACGTCTTGTAAAAGACATTCCTGATTTAACTTTACATAAAAGAACAAACCATTATTACGTTTTGAAATACCCTGACGTTAATTATGGTAGGAGTACCTACCCGTTAAACATAAATCATTCCAAAGTTGAAGGTAGTACGATATATGAAACTATGAAGTGGCTTACTAAAAACAAGATTTGTACTAGAGGTAGATTTGACGGGCATTTATAACGCCAGTCGTTTTTTTCTTGATAAACCTAAAAATGCCCACAAACCATGTACCACACGGGTATATAGCAGGGGTTCAGGGTAAATGATAGAGCTTGATAGGAACTGGATCCCCGGGTCAAGCCCGAGGATGACAGAGGGGAGAGATTCCTCGACTACGCTCGGAATGACTGATTATCGGACTAGAAAATAATTAAGTCCTTGACAAGACCTAATATGTATGATAGAGTGGTATTAATCTAATCAATAGAGATCTCAAAGTACAAAGCTAATTACGAATTTATTCGAATTGCTAATTACGAATTTTTCCATTTTTGTACTTGCTGGGGAGAAGTATAATTTTTCAAGTTTTACCGTTCTATTTATGTCTCATGAAAATAAACAAGATGAGCTAAACAGCATTGCAGATACTATATCTGCCTGTACTAAATGTGAACTACACAAGACTAGAACAAATACTGTTCCTGGCCATGGAAACTCAAACGCTAAAGTACTTTTTATAGGGGAAGCACCAGGCGGAGAAGAGGATAAACAAGGCATCCCGTTTTGCGGGAGAGCCGGAAAATTCTTAGACGAGATGATCGAGTCGATTGGATTTACGCGAGAAGATGTATTTATTTGCAATACTTTAAAATGCCGTCCACCGGGAAATAGGGATCCGGAGGATAAGGAAAAAGAGGTTTGCAAACCATATCTTCAAAAACAAGTTGAAGTGATTCGACCTAAGCTGATTGTAACCTTGGGTCGACACTCAACCGCAACATATCTGCCGGGCGCCGGCGGAATATCAAAATTACATGGAAAGCCAGTTCGAAGGCCAAATGGGCAAGTTTACTTGCCACTATATCATCCGGCTGCAGCTTTGCACAACGGTGGACTTCGACAAACATTGCTCAGCGATTTTGGAAAAATTCCAGTGATTTTAAGCAAAATCGCAAAGGATACAAGTAACAAGATACAAGAAACAAACGAAGAGGAAACTAAGGCGAAACAAGGGAAGTTGATTTAACAATAATAGGAGCAAAACCGACACCCGCCTGCAACGATGTAGCAACTTCGGGCACGGCAAATCTTTTCCACAAATTAACACAAATGCACGAATATTTGTGAATTAGTACGGATTAGTGGGAGCAATTAGTGACGGTTGTGCTCAAAATAAAATAACATTAATAAAAAGGGACCCCAGTTAAGTAGCACGGCTACGCCGTACACATAACGGGGTAAACTAAATGGAAATCAAAAAACAAGTAAACACAAAACCCGCTAACTCTGCCGGATCTTTGGCAGGTGGTGGAAGAAAGAGAGATTCAAAGATAAAAGACTTTGCAGGACCGGTAAAAACTATCGGTGGCAATGAAGCTTTTATGGGCGCGCGTTCAAAGAACAGCTCAAAGTTTAAAGCGAATAGTTCAAAACAATCGAACTCTCAGAATCGGAACGAGAATCGATCCAGATATCATAACTCGAGCCGCGACAAGCAATCCGGGGTGCAAAATTCGAGTCGAAACAGGGTCAACCCAGGGAGCCGAGATCAATCCGTCTCACAAAATGGGAGCCGCGATAAAATGAACATTAAAACTGAAAAACAGTTAGTCAATGAACCTCGATTCACTGCACAAAAAGTTGATGGACAAAAAACATCTATCCACGCAGACGACACTTTGAAGATCATAGGACTTGGAGGAATGGAAGAGACAGGTGGAAAAAACTGCACTCTTTTTGAGTATAAAGACGACATCGTCATAATCGATATGGGACTAATGTTCCCAAGTGAAGATATGCCCGGGATCGACTACGTTATACCAGATGTTACATATTTGGAGAAAAATAAAAACAAGATAAGAGGAATGGTAGTAACTCACGGTCACTTGGACCATATAGGGGCGATTCCTTATGTTTATGAGAAGATCGGATCTCCTGCGATCTATAGCGCACCTTTGTCAATCGGAATTCTAAAGTCAAAACTTGAAGAGTTCGGGTTGGATAGGGGAGCAAAGTTAAACAACATTAAGATTGGTGATACGATTCAGCTTGGAGTATTTAAAATACGAACTTTTAAACTTACTCACTCAATCCCGCAGACAATGGGGCTTGCGATCGATACACCAGAAGGCCTTTTTGTATATGTTACAGACTGGAAGTTCGACCACACTCCTGCAGACGGGCAACCGGCTGACTTTTCTGCGCTTGCGATGCTTGGTGGCGAAAAACCGGTAGCGCTTTTGTCAGAATCGACAAATGTCGAACGACCTGGAGTTTCGGTCTCTGAAAAAGAGATTGAAGATAGTATGGTAAAAATCTATGACAAAGTAAAAGGGCGACTGATAATCGCCACATTTTCAACATTGATTTCCCGTATCCAACAGATTTTGAAAGTTGCTCACAAATTTAACCGAAAAGTGGCATTTGTAGGACGAAGTATGGTAAATACTGTCGAGATAGCGACATCTTTGGAAGCTATGAATATCCCGCCAAATACGGTTATAGACCCGAAAGATCTAAAAAAATACCCAGACAACAAAATTGTTTTAGTATGTACTGGCTCACAAGGTGAAGACAACGCTGCACTTTCGCGAATAGCAACTGGTCAGCACAGAACAATAAAAATTAAACAAGGCGATACAGTAGTTTTGTCATCTTCACCAATTCCTGGAAATGAAAGAGCAGTTTCTGGACTTATGGACAACCTTTATAGGGAAGGTGCTCGGGTGATTTATCAGAAACTTATGGGAGTTCACACTTCAGGTCACGCCAAACAGGAAGACTTGAAACTGATGATAGCACTTATTAAACCCAAATACTTGATCCCGATTCACGGGGAGAGACATAGACTGATGCTTCACGGACAGATCGCAGCTGATATGGGACTTATTCCAGAAGATAGAAGCTTGGTTGCAGATGACGGACAAGTTATCGAGTTTTCAAAAGGCGTTGGTAAGGTTACCAACAAACGAGTTCCTGCATCATATGTGATGGTAGATGGACTTGGCGTTGGCGACATCGGAAACATCGTCCTTCGCGATCGAAAAGCGATGGCACAAGACGGAATCTTCGTTATCATCGTTACTGTCGATCATAAAACTGGTGAGATCGCCACATCTCCTGACATAATCTCGCGTGGATTTATCTATATGAGAGAGAACGAGCAGTTGGTGCATAAGGCACGAGCAGAAATTAAAAAGAGTTTTTCTCGTTACTCAAAACAAAAGAACGGTCCTCATGCGGATTGGAATATGATTAGGGGAAAGATACGAGATGAGATAAGTGAGTTTTTGTTCAATGAAACAGAGCGAAGACCAATGGTAATCCCCGTAGTTATAGAAGTGTAAGGTAATGGCAAAGAAGCCGGGGTGGGTAAGGGATAGGTTGTTGGTATAAGATCTTAACCCTAAGACTCTAAACTAAACTGGCGTCATAGCCCTAACCCAAATAAAATGGGGTGGTGATTGAAGTATAAAGTATTGAATATACAGTATACGGTATACAGCGCCGCATTCGTCTTTGACGAAGCAGGCGTCCCTGCCTCCACATAGTGGAATGCGGGACAAGAAAAAGACCCTTTAGGGTCTTTTTCTTATATATAATATTAATATTGATAAGTGTGAACTGTTTAAGTAAGTTATGCTTGTGGCATAAAATTGAATGGAGTATAATATAAGGTGTAAATCGATATGGCTCATATCCAGTGTTTTTAATTGTGGATAAGCGCATAGTTTTTTCGAGTTTGGAATTTCAGATTTGATGTTTATTTGTTACTTGTAACTTGGTGCTTGGTTATTCAAGCCCGGAGGGCGAAGCAGTGGGTCGCAAAAGAAAATATCCAAAAAAGAAACAGAAATCCCCAAAGTGGTATCAGAGAGAGAACGACTGGGGTGATTATGTTTTTGACTTTGGCCTAGGGCTTAAGGGTGATACATGGAGGGAGATATTTGCTCTCATTATTATCATATTAGCCACGGTTATCTTTTTGGGTTACTTTGAGTTTGCAGGAAAATTCGGATCGTTCTTGGCAGATCTAATGCATTCGCTTTTTGGTGGGCTTCCAGCTTATGCATTTCCAATTATACTTTTCTGGTTTGGTATACTTTTGCTTTTCCCAGATAAAAGGAAACAGCGCATCTCCAGGTTCATTGGCTTTGTTCTCTTGATGTTGGCCATGACTTCATTTTTCCATTTATTTATCCCAGTAGAAGATGCAAGAGATGCAGCACTCAATGGATTTGGTGGGGGAATAGTTGGATATATGCTCTCAGATCCACTTCGAAATTCTTTAGGGTTGTTCCCAACATTTTTAATCGCAGTTACCTTTATGACTATCTCTCTTATGATGGTTTTTGACTTTTCATTCAAACGTTATCTTGGATTAGACAAAGATGATGGAGAAGGAGACTCTGCGGACGGCAAAGTTAAAGTCAATCAGGCTAACCTTCCACTTCAATCTGAAAAAACATCATTTTTCTCTAGAATGAAAAATAAACTTGGGGCAATGAGAAAGAAGAAAGATGACGACAGAAATAAAGTTCAAGTTATAGAGGCAGAGCCAAGACCACTTGCTACCGATACTGCCAATTGGAGATACCCATCAATTGAGATCTTGAAGGATTCTGATGATGTGGCTAACCCAGGCGATATTCAAAAGAACGCAGAGATTATAAAAAATACATTGGCAAACTTTGAGATTCCAGTCAAGATTGGTGAAGTAAATGTTGGGCCAACCGTTACTCAATACACTTTCAAGCCCGATGATAGAGTTAAGTTGAATCAGATCACAGCTCGAACAAATGACTTAGCTTTAGCCTTAGCTTCAAAGTCACTTCGTATGGAAGCAACGATCCCAGGCAAGAGTTTGGTTGGAGTAGAAAATCCAAATGTAAAACCAGCAGTAGTAACACTTCGCGAAGTTTTGATTTCAAAAGAGTTTAAGGACATAAAAAGTAAGCTTGCTTTTACACTTGGGCGGGATGTTTCAGGAACACCGATGGTGATGGATCTTGAAAGACTACCCCATGTTTTAATTGCAGGAGCGACAGGATCAGGAAAGTCGGTTTGTATAAACACAATCATCAACTCATTTTTGTACAATAACAATCCCGATGAGTTGAAGCTGATCTTGATTGATCCGAAAAGAGTTGAGCTTACCTGCTACAACGGTATTCCTCATCTTTTGACTCCTGTTATAATCGAGCCGAAAAAGATTATATCTACCCTAAAATGGGCGATCCATGAAATGGAGAGACGATACAAGATGTTCTCTGATCTTGGCAGGAGAAATGTCGAAGCATACAATAAAGATCCAGGTCCAGATGGAAAGATCCCTTACATTGTTATAGTGATCGATGAGTTGGCGGATTTAATGGCGACATCTGCAAACGATGTTGAAGGTTCGATTGTACGATTGGCGCAGATGGCT
>CAZAOA010000015.1:12334-20886 GCA_964486765.1 uncultured Candidatus Saccharibacteria bacterium
CACTTGGCCAAGATGGCTAGCGCCACTGGCTATCACTTGGTGTTTTAAACGAAGCGTCCATCTGTTGATGTTTTAACAGGACTAATCAAGGCCAACATTACTGCTCGAATTGCATTTGCGACAGCTTCTCAAGTCGATTCACGAACCATACTGGATCTTTCTGGAGCAGAGAAGCTACTTGGAAATGGAGATATGCTTTTTATCGGAAATGGGATTGGAAAACCTAAACGTGTTCAAGGATGTTTTGTATCCGACAAAGAGATCAATGAATTGGTAAAATACCTTAAAGATCAGAGAGAAGTACAATACGATGAAGCCATCATCAACTTCAGACCACCTAGTACAGGTCGCGGCAAAGCTGGAGTTGATGGTGACATAGATGACGATATGTATGAAGAAGCGGTTCAGGTAGTGACAGAAGCTGGCAAGGCTTCAGCAACACTATTGCAACGAAGACTTAGAGTCGGTTATGCTAGGGCTGCTAGACTCTTGGATATACTTGAGGACAACGGAGTTGTCGGGCAAGCCGAAGGATCACGTCCAAGAGATGTTTTGATGTCGCCGATGGAGATTGATTCGGGCTCGATAGCAAGCTTAAGCGAACAAGGCAATGATCCGGAGGATCAGGATTAGAGTATCTCGTCTTACGGTTACCTGCCCGAAGTTGCTACATCATTGCAGGCGGGCGATGCCCGTATCGGGGATCGGTTACGTCAAACGTATGACTTTAACGAAACGGGCTGCGCCTGCCTGCTCCTCGAGTCTGAGCCTCGGAGTCGATGACCGGCAGGCAGGTTACCGAAAAATGCAAACCAATAATTAATCATTAATTCAGAAAAGCTGAAAGCTATAAGCTAACAGCTAAAAACTAGGACTTATGTCAGCAGGATTTTCACTTAGAAAAATAAAGACACCATTAACTCTAGGAGTTAGGTTTAAGCGTGCCAGAAAGAAAATGAAAGTTGAGATTGCAGATGCAGAGCTTTCAACCAAGATCCGTTCAAAATACTTGGAAGCCTTAGAGAACGATGCTTGGCTCAATCTCCCAGCAAGTGCTTACACGAAAGGATTCGTTGTAAGGTACGCAAATTTTCTTGGTCTTGATGCTGATCAAGCCACAAAACAATACCTTCGCGAGCGTCAAGCTTATACAAAAAATTATTCAGAATTTTTGTCTCCTAAAAAAAGCGTAAAGGAGACAAAGTGGATAATCACTCCGAAGTTGATGATTCCAACTGCAGCAGGATTGTTTGTGGTTGCAATATTTACATATATTATCTTGCAGGTCTATGGTTTTGCTGCCGCTCCAGAGCTTCAAATCGCATATCCAGGGCAAAGCGTAGTTGTTGAAGACGAGGTGATAGAAGTTCGAGGAGTTACAGATACTGAGGCCAGCCTTTATATAAATGATCAAAAAATTCAGGTAGCTTCGGATGGAAAATTTGTTACTGATTATAAACTACAGAAAGGGATAAATATTATTGAAGTCAAAGCTGAAAACAAAGCTGACAAGGTAAAGATTTCAACATCGGTTGTTGAATACAAACCACAGACCGCCCAGAAATAAAGAGTAAAACAGTCAGCGTAGTATATGCAAAATAATATTAAAGTTGGGTTCTGGTACAAGGAGGGGATTTTTGTACGAGCCCCTGACCAAATTTATAGGAGAATTATGCCCAAGAAGAAGGCTGACATGGGGGAAGAAAAACCGAAAGTTGTTGATGGGAAAACCCAAGCGCTCGATATGGCTCTAAGCACAATTGAAAAACAGTTTGGCAAAGGCGCCATTATGCAGATGGGAGAAGGGGCGAAGTTGAATATTGACTCCATTCCAACAGGATCACTGTCACTGGATTTGGCACTGGGAATCGGAGGCGTACCTCGAGGAAGAGTAACAGAGATTTTTGGGCCAGAATCATCTGGAAAGACGACTTTGGCGCTTTCAATCATTGCCCAAGCTCAGAAAAAAGGTGGAAATGCTGCCTTTATAGATGCGGAGCACGCCTTAGATCCGGAGTATGCAAGAAAGATCGGCGTTGATCTGGACAACTTGCTTATCTCTCAACCTGACACTGGAGAACAAGCCTTAGAGATCACAGAGACTTTGATTCGCTCAAATGCCTTAGATGTGATAGTGATTGACTCTGTGGCCGCTTTAGTTCCTAGAGCAGAGATCGAGGGTGAGATGGGCGACTCGATGATGGGAGTTCAAGCCAGGCTTATGAGCCAAGCTCTTCGTAAGCTCACTGGAGTTATATCAAAATCAAAGACTTGTCTGATATTCATCAACCAAATCAGGATGAAGATAGGAGTGATGTTTGGAAATCCGGAGACTACAACTGGTGGAAACGCCTTGAAATTTTACTCCTCTATTCGACTAGACATTCGAAGAAAAGCAGTTTTGAAGAGGGGTGATGATCAAGTCGGAAATCAGGTCAAGGTAAAGGTTGTGAAAAATAAGGTTGCACCACCGTTTAAGATCGCAGAGTTTGACATAATGTTTAGCAAAGGAATTGATCCAGAGGGAGAGCTTGTAGATCTTGGGATTGCACACGGGATTATCGATAAAGCAGGGTCTTGGATCTCTTATGGAGAAGAAAAACTTGGTCAAGGCAAAGAGGGAGCAAGAGTTTACTTAAAGGAGAATCCTAAAATTGCCAAAGAGATAAAGAAAAAGGTAATTGATGCGGAAGCAGCCAAGGTCATATAAGCGTTTATAGGTAACCTGCCCGAAATGCTACGCATAACGTGGCGGGCGGGCGATGCCAGTATCGTATTTCGGTAACCTGCCTGCCGGTCATCGACTCCGAGGCTCAGACTCGAGGAGCTGGCAGGCGTCGACGAAAAACCAAAACCGATACGGGTCTCGTAAACGAGTAATGAAAACCAGTGAAATCAATGTCAAATAAAAATTTAAAGTCCAAATTCCAAAGAAAATCAATTGATTATGCATTTTTTCTTCTTAATTTGAGAGATCAATCTGTTGGGGAGATGCGAAATAAGTTGAAAAAAAAGGGTTATGAGAGAGCTGAGATAGATGAAACAATTAAGACATTGAAAGAGAAAAAGTTTCTAGACGATGAAAGATTTGTAGAAAATCTGATTAGGACAAAACTTGAAATAATGAACTTTGGCAAACAGCGCATCTGGCAGGATCTGAAGAAAAAGTTCATTGCAAATGATTTAATCGATGAAGCACTTTCAAATATTGAAAAAGATGACGAAAAAGAGTCGGCCAAAGAAGCGATGAGACGTTACGTAAAAAAGCGTGGTCAGCCCAAAGAGTACAAAGATAAACAAAAATTGATAGCTTACTTGCAACGTCGAGGGTTTTCGTGGGAAGTTATTGAAAAAATTATTGGATAATAATCGCACCCGTCAAAAAATAATCATTTAGGCGGGCAGGGAGGGAAAGCGATGGTGAAAAAAAATAGAGACAAGAAGACGACAAGAATTTTGTGGTTTGAGGAAGTCGAAAAAGAAGACATTCCTTTGGTTGGTGGCAAAGGGGCCAATCTTGGTGAACTAATTTTTGCGGGTATCCCTGTTCCAAATGGGTTCAATGTTACAGCTTATGCTTACTTCGAATTTCTAAAGGAGACAAAGATATTTGATTTCATTAAAAAGCAACTCAAAGGTCTTGACCCGGAAGATTCAAAAAAACTAAATGTGATATCTAAAGAGATTAAAAAGAAGATCTTATCTTCGAAATTCTCTCCTGAATTGATCTCTGAGATAAAAGAAGCCTATCACAAGCTGGGTGGTTTTCCCGTTGCAGTACGTTCATCCGCCACAGCAGAGGATCTACCTAATGCTTCTTTTGCAGGTCAGCAAGCTACTTTTTTAAATATTGAGGGAGCAGATGATGTAGTCAAGGCAGTAAAAGATGCCTATGCATCGTTGTTCGAGGCAAGGGCGATATACTATAGACAAATCAATAAGTTTGATCATATGAAAGTTGGGATAGCAGTTCCAGTTCAAGCGATGATCCAAAGTGAAATTAGCGGGGTAATGTTTACAGTCGATCCGATTTCAGAGGATGAAAATAAGCTTAACATTGAGGCCGGTTACGGTTTAGGCGAAGCAATCGTTTCAGGTTCGGTTACACCTGATCGCTATATTGTAAATAAGGAAAAGTTTGAGATTGAAGACAAAGAGATAAATTCTCAAAGTTGGAAGATTGTAAATGATACTGAAAAAAGTGGTGATAAACATGTCGATGTACCTTTAAAGATGAGAAAAGAGCAAAAACTTCCAGATGATCTGATTATGAAACTTGCCAAGATTGGTATGAAAGTCGAGAAGCATTATGGTAAACCACAAGATACTGAATGGGCGTATGAAAAGGGGAAATTGTACTTAGTTCAATCAAGACCGATAACCACGTTGGGAAAATCGCAAGAAACAAGTGACAATAATCAAACAAATCCAAAAGTAGAAGGGGATATTGATCAAAATAAAGCAGAAGTTATCTTAAAGGGTGCTGCCGCATCGATTGGACAAGCATTTGGGACGGTTAAAGTAATCCATTCTCCAAAAGAGATAGACAAGATTCAAAAAGGCGATATATTGGTGACTGAAATGACGACTCCTGACTATGTTCCTGCGATGAGAAGGGCAGCTGGAATAGCTACCGATACAGGTGGACGAACCTGTCATGCGGCAATCGTATCTCGGGAGCTTGGGATTCCTTGCGTGGTTGGGACAGGAACTGCTACTCATACATTGAAGAATTCTCAAATAGTCACTGTCGATGGCGCAAAAGGATTGGTTTATAAAGGTAAAGTCAAATCTTCTGCTTCTGCCCTGGAGATAAAAAATGCAGGGGAAAGCGCTCATGGTAAATTTTGTCGTGAAGAGATTCCGGTTACCGGAACAAAAGTTTATGTCAATTTAGCCGAACCGCATCTAGCAGAAAAAGTAGCTATGGAACCGGTTGATGGCGTAGGGCTACTTCGAGCGGAATTTATGATTGCCGAGATCGGTGAACATCCAAAAAGTATGATTGCCAATAAAAAAGAGAAAGAATACGTTAAAAAATTGACCGAAGGGATAACAACCATTGCACAAGCATTTAACCCAAGACCTGTTGTGTATAGAGCAACAGATTTTAAGACTAACGAATATTCAGGACTTAAGGGAGGAGACAAATTCGAGCCAAAAGAAAATAACCCGATGATAGGTTATCGTGGAGCTGGTCGCTATATAAAGGAGCCGGAAGTTTTTAAGCTTGAACTGGATGCGATCAAGCAAGTTAGAGAAAGTTTTGACTTAAAAAATCTTTGGATGATGATCCCATTTGTAAGAACGGTAGATGAACTTCGCAAAGTTAAGAAGATTTTAAAAGAAAATGGGCTTGAGCGATCAAACGATTTTAAGCTTTGGATGATGTGTGAAGTACCGTCGAATGTGATTCTTCTTGAAAAATTTATTGCAGAGGGAATAGATGGAATCTCGATCGGTTCAAACGACCTAACCCAATTAACGCTTGGAGTTGATAGAGATAACCAGGCTTTAGCGGAGACTTTTGATGAAAGAGACGATGCAGTTATGCTCTCACTCGAATACGTTATAAAAACTTGTAGAAAACATCATATAACTTGCTCAATCTGTGGACAAGCTCCTTCGGTTTACCCAGAGATTACGGAGATGATGGTAAAAGCCGGTACGACTTCTGTTTCGGTTACGCCAGATATGATAATACCCACCAAAAAAATCATAGCTTCAGTCGAAAAGAGGTTGATGCTTTCTAGGATTGTTGATAGATAATAGATAGCAGATAGAATATAGAATATAGAATATTGTATGTAGAATGTAGGATATTGAATGAGAATAGCTCACCCATTTGCGGTGAGTTATTGTTTATCGACAATTAGTCATAATTCTGATAAAATCTAGTCGTGGAGAGATGCTGGAGTGGCTTAACAGGCACGCTTGGAAAGCGTGTAAACTCGCAAGGGTTTCGAGGGTTCGAATCCCTCTCTCTCCGCCATGTACTAGGCCTCAATCCGATTGAGACTCAGTGCATGGCGACGCCAATTACTTTATTCTTATCCCCATTTGAAATATAATAAGGAAGCAGTCAAAAACTTCTGCTATACGTGAACGTCATGTGCAACATTAACCAAAGCTAACTTTTACTCAAAAAAATAATTTAATATTAAACATATGAATTTTAAGCATGAGGCTCTTGATTTAAACAATGATAAGTATTTAGTTTATACAGCTATGTCTAAACATTATTTTTATTATCGGATGTTTATATCAAAATACGTATTAGAGCAACACAAAGTACCATTAAATCCGTTTATGATATTTGATTATTTTTTGTTAGACACGGTCGACAGAGACTTGGTTCGTGAGGGTAATAATAATCTTGTGAAACGAGCTGATGAACTTTGGGTATTTGGGCCCATTTCTAATGGTGTGCTAGCTGAAATAAAAATCGTGTCAGGTTTGAATAAGCCGATTAAATATTTTAAAATCGAGAAACCCCATAAAATTGTCCCTGTCTTAGTACGGGATGTCGAGATGGAAGATGAAGTCAAGAATTATCGCCATGAACTACCGAAGGGCTAGTTTGAAAGAAAACAAGACATGTCTTATTTTGCTGAGCTACAGTCAAACGTTTAGCATTTTGGTAATCGCCATATTTTCAAAGATATAATATGGTATAATGTATATAATTAATATTGAGGGGCCCTAAACCACCAAGAAGGGTTCAGGGTAAATGATATGTCATCTACTATATGGATTGCAACCGCGATATTAATGTTGCTATTGATCGCTGTTGTTTGGATGTTGTTTTCAAGAAAGAAGAAGCATGAAATTGACTACTATGCTTTATTTATTTTGGGTATAATGTGGATTCCTTTGAGCCTTACGCAGGACAATTATGCTTTTTCATCGATCGGTTTAGTTATGGCGATAGTAGGGCTTGTAAATAAAGATAAATGGAAGACAAATAGAAGATCGATCTCAAAGATGGGCAAGAACGAGAGACTAATTATAACGACAGTGACGGGGTTATTGGTTTTAGCAGTTTTGGCAGGGATTACCTACTTTATTGCTACTCGGTACTACTAAAATCAAATAGCGAATTTTCACGAATTTCGAATTACAAATATCTATTTCAAAAACAGGCTAAGAGCCTGTTTTTGTTTTGTGATATCTCGAAGTGAATCCATCTATAAAATAATAATAATTTTTTCAAATCTAGATGGTATAATATAGGCAATGATTATTCGAACTAAAAATAAAGTTCACAATATATCAAATGTTTTGATAGTTTCGTTTGCTGTAGTGCTACTGATGTCTTTAGGAGTGACAGTCTATCAAGCTAGTGAGTATCAGAATAGATACTATAGTGATATTGAAACCGATGAAATTCGTTCTGCAGCGATCGCAGATGAAGAAGAAGTTCTAGATGAAAATGGCAATTTAGTAAAAAAAGGTAGCAACAAGAAATCTTCAAGCTCAAGTACCGATAGCGCTTCGGATGGATCAGTACCATCTGACGTTAGCGGTGATGCCCAGATAGAAGTACTGCTGGCGTTGGGAGATAGTCTTACCAATACCAACACACCGAATGCAGAGATGATGGGTGACAATAAAAGTTATAGTTTTTCAACAGGGACGAACATTTCAAGTTTTTACTTATATCTTAATTCGATCGGGAAAAGTATAAATCCGATCAACATCGCAATCTCAGGAACGACAACAACAACTTTTCTTTCTAATCAACTTCCGAGTGTTTCATCTTACAATCCAAGCTATATTACTATATTGATTGGTGGCAATGACCTTTTACAATATTATGAAAATCCGATTTCTGCCGAGCAACTCGGTGCAAATTTGGAGACTATCGCAAATGGAATCGAAAAAAGTGGAAGAAGAGTTTTTATGGCGACAATCCCAGATTACAATACAATGCGATCAGCGGCGTTCTGTACGGGGCTTCGAGAGCCTGGCGAAGAGATATTTTTACCGATAATTCTTACGGCTTACAATCAAAAAATCGCACAAGTGGCATCAAACCACAGCTTCACCCTGGTTGATCTGTATCCTTATCTTGATCAAGACGACATTTCAAGCGTTGATTGTATCCACCCCAACTTAGCTGGTCAGCAGATAATCGCTAATCGATTTAAGGCAGCATATTAGGTAAAATATTCGACAATGTCGTATAACTACTCCAAAATGTTGACACAATACCGTATATTGTCGTAAAATTGTATTAGAAGCATTAAAAAAGGAGACAAGATGACCAAGTCAGTTCTTATGATTCTAGGACTTTTGGTGGTTGTTGTGGGTATCCTTGGACTCACTAGTATCGAGTGGGCAGCACTCGATACTTGGTATGCGATCGTTATGATCGTTGTGGGTGCGATTGGTGTAATAGTTGCGATGTCAGAGAAACCAGCAGCTTAGAGTCGAACAGAAACATCAGTTAGACTCGCATCAGAAACAAGACAAAAAGACTTCATCTTTTATGATAAAGAAGTCTTTTTGTTTATAAAAAATTGATTTTTTAAAATGTTATAGTTCTGATA
>CAZAOA010000016.1:0-5056 GCA_964486765.1 uncultured Candidatus Saccharibacteria bacterium
GTACCACTTGCCCCACCTCCGAGAAAGTCACCGAAGTTATTTGAGGAAGTACTGTCATATGCTATGATTTTCGGACTTGAAAAAGAATGGGCTAAAGAGTTTGAAGATATATATAAAAAACCTAGATGGTATTCTGGTCAGTATGATCACGGTTTCTCTGCATACTATATGGCAAGTAGTTTGGGAAGTTTCAACCAAAGCGCGACCAGCAATATGTCTTCTGCTCCGTCTTCAGCATCAGGGGGTGGCAGTGGCTTTTCAGGCGGTGGATCTGGCGGAGGTTTTGGCGGAGGTGGGGGAGGGTCGTGGTAAGCTGGTAAGCTAGCAAGTTGGTAAGTATAGAGAAATTTCAGATTGATTATCGTTTGTAACATATAACTTAAAAACTGGAGAATTATGAGTGATAAAAAAGCGTTTTCTGATGAGCAAGCGAAAGAGGTGGGGAAAAATCTCGGAATAAAATGGGATAAGTTTGATCTTGAACAATTTAGACGAGGAATGGATGTCGAACTTGAACATGGCAGCGTTGATAACCACACAAATGTTACAGATGACGATCCACTTGTAACTGGTAAGATCGCGCTAGCTCACCTAAATGAGTTTGCTGATTACTATACACGATTGGATAAGATGGAAGAAAAAGCGCACGATTTTTGGGATGAGAAATAAAGGATAGCAAGGCAAGGAAGGTTTTTGATATAATGTAGAAAGAACATTAATTTTATATATGAAAAGAAGACACCGAGTTTTAGTTGTGGCAGGAATAGCGATAGTATTGCTTTTAATAATAGGAACATTATTTTTCAGTTGGGCTGAAGGCTGGAGTATAGTTGATTCACTTTATTTTTCTTCTGCGACCATAACTACCTTGGGATATGGAGATTTTGTACCGACTACAGATCTATCAAAAATCGTAACCACAATTTATTCGTTGATCTCTATTCCAACTGCATTTATAGCTTTCGGCATTATAGCTGAAAAATACTTAGAGCTTCGACTCTCTCAAATGGAGAAGAAGATGGCCGAAATGCTTAAAAAAGAAGATAAGATCGAAAAAGAGATAGAAAATAATAAATAATAAGGAGGACAATGAAAAACAGAACAATTTCAATGGTTGCTTTCATTTTTTCTGTGATTGCAGCAGTTTTGGCAGTACTTGATTCTGGAACAATTGGAGTTTGGCTTTCTGCTACCACTTGGCTGATCATTGCAGTGGTATTTGCTGTTTGGGCAGTCTATACTAAAGAATAAACACCAACGATTTATTTTACGGTTCGAAAGTATGTCGAAGGTTTTAGAAACAATTTGTTGCATTAGTTACATTGTTTTGGTATTGGCGATGATCAATTCCATTGCTTAATTCTTATTGGCTTGTTGCTTATCTTTTTTTCACTGAAATTTTCTACCTAATAGGTGAAAATTCAGTGTTTTTATTTTGCAGGATTATTCCATTAAAATTTGTTTTTAAACTGTGCTAGAATAGTGTCAGGATACATTTGATAATAAAATAATCAAGGATTTAAATGAAGCTATTTTTAGATATTGAAACTCTTCCAGCACCGGGGGATAAAATTGAAACCTTAAAAAAGTTTCATAAAGATGCTATCGAGAAATCTAAATTAAGGGGCACCACTCGAAAAAATGAATCCTCCAATTTTGATACATTTTTTCGAAATACCTCATTTCAAGGAGAATTCGGTCGTATTTTTTGTATCGGATACGCAGTTGACAATGAAGATGTAAAAGCGTTTTCTGGAGATGAGAAGAAGATTTTACAGGATTTTTGGGGGATAGCCAAAGATGCGACCCAATTTATCGGTCATAACGTAATGGACTTTGACTTGCGATTTATCTATAAAAGGTCGGTGATCTTGGGAGTTCGACCCTCAAAGGATCTAAGTTTTGCCAGATATAGAAATTTTCCAATTTTTGATACTATGAGAGAGTGGGAAAAGTGGGGTGCGCAAGGGGTAAGCTTGCATAAACTTTGTGTTGCACTTGAAATTAGCTCTCCGAAAGAAGAAGGGATAGATGGAAGTAAAGTCTATGATTACTTTCTTGAAGGGAAGGGTGATGAGATAATCAAATACTGCATTCGAGATGTTGATGCAACCAGAGAAGTATTTAAGAGAATGAACTTTATCAAATAAAACTATGATTTATAAAATAAGTCTCAAATCAATAATCTCTTTAGTATCAATACTTCTACTTGTGATAACTATTGTATACTATCTGTTTAACTCCGGGGTTTTTGCGGATGACACTTATATCGCAGGACAACCAGAAGTTCAGTTTGACCACACAGAGGATATTGATGGTGATGGTGATGATGAAAAAATCACTCTTTTGACCTATGAAGTTGAAGAGGATTACGTATTTATTTTACAGATTAAAGATGGTTTATTTTCAAAAAGAAGATTGACTTTAGAGAACTTCGAGGTTGACTTAAGATTTTGTAATGAGAATGTGATAAATACAGATAGCGAGAATAAATTGATTTGTCTTGTCGGATACGTTGGCGTTCATAGTGAAAGAGTTGAGGTTCTTGAGTATAAAAACAATAGATTCAACAAAATTTATTTTACAAGAGATGGTTTGAAGTCTGACAATATGATTTCGGATGCCCCAAACGTGCATGTTGGTAATATTAGTGACAAAGTAGCAGAGATTTGTGTAGATAGTCGTGAGTACGATAAGGATCCTTTACTTGACTTTTTGCGTACATGTTATATTCTAAATGATAACAACGAATTTGAATTTAAATCCGAGTCAAGTCAGACGATGAGAGAAGATGAAGTGGTTGAAGGAGAAATTCAATAATTAGAAAAGGAAAAATGTCACACAAAAAAACATACTTATTTTTAGGAGCAGCGATTATAGTGGTAATAGCGGCTCTTAGCATTGTATTTTATTCGACTGATAAAGTAAATTCGCCAACAGATGTTTCAGATACTGACCAAACGGGTACGATTGCAGGTGCAATGATACAAGATGAAGCGCTTTATGCTGAAGCTTTGGCAAAACACCTTTCTGATGTTGGGATGGTAATGTACGGGGCGTTCTGGTGCCATTTTTGTGAAGATCAAAAGAAGATGTTTGGGGATGCTTGGAAATATATTGACTACGTTGAGTGTGATGCAAAGGGAGAAAATGGCAACCCAGACGAATGTTTAGCACAAGGTATAGAGGGCTACCCAGCATGGACTTATCAAGGTCAAAAGTATTCAGGAGCGCAGTCATTTGATGATCTTGCTACGATAACGGGATTTGTTTGGGAGCAGTAATTTGCCTGTGGACAACTAGGTTGTGCGTAAAATCATAAACAGATACGTAAATGGGTCCAAGAATTGGACCCATTTACTTTATCCAGTCTAGCTAACAGAATTTAGATAATTTATTCATAAGCTAAATTACTCAATCACAATTACTATCAAAATATGCTTGACAAGCGTGCTTCGTGCCTAATACAATAGTACTGTTATAAAACATTCGTAAATCTCTTTGGAAGGAGGTGAAAAAATATGCCAACAGGATACTGCGTAAAATGCCGAAAGAAAAACGTAGAGATGCAACAAGCTGAGCAGGTAACCATGAAAAATGGAAAGCCAGCTACAAAGGGAAAGTGCCCTACTTGTGGAACAACTATGTTTAGAATCGGAAAAGCTAATTAAATAATTTTTTTAGCATAGAAATTTTTGTTTTTGATCAAAGATACCTTTAGTCGCAAGGCGGGGGTATTTTTGTGTCTGATTGTATCGATACAACCCCGCGGGTAGAAACCCGGAGGAGGTAAAGTTTTTATTCAGTCAAATCCAATTTTTTTAATATTATCCAGATGTTTGGCATAATCCGCATAATCACTGACGAATTCTTGATATATATTAGGTTTGTTGAGAAACACACCAAGGATTAACTCAGGATTACACGATCTACATTTGTTGTTAGTAATATAGTTATTTAATGATGACCAAATGTATTTAAAAGGGTCAGGAACGATATCTGCAACGAACGGATTTAAATGAATATATCTGGATAAATGAATTAAATGTTCATTGTCTGAAACCACTACAGCCTTAAACCTTCCCTGAAATAATGGGCCTACACGATTGTATTTTGTATTGAAGTATTTTGAATAACTATTTGAGGTGTCTCCTACAAATTTTGTAATACCACCTTCACTGGTTTGTTTTAGTATCAAATGAAAGTGATTCGGCATAATGCAATAAACCAGTAGCTCTACTTTAGGATTATCAATCGCCAGCCCCAGAATATTATTTTGTTCTTTTGGGGAAAGTTTTGATATTTGGTCGTTGCCCTTTGAGTCAATAAAATAGTTCAGATTAAGAAAAAATCTTCTGTAATCGTCTGAACTTAGAAAAATTTCTCTTTTCTCTATACCTCTGTTGAAAATATGGTAGATTTGATCATTTTCAAATTTTCTAGCAACTGTCATATCTACATTATACCATATTCCCGGGATACAACCCGCGGGGTTGAATCGTTTCTCCTTGCATATTGATTAATTTGTCTAAATTTGATAATATCTATATACAGATTATGAAGAAATCTGAATTACTATTTTTATTTATTTTGTTACCGGTCGATGTCGCAATGATATTGATCTCTTTTGTTTTGGCGTATTACCTTAGGACAAATATTGAAACAGGAGTTGTCTTTTCAACTGGCATAGTTGAGTACATTCGGCTTGCTGTATATCTACTGCCAGCATGGATTACAATCTTTGCCTTAAACGATCTATACGATACAAAGACCGGTAAAGGATTTTTCAACAAAATTTATAAAATATTTATCTCGAACTCTGTGGCAATTCTATTTTTGGTACTTGCCATCTTTTTCTCTCAAACTCTTTTCTTTTCAAGGTTGATGCTTCTCTTCACCTGGGCTCTTAGCTTCCTTCTAATATTGGTTGGTAGGTTTGTTGTTGGAGTTATGCAGAATCACCTATTAAAATATGGATATGGCGTAAGAAACATGTTATTTATCGGTAACAATGAGATTACGCTTTTTATCGCAAACGAAATAAAAAATAATAACC
>CAZAOA010000016.1:5066-9520 GCA_964486765.1 uncultured Candidatus Saccharibacteria bacterium
GAACAGTAAGATAAAAACAGTCGGTACAATTGAAAATCTGGGAAAAATTATCAGCAAATATAAGGTTAACGAGTTGGTGCTGACCGATACAAATTTAGCAAAAGAAAAAATTCAAAGAATAATCGACATCTGTGTTGCCAATAAAGTAACTTTCAAGTTTGTTCCAGACATATTTTCTGATTATTCTCTAAAAACCAATCCAGCGACTATCGGCTCAATGCAAGTTCTTGAGATCAACGCTACCTTGTTAGACGGTTGGGGTAGAATCATAAAACGCATCTTTGACATCGTTTTAACAATATTAGCAATTATCTTCCTTTCTCCATTAATGATACTGATAGTACTTATACAAAAACTTTCTTCTCGTGGTCCAGTTTTGTATGGACACGATAGAGTTGGTAGAGATGGTCAGATTTTTAAGCTCTATAAATTTAGATCAATGTACAAAAATATTGAAGATAAGAAAAAGATTTATTGGACAAAGAAAAATGATGATAGAATTACACCACTTGGTAAGATTTTAAGAAAAACAAATTTAGATGAACTTCCTCAACTTTTTCAGATTGTTGGTGGCGAGATGAGTATTGTGGGTCCCAGGCCCGAGCAACCTAGATTCGTTAAAAAGTTTAAGAAAAATATACCCAAGTATCTTCAGCGTCATAGGGTTAAGTCAGGTCTGACAGGTTGGGCGCAGGTAAACGGTTTAAAAGGGGACACCTCTATAGCAGAGAGAGTTCGTTATGATATATTTTACATCGAGAATTGGTCATTTCTGTTCGATATTAAAATAATCGTTCGAACCGTTCGGCTTATATTGCATGAATTAATTATTGGGAAATATGAATATCGCTCTAGTCCATGATTGGTTAACTAATTTGGTAGGTGCCGAGAGAGTTCTTTTAGTTTTAAAAGAAATCTATCCAAAAGCCCAGATATATACTTCTGTTTTTGATGAAAAAGGAGCAAAAGAATTTATAAAGTTTAACCCAAAAACATCTATCTTACAAAAAATTCCTTTTGCTAAATCTAAAAGAGAAATTCTTGTTCCACTGACTCCCTATGCATTTGAAAATATGAATCTAAATGATTTTGATCTTGTGATCTCATCGACTACTTTTGCGGCCAAAGGAGTAATTACAAAACCTGACACTATTCACATTTGTTATTGTCATACCCCAACAAGGTGGATTTGGACACCCGAGCTTGATCCTAGATCTAGTGAGGGAAAATTTAGCTCTCTTAGAAAAAAAATAAAAGAAAAATTGAAAAAATGGGACATAGTAGCGGCAGATAGACCAGATTACTATTTTTCAAATTCTAATTATATTGGAAAACGTATAAAAAAGTTTTACAATCGTGATTCACAAACAGTTTATCCACCTGTTGATGTTGATCGATATAAGATTGCAAAAAAATCTGACATTAAGGATTATTATTTATTCGTTTCAAGATTGGTAGGTTACAAACGATGCGATATAGTTGTTGAAGCATTCAATGAGTTGGGTTTGCCCCTAAAGGTGATCGGACGTGGCCCAGAGAAGAAAGCACTTCAAAAAATTGCAAAAAAGAACATTGAGTTTTTGGGATTTTTGTCTGATAAAGAAGTTGAAAAGTATTATAGAGAAGCCAAAGCTTTTATATTTGCAGCCGAAGAGGATTTCGGAATTGTACCTGTTGAAGCGATGGCAGCCGGAAGACCGGTATTGGCTTTTAACAAAGGTGGAACAACAGAAACTGTTGTTGCTGGCAAAACTGGTGAATTTTTCGATGAACAAACAGCAAAATCAATAATAAGTGCTATCAAAAAATTCGATCCAGAAAAGTATGATCCAAATGAGATAATAAAATATGCAGAAAAGTTTTCAAACAAGAGGTTTAAAAAAGAATTTAGTGAAAAAGTAGAAGAAATTGTAAAAAATCACAACAGATAATATTAATTAAATATATAACGCCTCAATAAACTATTGATTGAGGCATTTTGATATATCTGGTAAAATTTAACCAGATCATTAAGTTGAGGGGCGAGTAATACTCGTTAGTTTAGTGCGTAAATTTCACGACATACAGCCAAATAGGCCCAGAAACAAGGTTGAGGGCTCAATAAAAAAACCTGATCCAAAAGTAAAACCGCAGGCACGATCTGATATTTTTTGGAGTGCAGAAGAGAATTCTCGCTATGAAGAGATAAGAAAACCGAAAAAGGACTACTCGAAGTTTAAAAAGTCTTTATATAAAGGAGTAGCAGTTGTTGTGGCTTTAACTGCTTTTTTTGGTTTTTCATTCGCAAAAGCAGTTAGTGATAAAGATGAATTTGAGACTAATGCAAAAGAGATGAAAACGATTTTATCTGAAGCGCTCGAAGATGTGTTAAACGGGGATCTAAAAAATGCGATGCAAAAACAAAATACAGCATATGAAAAGATGCAGAAAATGAAGCTTTATCTTGATGGATGGGGCCAAAACTCAATGTATCTAAGTATGATTGGCGATAATCGATCGAAGTTTATAAATATGGAGAAGCTTCTTGCTGGTGCATCCGGGATTTTAGAAGCATCGGTAAGCTTAGAGGAGAATCTAGGTGGAGTTTTGGAGGACAACAATCAAGACGATCAGATAGTGGACTTTTCATCTATAATTTCTTCGTTAAATATTTCGATTTTAGAAAGCTTAAAAAAACTGGAAGAGGCGGAAGATAAACTTCACGATGTGAACACAAAGGTCCTAACTGATTATGAAGATAACATTGATCAGGCGATAAAAGTCTCTGAATTGACCCGTAAATCCTTAGAGGGTTTAAAGGTGGTGATTGAAGAGGATCTAATCTGGTTAAGTGGGATAGAGAGTGCTGATAAAAATATTTTAATAATTTTTCAAAACAATGCTGAACTTCGAGGAGGAAGCGCAGGTTCACTCGGATCTTTCGGAGTAGCCAAATTCTCTGACGGAAAGCTTGAAAACATAGATTTTGGAAAAAACATATTTACAATTGATCAAGAGTTTGAGAAAAGTCGAACCATAGCTCCCCCATCGGATCTAAGCTGGGTGATCCCTGACGGCAAATGGACACTTAAAGATTCTGGTTTTGCGGTTGATGGGAAGCAGGCAATGGAGAAGATCAAGTGGTTTTATGAAGAGGAAACCAATGAAAAGATTGATGGAATTGTAATTTTGGATACAACTGCCTTTCTAAAGCTTTTGAAATTCAGCGGACCTGTAAATTTACCTGACTATGGTGATATAGTGATAAATTCAGACAACTTTAGAGAGATTGTCGAATACGAGGTTCACGAAGCTTATTTTGAGAGAGAGGGCAATATGGAGGAGAATGAACCGAAAAAGATTCTCTCTGATATGATGCCAAAGTTTATGGAACAACTTTTTTCAAAACTTAACAACAAGGAAGATGCGATTGAATTTCTGATGATTTTAAAAGATTCACTTAGCTCAAAAAATATCTTGTTATGTATGGATAATGTTGGTTTCCAACAAAGATTGAGTGACTACAACTTTTCAGGGGAGATAGAAAAAGATACTATCGGTGACTATCTTTATCTGAACAACTCAAATATTGATGGATATAAGTCCTCATTGAGTGTCAACGAAAAGATTGAATTATATTCAAATATTAAAACCGATGGGATGGTTGAAAACTCCTTGAATGTAGAAAGAGAACATATTGGAGAGGATATTTGGCCGGATGGCACCAACAGAAACCTGGTTAGATTAATGTTACCAGAAGGGGCAGTGGTCAATAATCTAAGTCCCATTTTAGGAGACTTCAATCAACATGAAAACAAAGGACTTAAAAATGGAAACTATTTTTGGGAGTTAAGTGGGATCGATAACGGAGGAATTGGGTATTGGCAGAATACTAGGCCAAAAGAGAGTTCAGAAGTTAGAATTGACTATATCTTAAACTCCAACATTGATCTAAATAAAGATAAATTCATCTATCCTATTAGATTCCAAAAGCAACCCGGAAGTAACTTTTCAGAAGTTAAATACACATTAAAATACCCAGAAGGTTTTTTACCAAAAAATGTTGCAGTTTTTGACAGAAAAGAGAACATAATTGAGTTCAATTTCAGCCTAGATAAAGATATATATTACACCATATTATTTGAAAAGATCAATAGATAAAATAGTGGTTTCCAAAGCTACTAAAGAGCAATATAAAGAGTTGATACTTTGAGCTAAAATTGGTACAATGTATGTATAGATTGCTGCAATTTGCAGCCATGTTTGATTTTTGTTAATTTCGTTGAATTATTTGATAGATTTAAGGACCTTTTATGGAAGCAAGCGCTCAAAAAAAGAAAGAAGCATCACGAAGTTATGACGCTTCAAAGATAACTGTACTTGAGGGATTGGCCCCTGTAAGAAAACGACCTGGTATGTATATAGGTGGTACGGGGATTTATGGTCTTCATCACATCGTTACGGCTGCTTCCAAA
>CAZAOA010000017.1:0-8509 GCA_964486765.1 uncultured Candidatus Saccharibacteria bacterium
AATTTACTTCCAACTGCGAGCCCTATTCGTTTTTTTCCGTAATCTATTCCTAAAAACATAATATGAAAGATACAAGTTATCCCAAAGGGACCCCTTCGGGGCAAGAAACAAGGATACAAACAGAATCGAAAATTGATTATTGATTATTGATTATTTGAATTTGTTTGGTTATTGTCTCTTGTGTCCTTAATTATTTATTCGACATAATCGAATTTAATACTAATTCTCTGTTTTATAAATGGAGTTCGAGCCAATATGGTCGGCCAGATATCCAGTTCCAAATCTTCTACTCCCTCAATGCCTCTTATAATCGCAACTGCTTCACCGAATTTCTTGTTGGCAATCTGATCTTTTATTGCATCTTCTTCTATCTTATTCCCAACTTTCCCAACAAATTTTACTGAAAGAGAGACTTTGCCATTTTCCTCGTCATATGATACTACTTCATATGGAATTTCGGAATCTTCTGAATTAATTATAGTCTTGCCTTCTCCTAAATCAGTTTCATTCTTTGCCATAATCATCTCTCGAAGTTGTTCCTCTGAAAAAGTCATAGCCGTGGTTCGTATCTTTTTAGTCAAGGTAAATGTCGCTGTTTCTTCATCGACATTTTTCGATGCATTGAATGATTTTTCTTTTGATCTAAAGGTAGAAGTGATCAGCTTGCTGTCTTCTCCAGCTTCTTCTAAGATCGAAACTTTTGCGGCTTCTTCTAGCTCTACTTGAACACTAGCTTTGGCATTGTTCATATCATCTTCAGAAATTACAGTAACCTTTTTAGAAGTTCCTCCAGTAAGAGTAGATGAAGATTGCCCATAAATCTTCTCTTTTTTTGTTCCCGAGAATGAAGATATTTGAAAATTTGCAGCCTCTATATTGTATTCTGCTCCAGGAGACGAAGCTGTGATCTTGCCAGAAATTGACCCCGGAGTAGTCTGCAAAGGAACAAGTGAAACCACATTTGCTCCCGGGACAGAGATAGTTTCGTCGAGTGTGAAATTCACTCTCTTGGCAATCAAGGTAGTTCCAGCTGCGATGATTTGAGGATTAATGTCATAATCATTGTAAAATGTGATCTCAGCTTTAGTTTTTTCTCCAACGTCTTTGACTCCAGAAGCGTTAAACTCTTTAACCAAATCTTTTTCAACTTCAACAATAACTCCAGGAATAGTGAAGGTTTCGCTGTTTTCTTTATTGGCATTTTTATCAACTACTATTTCGTTAGTTGTCTCCAAATCCGTAGTTTCCAAAATTATAGTTGCTGTGGCACTTGGTACAAAGACATATGCCAAAACCAAAGCCGCCACCAATACAATCGAGCCAACAACTAAAAGAGCCTTCTTTTTTGAACCAATCTTTTTTTGCTTCATGGAGTTGTCTTTAGTGTCTTGCACTCGTGGGATCGGTCTTAGCTCCTTCTTTTTAGGTTTATGTTCTGGCTCCTTAACCGTTGGTACTTCTTTTTGAGAATCTGCTTGAGGTTCTACTATTGTATCTTTTGCCAAAGGACCATCTGAATCTGCATCATCTTCTCTATTATATCGATTGACTTTGATCCCATCTTGCTCTGGCAAAGCCGACGAATCATCAACCGGAAAAGGTGTAGTTGGTTTCACAGCTATCGGTCTAGCCAATTTTGCTTCATTTGCTGATCCGTAAACAGTAATTCCAACTTGAGATGCCAAATTTTTTGAGATCTTATCTGAAGTTACCAAAGAGATTTCTTTTTTCAGACCTTCAACTTCTCTTTTCAGAATTTTTAGGTTTATTGTACTTTGAGCCAAAGTTCCACCTCGAGGAATCACTAAAGCAACCAAATTCGCCTCGGTTTCTTTTATACGACTTATAACCTTAGTTATGTCGTCATCTGACTCTAAATAGATAATTTCGTTCATACGTACACAGATCTCTTACACAGATCAACACAGATTAATTATTGAATACTATAATAATATATTAGTAAATTCGCTATTAGTTTAATTCGCCATCCATTTGTATATTCAATTTTATTATATCTCTTTTTCTCATATTTGATTATTGATGCATAGAATTTGTTTCTTGTATCTTGATTCTTGATTATTATGATCGTATACCTTCTACAACTCTATCAAGTATCCCATCCAAAAGTTTCTCTTCTCCCGCTAAGTCAATCGCTAAGTTTGCCATCGCCATAGGCGTGATATCTTGTGCACCATTGAGTTTTTGTGTCTCATCTTTTACATTGACAACTTGTCCTGGACTTATAAACTCAACTTTGGGTTGTTTCGCAAATGGCAGCCTTTCAACCCATTTTTTCTTATTTAAATACTGTCCTATCTCAGGAAGAAGCGATCCACCTCCGCAAAGCAATATCTTCGATGGCAACAGATCAACATCTGAAAACTCCTCAAGGGCAAGCTCAACTCCAGAAAGCCAAACTTCGGCATCATTATCCAATGCTTTTTTAATCTTTTCGGTTGTCTCGCTCTCTTTCTCTATTGTGCCCAAAGAATACTGCATTTTAATTTTTTCGGCTTCATCAAAACTTATCTCAAGTGCATCTGCAACAGATTTGGTAAATATCCGACCGCCAATTGCAAACATCCTTGTACCTTCAACTCCGCCACCACGGACTACTGCTATGTCGGTTGTCCCGCCTCCTATATCTATGAAAATTGATGAAAAGTCTGAGATCTCTTCGAGACCGACACATCGTGCAACAGCATACGGCTCTGAAGTTATTGCCAAAAGATCCAAACCAAGTTCAGAGGCGATGGTCTGAAGCGAACCTAAGTGAACTATCGGAGCAAAAGCGTTAAATATCCCAACGGCTATCTCACGCCCTTGAAAACCGATTGGATTGGTCACTTTGTAACCGTCTATCTTAACATCAACTATAGCAGAATTCACAAGTTTTACATCAATCTCAGAATAACCTGTCTCCCAAGCGAGCGAAGTCCGAGCTTTTTCAAAAGTTTTTCTCTGAACCTGATCGATTACCTCCCGAAGCTCTTTTATCTCGATTTTTTTGTTTGGATCTTCTCTTTTATAGTGAACCCAAGAAGTTGTACCTTTAACAAGCTCGCCAGCGATCCCAATAATGCATTGGCGAGGTGCAACTCCTGCTTCTTCAACGGCTCTGTCAATCGCAAGTTCACAGTTTTTTATAACACCTGAAATGTCAGTAACGCGCCCCCCTTGCATATCAGAGAGGCTCTGGCGTTGTCGCGCTGTTCCTATCACAATCGCCTTATCATCTTCAATCCTAAAGATTAGAACCTTAACAAATTGGGTCCCAATGTCGAGTGAGATAGCGTGATTCTTCTTTTTTCCAAAGCCAAATATCACATTTCCCTCGCTAAATATTGAACAACTTATATAATCTGCATATATCTTCTACACCAAAAATTGCAAAGCAAACCGCCAGCATAAATATTATACCAATCAATAGAAATCTTTGCTAGATGGTCTTGAATAAGAAAAAGTAATTTGTTAATATTATCTTACGAGGGAAGGAGACTCCAAGCTATGAGGAATGACCGGTTTAAGCCTATACACAAAGCACTATCTCTAACTGAGCATGCAACACCGATCTTGATTGTAGTGATATTGCTCATCGTTTTTGCCGTCTGTTGGACTATCAAACATGTCATCTATGATATACCAAAGAAAGTCCTCGACACCGCAACCGAAAAAGCCGATTTTTCTCAACTTCTGCAGAACCCCCGCTCCCGACCGATCTCTTCGGTCTGGAGCACCCCAAAATTTTATTTATCAATTTGATCCCAGCAATAGATTTTTTGCTTTGTAAAACTTAATCGGCTCATTTATCTGAACCGATTAAATAAGTACTGAATAGTCCTAGAGCCATTATTTATTCAAGTACTGCTTTTATCCTTCGAACCCCAGAAGAGGATGATTGCTCTTTCTTTATCTTGAATTTACCCAAGTCACCAGTTTTTTTTGTATGAGGCCCCCCACAAATTTCTTTTGAGAAATATTCTCGCGACCCTGAGCGAGCATCGCCAGTCGAATGGGCAACAGTATAAACTTTAACTTTGTCGCCATACTTATCTGAAAATGTTCCCGTCGCACCAGATTTTTTAGCATCGTCCAAACTCATCTCCTCCATCACAACCGGCAGATCTTGATCGATAACATCGTTCACCAGTTTCTCAACTTCTGCCCGCTCTTCATCGGTCAATTTTTCAGAATGTGAAAAGTCAAAGCGCAATCGCTCGGCAGTTATGTTTGAACCCTTCTGCTCAACATCATCACCAAGTACTTTTTTTAGCGCCGCTAACAAGAGGTGTGCCGCCGTATGAAGCTTTTTGGTGTCTTCAGTGGCATCGGCCAATCCTCCCTTAAACTTGCCTTCTGAAGCAGTTCTAGAAAGATCTTGATGTTTTAGAAATCTTTCTTTCGCATCAGATATTGATTCCTTGGTAACTAACTTTCCCCGTAAAGTAGCTTCTTCAATTACAACTTCATTCGGAATTCCATAGGTTTGATAAAGATCAAACATTGTTTTACCGTCAATCTCCTTCATTGACTCCAATAGCGATATTCCTTTTTCCAAAGTCTTTCTGAACTTCTCTTCTTCTTTATCAAGCTCAATATTTGTTTTATCAATATCAAGATTGTACACTCCTGAATAAATATCGTGGATACTATTTGCAAGCTTTGTAGTGAAATTGTTCTTTATACCAAGTTGATTTGCCTTTACGATCGCACGGCGAATTAACCTTCGAACAACATACCCCTGGTCTTTGTTTGAAGGTATGATCCCTTCAGCAATTATAAAAGTTGCTGCTTTTATATGGTCGGATATTATACGCATCGCTTTTTCATTTCCTCGATATTTTTTACCTGACAACTTTTCAATTTTTTCAATTAACGGTTCATAAAGATCTGTTGTGTAGTTATCATCTGATGCGTTTATGACTGTCAATACTCGAGATAATCCCATCCCAGTATCAACATTTTTCTGGCTCAATGGTTCAAATTTGCCATCTAGAGTCTCATTATATTCCATAAAAACATCGTTCCAGATTTCAACCCAGTTTTTATCTTCTGTATCAAAATTCTCTGGAGCATCGCTCTTACCCACCCAGTAGAACATTTCGCTATCTGGTCCACACGGTCCTGTTTCTCCTGCTGGCCCCCACCAGTTATCTTTTTTGGAAAGTTTTGCAATTCTCTTTTCATCTACACCAAGCTCTTTCCAAATATTGAAAGACTCTTCATCAAAAGGAGCAGTATCGTCACCTTCAAAAACTGAAACGGCGATCTTGTCTTTTTCTAAATTCAACCATTCGTTTGAAGTCAAAAATTCCATACTCCATGTAAGCGACTCTTTTTTCCAGTAGTCGCCAAGTGACCAATTCCCAAGCATCTCAAAAAAAGTGTGATGAGTAGCATTTCCAACTTCGTCGATGTCACCAGTTCGAATACATTTTTGAGAATTTACAAGTCGTTTGCCTTCAGGATGATTTTCACCCATCAAGTATGGTACCAACGGATGCATTCCAGCAGTTGTGAAAAGGACTGTTGGATCGTTTTCTGGAATTAAAGAAGCAGAAGGGATCACTTTGTGATCCTTCGACTTAAAGAATTCTAAGAATTTTTCTCGAAGGAGGTTAGCTTTCATTTATTTACTACGAAATTACGAATCAAACTAAAGTACGAATCAGATATTTGGATATTTCTAAGCCAACATTATTTCACCCCGTTTGATGGCAAAGCCTATCTAACTGGGGTTGCTATTCGCTGGGGTGAATCGTTCAAATATCATTAACCAAAATTTACTATAGACTGTATCCTGTTGCCCATCCTCGAGGGTCGATGCGTAGTTTGTGCCAGTTATCTCAAGCTCATCTGGATAAAGGTTGGCGTAAATCTGTTGATAATTTGTTACATTTTTCACATAATGCCTGGTCTCTGAAATTGGGATATTGTCGAGCATTCCAAGTCGAAGCCAGATATCGGCATTTCCACCACCTGCGTTGTAGCCAGCTAAAACGGCTTTTATATTGCTATCGTATCGTCCCATTAAGCCCTGAAGATGATGGGTTCCAAAGTTGATCGCGGTTTCTGGATCATTTATATCCCAAGAACTATAGCCGAGTTGTTTTGCGATTCCTGCTTGAGTCCCTGGCATTATCTGCATCAGCCCCGCAGCTCCTGCATACGAGCGGGCGGTAGGAGAGAATCGACTTTCCTGCATAATTACCGCAGCAACAAGCGATGGGTCTAATTCGCGTTGTTTTGAGTATTTTACTATTAAGTCTTCATACTCAAGTGGATAAACCGTATCTCCTAATATAGAAGGTAAATAAAAATAGCCTGCGATCACTGCAAAAAACAGAGCCGCGACAATTAATAAAATATTGAGTTTAGTTTTTTGGTTCAAAATATTACCGTTAATATTTTTACCCTGAACTCTTCGTAGTAGTTTAGGGCAAACTCAATGATATTTTATCATAATATTGCCTAATTATAAAATACCTATCGGCTCAGATATTTATATGAGCCGATAGGTATTTATGGTGCCGCGGGAGAGACTTGAACTCTCACAAAGTTTTACCTTTAAAGGATTTTAAGTCCTTCGCGTCTACCAATTCCGCCACCGCGGCGCACCATTGTTCTTTCCTTCGCGTCTATCCGTCATACCGAGCTGCGGCTCGGTCTGCCGAGACGAGCCATTTTATTAAATGAAATTCCTTATTCTATATTCCAAATCAAATAATTCTTATTGATTTATTTGATTTACTTATCTTTCCCTCAATCACAAATCCCGAAGCTCGTCTGTGTCCTCCGCCGCCAAAAAGTGAGGCAAATCTTGAAACATCTACACTATTATCCTCTGTCCTTAAACTACCCCGAATTTTACCATCTAATGTCTCATAAATCAACATTGAGACTCTAGCCTCTGAAGCTGTGGCGAGTAAATTGACCAATCCCGAAATCTCTTCTTCATTGGCCTTTGAGTTTACAATATCTTTATTAGTCAGAACTGCCACAACCAGGCCTAGATCGGATCGCTCAACAATATTATTTAATGCTATTCCCCAAAGATTAAGCATCGCAACCGATCTTTTTTGGTTGACGCTCTTAGATATTTTTTTTAGCTTTGCCCCCATACTCATGAGTCTGCTCGCGATCCTCAAAACATCGTTTGAAGTATTTGAGTGCAAAAATCCACCTGTATCATAATAGATTCCAGAAAGGAGCGCCGTAGCAGTTTTGGATCCAATCTTTATATCAATATCATTAAAGAAATTGTAAATAATTTCACAAGTTGACGACGCATTTGGGTCAGAGAAATTGTATTTGGTTAGTTTCCAAATGTCGTTTCTTGGATGATGATCAATGTTTGCAATCAAGATCTTGTTCTTTTTGGCTGATATTATTTGATCGGCAAATCCTGTTCTTTTTAAATCTCCGCAATCCAGAAGCACTATTACGTCAAAATCTTTTGTTAGAAAATCTATCTCCACCTCTTTTCCTGAAATGATATATGAAAATAGCTCGGGGACACTATCTTTAAGCACTATTGTAGATTTTTTCTTATGACTTTTTAAATAGTTGTCAAATGAAAAAAGTGCTCCAAGCGCATCACCATCAGGTTTAACGTGTCCAATTAGAAGAAACTTTTCGTTTTCATCTATCAATTTTTGCAGATCTTTGAACTTTTTCATAGCTCTTAAGTGTATCAAGTTTTTAATGTTTTCTCAACAAACATAATGCAAATTATCAAATAAAAAACCTCGCTTCAAACGAGATTCTTTATCATAATTCGTAATTTCGTCCGTATTGGTAATTTGGTAGTGTTTTATTTCTCTTTCAAAATATAAAATTTTCTCTCTTCTTCAGGCAAATCAGCTTTCTTTATCTTCAGAGAATCAATCGCTTCTCCGGCTATACTTTCTGACTTTTTGAACGATTCAATATCTAAGTAGAGCATCGGTATTACTGTTCGAGGATCAATCTGGGAGATTACTTTGCTAACTTCTTTTGTCGATATTGTTCCATCTTCTCCAAGTGGAGTGATCAAAATGTCGATATCACCAATCTTTTTTGCAGCTTCATCCGAAATTGAGTGTTTTAGTTTTCCAAGGTAACAAACTGTTATCTGTTCTGCCCTAATCACATAAACAGGCCCGTTTCCGTTGGGAGAAACTCCTTCTACAAATATTCCTTTTCTCTCGTATTCTCCCGGGCCATTGATTATAAGTCCATCAATATCAATTTGATCTGAAGAAACACCTATGGTCGCTTCCTTTGTTTTTATTGAAAACTTATCACTTCCCAAATAATTTATCTGCATGAAACACTCCGTGTTAACTTATAAACCTATAAACTGATAAACGTGTGGATATTATTTTTTAACAGGTTCCTTAACCTTCTTCTCTTTCGTGTCAGTTTTCTTAGATTTCTCTTTTGCTTGTTCTTTTGTTTCTGTATTCTTTGGTTTTTTTGTCCCTGCTCTCTTCTGTTCTTCAGTTTCTTGGTTTTTAGGTTTATCAGT
>CAZAOA010000018.1:0-8038 GCA_964486765.1 uncultured Candidatus Saccharibacteria bacterium
CTCTTATAGTATACGGGTAATCTTCCGTATCAGGAATCATCGGCTTAAGTGCTTTTTCAGCAAGATAACCGTGACCAATTTCTCGTCTGGAAGTCCCTCGCATTGGTCTAACTTCACCAACAGAATATGGAGGAAAGTTGTAGTGAAGCATGAATCGTTTTGTAGTATCTGCACTCATTGTGTCGATCAACTGCTCCATTCCAGGAGGCGCTAGAGTGATAACAGAAAGTGACTGAGAATCTCCTCGTGAAAATAGACCTGAACCGTGAACTCGAGGAAGAATTCCGACCTCAACATTTAGGGGTCGAATCTCGTCTAAGCCTCGACCATCTGGGCGTTGATCCCTCTCCAAAATGGCGGTTCGTATTTCTTCATTAAAAAGTTTGTTAAATGCTGCCTTAAGCTCGATCTGTTTGTATGTTCCTTCAAAAGTAGTTAAGACTTCTTTTTCGAGATCATGTATCATCTGATCTCTAGTAATTTTATCAGCTTCATGCGATGCAGCCTTTAGTTTATCTGCAATTGCATTATAGATTTCTGCTCGAATTGCGATAGATGTCTGATCTTCTTCTTCCTGAGGTTTAATTTCAACACCAGCGAATTTATCTTCCTTAATTTTTTTCTGAATCTCTACTATGGGAGCCATAGCCACCATAGCTTTTTCTACACCTTCGATGATAACTTCTTCTTTAACTTCATTTGATTCAGTCTCAAGCATTAGAATTCTCTCTGAAGTTCCTGCGACTGAAAGATTTAGATCGCTTTTTTCAATCTCATCCATAGTTGGATTGAGTTTGATTTTGCCATCAACAAGTGCCACATCCATAGCAGCGATTGGACCCTTGTACGGCGCTTTTGTCTGCATCAGAGCTGCAGAGGCGGCGATGATTGCGATCGGATCTGGATCATTTTCACCATCGTAACTTAAAACAGTAACTATAACTTGGACATCGTTTCTGTAGTTCTTCGGAAAAAGTGGTCTGATTGGTCTGTCGATCTTTCTAGCTGCTTGAACCGCTTCATCCGAGGGACGACCTTCTCTTTTCATAAATCGCGATCCTGACATCTTCCCAGCCGCATAGAATCTTTCTTCAAAATCCACCATCAATGGGAAAAAGTCCACACCTTCTCTAACATCGTCAGATGCAACGGCAGCCGCAAGCACAACAGTTTCTCCAACTGTTGCAGTAATTGAACCTTCAGCAAGCCGTGCAAGCTTTCCAGTTTCTAAAATTAATTTTTTACCCGCATAATCGATTTCGTATTTCTTGGTCGAGATTTCTACTCTTTTCGCATTCATAAAATACTCCTTTTTTGGAGTGAGAAGACGAGATGAGCTCTAAAGACGTAAGACAATTCAATTATTGAATACCACCGACACTAATCTTATCCACTAATCTGCACTAATTCACAAATATTTGTGTTAATTTGTGGAAGCAATTTGTGGTGGTTGTACACAATTAAAGGCTTGTCTCACCTCTCATCGATCTCACTTCTCTAATTTATTAATATGTTAATACGTATTTCGTTATTCGTTTACCTGCCTGCCGGCAGGCAGGCGTTGACGTTAGACTTAACCGATACGGGTCTCGTTACCGATAAACCTTCGCCCCCCCCCCCCGACTCTCGCTTACTTCCGAAGGCCCAAATCCTTAATCAACTTTTCGTATTTAGCCTCATCTGATTTTTTAAGATAATTCAAAAGCCTTCTTCTTTTTCCAACCATACTTAGAAGTCCTCTTCGTGAGTCATAATCTTTCTTGTGACCTTTTAGGTGCTTTGTTAAGTCTGCGATCTTTTTTGTGATTACAGCCACTTGCACTTCGATCGATCCAGTATCTTCCTTGTGAGATTGATACTTTGAGATCAGATCAACTTTTTTACCTGTCTTTGCCTTTACGGCCTTTTTCGGGGTAAGTGTAGCTTTTTTTACTTTATCCTCGCTCTTTTCGCCGGCTGATTTTCCTGCCTTCGGCCGATCAGCCGTAGGCTGACTTTTCTTATTTACCATGATACGGCTGACAAAAGTTTTTACCTTCGTCAGTCTCCTTTATTAATTGATAACGATATTAGCTTACAACAATTCGATGTATTTTGCAAGGTTTACACATCAACTTTGTCTATCTTTCCGTTTTGAATTCTTTTATAATCTCTAATTCGTTGAATTATATTGCCTGAGCTCTCTTCCAAAGTAGTTTCTGTCATCTCAAATGCCGCAGCTAAGGGATGTCCGCCACCGCCAAGCATCTTGGCAATTTTTGAAACATCATAACTATTTGAAACTGCTCGAAGTGAGCCATGAACCGAATTTCCCCTTTCAGAAAGAAGCAAAACAAAGTCAGCGCCAGAAACGGTCTTTAAAAGCTCATCTATCACTCCTGAGGCTTCTGTATCGCTCGCTCCCACTTCCATGTAGTCTTTCTTATATAGAGTAGTCCACACAAAGCTGTGGCCCTTCTCGTCATGAAGACTTGTAAGAGCTCTTCCCCACAACCGTAGAGTTGAAAGTGGTCTGGTTTTAAATATTCGTTTGATAATTTTTTCTCTATCAGCTCCTGCTGCAACCATCTGAGCTGCTATGGTAAGGGACTTTGGAGTTGTATTTTGATTCTGGAACGATCCGGTATCTGTTATGATCCCAGTTAAAAGTGCAGTTGCGACATCTTCATCAAAGGGAGACTTTTCTGGTGAAAGTGCCTCTAAAACGGAAACCAATATCTCGGATGTAGAAGTTGCAGTAAGCTCTACCAAATTCACTTGGCCAAAATAATCATTTCCCGCGTGGTGATCAATGTTAATAATCGGGGTCTCATAAAAAACGTCTGGGTTTTTCTCAAAAGGAGAACCGATCCGCTCAAGGTCATGAGCATCAAGAACAATTATTAGATCGAAGTTGTAGTTACCACCTGGAAAACTTACATCTTTATCATCGAACATTCCATTTTTAGGACTTATTACAATATTTAGCTTATTGTCGGAAACTTTATACATAATCTTGTCAGCTTTTGCTTTTGAGACATCTAAAGAGATAACAAAATCCCTTGCTCCTGAAAAGTTTGTAGCTATCTCTTGAACTTTTGGAAGGAAACTCAAAACCTCTGGTGATTGATCGTTACAAACTGCAGTTACGCTCTTGCCTTCTTTTTTCAAATACAAATAAAGAGCCAATAGGCTCCCCAGTGCATCTCCATCAGGATTCTTGTGAGTAAGTAGCAAGATATTTTTTGCTTGCTTTATCCTCTCAACAACTTGTTGTTTTGGACTTAGTTCCATATGCTGATAATTATTAGTTTATAGTTATTATCTATTGAGCGACTTTCTAGTATAGCAAAATTATATATAAAGTCAATCCCAAAGAGCGTCAGTCATCATTCGGTAATGAAACCCGTATCGGTAATCGTTATACGTTTAACGAAAACCGAGAATCGTTACGGGCATCGCCCGCCTGCAATGATGTAGCAACTTCAGGCAGGCAACCGAAAAACGTTATAACATCTTCAATACTCTTGTCAAATCATATTTGATCTGCTATAGTACATTATGTTATTAGATATTAAGTCAATACTATGCCAATTACAAGCGCGGCTAAAAAAGCCCTAAAAGTTAATAAAAGACAAAAAGCCGAGAATGATATTACTCGCGCTAAAGTTAAAGGTGCTCTAAAGGGCGCAAGACTTGCTATAGATGCAAATGAAAAAGATGTAAATAAAAAGATCTCAGAAGCCTACAGAGAGCTAGACATGGCTTCAAAGAAAAATGTAATTCACAAAAATAAGGCAGCAAGATTGAAGTCAAGACTGGTCAAAAAACTTGCAAAAGCAACTCCCGAAAAAACGCTTGAAGTGAAAGCGAAGAAAGCTCCAAAGACAAAAACTGTAAAGAAATAATGTTATTAGAACGTGGATCTCCCACACGGATAAGCGCGAATATTTAAGAATTTATTAATCTTTTTATAAGTACTCCATTTTTTGAAACTGCAAGTAACAGACCGATTTTTAGGTTCTCTGATTTTATGTAGTTTAGCAACTGGTTTACGTGTGTTGGATAAATCTCATTTCTAACTTTGAGTTCTACCGCCACTTTATCTTCAACAAGAAAATCTAAGTAGTATTTTCCCACTACCTCCCCATCAAATTCAATCCTGCCATATTTTTCTCTAGAAAATTGGAGACCATTTTTTGAAAGAGATTTTTCTAGTGCTTTTTGATAAACTTTTTCAGGTAATCCATAGCCAAGTTTATTATATAGTTCAAACATTAATCCGATAATAATGCGGGTAAGTTTATATTCCGGTAAATCTTTCTCCATATTATCCATTCTTTATCTGCGTGAAGGATCCGTGTACTAATATCCTACTATCTTGCTTGCATATTTTGGGATCTCAACCGCAATGAATCTAGGCACCAAGACATTTGTCACCTTTCCTATAAAAAAACGTTGCTCCACCACTCCAAATACTCTCGAATCATTTGAAAACTCTCTATTGTCTCCCATTAAAAAGTACTGGCTTGCTCCAAGCAGCCAACTTTCATCGTCTCCAAGCATCAGATCTACAGGCAGATAAGTTTCTTTAAGCAAGTTGTTGTTTATATAAATTTTATTTTTTTTAATACTAAGGGTTTCTCCTGGAAGCCCAATCACCCGTTTTACATATCGCTTTTTGTTGGGATCGCCGGGGTATTTTACAACAACAACTTCACCTCTTTTCGGTGCTTCTTCGCCGCGAAAATGAGTTTTATTCATCAGAGCTATTTCATTGTCATGCAAGTTCGGTTCCATTGAAATCCCATCGACAACAAAAATCGACACCCAGTATGTATTGATTACGATCAATACAACCACAACCAAAATCAGCCATTTTGAAATATCAAAAAAAATCCCTCCACCGTATAGAATTTTAGTAATTAAACCTCGTTCATTCATAATAATTCGTTATTAGTTTACGATACCCGTATCGTTGATCGGTTACGTAGATCGTCTTGAAAAATTTCTCCAAGATTCGCTCAACCTATAAAGCTGTCTTCCAATTTTGTCATATTTATCAATTAATTGTTCGCAAAGTTCAGTATCAACATCATATATATCCTTACACATCTCAACACCAACTACTGTCTCATTACTTTCGGCCATTGCATCATCTAAGTACTTCACAAATCCTAGTTTTTGATGCTTTTTTGCATAACCTTCGGCAATTAGTCTTGGGATCGCTTTTGAAGATCTGGATAACTGATCTATTAAATCAAACTTTTCTTTACTGGGTAATTTGGGTAACAATTCTTTTGCGACTCTAATTGCGCAATTATACGATTCTTGATAAACCCTAAGATCTTTAAACGATTTTATTGGCTTTTTTTCCATGCATTATTATATATTCAATTCCCGTAAAACGAACTACGATAGCCGATACGGGCTGCGTTACCTATAACGATAACTGTGTTCGTCTACTCAAATCCCGGTTCTCTTAAAGCTGCAAAGCTTCTGCCCACATAAGAGATAATTGGGAAAAGAGAAAGACAAAAGTCATCGATCCCAAGACCTGATTTATCTGTTACATACCAATCAGGGACTATAAAGTTATGCTCTTTGAACCTGTTAACCCAAGCCGACTCACAGTCAAGCACTATAGCGTATGGCAGGTACTCTTCAAAAGTTTTGTGAATCTCATTTGAATACGGAATCAGCTCTGGGTTTGATAAGTATTTTCTAAAAGCCAACCAGTTGGAAAGTGCTTCTTTGCCGATCTCCGAGCGAAGTGGGATGTTGCCCGCTGTAAATGCGATTATAAGCGCTGAAGCCATCATACCAAGCCAAAAGAGGGCACTTACTTGAGGAAGTGAAGTTATCATTAGACTGGCTAAAAATCCTAAAAGTCCGATTATAAATGCGGCTGAGCCGATTAATCGATACCGTATGTGAAGCTTGAAAGGGCTAACTCGAAAATAGCCCAATCTCGTAGCTATCGCATGAATTCCGGCAGAAACTATCGATATTTTTTTGCTATAAAGATGATTTGCAATTCTTTTTTCAACTTCCAATCTCTCTGCTGTCATTTTCTCTCGAAAAACTTTGCTTAAAAGTGTTTTTTCATAACCAAGAAGGCGCTTGTCGAACTTGCCTTTTCCAAAAGCGAACCCTCTCTCCCGATCGAGAATTACAATATCTTTTCTTCTAGCTAGATCAATCAACGTTGCTGCAATCTCTCTGGCTCCAACCTTCTGTCTGTACAATACCCCAACAATTGCTGGTGGAATTGCCATCGGTGGTGAAGAAGATTCCTTTTTTGGAACATCAACTTTATGAAGCCGTCGTTGAAACGCCAAAAATACGAACATATAGACAATCGTTACAACTGGCAAAAATATGGCCAATGCCAACCAGTAACTAAACTTCAAACTGGCAATATCGTTTAGCGGTTTTTCATAAAATGGATGAGTTATCACTCCAGAAGGTAATTTTGCGACTATAGTTATTGTCGCTTGAGGAGAAACTCCTAAGGCTTCGTATGCTATGACTGATGAGTTTCTGACATGAGAATTTGCTTCGCCTACACCATGAATTGCCAAGATCTCGTGCTCAACTCTTCTAGCAGAATTCCCTGGCACCGTAAGCTCAATAGAGATGAGTTCATAATTGATCTTTGGTTTATCGATTATCACCATCCGAAGTTCATCGCTATTTTCTACGATAGTAAGCTTGTCACTTGCAGCTTCTCCCCCCACAAAAATATCGCCTCTTTCATTTATCTCAATTTCAATTTTAGGTTTTTCTCCCAAAGCAATCAACTCGGAAGATGAAAGTGCGTCAGCTCCAAACTGGTTAGATGATATATATGCCCAAGCGATCACAAATATTAATGCCAGAACAGCAAAAAACGAGAGTTTTCTAAAATAAATTCCAAAAAAACCCTTCTTGTCAGACTTTAGTTGGCTCGTCTTGGCCATGCGTCCCTCCAGAAGTTCAAATTATACACTTAAATTATATCAGGAAATTAGTCCACTATAAAGATAGAAACTAATTTTTGTAAATTATTTCAATCTCGAGCTTGTTCTCTATTTGTAGATTAGGATTATATTTACGATGCTATCTTTGCTACAAGCAGATCAATTGCAATTTTAGGGTCCAACTCGCCAGTTTTTAATTGGACATCTGTACTATGGAGTAAGAAGTACTTTCTGATAAGATCAATTTTACTATACTTATTCACAATTTGGATTGATTTTTGAACTACAAACGGATGAAGCTTTGCAATTTTGGTGATTTCATCTGCTCTTTTCCCCTTTTCTGACAAATCTTTGATGATTAAAAGAGTTCGAAATTGATAGATAATCATAGAAAGCAAATAGTGCTCATTTTCATTTGATCCTGCAAATTTTTGAAGTTCCACCATCGATCTACCAACATTTTTACTGGCAACAGCCTCAATGAATGGAAAAATCTGTGGGTCTGCAATCGACTCAATCATCTCTTTTACATGACTCTCTTCAATCCGATCTGCTTTTTGACTTTTTGCATATAAGATTAGTTTTTCTATCTCATTTTCTAAAAGATACAAATTCGAACCTATCGCCATCGAAAGATCGCGAACAGCAAGATTAGATATTGAAAACTTTTTATTCAGAACCTCGCTTGCAATAAATCCCTCAAGCTGGGCAGGATTCAATTCAGGAAAATGACTTATCTTTGCAAGTTTGTGCAACGTTTTATAAAGTTTACCTCGCCTGTCAACATCCCCTTCTTCGATAAACAATACCTCTACTCCTTCAGGAAGTTTCACTACATTCTCTGCGATTTCTGCTTTTACCTCAGAATCCTTGTTTTTTATCTGTAAGTTTTTTACAACTATCAATTTTTTGGAAGAAAAGAGCCCTTGGCTTTGGATAGAGTTTGTTACTTGTCCGGCATTATATAGCTCTTCGCCATCTATGTTTTCGATATCAAATTTTTTAGACTCAAAATCAGATACCAACCTTTTAGTCTCTTTTTCAATCTCATATTGGTTTTTCCCATGAAAAAATGTAATCAATTTATACTATTAAAT
>CAZAOA010000019.1:0-6111 GCA_964486765.1 uncultured Candidatus Saccharibacteria bacterium
GACCCATAAGTTCTGGAAAGTCCTCAACCCTTTATGCGCTTTTGATGGAGTTAAATAAATCGGATGTAAAAATTATTACACTTGAAGATCCGGTTGAGTATCGGATCGAAGGGGTGGAGCAGAGCCAGATTAAGAAGGACGAAGATTATACTTTTGCAAATGGTTTGAGGGCAGCTCTGCGCCAAGATCCGGACATTATAATGGTTGGAGAGGTTAGAGATCCTGAAACGGCAGAAATAGCCGTACAGGCTGCTTTAACGGGCCACCTAATGCTTTCTACTATCCATGCCAACTCGGCGCCGGGAGTTTTTATCCGACTTCTAGATATTGGCGTCAAACCGTTTTTATTGTCTGGCTCAATCAACTTAGTGATGGCACAAAGATTGGTTCGAAAGATCTGCCCTAATTGCGTTGAAGAGTTCGTGCCACGCAAAGAGATTTGGCAAGAAGTCCAAAAAACATTAGATCCAATAAAAAATATGCTTGAAAGTAAGTATCAAGCATATTTGTCTTCAAAGTCTATAAAACTAAAACGCGGTAAAGGTTGTGAGAAGTGTCATCACGCTGGCTTTTTAGGAAGGCAAGTCATAGTTGAAGTAATGATTCCAGATGAAAATATCGAACAACTTATCTCCAAAGAAGCCAGCATCGCTGAGTTCACAAGGGAAGCTCAGCGTTCTGGAATGATCTCTATGGAACAAGATGGTTTAGTAAAAGTTCTTCAAGGCGTCACTACGATAGAAGAAGTCTGGAGAGTGACGAAGGAGTGAATATTATATTCTTGTAACAGTACTAGCGATTACTGTAACGATAACGTATGCAAGTATGATGATGACTATACCGATGATCGCGTTGACAAGACCCTGTTGACCCTTTTTGGCGGCGTCGGGGTTTCCTGCTGCAGTAAGATAGAGAATCCCAGAGTAAATAAGATAGATTACTGCCAAAACTGCAGCAACTTCCAATACAATCCTTACAACTACATCAGCAAGAGCTCCAATGCCGCTATAACCAGTCTCTGATAGTTGTAAAAACTCCCACTCATAAGCCTGTGCTTTATCAATCAAGTTCATTTAACCCTCCGATAATTAATAACTGTATTCATTGTAGCTTTTAGCGTTTGGTAATGTCAAGCCCGTTGTTCAACTACCAATATACGAATAACATCCCTAAAGTACGAAATTACGAATTAACCTACATTGAAACTTCCCACAGAATATCACAGAAATAAGAAATTCATAAATTCCAAATTCAGGATCCTTCGACTTCGCTCAGGATGACACAGGAGTGTCACTTTAAGGCTACATCTACGAAGTTGACTATTACGCGAGCTAATACCACTACAACTGTTCCGATGATCGACCAGAGAAGAGTTTTTTTCGCAGTTTCTGCCTGCTCTTCTTTGCCAAAGGAACTAACATATAAAAATGCACTATACATAATCATTATAACACCGATTATAACAGCAATGTTTAAAGCTATCTCTGTGACCCATTTTACGGCATTAAGTATTGATCCTAAATTTGCTTCGGTACCACCAAACTCAGTAATCTTATTACCGAAGCTATCGACTTCTGTTGTTGGATCAGCTGCTAAAACTTTCATTGCATTCCTAACGAAATTATCCGCCCTTTGGGCGAGACCTCGCCTTAATAGGCGGGCAAATTAGACTAAAGTACGAATCTGTGATTTTCTGTGTGAAGTTTCTGTGATGGAATATCCTTATTATCTATAATCTCTCAACCACTCCAAGCCTTACCAATGTATCTAATACCACATATTCTATAACAAATGCTAACACCGCTATTACTATTCCAACAATCGAATAGATAACTGCTTTTGAGCCTTTCTTTGCTTTTTCAGGATCGCCTCCAGAGGTTATATACATTATACCTCCAATTATAATCCCCACAACTGACAAGATGGCTATAGCGTAAAGAAGTAGATCTATTATCCTGTTAGCAAGTTGCAAAACAGATGTGAGAGAAGATCCTCTCGCATCTTCTGATGCTTTTTCGCTAAAGTTTATAAGATTTGAATATCTCGGGTCAACTGGGTTCTCTTCAGAAAGAGTTGGGTCGGTGTTGCTTATCGTAACTTGTTCGTATCCAGTTGCTGCTGCGACATGGACTGAATCGAAAAATCCTTTACCCATCACAGTGTAATAACCGATGCTTTGGGCTTCAGGAACAGACCAGCTTAGAGATGTTTTGGGACTATCGGCAGGTGCAGATCCAATTTTTGTAGGGCAACTCTCTCCTGATGTAGTCGAAAGCTTACCGTCGCATAACCAGACATCCACTTTATCCATCTCCTCTAAGGGCGGATTTAATATTTTTTCTGGGTCATTGGCAATTGCGATGTCAACGTTTAGAGTATCGTTGTATTCTACCTGATTCGGTGAAGCATCCAGATCAAAGTAATCTGTTGTTCGAGAAATTGCTCCACCATCTTTTATGAGTAATGTATTGAATGAAACTTCCGCTCTCTCCATCTCTCTTCCGCTAGGGTATTCATCCGTGTATTCTACTAAGAGTGTAGCTAATTTGTATTTTTGCGGAAAGGCAAAATCATACGATACATCATCGGCGTCTGTTGGAGCAGGGTCGTAGCTTTTTTTGATAACATCTTGCCAATTAAAGAGGTATTCAATATCATTTAGATGATGGACATCTTCAGAATCAATCTGTCTCTCTCCAACAAATATTGCAGAATCATCAGACGATTTGGATTCAGGTTTTATATATACCTTTATCTTGTACGGTTTGTCGGTTGCTACTTCTTCGCTTAAATTGCCGTTTTTAAGTTTTGCTTCGATAGAGAAACTTTGAGGCTGCATAGCATCAGAGGAGTCCGTAGCTAGATAGAATTGACTGGGCGAATTGATGTAGAGAATTTCGCTATTTGCAGTTCTTCTGTTGGCATAACTTAAGTAGATGTCTCTGTGCCCACCACCAGGATCTGCCAAGTACTCTTTTTCTGCATCAAGATCCATCCCATATCCTTCCCAAAGTGGGATCGCGGTGCCCAGAACGAAGTCAACGCCTTTTAACCACAAAGAGTTCATTTTGGCACCATCATAGCTATCAGACAGACTGATAGATAAAAAATCGTTGAAAGAGTCACCTTGTTTAGCAATCTTGATCTCGCAGTGTCCAGTTGGTTCGCAGTATTCTTCTTGTTCATTATCAATATCGACTCCGTTTCTCTCAAGGCTCTTAAAAAATTCTTCAGATGCTATGATTATCTGATTATCTTCACCGCTTTTTGGAAGTAATACTTCGTTCCATTCATTCCAAGCTGCGGCGACATAATTGGAGCGGATGTTGCCGATTATCTCTTTATCTGTTCCTGAAAAATAGTTATAGGCTTGTTCAATAAAACTCCAGACAGGCAGATTGTCAGAGTCTTTTACAGAAGGATCGGTCCAAACTCCTGGGTTAACTTCGAAACAGCTGGATTGACCTATAAGAGAACATGAGTCTGCTGAATCGTGATATATTATATCTTTATAAGTGTCGTTAAAATCTTCTAGATTATTTGTAAATTTTGCTCCATCAAGATTTGCACCAAAGATTGCACCTTGTGAGTTTAGAGCAAAGACCAGCTGATTGTCATCATCGGCTCCAATTTGGTTGTTTGAGAGGTACGATACTCCGCCAGAAATCAGAACCGCAAAAAGAGAAAAATAGATCAGGATCTTGGAGATAGATTTGGTTTTTGAATAAGAACTCATAACTAGCTTTTTAGCTTATTAGCAAGATAGCTTTTTAGGGGGAATTGTAGGGTACTTCGTTCTTCGGTTGCCTGCCCGAAGTTGCTACATCGTTGCCCGCCCGCATCGCATATGCTCAAGCATTTCGGGCGTGGCAGGCGGGCGCTGCCAGTATCGTCAATCGGTTACGTTTGACGATAGACTTAACCGATACGGGTTTCGTTACCGTGAGACGATTAATTTCTTTATAGATTCGGATAAGTTTGTAAGGGGAGTAAATCATTATTTACACTTGGGTTTCGAAGCCCAGGACATTTAGTAATAAATAGATCAATAAGAGCATCGCAAATCCAGAGAGTGAACCGATGATTATCTCTTTGGCTTCCCCTGTGGCAGAAGTATTGCCTTGGGAAGTTAAGTATTTGTAGCCAGCATAAATGATCATTAGGGCAGTCAAGGCGGCACCCAGTTTAAGGGCAAATGAGAAGAGTGAGGCCATATAATCCATGAAACTTTCATAGTTTGTTTTTGTAACTATGTTGCCATCTTCGTCAATCCCAGTTGGAATACCAACGCCGGTATTGATTCCTTCGCTCGGTGTACTCTCTTCTGTCTCTGAATCCGTAACTATAGATGTTGTTGGATCTGTGGCATCAATGGTAGCAAAAACGAGAGCTGGTAGAAGCAACGTAAAAGCAAAGAGAATAACCAGACAAAAGATTGTTATCTTTCTGTATTGTGTTTGTAATTTGTAATTTATCAGCCGATAGCTGATCGTCCTTTGGACGAGAATTTGATTTGACATTAGAAATTAGAAATTAGAAATTTCGCATATTACCAAGTTTCTCTTCGAAGCAGATCTGTAACTTGACTTGCTCCCCAGTCCAAAGCTGCGGTTGAATCCTGTTTTCCTGAAATTTTGTTTCCAATCAGTTGGTTGAATATTTCGTCTGTTTCAACTGGGAACCTGCCCTTTGTCCAAGTTGTAGCTGTTTGGGCCTGCTCTTTTCCGGGCGATGTGTCTCCTTCTCTATCTGCCAGCTTTGGCTCGAAATTACTTTTCTTACCAGCATGAGAGACGTTTAGGGTAGCTGCGTAGCTAGACGAGCTGGTAGCCATGATGCTTAGGATAGTTTTCCATGCACTCTCAGTATCAGTTGTAAGTGCTGGTACTACAAACGAGATTGATTCGGTATAATCCGTTATATTTGTTTGAGTATCTCCGATTTGAGGTAAAGTGGCTTTTTTGTACTTGAAGTTTGGAAAAACCTGAGAGAAATAGTTTTGAAGTGACTCATAGCCAATTATCATAGCAACTTTATCTTCAGAGAATGCGGTCAAGTTGTTTGGCATGTTTTCGTTCCAGGTATAGTTCGCTGATCCTGGAGTTGAGAAACTAGTGAAAAACTCTAGTGCATTTTTGGCTGGTTCGCTGCTACCCGGAAGATTGAATGTAGCCAAGTCAATCGTTGAAGAGGTCATCTCGGTACCGTTTTGAAGCATTAGAGCATAGAGAATATCGGTCGGGTTTGCGATATTGTTAGTTTCACCAAGGGCGATAGCTGATCTGGTTATGATGTTACCATTTTTTAAAGTAATTAATTTCGTTGCCTCAACAACCTCATTCCAGGTGATCGGTGCGTTGTTCAGTGTGCTTGAAGCAACTTTTCGAAGCTCTGAGTTATCTGAACCCTTATGGGCGCTGTTGTACTCGTCTAGGGCTGCATCGAAGATTTTGGGATTGTAGTAGAGCATCAGGGTATTAATAGTGGGGGTTAGTGCATAGATTTGGTTGTCTATCACTCCGATCTTTTCGACTGCAGGAACGTAGTCGTTCTCTAAGTTTATTTCAGAATCTTTTATTAGTTTTTCTGAAAGAGGGGCAAGTTTGTCTTTGTGTCTATAGACCCAATCTGAGGGGATTGCCCAAACGTCAGGGCCTTCACTAGAGAGAATTGAGTTTAGTGCACTATTCTCGTAATCTTTATCCAGGGTTTTCTTTACATAGACAAATTCATAGCCTTTGACAGCCTTCTCAGCATCCTTAATAATTGGCTTCCAGACATCTTCATCATCAAAGCCCCAAATTGTGATAACCTTGGCTTCAGTTTCATCTGAACCACCAAAAAGTGAACAGCCAGAAACAGTGGTTGCGATCAGCACTAACATCAAAGATAATGCTATCGGTTTTAGATATTTGCTAATTTTAGACATGTGCCCTCCCAGAGAAAATGGTTATTGTTATAAATCTTTTACTTTATTTTTTATAAACTTTTTGAAATCTTTGCCAATCACTTTATCTTTTAAGGCGAAATTAACATTTGTCTCAAGATAGTTTAAAACATTGCCACAGTCGTGAAAAACTGCTTCGTTCAGCCTGATAATGTGCATCGGTT
>CAZAOA010000020.1:0-4105 GCA_964486765.1 uncultured Candidatus Saccharibacteria bacterium
CTCTCCAACAGCTAATGTTCATGACAATGGAACCTTCGACTCTAACTTTAACTTCCCATCATCAGGTCTTTCCTATGGAGATCACAAGATTGTCTTAGTTGCACAAAAGGTAATCTCTGCTGACTTAACCCTTTCAAGTGAATCAGCCGAATATGATGCTTACTTTAATCTATCTGACAATGGAGATCTGACAACAGAGATAGATCAGTTGAAAAGTAGTAAGAAAGTTTGGAAGATAGTGGGATACAGCGTTGGAGTGCTATTTATCATATCACTAATATACATTGTTATTCTAAAACGAAAGAAGAAAAGAGAGTCCGAAAGTTTAAGTTAAAAATATGGATTATGTATGGATTGTAGTAGTATTTTCAGCTCTAATGATACCCGGAATCATTGGGGTCTTTTTGCCAGTTATTCCAAGCATTCCGTATATGCTAGTTATAGCGATTATTTTTGGTTATACCGACAAATTTGAGCACTTAACATTATCGAATCTGATAATATTGATCGTCATAACTATAATTTCGATCATTGTTGACTATCTCTCTGGGCTTTTGGGTGCAAAATTCGGTGGGGCGACACTAAAATCTATTACATTTGGATTTCTTGGAATGATAGTAGGAGTATTTATCAACCCATTAATTGGTGGAATAATTGGTTTATTTATAGGTATTTTGGTTGGTGAGACCTTAGCTTATAAAGATCATAAAAAAGCCCTAAAAGCTGCTACAGGAGGACTTTTAGGGGTATTAGTTGGGATGATAACAAATTTTATTTTAGCAGTATTGTTTCTCGTATTCTTTTTAGTTGTCGCGATCTAATAAGAGGTCACCGCATAGCAGTGTCAGAAAGAGGTGATAGCATAATTATAGTGTTGTGTTAGTTCTAGATCAGAGGCTGGATTAGATATGAAGGTTATTTGAAGAGGGCTTCCAAATGCTTCACCAGTATCTGTGTCAGAATCAGTTTCAAGGGTACATTCAATGCTAAATTCGACATCGTTTGTGGTTGCGCTGTCGTGGGTAGCATACATAAATGGAATTGTGACAGTTGGGTCAGTTGGCACATTTTTAATATAGACTGCGTCTATATTTGGTATTGCGCCCCAACTTTCATCAGCAGCTGGAAAAACTTCATTGTCAGCTTGATATTGGTGAAATGCACGGCGCAGGTGATGCATGTCGGCTTTTCTAACTGCATCTCTTGCCTTACCACGACTTCCAGCAATTGCAACAGACGCTATACCAGCCATTATAGCAATGATAGCAACGACAATTATTAGTTCGATAAGCGTGAAGCCACGTTTCTTCGCTACAGGAAGTTCTATCAAAGCGAAGCCTGTATTTTTCATTCTCATCCTAAATTTAATTTACAGTAATATTCTACCATAGTCATAGTTAATTTGGTATAATTGTAACAATGATCTAAGTCTTGAAAAGGGAAAAATGGAAGAAAATACAAATAATTTGGAAACTAGAAAATCAAAGTGGTGGATATGGGTGTTGATTATGATTGTTGTAATCGTGATTGCATTTAGCGTAGTATATATTTGGGCAAACAGACCCTATGAAAAGACTATTGACAGTGATTCTGTTGTGGAAGAATCAGAAGTTTAAGAGATACTTCAAAAGTCAGAAGATGAATGACAGAAATCCTCCAACACTGGCATAGATCAAATCACTTTTTAGTTAGTTCTTTATATATATCTAAAGTTTTTCTGATGTTTTCTTGAATACTAAACAACTTTGATCTTTTATGAGATGACTTGCTCATCGCATTTTTAAGGTCAAGGTTTTTTAATATCATTTGCATTTTATCTGCAAAATCAGTAACGTTTTCTTTTGCAAAAAAACCAGTTTTATTGTCAACTACAATATCTTCATATCCAACTGATTTTAAGGTTACTATTGGAAGTCCAGACGCCATTGCTTCTAATCCAACTAGCGGATGGACTTCAGTTTTGGATGCAGACGCAAAGACGTCTGAGTGTTGATAAAATGATGACACTAGTTCTCTTTCTATCGGCCCAGTAACCAAGACATTGTTATCGATCTTAAGCTTCTTTATCAAAAGATTTGTATCTTCTAGCGCTGGTCCAGATCCGACTATTACAAGATGCGATTTTGGAAACTTTATCAGCATTTTTGCAAATGACCTAATTAGAAAATTAATATTTTTTTCATGAGCGATTCTTCCTAAATGAAGAACAATCTTTCTGTCTTTTGGAATCTGATCATATTCTTTAGGTCTCTTAAACTTTTTCTGGAATTTTTTTACATCGATTCCATTATTTACGATATCAATTTTAGTTTTAGTGCCGTAACTTTTTATCTCTCGTGCAATTCCGGTTGAGAGCGCAATGATACGATCACATTTGTTACAAAAATTTTTAAGATAAGCGTTTAATAAATTTTTTGCCGAATCTTTAAAAAGAGGAACATATTTGATGTATTGGTCATATTGAGAGTGGTTTGTAAAAACCAGCGGGATCTTTTTCTTCCTTTTAGTATTTAAAGCGAGTCTTGCCATCGTAAATGGGTGATGAGTATGCAAGATATCCATGCTTTCAAGTATTTTTCTAATTTCTTTGGGGTAGCCGAATGCAAGTTGATAGTTTGTTGAGCCAAGCGGAAGGCTTGGGCAATGAACCACTCCGTCTTCCTTAACATTTTTCTTTCCGTAGTCTGGGGCAAATATAGTAACCTCGTGTCCCTCTTTTTCAAGTTCTCTCTTCAAATTCTCAACACAAAAAACAACTCCGTTGACAACTGGTTTGTAGCATTCTGTTATAAGTCCAATCTTCATATTAGATATATTATAACCTGATAAAAAGAATTAGTAAAAAATTGATAAGATTGGTAAAATATAATATATCACTACCTTACGGCAGGTGTTTTTCGCTCTCATGTTACAACTACACTGAAACTTCCACGGCATTAGACACCGATAAGATACGAATGGGGATTATGATAAAAAAAATATTTTACTCATTACTTCTAACCACCTTCGCAGTTCTTGGATTTGCTAGTTTTGCTAATGCTGAAAATAGTAGTGAGATAATAGACAATTACAATGTAAGCATTGTAATTGATAGTGATGCCACCATACAAGTTACCGAAACCATTTTGTACAACTTTGGACCAAATTCAAAACATGGGATTATAAGAAATATTCCATATAAATACAAAGCCAGAGGAGGAAATTATAAACTTGAAATTGATGAGATAGATGTGGTTGATGAGAATGGCGCCAGCTACACTTTTGAGACTTCAAACTCTAGCGGCGAAAAATCTATCAAGATAGGTGACGCTGACAAATACGTAACTGGAGTTATGACATATGTTATTCGCTATAAAGTAGATAAAGCATTTAACTATTTTGATAATTTTGATGAGTTATATTGGAACGCAATAGGTACAGAGTGGAATGTGCCAATTATGCAAGGGGATATAAATGTAGTTTTGCCAGACACCTTTAACCAGAATGATCTGATGGAGAGTTGTTATTTTGGAGATGCTGGCTCAAACGAAGAGTGCACGGGTGAATTTGTCTTGAATTCAGATGAATTAACGACGAAAAAAGCGACTTTTAATAATTTTTATTTGAACGAATACCAGGGTGTCACGGTAGTCCTTGGTCTTCCTAAAAGTGCTGTTTATGAGCCGACTTTTTGGGAGAGAACCCTAGATACATTTTTATCAAATTCTATATTGCTTCTTCCTATCTTTGTATTTTTTCTTATGTATTATCTTTGGAAAAAATATGGCAAAGATCCAATTTTACATTCTATTGTTGCTCGCTATACTGCTCCAATGGGACTCTCACCAGCAGAGTCGGGGATGATCTATGATGAAAAGTCTGACAATAGGGAGATTTCTGCAACCCTTATAAAATTAGCGATTGATGGTCATATAAAAATCAATCAAATTAAAAAGAAGGGTACATTTTCAAGAGATGATTATGAGCTAGTGAAATTGAATTCTAGTGATAAAATTGCTAACAAGATAGAAAAAGATTTGATGGAAAAAGTATTCTCTGGAAAAGAAAAGATAAAAATCTCAGATCTTAAAGATAAGTTTTATACAGATCTAATAAACTTAAAAAG